>CAZLSV010000106.1:0-3809 GCA_964562235.1 uncultured Desulfatibacillum sp.
GATCATTTCGCGGCAAGATGCCGCTCCCACGGAAAAATTCAACTTGCTTGAAAGCACCGCACCCCGCCGCGGCGGGGCTTCATCAGCAAGTAACTCTCAAGTTACTTGGAAGACATTTGCCGGAGTAATAACCTGGATATCTCGAGACGGAAAGGCCGCCGGTCATGCCGCCCAGAACGTATCACCTAATCCTGTTGGTCATCGTCCTGATGTTTGGAGTTTGGTCGGGGATCAATCCGCTGGATACCCGTCTCACCTGGGTGCTGGAAACCTTGCCGGTCATGATGGCGTTGCCGGTTATTCTGCTGACACACAAACGATTCCCGCTGACCGGTCTGATTTATACGCTGATCGCCGTCCACGCCCTGATCCTGATGCTGGGCGCCCATTACTCCTACGCCAAAGTGCCGCTGGGCTTTTGGATGCAAGATTGGTTCGGCTGGACACGCAACAATTACGACAAGATCGGCCACTTCATGCAGGGGTTTGGCCCGGCGTTGTACACGCGCGAAATTCTTTCGCGGACATCGCCGTTGAAGCGCGGAAAATGGCTGGGTTTCATATCGGTCGCCGTGCCCTTGGCTTTCTCGGCGCTTTACGAAATCATCGAATGGCTGGCCTCGCTTTCCAATCCGACGGACACGGAAGCCTTTCTCGGTACCCAGGGTTACATCTGGGACACGCAAAGCGACATGTTCCTGTGTATGATCGGCTCGATGGCTGCGCTTGTTTTGCTTACGAAACTTCACAACCGCTATCTGCACACCTGATCCCGATGACGAGTACCGCCAAAGAAAAAGCGACTTCCAACCGGGTACAACCGGTTCGTTCGCTGCAAGCATACAAATAGCGTCAAATTCCAGCAATTCATCTGCGCTGGCGCTTGCGCTAAGCGGCATCGCCGAGCCTGTGGGAACGCTAACAGTCCGAATCAACCAACTTAAAACATCATGTCCCCTCCCCGGGGTGGTTGCATATTTATCTGTGAGTGATCAAGGAGGATATCCTCTTTTGGGTCTGACCGGGGCCGACTTCACGGTTACGGAAGGCGTTACCGGACGGCCAATCAGCACAGCCAATTATGTCGAAACCGTGTACGAAAAAATCGCGATAGCAGCTGCGATGGATTACAGCGGCTCTATACCTTCCGAGTCCCTTTTGGAAATCCAGAGCGGCCTGATATCGCTGTTTGATAACTTGAGGGCGACTGACATGGGTGAGGTCATCAAATTCGGCACAGGTGTCGAGGTGACGCAACCTTTCACATCAGACAAAATTGCATTGTCAACTGCCGTCTTAGCTCCCTTCACCAATAATAACGATACCAATTTATACGATGCCGCTTTCAAGGCCGTTGACGACACGTCGGCTATGACAGATTATAGAAGGGCTGTGATCGTCTTATCTGATGGATATGACTATTTCTCAACCCATAGCCTTAATGATGTCATCAATAACGCGATAGCTAAAAAAGTCCCCATTTTTACGGTAGGAATCAACAACTCAAACAGAGCTGTTTTAGAGCAAATGGCCGATGACACCGGAGGACAATTCTTTGAGTCGAAGACAACTCAAAATTTAGCAACTATATATCAACAACTCAGCTCTATTCTGTATGAAAAGCAGTATATTTTGACATTTGATCAATTGCCCTTAGGGGTACCGGGGGGAGCCACGGCCAATCTCAACATTGGCGTAAATTCTAACGGAGTAATAGGCGATGATAGCAGGCTGATTACTTCCTGCGATTAAACTGAGTAAATCAAAATTGCTGGCGAGTGTTTGCCTTACAAACAACAGCATTCACTGTTGAAACCTGTAAGTGTTGCTTGACTGATCCAACAGCATGATCATAGAGGGCTGGGCCGCTTGGCTCAGCCCTCTGTTTTAGATTACTGCCATGAAGGTGAAATTTTGCAAACCCTCAAAACCGTCACGGTTTCAACCCGCCAGTCCATCGCAGGAAAATGGCTTCTCCAATAGCTCTATACAACGAAACCCAACCCTGCCTCTGGTTATTTAAGTATCCCTGACATCCAAACCAGGTTTCAGACAGCTGCTGTCTGATCCGATCCCAATTGGTTTTTTTGATCTGCCCGAGAAAACATCGCTTGACCCGGAAGATGATTACCAGCGTTTAGCTTCCAGGTATGCATACTCCCGGAAGCCGGCGAGGCCTCAATGCTTGAAAGAGCGCTGTCCCGTGAAGACCATGGCGACATCGGCCTCGTTGCAGGCCTCGATCACCTGGTAGTCGTTCTCGGAGCCGCCCGGCTGGACCACTGAGCGTATCCCTTCGCGGATGCCGACCTCCACGCCGTCGCGAAAGGGAAAGAAGGCGTCGCTCACCATGGCCGCGCCGATCAACCCGCCCTTTTCCTTGGCCACGCGGCCGTCGATCTCGGCCTTCTTGTCGGCATCCTGCATGTCGTTGTAGGCGATCCCGTAGGCCTCGAAGCAGTAGCGGTCGGCGAGCTTGCGGTAGGCCTTGTCGCGGGCGATCTCCGCCACGCCCACCCGGTCCTGCTCGCCGGTGCCGATGCCCACGGTCACCTGGTCCTTCACGTAGATCACCGAATTGGAGGTGACCCCCGCTTCGACGAACCAGCCGAAGAGCAGGTCTTCGCTCTCTTTCGGCGTCGGGGCCCGCTGGACCCGGAAGGCCCGGCCCTTGACCTCGCACTCGGCGATCTTCAGGTCCGCCGCGCTGCGGGTCACCGGCGCAAACGACCACTGCACGATCTGGCCGCCGTCGACCAGGCTCTTGAACTCCACGAACCGCTGGCCGACATACCCCTGCAGGCGGTCCATGTTGCCGATGCGCATCACCCGCAGGCTTTTCTTGCGGGCGAAGATCTCCATCGCCCCCTCCTCGAACTCCGGCGCCACCACCACTTCGGCGTACTGCCGGGCGATCGCCTCGGCCGTGGCCTTGTCCACGGCCCGGTTGCTGGCGATGCAGCCGCCGAAGGCCGCCACCCGGTCTGCCATGTTGGCCTTCACGTAAGCGTCCAGGAGCGTATCGGAGCGCGCCACCCCGCAGGGGTTGTTGTGCTTGACGATCACCACGGTAGGCCGGTCGGTGAAGTAGCGCAGGATGTTGAGCGAGTTGTCGGCGTCGGTGATGTTGGTCTTGCCGGGGTGCTTGCCGGACTGCAGCAGTTCCGTCTCCGATGCCAGGTAGCGGCCGGGCTGGATGTTTTCGACCTGGCCGAGAGCCAGGTTGCCGTTGACCAGCTTGTAGAGCGCGGCCTCCTGGCCGGGGTTCTCGCCGTAGCGCAGGCCCTTCTCGACGCCGTCGATGACCCAGGTGGCCTTGTCGTAAACCAGGGTCTGCCGCTTCTTCCCGTCCACGAAGCTGACTTCCATGCGCGGCGGGAAGTGGTCGTCCATGATGGTGCGGTACATTTTCTTCAGGTCTTGAGACATCGAGGGCCTCCTTTGAAAGATTGGGTGCACGGCTCACGGCGCAGGGTGCACGGCGATAAACCGATGCCGGAAGCGAAGGGCTGCCGCTGGCCGCGGGGAGCGCTCCGCCCCGCCGGAGATCGGTCCGCGCGGAACCTGTTGGTTTGCCAGGGCAATAACCCTGCGGGGGTTTCGCGCTACGCCATCATCCGGTAGCACTCGCTCAGACCGCCGGCATCCTGCCGGCCCAGATAATCGGCGATGGCGCGGTCGTACTCGGCGGTGTGCGCAAAGGCCTTCTGTGCCAGGCGGAAGCGCAGGGCGAGCGGCAGTTTGCCGCCGCCGGCCTGGAGCTCGGCCAGGATCGCCGGGTAGTCGGCCGGATCCACCACCGAAGCCAC
>CAZLSV010000106.1:3819-14374 GCA_964562235.1 uncultured Desulfatibacillum sp.
GTTCTTGGCCGGGGCGCGGATCATGCACGGACCGCCGATGTCGATGTTGCCTCGCGCCTCCTCGACCGTGACCCCGGCCCTGGCGATGGTCTCCCGGAAGGGGTAGAGATTGACCACCGCCATGTCGATCGGCACGCTGCGGGTCCGCTGCAGATCGGTCTGGTGCGCCGGGTTGTAGGTTTCCGTGAGCAACCCCAGGTAGATTTTAAAATCGAGCGTCTTGACCAGCCCGCCCTGGGTCTCGGGCTGACCGGTGTAGTCTGCCACCTGGGTCAGGTTCCGGCCGGCGTCCTTTCCCAGAATTTTCTCCAAATGGCCAAACGTGCCGCCGGTCGAGAAAATACGCAGCCCCGGGTTCAACCGCACGAGCTCCGGGACAAAGACGTCGAGCCCGCGCTTGTCGGAGACGCTGATTAAAACATGCCGGAGAGCGACCTGCTCATCGATTCGTTCCACCCTGTTGATCGTCATACCCCTCACCTCTTTCCGTCGTATTCTTCGAGAAAGCGCCTGAAAAACTCCTCCAGGAATCATCGAATGTCATGGAGCCATCGCTCTTTGGGTGTCGGGAATGCGCAAACCCCCAAGGATGTCGAACGCGCAAGAAATCTATACCACCGGGTGCGGATCTTTCAACCAAAAAATCCGGCGGGGTGGTCACGAGGTCTTCGCCGTTTGATTTTGTTGTAACAATGGTTGCACGCCGCTTTAGAATGGGCCCATTTCTTGTATGAATGAATACAAATTCATTGGCTCGTAATTAGCCGAGGTGAGCAAGGCCGGCGGAGCGAGGGCCCGGATGGGAGCTGTTGCATTCGCCGGGCACCGCTGGATTACCGCCGGGGGTGCCGCTTTTAATGCTGCCATTAAACTTTAAGCTGGTTTTTGCCGATGATCCCATCGATGCGGATTCGATCTCTGTCCGCCAGAGGCGGTTGCAACGCAGAGAGAACCGTGAAAATCAACTCCTACATACCGGTGAGAGCTTCCCAAATCCGCTATTACCGGCGGGTTGCGCTTTATTGCGAAACCGCAACTCATATTTTTCAGGTGTACAAGCCGGCGGGGATTGAAATCTCGGAAGTGCCCAACGACCAGGGAATTCACCCCCGCCTTTTCATCCACCAGGGCGACCGCATCGAGGCCATCCGGGAGGTTCACAAGGGATTCAACATCGAGATCGCCCGCAGCATCGAGACCGGGGACGTCACCACGGTCAAATCCACCCTGTGCAGCTTGATGGCGGAAACCCTCGCGGAACCCCGCAGCGGAACGCTCCAGTCCCTTCCCGAAACGATCGCCATCCTGGTTAACGGTTATTCCAGGCAGCCGGGCATCCTGCGGACCTTCGCCACCATCTCCAACAAAGACTACACGACCGTCATTCACTCGGTGAACGTGATGGCTCTCACCCTGAGCTTCTGTTTCTATTCGGGCCTGCCGCTGCCGGAAACCAGGCGCCTCGGACTGAGCGCCCTGTTGCACGACGTCGGCAAGGCGGAAATTCCCGCCGAGATCCTTTCCGCCCCGCGCCGGCTCACCCATGAGGAATTCGAGTTGATCAAAGCCCACCCCTTCATCGGGGAACGGCTCATCCGCGAGATCAGCCGGATCGAGAAGGAGGTCGCCCTGGGCGCCTTGCAACACCACGAAAAGCTGGACGGCAGCGGCTACCCCAGGGGGTTGCGGAAAATATCCTTCCCCGGCCAGCTGATCGGGATCGTCGACTGCTACGAGGCCCTGACAAACGAAGACCGGCCCTACCGCCGCGCCAAAGAACCCATGGAAACGCTGAAGCTGCTGAAAGTGGACGTCGAGAGCGGCAAGTTCAATCGCGAGCTTTTCGAAAAATTCTGTTACAGCCTGATTTAGCTGCGGCATGGCTGCGCCATGCCGCAGCCAAATCAGATCGAGAGTTAAAAAAAACCGGCCTCATCCCCTGTTGTCATATCATTTTGAATTAGGGTACAATTCTTTCTGCGACGCAAACCCGCTTGACCGAATAGCGAATGGGGCATCTCATGGTCTGGTCGAACCGGTCTCGATCCATCATCACTGTCATCCTGGCCACAGCTGTTCTGGGTTGCCAGAACCTGAGCTATTACGGCCAGGCAGCGCTGGGGCAGGCGCAGATCATGCTCGCCCGGCGGCCAATCGCCGAGTTGCTCGAAGACCCGGCCACCCCCGCGGTTGTTAAAGAAAAGCTCGCCTACGTGACGGAGCTGCGCGGGTTTGCCCAGAACGAGCTGCTGCTGCCGGTGGGCGGCGCTTACCTGGGGTACGCCGACATTGATCGCCCCTACGTGGTGTGGAACGTCTTTGCCGCACCCGAGCTCTCTCTGGCGCCGAAGACCTGGTGCTACCCGATCGCGGGCTGCGCGTCCTATCGGGGGTTTTTTGACCAGGCGTCGGCCGAGCGCTACGCAAACGACCTGCACGTTGACGGGTACGATGTGTTTGTCGCCGGGGTCCTCGCCTACTCCACCCTGGGTTGGTTCGACGATCCGGTGCTCAGCACCTTTCTGCCTCTGGACAACGCCCGGCTCAGCGCCTTGATCTTCCATGAGCTGGCCCATCGGCTCCTTTTCGTGCCCGGCGACACCGAATTCAACGAAAGCTTTGCCACGGCGGTCGAGGAGGAAGGGATGCGCCGCTGGGCCGCGGCCAGCCGGACCCCCGGCCTCCTGACCCTGCACGAACGCAGGCAGCGGCTGACGGAGGGATTCATCGCCATGGTGGCCAAACGGAAAATCGAGTTGGCTGCCGTGTACGCGGGCAACCTGCCCGCTGACCGGAAGCGGGTCGAAAAAGCCGCACTGTTCGGCGCGCTGCTGAAGGAGTTCGAATCGGAGAGAAATAAAAACCCTGAAATGACGAGGTATGCGCATTGGTTCGGCGCGGGACTCAACAATGCCGGACTGGCGACCATTGCCGCCTATCATGACCTGGTGCCCGCCTTTCGGCTCATCCTGAGCCGGGCGGGTGGCGATCTGGCCCTCTTTTACGAGGAATGCCGCGGTTTGTCCCGTCTTCCGCCCCTCGAACGCCGGCAGCACCTGGAGCGGATGATGTCCGCCCGGCCGTCATGACGCTGCGGATTCTGCCAGGCGACGCGTATTGACAGCCACGGGCATGTTTCCTATAATATTCTGATAATGCTAAAAATTTTTCAGGTGGCACCGTTCACCACCCCAGCAGCAAACTATGCCAGGTTCAATATCTCATCGGATCGGCTGCCCTTCCCAAGGACGCAACTGAATGTATAACGCTTATTTCGGATTCAGAGAAAAACCGTTCAGGCTGGTGCCGAATCCGGAATATCTTTTTCTCAGCAAAAGCCACGAAGAAGCGCTGGCCCACCTGAACTACGCCATCTCCCAGGGGGAAGGATTCGTTGAGATCACCGGCGAGGTGGGCACCGGGAAGACGACCCTGTGCCGCGCCTTCCTGGAGAACCTCGACGAACGCACGGTGGCGGCCTACATCTTCAACCCCAAGCTGGGCCCGAAGCAGCTGATCAAGACCATCAATGATGAGTTTGGCATCCAGTACAACGCCGACGACACGAAGGACCTCACCGACAAACTCAACCGTTTTCTCATCCAGAAGCGGGCGGAGCGCAAAAAAGTCATTGTCCTGATCGATGAGGCCCAGAACCTCACCAAAACCGTGCTGGAGCAGCTGCGGCTGCTGTCGAACCTGGAAACCAACAAGGAGAAGCTGCTGCAGATCATCCTGGTGGGCCAGCCCGAACTGGCGGAAATGCTCGACGCCCACGACCTGCGGCAAATCGGCCAGCGAATATCGCTTCGCTATCAGATCGCCCCGTTGAGCCTGAAGGAGACCCGGGAATACATCCAGTACCGGCTCAACATCGCCTCCCAGAAACGCGCGCCCCTGTTCGACCCTGCCGCCATCCGCCGCATCTTCGCCCATTCGGGCGGGATCCCGCGGGTAATCAACATTGCCTGCGACCGGGCCCTGCTCACTGCTTTCGGCATGAACCGACGCCGGGTGACGGGGCGCATCGCCGACATCGCCTTGTCTGAAATGACCCACCGCGGCCACGCCCGCCGACCGGCGCTCATGGAAGGCCGCAACGCCTTGGCGCTGTTTGCGCTGTTCTGCCTGCTGGCGGTGGCGCTCCTCTATCGCCAATCGTTGAGCGAGGCCGTGGGCTCTTTTTTCAGCCCCCGGCCGGCGGCCACCGCCGACCCCACGCCTTCAGAGGAATCTGCCGGCGCACCGGCGGCGGCCCCTCTCCGCCCTCCCGCCGCGGAGGCGGACGCCGCGACCGCCGCACCGGGGATGGAGGCGAAGGCGCCGGCCCCGGCGGCTGAGCCGACGGCTGCGCCGCGTGCCGGCGCGAGCCTGGCCGATTATCTCAAGCGCGCCGACAGCCGCGCCTCACGGCAGGCAGCCCTGGCGGAAGTCATGGGAGCCTGGGGGGCGGCCCTCGAGCCGAAACCCTATCTTGATGCGGTCGACGACGACCCGACCTTTTTCAACCTCTCCGCCAAAGCCGCGGGCTTTCTCGTTCAGCGCATCGAGGCCGACCTCGAGTTCCTGCGCCGACTGGACATGCCGGTCATTCTCGAGTTTCGCCCCGCCGGGAAGCTGCCTCACGCCTATCTGGGATTGACCGCACTCGCCGGATCCAGGTTCAGGCTCAATGCCGGCGCCGGCGACCCCGCCATCGAAACCGATGCCGTAGAGCTTGGCCGCAACTGGAACGGGATCGCCTACCTCCCCTGGAAAAACTTTCTCTCGCTCTCGGGCACCATCCCGGGGAACGCGCCGGCGGACTCGGTGCTGGCCTTGAAAATGCTCTTGCGCGACCTTGGACACACCGGGATCCCGTTGAGCAAGGACTATGACGGCACCACCCAGAAAACGGTCGAGCAGATTCAAACCAAATACGGCGTGCCGGTGGATGGCGTGGTCGGCAATCTGACCAAAATCATTCTCTACCGCGAGGGAAAAAGCTTCGACATCCCGCGGCTCAATTCAAACTAAACCCGTACCGGAAGGTTTTTGTGAGCTCGATTCTCAAAGCCCTCAAGAAAATTGAAACAACCGAGACCGCCGAGGAGCCCGGCGGGCGGCGGACGCCCTTTGGGCTGCAGGCGATGCTGGCGCCGCCGTTCGGCGCGCGGTGGTATGCACGGCGGTGGGTCCTGTGGGCCTTGGCCGGCGTGTGCCTGGCGGCCGGCGCCGCCGCCTATTACGGCTGGCCCGCTCTCAGTCGACCGCCTCAAACGACGGGGGTCGCCCGCGAGGTGCGGTTGCCGCTGCCTCCGGGCCAGACCGCCCCGCCGACCACGCCGGCTCTCCCGCCGGCCTCAAGCGTTGAAGATGCCCCCGCCGGCGAAGCGCAAGCCAAGGCCTCCCCGCCGATTCAGCTCCCGCCCCCCACCAGCCGCATTCGCCCGCGGGAGGCCGGCCCAACGGCATCGTCCGAAACCCGGCCGCCCCCGGCCCCCAGAAGCACGCCGGCCCAGGACCGTGCGCCGACGGCCCGCCCGGCTCCCGGCCGGTCCCCCGAGGACAGCCTGAACCGTCTGGAGGAATCCAAACTCAAGGTGATGGCGATCGCCTGGGCCCACGATCCCGCGCGGCGGCTGGCGATCGTAAACGGGCACATCGTGAAAGAGGGCGAATCCGTGGAAGGCTTCAACGTCATCCAGATCCGCAAGGATGACATCATCGTCAACGACGGGGGCCGCTCCTGGCGGGTGGAACTCAATCTGGGAGCAAAGCCGTGAGCACCCCCTTGTCGGACTATCCCATCGTCATCGAAATCCCGGTGGCCTGGGGCGAGATGGACGCCTACGGCCACGTGAACAACGTCGTCTATTTCAGGTATTTCGAAACCGCCCGCTTCGCCTACTTCGAAAAGCTGGGGTCTCCCGACTTTGTCAACCGCAACCCGCTGGGGCCGATCCTGGCCTCCACCTCCTGCCGCTTCCGGGCGCCGCTAACCTTTCCAGACCACCTCTCGGTCGGCGCCCGTGTCGCCCGGATCGACGAAGACCGATTCGTCATGTTTTACGCGGTCTACAGCCACCGTATTCAGAAGATTGCCGCGGAAGGCGAAGGCACCATCGTCTGTTTCAACTACCGGGAAAACCGCAAGGCCGCACTGCCGGTCGAGTTGAGAGACAGGATCTCCGAGCTTGAGAGCGCGACGGGGTCGATCAAGGCCTGAGCTTTTCGGCGTTCGTTGCGGCGGGCACCCGCTGCCCCGGGAACCGAACCCCGGTTGGCACATCCATTGGCGGGATGAAAACCGCGCGGGTTCAATCTCTGGTCAGGCTATTAGTCGAGTACCGAATTCTGTGGTCACGCCGATCCGCGGCGTCGCCCTCTTTTTCGCAATTCTCCAAGAATGCGGCCATCGATTGCGGCCAGCCCCAGCCCGACCAAGCCCATGCCGGCCAGGTGCTTGATCTGGAGGTGCTCGCCCAGAAAACTCACGCCGAGCCAAATGGCGCTGACGGGAATGAGAAAAGTCACCAGCATGATGTTCGTCACCCCCGCGGAGGCGAGCACGCGAAAAAAAATGATATAGGCGAACGCCGTCGAAATCAGCGCAAGCCCGAAAACCGCGCCCCAGACCTCGATCCCGGGCACCGGGAGCCGCCACGGCCGGTCCGCCAGCAGCGCAAGGGGGATCAGCATCACGGTGGCGGCGCTTACCTGCCCGGTGGCCGTGATCAACGGCGAGATTCCCAGGCGGCGGAAACGGCGGCCGAACACACCCGCCAGCGCATAGCAGACCGCCGCCCCCAAAACCGCGACCTGGCCCAGCACGTCCGCCCCCAGGCCTTTCAGTGCATCCGTACCTATGATCATCACGACCCCCGAAAGACCCACCAGGACCCCTGCCAGGCGGTTGGGGGTCATCTTTTCGTCCTCGGTCAGCAGGTGGGTCACGAGGATGGCAAACAGCGGGGTGGTCGCGTTGAGGATGGAGGCCAGGCTGCTGGCGATTCGGGTCTGGCCCCACACGATCAGGCAGAAGGGGAGCAGGTTGTTCAGAAATCCCATCCCGAGGAAGGCCGTCCAGGCTTCCCGGTTGACCGGCATGCGCTGGCCGGTGGCCCGCACGATCGCGTGGAGGGCCAGCGCCGCGATCCCCACGCGCAGGCCGACGATGGTAAGGGGGGGCAGCCCTTTGACGGCCACCCCGATGAAGAAAAACGACCCGCCCCATATGATCGATAGCATGGCGATCAGGGCCCAATCGCCCGGGGACATGGTCCTGTTGATCCCGCCGGAAGTTTCCATATCGGTTTTTCCTCGTTTTTCCCCCCACCATACGCCTCCGGCCGGTTTGGAACAACCCGGATCTTGCGATGGCGGCAAAAACCGGAGACAAACAAAACTTGACCCTTCCGGGGTTTTTTGGATAATATCCTCCGCGCGGGTCTTTGCTGCCATCGCACGGCTCTTCCGAATTTTCTTGGTGCGGGTTCGGCCATCAAATCGGGTGGTTCGCACGTTCATGCGAGAGAACGCTTACGTGCGAAGCATGGCCGGCTGTCTTGACATTGTTTACGCGAATGGGAGGGGCTGTGTCGCCGTTTAAGCTCCATGCACCGCTGCGGAGCTGCCTGGCCGTGGTTGCGGCCTGGCTGGTCCTCATCAACGTTTTCGCCCTCCTGGCGTTCAACCGCCTGAACCTGGCCCCCGACACCTCCATGGAGTGGATGTCACCCGACGGCGTCCGGCCGGTGAGTCCCGACTGGAATGCCATTGAAGTGCACAACCGCTGGGATTCCTACTGGTATCTCGAAATCGCCCGGGACGGATATTCCCTGCGCGGGGAGGGGGACCAGGCGAACGTCGTCTTTTTCCCGCTTTACCCGCTGCTGGTGCGCGCGGCCGGATCGGCCACCGGCGGAGACCTTGTGCTGGCCGGCTGGATCGTAAGCAGCCTGTTCCTGGCGCTGGCGGTCTGCATGCTGGTCCGCCTGACGCAGGAGTTCCATCCCTCCATCGAGCCCCTGCGACCGGCCGTGTTTCTGCTGGTCTACCCGGCTGCGTTTTTCCTCAACGCGGTCTATTCGGAATCGCTGTTCCTGTTCCTGTCGCTCGCCATGGTGTTCTGGGCGCGACGGGGCAACTTCTGGCTGGCGGCCGTTTTCGCCGGGCTCGCTTCGGCCACCCGGATCTCCGGAGTATTTCTCCTGGTGCTTCTGCTGGTCGAATTTATCCAGGCCCACGGGTGGCGCGGCCTGTTCACGCGCCGGGTCTGGGCGCTGGCGCTGGCGCCGACCGGCGTCCTCGCATTTTTTCTATACCACTGGATCGCATTCGGCGATTTCTTCCTCTACCTCAAGGCGCAGAGCGCCTATGGCCGGGACTTCGCCATGGAGGCATCCGATTTTGATTTCCGCAACGGCCCGGACCTGGTCGTCACGGTGCTGGACTGGTTCTTTGTCGCCGTGGCGCTCCTCATGGGCATCGTTGCGAGCCTGCGCCTGAGGATCTCCTACGGCCTCTACATGCTGGTCTCCCTGGGCATCGCCTTGAGCAGCGGGTCCTTTCTGGGGGCGGCCCGCTACTCGATGGTGCTCTTCCCTATTCATATCATCGGGGCCGGCATCCGCTCGGACGTGGGCCGCAGCGCCTGGCTGCTCGGGTCGACCCTGCTGCTTGCGCTGAACATCATCTGTTTCGTGAACCATTACTGGGCCGGCTGAAGACGCCGGCGAACCGCGCGTGCGCCTCTGCCGTGCGAAAATATGGATGGCCCCGATGGAAATCGCAAAGCCTGTCATGATGGTGGATACCGAAACCGGCCGCAGCTTCCCCCAACCCCTTCCGGCCGGCGGGTGCACCTTGAGCGTGGTCGTGCCCGCGTTCAACGAAGCGGACAATATCTCCCTGATTCACCGTCGGGTCGCGGAGGTGCTGCAGGCCCATCTCCCGCAGAACTGGGAAATGATCTTTGTCGACGACGGCAGCCGGGATGCGACCTGGGCGGCCATCAGCCAAGTGAGCGCGGAGCATTCGAATGTCAGAGGCATCCGCTTGTCCCGGAACTTCGGCCACCAATATGCCCTGCTGGCCGGAATGGAAATGGCCGACGGGCAAGCGGTCGTCACGATGGACTGCGACCTGCAGCACCCCGTGGAGATGCTCCCGGTTCTCATCGGGAAATGGCGCGAAGGGTTCATGGTCGTCAAGACCCTGCGGCAGGAGGCGCTCGAAGACCTCGGCCGATTCAAGAAATGGTCCTCGCGCAGCTTCTATCGCCTGTTTTCGTTTCTCAGCGGCGTGGATCTGCAGCCCGGCCTGGCGGATTTCCGCTTGCTGGATCGAAAGGCGCTCGAAGAGCTGCTGCGCTTCAGGGAGGAAGGCCTGTTCCTGCGGGGCCTGACCGAGTGGATCGGATTCCCCTCCTGCGCGATCCCCTACCAGCCGGGGAAACGCCTCCACGGGCAATCCCAATACAGTCTTAAAAAAATGATCAAGCTGGGCTGGAGCGGGGTGAGCTCCTTTTCGATCATGCCCTTGCGCATCGGCATGCTCATCGGGCTGATCGGCAGCCTGCTCTCGGCGCTGGGCATACTCTATGCCTTCTTCGGCCGCTTTCTCGGCAAGGGGCTGGTTCCCGGCTGGGCCTCGACGCTGATGGTCATTTCGCTGCTGTTTTTCCTGTTATTCACCTACCTCGGGGTCCTCGGTGAATACATCGGCCGCATGGTCGTCGAGGTTCGGCGCCGCCCGCGCTTCATCGTGAGCGAGACCAAGGGCTTTGCCGCGCGCCGCCCGAAGCCCCATGACTGACTTCCACTTGAACCCCTCCGCCGGAGTCCCCTCCGGCCCGAGGCCCTCGGCCCGGCTGGTCGTCAACGCCGACGACTTCGGCGTCTCCGAGCGCGTCAACGCCGGAATCGTGCGGGCCCATCGCGAGGGGATCGTCACGGCGACCTCCCTCATGGCGGCGGGACGGGCCTTCGAGCATGCCGTGGGGCTGTTGCGGGGCGTGCCCGCCCTGGACGTGGGTGTGCACCTGACGCTTGTCGCCGAAGCCCCCCTGCTGGGATGCGATTCATCCCTGATCGGCAGCGACGGACGCTTTCCCGCGAGCGCCGGCGCCCTCGCCCTCCGGTGGTGGGCCGGCAAAGTCCACCGGACCGATGTAAAAGCGGAGTGGTCCGCGCAAATCGAGCGGGTCCTGGACAACGGAATCCGTGTGTCGCACCTCGACAGCCACCAGCATGTGCACCTCCTGCCGGGGCTGTTCGATCTGACCCGGGAACTGGCCGCGCGCTACGCCATCCCCTTTGTGCGCGTGCCGGTTGAAGACCTGCGGGCGGGTGGACCGCCAAGCCTTCACGGGACAAACCGCCTGCTGGGCGCAACGCTGCTGTGGGTGCTGTGGAGGGTCGGGCGCATGACGGGGGCCGGACCGACCGAATGCCGGTCCTTGGAGTTTCTGGGGTTTCAGGACGGCGGCCGGCTGGACGTGAATCGCCTGCGGCGACTGCTCGCCCGCCTGCGGCCGGGGGAAACGTATGAAATCATGTGCCACCCGGGATTT
>CAZLSV010000107.1:0-216 GCA_964562235.1 uncultured Desulfatibacillum sp.
GGTCGTTCCAGAAAATCATGCCGCTTTGCGGCCCGCTGAAGGTTTTACCGGCGGAACCGGTCAAAACGGCGGCCCCCTCGCCAAGCGGGTCCTGAAACTGCCCGCCGGCGATCAGGCCGGCCTGGTGCGCGCCGTCGAAGAAAAAGCGGCCTCCCCATTCGGAAATCACCGCACTCATCTCCCGCACCGGCAGCGGAAAGAGGGTCATCGACATGC
>CAZLSV010000107.1:226-14301 GCA_964562235.1 uncultured Desulfatibacillum sp.
CGGGCGCGCCTGCGCGACCGGCTCGCCGAGCTGCGCCTCGCCCCGTGGGCCGACGTCGGCGGCGACGGCGCACTCCTGCGCGCGGCGGCGCTCCGGGCCTCGCTCCAGCGCCTGGTCAGGCGACCCGACATGCCCATCGCCACCAGCTTGGGTTTCTCGCGGCGCGCCGTTTGAGTGAAGGAGGCCAGGTCGACGTCCAGTTCGACCGGATCGAAAGGCACATCCACGATTCTCAAGCCGCGCATGCTCGCGGGACCATCCAGCCGGTTGCTGGAGTGCCCGCCGAAAGGCTGCGGCGCCGCCATGATGGTATCCCCCGGCTCGGTCAAAGCGTGGTAAACGGCCATGTTCCCGAGCATGCTGCCCATCAGCCGGTGGTCCGCATAGCCGCACCGGAAGGCGCGCTTCAAAAGCTCCACGCACAGGGACTCGACCTCGTCGATGTATTGCGTACCGGCGAACCAGCGGTTCACCCGGCCGATGTGCCCTTCGGCGGCCCGGGTGCCGATTTCAGCCGACAGCAATTGGCGCACGGTGGGGCTGGTGGGCGCTTCGGGGGCCAGAAGGTTCAGGCACCGTTTCCCGCGCCACTCCTCGTTGCGCTGCACCGCCTCCAAAACGGCATCCGCCATCTTTTTCGGGGAGGCCTCATTGTTTAAAATGGCCTGGGCGGCCTTCAGGATTTCACGGTCGTGGACCTCGAACACCTTCGGATCAGAGCTTGTCTTCATGATTTTTTCCCCTTTGCGCCGGGGCCTGCCGGGTCGGAGAGAAACGCCACCAACCGTTCGGAGGCCCGGCTCAGATGTTGTTGAAGTGTTTTAACCGCCCGCTCCGCGTCTTTTTTCCGGCAGGCGTGAAGAATCTTCTGGTGCTCGGCCTGGGATGCATCTCTGGCGGAGAGCTTCCCCAGATAGATCAGGAGATAGCGCGCCACGTTGTTGTGCAGCACCTGGATCGTGTTCAGGAGCCGGGGCCATTCGGCGGCCTGGTAGAGGGTGGCGTGAAACTCCCAGTTTAGCTCGCCCCACTGCAGGCGGTCTTCCTCGGTCCGGCTGATTTCCAGAACCCCCGCCGCGCGAATCAGGTCGGCGGAGCGCAGCTTGGGAATGGCCCTTTCGAGCGCCATGGTCTCCAGGGCCGTCCGCATGGCATAGATTTCCTCGACCTCGGCGGGGGAGAGTTCCGAAACGACAAACCCCCGGTTCGGGGCAAATGCGACCAGCCCCTCGGCCCGGAGCTGCACCATGGCCTCCCGCACGGGAATCTTGCTGACGCCGAACTGCTCGGCCAGTTGATCCTGCCGCAGGGGCTGGTTTGACTTTATCTGGTTTTGCAAAATCGCGGTGCGCAACGAAGCGGCGATCAGCTCCGGTGTATTTCCGGGATTTCGGGCGGGGGCGGCGAAGGTTGTTGGCATGCGTGTATCGTATACGTTTTTTCAAGACCCATTTTTTCCGCAGGGGGGGGGGAGTGAACCATCACGGGTATAGCGGCAGGACGGCTTATTCCGGGAGCATCCGCCCGGAGGCGGTCGGGGACGCCTCGATCCCGCGGTGCAGCACCATGCTCCGGCCGACCTTTTTGCCGACATGGTAGGATGCTTTCCGGGCCCGGCTCGAGCATCCGATCGAGCGCAGTTTCCCGTATCGCCGCTTGAGGTATTCCGAGAGTCTCGGGTCGGCGACGTTGACCAGATCCGTGCAGACATACGCTCGCTTGGAGTGGACCGCCGCCTCCGCCAGGCTCCGCTCGGCTTTTATCCGCTCGGACAGAACGCGCCGGTCCTCTTCGAGCTTGGAACAGAAACCGTTGGCGACCCCCAGGGCGAATTGCCGGAACTCCCGGCCGGAAAACCCGTTCTGCCGGCGCGCCGCATCCCACTGCGTGCGGATGGTCCGGTGGATGAAATCAAAGACGTACAAGGCGAACTCGAGGGCGTGCGGCTGCCCGGACATCTCGGCGACGCTGCCCGGGCACTGCTTGGAGACGACCCACGCAGGAACCCAGACGACCTCGACGAAGAAAAACCGTTGAAGGATATTCGAAACGACCATGAGGTGGCGCGGGTGCCGCCTTGCCGGCTCGCACATGAATCGACTGGTAAAGGTGCGCTCCCGGTCCTCCTCGATCAGGGTGAGGTTGTGCCGGGTGATGAGCTCGCTCGCCTTGGATGCGGCCGCCCGGGCCTCTTCCGGGTAGGGGCTTTCGGCCAGCGCGAGAAGCTTTTGAACCTTGAGCCGCAGCTGGTCCTGCGGGTCCGGGCTGTCACCGAGGTTTTGGGGCTCCGGGCTGAGCCCGTGGCTGTTCTTGCTGGTCGCGTGCGGGTCGGCCCCCAGAAGCTCGCACAGGCTGCGGAAGGTGGGGCCGTGGCTGGTTTCGGATCGGCCCTCCGGTGTAACGCAGGCCCAGAGGTGGGCGACCTCGTGCAGAAACACATCGCGCACGGCGTCGAAGCGGTGCGTAGCGGCAAATGAGCTTCTGAGCTGGATCGTCCAGGTTTCCGGGTCGGCGATCCCAAGCTTGGCGATATCGGAGAGCATGATGTTGGGCCGCGACGAAACGCGGAGCCGAAGGACCTCCGGCGCTTTCCGCAAGGCGGCCGCGTACTCCCAGCGCAGCCCTAACACCAGGGACCTCGAAAGATCCGCCTCGATTTCAGCTCTCAATGGGGTCAAACCTTGCACTATGAATTAAACAGGGCGTACTTTTCCCGCAGCCGCTCGTTGGCTTTTAGGGCACTGCGCGTCGCCCGCACACTGTGGCTTACCGCCGAAGAGCTCATCCCGAAGGGCCGGCCGATCTCCTCGTTCGTGTACAGACCTAAATCCCAAAGCCGGCAAACCACTATGTCCCGTTCCAGCTTGCGCTCTCCGCGCTTTCGTCGGCCAGGCGCAAACGCCTCCGCCCCCCACCCGAACACCTCAGCCGCCTGCCGCACAAAGTGCTCCACCCCGACGCTTTTGGCGACAGCCCTCTGTTGCGGCAACTCCTCATCCACGGCCGCCGTCAGATACCCGCAGCGGATTTTCTCCACGAACTCCTGGCCCCCCAGAAGGATGCCGTGGCGCAAATCCTCCCACAGCCGCTCTTCCTCTTCGGCGTACCCCTTGGCCTTCTCCCGGTAAACCTTGTGAGGATCCTTCCCCTGAAGCTGGGAGAGAATCAAATCGGTGCAAAGCCAATCCGGCCCCCCGCGCCCATAGGCATAAGCGCGATAGCTGCTCCATGGGTAATCCGCCAGGCGCTCGGTCAGACCGGCACGCAGCGGGTTGCGGTGGATGTAAAGGGAAAGCTGCAGGAGGTAGGCATCGTTTTCCACCAGGATGCTCTTGAAACGCCCTTGAAACAGATGCCCGCCTCGGCCGTGGCGGTTGTTGAAACGCCGGGTGTAGGCCGTGCCGAACCACTGCATGGCCCGTGAGAGGTTGGCCTGACGGGTGCGCAGCAGCAGATGGTAATGATTGGTCATGAGCACATAAGCGAAGATGTCCATCTCGAAGCGCTCAGCGACATCTCCGAAGGTTTCAAGGACTCTTCTGCGATCGACATCGTCGGCCACGATGCCGCGGCCTTCGTTTCCCCGCGAGAAAACGTGGTACAAGGCCCCTTCAAATTCGATCCGCCATGCCCTTGCCATGGTGCCTCTATACCGCGGCGGTTTTGGCAGGGTCAATATAATTCATAAAACAAGGTGTGACCCCAATTCATTTGTACGCCGAGCCCGGAAGCCCGCCACCCCTCCCGAAGGGGCCGTTTTGAACACCCCTTTTGCTGTCAATTGGCGTAAAGTTGCGTAAACTGCTGTAAAATATGTCTTTTTTTGCTTGACAAGCGCTCTGCGGCCGTTCACATATAACCGTCTTCTTCCCGCCGAGCACCTCCCTCCGAGCCGTCTCCTCTGATCCGGCCATTATTCAGGTTGGCACAAGTTTGTTGATACGGAAGCCCCTCACCCTTCTCCCCCAAGCTCCGGGGGAGAGGGTCAGGCAGAGGGGGCCGCTCGCTGACCAGGCAATTTCGAGAGGTAAACGACGGGGTCGATTGTCTGCACCCATTCGTTTGACCCCGAGACAAAGAGGAGGCCTGTCCATGCACTTGCGAGACTTGGTTGTCCGGGTTGTTTTTGCGGTCCTTGTTGTCCTGGCTGGTGGCCAGCAGCTCTTCGGCGCCGAGCCGCTGCCGCCGGCGAAACCCGTGAACCCCGGCGGATTCGAGCGCCGGGAGCCACCGGCGCCGGCCCCGGCGCGGCCCGCGGCCGTCACCCGGCAAGGCGCTACGGCCCCGGCCCTCGCGCGGCCGGAGGCCCGCCCCGCGGCGGCTTCCGACGGGCCCGCCGGGGTGAGCTACCAGTACGATGCGCTGGGCCGCATCCAGGAGATCGTGCGCGTGCCGGGCCGCTGAGCCCGACCGGCGTTCAACCGCAATGCCAACACCATCAAGGAGGGGCAAATGGTCCTGAGCCGACGGCCGTGGGTCCGGTTGGTTTTCGCGATGCTGTTGCTGTTGATTTTCAGCTCGCCGCTTCCGGCGCAGGATGGCGGCGATCCCGGCGCGCTGGTTGAGCTTTACGGCGGGGGCACCGCGGCCAAAGTGGAGGCGCTCTCCTACTCCGGGGCGGCGGTGGCGAGCATTCCGATCCGGGTGCCCCCCGGCCGGGCGGGGCTTTCGCCAAGCTTGAACCTGACCTACAGCAGCTACGCCGCAAACGGCTGGCTCGGGGTGGGCTTCAACCTTGAGCTGGGCTCCGTGCAGCGCACGAGCAAGTGGGGGCTTGACTTTCAGGGCAACGAGTTCTCCGCCTCGCTTGCGGGCTCAGGCGCGCAGCTTGTGCCCCGGCCCGACTGGGGCGGGCAGATGTTTGGCGCACGGCTGGAGGCGGGCTTCGTCAAGTACCTCTTCAAGGGCGCCTCCGCGGGCTGGGAGGCCTGGTCCAAGGACGGCAAGCGGTTTTACTTCGGAACCACCGAGGCCTCCCGCCAGGAGCACCCGCTCATCCAGGAGCGGGTCTTCAAGTGGTGCCTGGACCGGGTGGAGGATCCCAACGGCAACTTCATGAGCGTTGAGTACGTCAAGGAGCGAGGCGAGATCTACCCCCGGCGGATCAGCTACACCGGAAACCGCGGTCTTGCGCCCGGCCACGCGGTGATCTTTCACATAGAGAAGCGCCCGGATGCCGGCGCGCAGTTCAACACCGGCTTTGAGGTCGCCACCACCCGGCGGCTGAAGAGCATCGAGGTGCGCGCGCAAGGGCTGCTGGCTCGGGCCTACGCGCTGGAGTACACCCAAAGCCCGAGCACGGGCCGCTCGCTGCTTTCAAGCGTGCAGGAGTTCGGCACCGATGCGGCCATCGACGAAGGGGGCGAGATCACCGCCGGCAGCCGCCGGCCGCCGACGCTCCTGGACTGGCAAGAGGACCCCCCGGGGAGCTTCAGCCGGCCGCCGGCGGCCGGCTCGCTGATCCAGCACTTTGACTTCGGCGGCAACCGCGACCAGGCCCTGCCCCTTGATTTTAACGGCGACGGCAACATGGATCTGTTTTTGTGCCGGCCCGAGTGGGGGCTTGCGAGTGTGCTGCGCTCAAACGGGGACGGCTCCTTTACCGAGCTCTACTGGTCAACGAACGGGATCGGCGGCTACAACCTCAAAAACCAGGAGGACCGCGCGCTCGTCTTGGACTTCGACGGCGACGGCAAAAGCGATCTCTTCTTCTACCGGCCGGACACGGGCAACGTGGGCATCGCCCGCTCAAACGGCGACGGCTCCTTCAGCCAGGTCTACTTCTCGGAGAACGGGATCGGCGGCTACGACTTCAAAAGCCTGCGGGATCGCGCACTCGCCTTCGACTATAACGGCGACGGCAAGAGCGATCTGCTCTTCTACCGGCCCGACTCGGGCAAGATCTTCGTCCTGCGCTCAAACGGCGATGGCTCCTTCACGACCGTGCTCGCCTCCTGGTCGGGGCTGGCGGGCTTTGACCTGCGGGGCACGGCAGACCGCGTCTTCGCTTTCGACTTCGACGGCGACGGCCGGCAGGACCTGTTCTTCTACCGGCCAAACGGCGGCATCGCCTGTGTGGCGCGCTCAAACGGGGACGGCTCCTTCACGCAGGTCTACTTCTCCGGCGGGGGCATCGGCGGCTTCGATCTGCGGGGCAGCCGGGACGTGGTCTTTCCCTTCGACTTCAACGGCGACGGCAAGAGCGATCTCTTCTTCTACCGACCCAACGGCGGCATCGCGTGCGTGGCGCGCTCAAACGGGGACGGCTCCTTCACCGCGGTCTATTACTCCGGCGCGGGGATGGCGGGCTTTGACCTGCGGGGCAGCCGGGATGTGGTCCTGCCCTTTGACTTCAACGGCGACGGCAAAAGCGATCTGTTTCTCTACCGGCCGGACGGCGGTGTGGCCTGTGTCGCGCGCTCAAACGGGGACGGCTCCTTCAGCCAGGTCTACATCTCGGCCGGGGGCATCGGCGGCTGGGATATGCGGGGCACGCGCGACATCGCGCTTCCCATGGATTTTAACGGCGACGGCAAGGCGGACCTGTTTTTCTACCGCCAGGAGGGGCGCATGGCCTCGGTGGTGCAATCCGGGGTGGCGGTGCCGGATCTGCTCGCCCGGGTGGAGAACCCGCTGGGCGGGCTGACCGAGATCGCCTACACGGCCTCCTCGCGCATTGAAAACCACCGGCTGCCCTTCATCGTGCACCCGGTGGATACGATCACGGTCAAAGACGGCCTGGGAGAAAGCCCGGAGCTGGTGACGCGCTTTGCCTACCAGGGGGGCTATTACGATCAGAGCGAGCGCGAGTTCCGGGGCTTTGAGATGATCACCCAGACCAACCCCGAAGGGGCCACGACCAGAACCCTCTTCCACCAGGACAGCCTCCGGCAGGGCAAAAGCCGGCTGACGGAAAGCCGCGACGCGGCCGCCGGGCCGCTTTCAGCCCGCACGGAGCTCTTCTGGGAGGCGGCGCCGCTTGGCACCTCCGGGGCGCATTTTGTTAGGCTTGCGCGCCGGCATAGCGCGCTCTTCGACGCGCAGAGCGTCGTTTCAACCGAAGAGTACCAATACGATGATGCGACCGGCAACCTGGTGACAACAACGCTTGCGGGCACGGGGGCGGAGGCGCTGGTCAAGCGCACGCGCTGGGAGAGCTTCGGGCCCTGGCTGCTGCGGCCGGTGGCCGAGAGCCTTGAGGGGGAGCTCACCGGTAAGCTGCGCGAGAGCTATTATGCTTACGAGCCGGGCACCGGCAACCTGCTGGCCACCGAGCAGTGGCTGGCGGGGGGGCAAAACCCAAGGGCCTCCATGGCTTACGATGCCTTCGGCAACCCTGTGGCGGTCACCGACGCCCTGGGGCACACGACCCGCACCGAATACGACGAGGCGAGCCGCAGCTACCCGGTCGCCGTCGAGCGGCCGGCCACCGGCGGGGTGGCGCACGTGAGCCGCATGCAGGTGGACCCGCGCTTCGGCAAGCCCACCGCGGCCATCGACGAGAACGGCAACCTGACCCGTTTCCTCTACGACCCCTTCGGGCGGCTCGTCGAAACCCGCGCGGCCGACGGCGGGCTGCGGCAGGTGGAGTACCGTGACAGCCAGCGGCCGGCCGCGGTCTTGACCCGCGTCAGGGAGAGCGAGGCCGGGGGCTTTATCCGCGGCTGCCAGTACGTGGACGGCCTGGGCCGGAGCCTTCAGACGGTCGGCTTCGGGGAGGCGGGCAAGCCCATCGTAACCCGCAGCTTCTACGACCGCATGGGCCGCAACCATCACAGCGTCGGGCCTTATTTTGCAAAGGGCCCGGAGTACCCGCAGCCGGTCGCCGCAGAGAGCCCCTGGGTGAAGCGCTTTTTTGATCTTCGCGGCCGGGTGGTGCGAATCGATACCCCCGCGGCCGAGCAGGGGGCATCCGCGCTCTTTGCCTACAGCGGGCTTGCCGCAACGGCCACCGACGCCGACGGGGCGGCCAAGACCGAGAAAAAGGACTACCTGGGCCGGGTGGTGGAGGTGATCGAGCACCTCGAGGGGGAAGACGCCGTAACGGCCTACGCCTACAACGCGGCCGGCGATCTGCTCTCGGTCACAAACGCCCTCGGCCGGGCGGTCACGATGGCTTACGACACGCTGGGACGCAAAATCGGCATGGACGATCCGGACATGGGCAGCTGGGGCTATGCGTACGATGCCGCCGGAAGGCTCGTGGCCCAGACCGACGCCAAGGGGCAGGTGACCCGCTTTTCCTACGATGCGCTTGGCCGGGTGGCCTCCAAGAGCTACTCGACGGGCGATCCGGCGGTCAGCTACCTCTACGACGAGCCGGGGGTTGCAAACGGCATCGGCCGGCTGTATGAAGTCCAAAACGCGAACGCCCGCACCACTTACATGGCCTACGATGCCGCGGGCCGGGTGCTGGAGATCAGCCGCAGCGTTTACGGGGCGCCCAAGGCGGCCTACACCACCGCCTATCGCTACGATGCGGCCGGCCGGCTTTTGAGCGTGCGCTACCCGGACAACTACCAGCTGGCCTACAGCTACCACCCCGAGACCGCTTTGCTGAGATCGGTGATGGGAATCACGGATTTTACCGAAATGGCGGCCTTTGAGGACTACGACGCGGCCGGCCGCGCCCGCTACCTCTACCACGGCAACGGCACGGCCACGACCCACCGCTTTGATGCGGCCTCGGGCCGCCTGCTCTCAAGCGGCACCGCCGACCCGCAGCTTGCCACCCTTCAGAAGAAAAGCTACCGCTACAGCGCGGCCGGGGACATCGTGGGGATCACGGCCGAGAGCCGGGAGGGCACGGCCACCCGCAGCTACCGCTACGACCGGCTCCACCGGCTTTTGTCCGAGAGCAGCTCCGGGGCCGGGGAGACTTACCCGGCTGCGGTGATCGCCCCGGTCTTTGACGAGCGCTTCCCGCTGCACGGGCCGAAGATCATCCGCGTGGACGGCCGGGAGTACCGGCTGGGCTACGATGAGAACGGCAACATGGTGCGCGTGCCGGATCTGACGGACCCCGGCCGGGTGCGCGAGCGCTTCATCAGCTACAACGCCGAGAACATGCCCGTGCGAATCGCCTACGACGGGGAGAGCGGTTCCGGAGATGGCGGCGGAGGGGGCGGCGGCGCGGGGTCTTCCGGTGCCGGCGGCGGCGGCGGGGGCGGCTGCTTTGTCAACGCGGCGCATGCGCGCGCCCTGGCGACGGCGACCGTTGAGCTGTTTTATGACGGCGAGGGCCGGCGCGCGGTTAAAAGGGTGCACGGCACGCGGCTGACCTTTTACATCGGCGGCCACTTCGAGGTGGCCGAGGGCATCGAGACCAAGTACGTCTTTGCCGGCAGCATGCGCATCGCAGCGATCCGCTCAGGGGCCAGCCCCTACTTCTTCCACAAGGACCACCTGGGCAGTTCGACCTTGATCACCGACGATGAAAACGGTGCTCCCGTCGAAACCGCCGACTACCTGCCCTTCGGGGTGACGCGCAGCCGCACCGGTGCTGACATCGCCCGGCACCGCTACACCGACCAGGAGCAGGACGCCGAGACCGGGCTCTACAACTACAACGCCCGGCTCTACGACCCGGCCCTGGGGCTTTTCATCTCACCGGATGCGATCGTCCAGGACCCCTTCGACCCCCAGAGCCTTAACCGCTACGCCTACGCCCGCAACAACCCGCTCACCTACACCGACCCCAGCGGGCATTTGTTCCTGGTGGATGATATGATCCTCGGCGCCGCAATGGGGGCGGCGATCGGGGGCAGTTACGCGGCGATCACCGGCGGGGACATCAAAAGAGGGATCTTGACCGGGGCGATCTCGGGAGCGGCGTTCGGGCTGGCCGGTTTTTTAATTGAAAGCTTTGCGATGGCCGCGGGCGAGCAGGCGCTTTTACATGCGGTGGCCGGCGGTGTGTCCGGAGGGATCAACTCCGCGGTCACCGGCGGCGATGTGGGCATAGGCATCGCAACCGGCGCGGTCTCGGCCGGCACGGCGAACTATGTGGGCGGCAGCCTGCCCAAGGATGTTGTGTTGCAGCTCATGGCCCGCACGGCCATGGGCGGAGTGACCGGCGGGGTGACTTCGAGTCTTTACGGCGGCAGTTTCATGCAGGGGTTCAAGGATGGAGCCGCCACTGCCGCTTACGGCTACATTTGCAACGATGTAGCACATGATATCCTGCGCGGGGTACACAAGGCAATGGCCGAAGGCTCCAAAGCCGGTGCGTATTCTTTGAGAAGGGCGTTTCATGACGAATGGGTAGAAAATGAAGAATTGCGGAATGGAACGTTGGAGGGTTTTGAAAGAGCCGGTAAAGTGGCCTTCGTCGCTCACAGTTTCACTTCCGCCAAAGCGGGGCTGATTTATTTTTTGGCGGCTACCCCCGGGTCCTTGGTTCTCAGCGAGGCCACCTCCATGGTGGCGACTATCGCGGATGGATTAGGTCCAACCCTGCCTACCACATATAATGGGATGCTTGTTCAGACTGGGTACAGATTTTTAACCGAACGAGTTCTGGCGCCTCCGCCTTGGAAGTAAAAAAAATGAAAAACGATCAGAACGGAACTTTAGCCTGGGGACTGCTAATTTTTTCAGGAGGACTTTGTTTCATTCTTACAGGTATATGGGCGTGGTCCGATGGAGGTATAGTTCATTTTGGAGTTTTCGCACCAGTGACCAAACTTACCACCGTCGGAATTATTGTCTACGGTGCCTATTTGATGCGGGTGGGTTATAAAGCAATGAAAGAAGATAAGCCGGAAGTGAAGTACCTCAAATGCCCAAACTGCGGCCATGTTTGTTTCGCGCACGAGGCTCCCGGCCGCAAATGCCCGAAATGCTCCGGGGCAGTTGAAAACATCGACGGCTTTTTCGACCGGCATCCTGAGTTTCGCGACAAGGAGACCGAGAAAAAATGAACTCGGGCGCCGGTGAAAAACCGGCTCGACGGCCGAGCAAATTCATAATACAAGGCGGCCCCAGCTTACTTAATTCATAAGGCAAGGTGTGACCCCGTTTTTGTCGCTTTCGATGGCCTGATGACGGGAGGACTTGCACCTCCAAGACAGCGCCCATGCTGGGCGCACCAAAAAAAGGGGCTGCAGAATTATATCTGCAACCCCTTGATCTTACTGGTGCACCCGGCAAGATTCGAACTTGCGACCTACGGATTCGTAGTCCGGCGCTCTATCCGGGCTGAGCTACGGGTGCGTTAAAAGGCAACATGCTTTTTAAATCAAACAAAGGGCAATGTCAATCAGTTCTTTGGGTTCGAAAAACCCGCACCGCCGGTCCGGGCCGGCCTATCCGTCGAGCCGGTTTTTTAGGACCACGCCCTGCCGGGCCATCTCCTCCAGCGCCGCGCGGGTCGTGTCCGCTGCGACCCCCTTGCTCAACCCCTCGATCACCCTCACCCGGTAACCGGCCTTGAGGGCGTCGAGCGCGGTGGCCTTTACGCAGTAGTCCGTGGCCAGCCCGTAAACGACGAGCTCCCCCACCCCCGCCTGTTTCAACCGCGGGCCCAGCTCGGTTTCGGCGCCGCCGTCGTCCCGGAAGCCGGAGTAGCTGTCGAACCGCCGGTCTTGGCCCTTTTTCACCACGGCATCCAACAACCGCTCGTCCAGGAGCAGCGCGGCCTTTTCGGTCTCCTGCACGCAGTGGGGCGGCCACAGCACCTGTTTTTTCCCGGCCGCCTCGATCACCTCGAAGGGCTTGCGCCCGGAGTGGCTGGTGAAGAAAGAGACGTGGTCCGCCGGGTGCCAGTCCTGGGTCGCAAAGATGGGATGGCCTTTCCGCCGCAGGGACCCCGTGGCCTGCCGGACCTGCTCGACATAGTCCCGGTCGGTGCCTTCAACGGCAAGCGCGCCCTTTTTCAAGGTGGTGAAATCCCCCTGCAGGTCGACGACGATGACTCCCGTTCTCTTCGGCATCCAATCACCTCCGCTCGCGGTCGGATCGGCGTTTCGGGTTTGCCGTCCGGCATGCGCGTCCGCTGCCGCGGCATTCTCGACGCGATCAACAATTTGGAATTGAGCCGCGGCCGATAATCAGATAATAAAGGCCCTGCGGCCGTTTGTCAGCGGCCGCCCACGCTCAACCCACCACGGCAGGGCCGGATGGAGACGCAGGACCACGAAATTTACATGGCAGCGGCGCTGGAAGAGGCGCGCGCGGCAGCCGCCCGGGACGAGGTGCCCGTGGGCGCCGTGCTCGTTTCGGATGCCGGCCGGATCCTCGCGCAGGCCCACAACCGGACGATTCACGACTGCGACCCCTGCGCGCACGCCGAGGTCCTGGCCCTGCGCGAGGCTTCACGAAAACTAAAAAATTACCGTTTGTTAAATACGACGCTGTATGTTACGATCGAGCCCTGTGTCATGTGCATGGGGGCGCTCCTTCACGCCCGGGTGGCGCGGCTGGTGTTCGGCGCGGCCGACCCCAAGTGGGGCGCAGCAGGCTCGCTTTACAACCTGGCCGCCGACCGCCGGATGAACCACCGACTGGACCTTCTCGCCGGGGTTCTCGAGGCGCAGTGCCGGGCGCTCATGCAGCAGTTTTTTCAGTCCAGGCGTGGGTGATACTTCTTACGGGTGGAGGGTCTTCCGTGGCGAACGTCGTGGTTATCGGGACGCAGTGGGGGGATGAGGGCAAGGGCAAGGTCGTCGATCTGCTGGCGGAGTTTGCCGACGTGGTCGTACGCTTCCAGGGCGGCAACAACGCCGGCCACACCCTGGTTATCAAGGGCGAGAAGACCATCAACCACCTCGTGCCCTCGGGAATCCTGCAGAACAAGGTCTGCGTGCTCGGAAACGGCATGGTGGTGGACCCCGCGGTGCTGCTCAAGGAGATGGATTTTCTGGCCGGCAAGGGCATCGCCACCGGCCCGGACCGGATCAAGATCAGCGAGCTCGCGCAGCTGATCATGCCCTACCACCAGAAAATCGACGTGGCCCGCGAGGAAAAACAAGGCTCCCAGCAGATCGGGACCACCGGCCGGGGCATCGGGCCGGCCTACGAGGACAAGGTGGCCCGCCGGGGCATTCGCTTCGTGGAGCTGCTGGAACCTGAGACCTTCGCCGAGAAGGTTCGCTCGCTGCTCGAGGAGAAGAATTTCTACCTCCAGAGCTACTTCAACGCGCAACCGCTCGACGCGGGCAGCATCATCGACCAGTACCGGGCCTACGCCGAGCGCCTGGCCCCGCATGTCACCAACGTGTCGGTGGTCGTCGACGAGGCGGTCCGCAAGAGAAAGCAGCTGCTGTTCGAAGGCTCCCAGGGGACCCACCTGGACATCGACCACGGCACCTACCCCTACGTCACCTCCTCCAACACGCTGGCGGCCAACGCCTGCTGCGGCACCGGCATCGGGCCCCGCCGGATCAGCGACGTCATCGGCATCGTCAAGGCCTACACCACGCGCGTCGGCATGGGCCCCTTCCCCACCGAGCTGCACGACGCCATCGGCCGTCGGCTGCAGGAGAAGGGCGCGGAGTTCGGCGCCACCACCGGCCGCCGCCGCCGCTGCGGCTGGCTGGACGCGGTCATCCTCAAAAACGCCGTCCGCCTGAACGGGGTCACGGGCCTGGCCATCACCAAGCTTGACGTGCTCGACGGCCTCGAGGCCCTGAACATCTGCACGCACTACGAATACCGGGGGAAATCCATCGAGGTGCTCCCGGGCAGCCTCAAGGTGCTGGCCGAGTGCCGGCCGGTCTACGAAACCCTGCCGGGCTGGTCCGAGACCATCTCCGGGATCAAGAGCTTCACCCGCCTGCCGCGCAACGTCAAAAAATACCTGCGCCGCATCGAGGAGCTGACCGGCGCGCCGATCGACATCGTTTCCGTGGGGCCGGACCGCGCCCAGACCATCGTGCTGCGCAACCCCTACGTCCGCAAGCGCGCCGGCGCCAAGACCAAGGCCGCCCCGCCGCGCGCCAAGCGGCGCTGAGCGGAAAATGCCGTTTTTCCCCGCAATGGGGTTGACATCGGCGCCGGTTTGAAATAAATAGTTCCGTTCAGTCGGGACGTGGCTCAGCCTGGTAGAGCACAGCGTTCGGGACGCTGGGGTCGGA
>CAZLSV010000108.1:0-14263 GCA_964562235.1 uncultured Desulfatibacillum sp.
AGGAGGGCAATATCGGGTTGATGAAGGCGGTGGACAAGTTCGAGTACCGACGCGGGTACAAGTTCAGCACCTACGCCACGTGGTGGATCCGACAGGCCATCACTCGGGCGATTGCCGATCAGGCCCGGACGATTCGCATCCCGGTGCACATGATCGAGACCATCAACAAGCTCATTCGAACCTCCCGCTACCTGGTGCAGGAGCAGGGGCGCGAGCCCAGCCCGGAAGAGATCGCCGAGAAGATGGAAATCCCCCTCGAAAAGGTGCGCAAGGTGCTCAAGATCGCCCGCGAACCCATATCGCTGGAAACGCCCATCGGGGAGGAAGAAGACAGCCACCTGGGGGATTTCATCGAAGACAAGAAATTCATGCTTCCCTCGGAGGCGGCCGTCAGCATGAACCTCGCCGAGCAGACGCGCAAAGTGCTGGCGACGCTCACTCCCCGGGAGGAAAAGGTGCTGCGCATGCGATTCGGAATCGGGGAAAAAGCGGACCACACCCTGGAAGAAGTGGGCCAGGATTTCGCCGTCACCCGTGAGCGCATCCGGCAAATCGAAGCCAAGGCCCTTCGCAAGCTGCGCCACCCCACGCGCAGCCGCAAGCTGAAGCATTTCATCGAAACCTGAATGGCGCGCAAAAGCATCGCGCCATTCAGACAGCGCGCTTGACAAAGGCAGGGCCGGCCGATAGATAAGCTCAGACTGAATTTCACGGGCCCATAGCTCAGCTGGTAGAGCCACCGGCTCATAACCGGTCGGTCCCTGGTTCGATCCCAGGTGGGCCCATCGATTTTCCCGAACCCAACTGCCGGCGGTCGGCGGTTGCCATCGTCTCCTCCGAGCCGATCGTTCAGAGGCCATGGCACTCATTCTTGCGGATATTCTGCCGGTTTTGGAAAAAATAGCGCCCCCGCACCTGGCGGAAGAGTGGGACAATGTCGGCCTGCAGGTGGGGGATCCCGGCCGCGAGGTGGGGCTGGTGTGGGTGGCGCTCGACCCGAGCCCCGATGTGATCGCCGCCGCCTGCCGCCAAAAGGTGGGGCTGCTGGTGACCCACCACCCGCTGATCTTCCGCCCGCTGAAACGCATTGATACCGGAACCCCGCTGGGTGCGGCCATCGAAGCCGCGCTTCGCCACCGCCTGGCCGTGTATGCGATGCACACCAACCTGGATGCGGCGGCCGCCGGGCTCAACGACATGCTGGCGGCGCGCCTCGGTGTGCAGCGGCGAAAGCCGCTGGACGCCCGGACGGATCCGGGCCCCCGATCCGGCATCGGCCTCGGGCGGATCGGCGTGCTGCGCGCGCGTACGCGTCTGGACGAGCTGGCCGCGGAGGTCAAGCGGCGCCTGGGGCTTGAAACCGTCAGCGTCATCGGGGATGGCTCCCGGCGCGTGAAACGCGTGGCGCTGGCGACCGGAAGCGGCGGGAGTCTTTTGCCCCATTTTCTGTCGTCGACGGCCGAGGTGTTCATCACCGGAGAGCTGCGCTACCACGACGCCCGGGACATCGAAGCCGCCGACCGCGGCGCGATCGACATCGGGCATTTTCACTCCGAACACCTGATGGCGGCCGGCGTGGCGCTGCGGCTGCGACGCGCCCTGCACCGCCGCCGGGCCGGCATCCGGGTGGAGGCGTGTTCGATCGAGGCAGACCCGTTTCAGATCGTGTAGACTTGCTCCACCAGACAGGATGAAGCCATGGCCAACGAGGTTCGTCAACACATCGATGTGCTCGTCAAACTCCAGTGCGTGGAGCTTGAGATCCGCAAAATCAACAAGACCCTGAGTCAAGTCGATCGCATCACGGCCGAACTGGATGCCCGGCTGGACGAATTCACCACGGCCGTTGCCAACAGCCGCAGCTTGATTCAGGAACTGATGAAGGCCTCCCGCGCCCAGGACGCGGAGCTGCAGACGTGCCAGGGCCGTATCGAAAAAAGCCAGGAAAAACTTCGATCCGTCAAAACCAACAAGGAATATCAATCCGGGTTGAAAGAGATCGAGGACCTCAAGGCGATCGCTTCCAGGGTTGAAGACGCGATCCTGGCCGGCATGGAACGGATGGAAGGCGTCCAGGAGGAAATCAAGATCCACCAGGGGCGCGAGCAGGCGGAGGCCGGACTGATTCGAGACGAGAAGGCCTCCGTGCTTCAGGAGGCGCAGGAAGCCCGCGAGGCCCTTCAACGGATGGAGGCCGAGGCCGCCCGCCTGTCGGACCAGGCCGCCCCGGAAGCGTTGGCGCTTTATCGGCGGGTGAAGGCCAAAAAGGCCGACGGCGTCGCCATTGTCAGCGTCTGCGACTCGGTGTGCCGCGGGTGCAACGTGAACATCCCCCCCCAGATGTACAACGAACTGCAGCGGGTCGACCGCTTGAAGAATTGCCCAAATTGTGAGAGGATCATATATTGGGAAGATGAAGAAGGCCGGCCGGAGTCAGCCAGACGATCGCCGGCCCCCAGCGGGCCGGAGGAAAGTCCGAACACCACAGGGCAGGGTGCTCCATAACGTGGAGTCGTGGCGACACGAAGGAAAGTGCAACAGAAAGCATACCGCCGTTGAGTGCCGCCCCGTAAGGGGAGACGCCCAGCGGTAAGGGTGAAAAGGTGCGGTAAGAGCGCACCAGTTCCCCGGGCGACCGGGGAGCTCGGTAAACCCCACCCGGTGCAAGACCAAATAGAGGGGCGTTTGCGGGTGGCCCGCCCAAGCCCCCGGGTAGGTCGCACGAGGTGCCGGGCAACCGGCATCCACAGATGAATGATCGTCGCCCGCTGCGGGGCAACCCTATGCGGGAACAGAATTCGGCTTACGGATGGCTCCGACCGGCCTTGACTCTCCCGCGGCCTTTCTTCCATCACCGACACCTCCTGGAATCGACTGCCGATGACGCGGAACCCTCACGCCGGACCTGAACCCGAGCGTTCATCCCCTGATGAAAGCTTCGCCGGAAAGGTCGTCGTTTTCTCCCAAGATTACCTGAAGTGCGTGCTGCACATCCTCGACATGCCGGCCGACAATCTCACCCGTCCGCAGAAGTTCTACTCCACGCTGGCATCGGCCTCCACGCTGCTGGAAGACTTTCTCGACTACCACGGCGCCAAGAACAACAAGAACTGGTACTTCTTCAGGGAGCTGACCGCTGCCACCCGGCACATCGCCCTGGCCTCGAATTTTCAGAAACACATCTCCAACCGGCTGCGTTACTACGACCTGCCGGACAGCTCGGACTTTCAACGCGACGGGGAGGCCGCCCTTGAATTCCTCAACAACTGCCTGAGGGCCATGGCGCCGGTGATCATCGCGGAGGCGCAGCGCCTGGGCATCCGCCTTCCGAAGGACCGCATGCAGGCGGCGGATTTTCCGAGCATCCAGACGACCGATCTCCTGGAATACGACATCGACGATGAAGACAAGGGTCAGCAGAAACAGAACATCGTCAAGATCGCCAGCGAGTTTCTCAACATCGTGAAGAGCTTCGACCAGATCAAGTTCTACGAGCGTTACAGCTTCCAGGAGATCCTGGGCATCGTCCCCGACAAGGTCAACGAGGTCGAGGTCCGGCGCTTTGAAATGCTGGTCCACAACCTGCAGTCCTCCTTCGACACCTACGTCATTCATGGCGGCTTCCGGTTCGGCAACCGCAAGCTCAAGCAGCTGCGAGGTTTTTTTTCCGTCGTGTTTCACCTGCTGCAGATGGTGGGCCGGTTGCTGCATTTTTACGAGCGGCACCTGGTCGAGGCGGGGTACAAAAACACCTACAAGCGGGTCCGCGACCAGTTGTGCGCGCTCATCAACCCGGAACAGCTTCTGGATTGCACCATCAACTACGGCCTTTACTACGTTTGCCATTTCCTGGCGCTCGGCCGCGACCACTCGCGCATGATCCTCAACGAGAACATCGAACGCGACACCATCCGCGTGGGCGTGCCTCAAAAGCTCGGCTTCCACGCCCGTCCCAGTCTTCTGGTGGCCAAGATCGTTCAATACTACGGCGGCCAGGTGGAACTGGTGGTCGGTCAGGACCGATTCGACGCCGGCAGTGTTCTGGACATTCAATGGGCGGGAGGGAAAATCCAAAAAGAGGCCCTGGAAGAGGTGGTTTTCGAGGGGGATTCCCGGACCCTGAAGGACATCGGAATCCTGGCGGGGGTCAACTACGGCGAGGACCTCATGGGCAAGGGGGTTCCCCTGCCGAAGGAACTCAAATATTTGCGGTGAAGCGGCCTGATTGGCCCGCGCCGTGCCTCCACGGGCCCGGCCGCCGACGGCGCCCTAAACGACGGAGGCCGTGAAATGCCGGCCAACCGGACGCGACGACGAAGCGGACGCATGAAATGGTCCATGCCCTCATAGTGGCCGGCGGCAGCGGAAGCCGGTTCGGCGGCCCGCGCCCGAAACAGTACCTGCCGCTGGCCGGCGTGCCCGTGCTGATCCGCACGCTGGGGGTTTTCGACCGGTGCGAGGCGATCGACACCCACGTGCTGGTGGTGCCTTCGGGCGACGTGGGCTTTGTGCGCGAATCCCTGCTGGCCGAGGCCGGAGTGCGCAAGCCTGTCCTGGTTTGCGGCGGGGGCGCCCGGCGGCAGGACTCGGTGTTCAACGGACTGGCCAGCATCCCCGATGACGACTCGATCGTGGTGATTCACGACGCCGTGCGGCCGCTCGTGGACGGCGCGTGCATCCGCGCGTGCGTGACGGCCGCCCGGGCGCACGGGGCCGGCATTGCCGCCGTCCCGGCCGTCGACACCCTCAAACGCGTGACGCGGGCCGGGAGCATCGAGGCCACGCTGCCGCGGGCGGACGTGTGGCTGGCCCAGACGCCCCAGGCCTTTCGCACCGGGCTGGTCCGCGACGCCCACCGGGCGGCCCGGGCGGAAAGCTTTATCGGGACCGATGATGCCTCGTTGGTGGAGCGCCGGGGGGGATCGGTGCGAATTGTTCCCGGAAGCCGCCGCAACATCAAGATCACCACCTCCGAAGACATGGCGCTGGCCGAGGCGCTGGTCCACGCCGGGTCGTTTCCGCTCGGGAACGGCTGAAGATCCCGCCGCGGTTGACACACGCTGCTTTCGCTTTATGTTAGTCAGATCGAATCGATTCCATTTTTTCTGCCCATTCGAACGCCCCAGGAGGGTTGATCATGCAAGGTCCAACGAAACCGGACGGCCGGGAAAGAGACATGGCGGGCGAGGCTTACCTGCGCCAGCTCCGCAAAACCTTCGAGCAGCTGCCCAACGACATCCCCTTGCTGCTGTTCGCGGAAAAGGGCGTCGACAACGTCTTTGCCCAGGCCATCCGCCAGGTGGTTCGCGCGTTTCGCGAACTCAGCCCGCGCATCACCATGAAAGAATACGATCTGAATCATGAGCTGGCGCGCAAGCACCACGTGGAGGGGTCGCCGACGCTGCTGATCGCGCCCGACACTTACGCCATCCGCTGGCGCGGGGCGCCGATGGGCGAGGAGGCCAAGACGTTTCTGGAAATCCTTCTCCTGGTGGGAATGGGCAAAAGCCATCTGAGCGAAGCCTCCCGCCAGGTGATCCGGCGCATCGACTCGCCCCGCCGGATCAAGGTGTTCGTCAGCCCCACGTGCCCCTATTGCCCGCAGCAGGCGGTCAACGCCGCGAAGGCCGTGATCGAACTGCCGGAGCTGGTTTCGCTCGAGATCATCGACATCCAATGCGAACCCGAGCTGGCCGATCAATACTCCGCTCAAAGCGTGCCGCAAGCATTTGCCAACGACGTGCTCATTGGGCTCGGGGCGCAGGCGGAAGAGGTGTTTGCCCTTTCGCTGCAGAAGCTCGAGCCCCAGAGCCTTTTCATCCCCGAGAGCGACGCGGAGCTGGTGGAAACCGATCTGCTGATCGTGGGAGGCGGACCAGCGGGCCTCACCGCCGGCATCTACGCCGTGCGCAGCGGGCTGAAAACCGCCATTGTCGAGCGCCAGGCGCTGGGGGGGCAGGTCGCCCTGACGCCCGTGGTGGAGAACTACCCCGGGTTCACCTCGGTCGGGGGCAAGACCCTTGTCGACATCATGGTCAGCCATGCGCTGCAGTACGTGCAGATCTTTGTCGGGGACGAAGTGGTGGACGTCACGTATGGGAATCCGATTCTGGTTCAGACCAGCCGCCGCAAGTTCCGGACGAAAAGCCTGCTGCTGGCCACCGGCGCCAGCCACCGCCTGCTCGGCGTTCCCGGCGAGTCGCGCCTGTCCGGCCGGGGGGTCAGCTACTGCAGCACCTGCGACGGGCCGCTGTTCAAGGGCAAGCGCGTGGTCATGGTAGGCGGTGGCAACAGCGCCGTGACCGAGGCCTTGCACCTCTTTCACATGGGTGTTGCGGTCACCCTGATCCACCGCCGTGACACGCTCCGGGCCCAGGAATTCCTGGCCAAACAACTGGCGGAGAACCAGATCCCCGTTCACTGGGACACCGAGATCAAGGAAATCATCGGCGAGGACCGGGTGCGCGAGATCCGGGTTCACAACCTCAAGAGCGGGAAAACCTCGACCCTGAAAACGGACGGGGTTTTCATCGCCATCGGGTATGAGCCAGCGGTAGCGATCGCCCAAAAAATGGGCCTCGAGCTGAACGCCGAGGGGTACATCCAACAGGACGGCCGCCACCGCACCAACCTGCGGGGCGTCTACTCGGCGGGGGATGTGGAGGGGGGCTACAAGCAGATCGTGACCGCCTCCGGACAGGGGGCCGAGGCCGCCATGACCATCTTCGAGGACATGATCAACCCTTACTGGATGACGGAGCCTCATCTGGAGCGGAGAGCGGCCGCCGAAGGGTAGCGGCGATTCGGCCCGGGCGGTGGGCGGGGATGATCGGCGTGCTGCCGATCCGGAGGCCGGCCACCGCAAGCCCCGGAACTCGTGATGCGTGCAACCTTCGGCAGAGGCGTTTGCCGTGGGGGTGGGGGCGAGGACGTTCGACCGTTCTTGCCCCCCTCGGCTTCGGTCAAGCCGGCGCGGCAGCGCGCAGCCGCGAACGAACTCCTGGATCAGCCCCATCCCGAAATCGGCGCCGCGTGCTCCGATCCTGCCTTTCCGCCACGACCCTTTTTCCCGGCAAACCCGCTCGATGAACCTGAACCCATGTGTGCGGGCCATGGCCCCGGCGTGGGTTTCGAGCGCGCGGCGCCTGCACCCTTTTTCCGGCACGAAAGCCGGCTTCACTGCCGGCAGTTCAAAGGGAAGGCCCGATTTCGAGGCGAGCGGTCAGATGGCGCAAAGGCGGTCGGCGGCGGCGCGCAGGGTCTCTTCTTTCTTGGCGAAGCAGAAGCGCAGGACTTTGTGGTCGTCCCGGCCGTGATAGAACACCGCGGGCGGAATGGCGGCGACCCCGTGTTCCGTCGTGAGCCGCCGGGCGAACTCGATTTCGGGTTCGTCGGTGATCCGGGAATAATCCAGCAGCTGGTAGTAGGTCCCGTGGCAGGGCAGAGGGCGAAAGCGCGAGCCGCGGATCAGATCGAGAAAACGGTCGCGCTTGGCCTGGTAAAAGGACGCCAGACCCAGGTAGCGCTGCTTGTCTTCCAGGAACTCGGCGTAGGCGTGCTGGATCGGAGTGTTCACCGCAAACACCAGGTACTGGTGGATCTTGCGCAGCTCCTGCGAGAGCGCCTGCGGGGCCAGGCAGTAGCCGACCTTCCAGCCGGTGGTGTGGTAGGTCTTGGCAAATGAACTGACCACGAAGCTGCGCTCGCGCAGCTCGGGGTGGCGCGACATCCCCTGGTGGCTGTGCCCGTCGAAGACGATGTGCTCGTAGACCTCGTCGCTCAGGATCAGCGCAGCGGTGGGGCGCAGGATCTCAGCCAGCTGCTCGAGATCCGCGGCGCTCAGGATGGCGCCGGTCGGGTTGTGGGGGAAATTGAGCAGGACCAGCCGCGTCTGCGGGCTGAGCAGGCGCCGGAAGGCGTCCCAGTCCACTCGATAGGAGGGGAACTCCAGCGTGGCGTAAACCGGCCGGCCGCCGTTCAACCGCACGATCGGGGCGTAGCAGTCGTAGGCCGGCTCGAAGAGGATCACTTCGTCCCCGGGGTTCACCACGGCGGTGATCGCGGCGTATATGGCCTCGGTCCCGCCGGTGGTGATCGTGATTTCCGATTCGGGCTGGTAGTCGACGCCGTACATCTCGCGCACCTTTGCGGCGATACGCTCCCGCAAGGCCCCGACGCCCTGCATGGGGGCGTATTGGTTGCGCCCCTCGCGGATGTGTTTGTCCACCAGGTTTTTCAGCTCCGGGTGGGTGTCGAAATCCGGAAACCCTTGAGAGAGATTGATCGCCCCGTGCCGCAGCGCGAGGTCGGTCATTTCCGAAAAAATGGTGAGGCCGACTTCCGGCAGCTTGGAGCGAATGTGCATGGGGGTCGAGAGTTCCTTTGATCGTTTGTACGTATAAGTGGTTGTAACAAAATAACGCCCGACAAGCGGGTCGTTTTTTGACAACCACTATAATGGGCCGTCGTCACCGACGGCCCTGCGCTAACTGCTTTCGTAGATAGGTGAAATAAGGAGGGGTGTCAATGGGCTCGGCCGACGCAACACATTACCCGGACCGGCCCCGCGTCGCGGTGGGCGCGGTCGTGTTCAAGGAGGCGGCCGTGCTGCTGGTCCAGCGCGGGCAGCCGCCGGCCGAGGGCTACTGGGCCATTCCCGGCGGGAGCGTTCAGATCGGGGAAACGCTGCAGCAGGCGGCCGAACGCGAAATCCTGGAGGAAACCGGAGTGGTCATCCGCGCCGGCGAGCCGGTCTTCACTTTCGATGTCATCGAAAAGGACGCACGGGGCCGGGTGCGGTTTCATTATGTGATCGTGGACCTGGCGGCCGAGTATGCGGCGGGCCGCCTGCGGGCCGCCAGCGACGCGTCGGATGCCCGCTGGGTGTCGGCGGCGGAGCTGCGACACCTGAGGGTGAGCGCAACGACCTTGAAGCTGCTGGCGGATCGCTTCGGATTCAGAGGGTAGGAAGGACCGTCGGCACGGGCGCCGCCCCATCAATCTCGCAGAGGTTCTATTTCAACCCGCCGGTTCTGCTGGCGGCCTTCCGGCGTGTCGTTGGAGGCGATGGGGTCCTTGGGGCCCATCCCCACGGCGAGGAGATGGGCCGGGTCGACGCCTTTGCCGGCCAGGTAGCTCTTGATGGAAGTGGCCCTGAAATGGGAAACGCTGAGGTTGTAAGTGACCGACCCCACCGAATCGGTGTAGCCTGTAATCGAAACGCGCATTTTTTTCTCGGCTTTGAGATAGAGTGCGATCTGGTCGAGCGCGTCCAAAACGTCCCGGGTGAGTTCGTTGGAATTGTGAGGGAAAAAAAGAATGACCTTGCCCTTGGCGAAGGGATTGGTCCTGAGAGACTCCGAGGAGACACTCTCGGGCCGGTTGCCGGCAGCCGCCACCGCCACCGGCGGAGGGGCCGGCGCCACCGCCGGAGGTTCCGGAGTCTCGCTGGCGGTGGAGGCCATCGGATTTCCGGAGAGCCCCTTGTAGGTTTGCGGCGCCAGGTCCTCGGTGGCCCAGCGCTGCGGCTTCTCTGTCCGGGATTGGTAGATCATGAAGATCGTGAAGCCGAGCAGCAGCAGAAACACGAGCGCGGCGGGGACCCGCCAGTTGATGCCCCTGCCGGCCGGCGCGTCCTCGGAAAATTCGTCCGGCAACGGGGAGGTTGGTGCCGGCTGCCCGCTCTCCAGGGAGGCCGGCATTTCGGGAAGATGCAGCTCTTTTTCGCACTCCCGGATCAACGCGACATCGATGGACTTGACCTCCGCTGCGTAGCCGGTCAGCAGGGCGTGGTCGCAAATGATGTTGATCAGGCGCGGATAGCCCCGGGAAAACGAATGCACCCGTCTCATCGCGTCCGGCGTGAAAATCTCGCGGCGTGCCCCGGCGACCTTCAAGCGGTGAAGGATGTACTGCGGGGTTTCCAATTCGGTCAGGGGCTCGATGTGATGGTTGACGGTGATGCGCTGGCGCACGGCCTTGCTGCGCTCGTCCAGCAGGGTGCGGTTGAATTCCGTCTGTCCGACGAAAAAGATATTGATCAGCTTGCGGTTATCGAGTTCGATGTTGGACAGCAGGCGCACCTGCTCCAGCAAATCGATCGTCAGGCGCTGGGCCTCGTCGATGACGAGCAGGACTTTTTGTTTGGACAAATTGGCCTTGAGCAAAAACTGTTTGAACGCGATCAGGAAGTCGCCCTTGGACGCAAAACGGCGCTCCATTTTGAACTCTTCCGCCAGCAAGTTGAAAAAATCGATGGCCTCCAGACCCGGGTCCGGGACCGTGGCGACGAGGGCGGAAACGTTGATCGTTTTTACCAGCAGCTTGATGAGGGCGGTCTTGCCGGTGCCGACTTCCCCGGTGAGCAGCAAAAACCCCTTGTCTTCCATGATTCCGTATTTGAGGGTCGCCAGCGCCTCCTTGTGCTTGTTCCCCAGCCACAGGAACTTGGGATCGGTGGTGATCTGAAAGGGCTTATGCTGAAGCTGGTAGAAATGGAGGTACATTCAGTGCCTTTTGAGGCAGCGGCCGGCGGCGGGCTCGGCCGCACTGTCGTTTGGGAGTGGGTCGACGGGAACGCCCCGTTCAACGCCCTCGGATGAAGCCCCGGCCATAGTAAAAGTAGACCGCAATCCAGAGAATGAAAAACAAAAATATGTAGGCACTGCGCTGGCGGTCGAGTTTTTCCTTGCGCTTGTCGATCAGGTTGACCGAATTCTTGAGCTCCCGCTTGACGATGTCAAGCTCGTTCATCAACCCTTCGATGTCGGCCGCTTCGGAATAGTTGACCAGTCGCTTGGACTTGTTTTCGAAATCCCGCACATTGTAAGCGTCAAACACGATCTTCTGTTTTTCTGTAAGGTAAGAGACTTCGTGGATCTCCTTGGCGAACTCCGCGGCGTAAAACTTGCGATAAGGGTTTCGCTTGGGCGCTTCGCCCAGGTTCCGGATGCGCCGGTCGATGCCCCCGTTCAGCTCGCCGGATATCTCCCCCAGCATCCGGTCCAGGTCCTTGATGGAGCTGTGGTTCTTCAGCAGGTCTTCGCCCGAAAGCGCCGAAAAAAAGAAGACCAGGAAGGCCGCCGTCATGCAGCTAGTGATCACCTTGAGGAGAATGACAACATCCCGGTTCAACCTGCGCATCCTCGGATTATCCTTTCGTGGCGGCGGCCGCTGCTGAAACTGAACTCATAACTCGCTTATATCACATTGAAAATAATATTCTATTTTACCCAATCGCACTGCGGATGTCAACCCGGGGCGTCCGAAACCCGATGCGACCCGCCACCTCCTCGGCCGCGCCGGGCGGCGCTCATTGCGCTTCTTTGGCCGCTTGCGCGTTTCGCAGGGTCCGGCGGATGCGGTCGAGGTCGTTCGCATCCCCCAAATGGCGTTCAATCCAGGCCGTGGATTGGCCGAATTCGCGGGCCAATGCCTCGATGGCCTCCGCATACGTGTTGTGGCGGGCGTCCGGAGCGGTCCAGTACTTCTGCGGCCGGCGCGGGTTGTAAAATTCAACCCCTGCCGGCGCGGCCGGCGGATCCGGCCGCGCCGGCAGAGGGGGCGGCGTTTGCGCGCGCGCGGTCAGGGTTGCTCGGATTGCCTCCAAATCGTTGCTGTCCGGGATATTTTGTTCAATCCACTGCACGGGCCGCTCGAACTCGGCTGCCAATGCCGACAGCGCTTCCGGGTAGGAGTCGTGCCGGGCCGCCGGGCTGCTCCAGTATTTTTTCGGCCGGCGCGGGTCATAGAACGAAACTCCCGAATGCGGTTGGGCTGACGAAGGCGACAGACGCTCCGAAGGCGGGGAAGGGGCCGCGGCCGGCGGAGGCAGGGGCTTGCCCCCCGTGTCTTGAGCCTTACCCGATTCCGCCCCCGGCTTGGCGGAAGGGCCTCTTTCAATTCGAGACACGTCGTTTTTCGGATAAATAAGCAGTCCGCCGTCGTACTCGCAGTGCACTTCGTCTTTTTCCTCCCAGGCTTTTCCATGGCACACCGTGCGCATCCCGTCTTTGAAATAAATGGTATCGGCCCCGGAGGCCGTACCGATCCAGAGAAAACCGAGAAGCACCGTGCCCAGCAGGGTCAATGCCACAAAAAGGTCCCGGGACGAGAAGCGCAGCGACATAGCATCCAATCAAAAGACAGTATTAAACCGGCCAACAAACAGGGCTGCTCTTTTTACGACGCCGGCGGGCAGCCCGCTCCGTCGGTTGGTTGGGTTCCGGAATTGGCCCTATTCGATTGCCGGCAATAAAGGTGGAGCGGACTTCCGGCAGGCCCGAAGCCCGATCGAGACTGCACCATACCAGCTTTGGAAGGGGAAGGGAATGCGTCGAGACCCGATGGCCGGATCTAATTCGGCAACCGGCGGCGGGAAGGCTCAGGCAGCGGGTGTTTCCGATTCGCTTTTCAGGGTGTCTTTGACCACCCGCAGCAGTTCCTGGCGGTTGATCGGTTTTGACAGCGTGCAGGCCGCCCCCAGTTTCTGGGCGCCGCGCAGGTAGCCGTCCGGGCGATTCAGGCCGCCGCCTGACATGGCGATGATCTTGACGTCGGGGTATTGCTTTTTCAGCTCGATGATCAAACCGATCCCGTCCTTGTTCGGCATGATCAGGTCGGTGATGATCAGGTCGGCCGCTTTTTCACGAAAGAGCCGCAGCCCCTCGACCCCGTCTGTAGCCTCCAAGACCGTGTATCCCGTCCGCTCGAGGATGAGGCGGATCATGGACCTGATTTGCGGTTCGTCGTCGATGATCAGAATGCTTTCCATAAGTCCGTATGCCTTGTTTTCAGATGTCCAAGTACACCGCCGGGTAACGAAGACGATTTTTATTATTAAACCATAAATCCGGTCGGGTTTCAACTCGTGGCCGCGCAAAAAGGAAGCATCGGAATGACTTTTCTCGGTCTCCGCGCCTCCCGGATTCATCGACCGGGCTTGGGTGCCGGGCGTGTGGTTGCATAGAACCAAAGATTTGTTCTTTTCCCATCGGGCGTTCGTGCAATGCCGAGCGGCATCGGGACTATTCACCCGATTTAACCTTTTATTTTTTTAAGGGCATTTTGTTGACACATCCCCTGAATTGTGTTCAATTGCCCATGTTCAATATTTGAACATGGCGGGCCAGGCTATCCAATCGGTTGATTTCCAAATGTAATCGAAGGGGCGGAGCCATGCGTACGCATCCGGCTTGGAGGCTTTCCGGCCCTGTTGTTATCCGGACGACAGGCCGATACGTGTGGGAGAAAACGACATACCGCTGCGATAAATTCATTACACAGCTGCCGGGGCGAGGGTATCCGGCGAGGCCTTCAGGTGAACTCGCAAGAAGTTCGAACACTTAGAATTCTTGAAAAAGTCGTCGACGAGCACGGACCCAGCCAGCGGGACCTGGCGCGGGACCTCAACATCTCGCTCGGCCTCGTGAATTCCTTCATCAAGCGGCTGGCGCACAAGGGGTACGTCAAGGCCACGACCATCCCGCCCAGCCGAATCCGCTACATCATCACGGCCAAAGGCATGGTGGAGAAAAGCCGGCTCACGTATCGTTATATCCAGTTCTCCTATCAGTATTACCGCCAGGCCCGACAGAAGCTCCAAAAACTTTTCAAGGCCCTTGAAACGTCCGGGGTGCACCGGGTGGTGTTTTACGGGGCCACCGACTTGGCCGAAATCGCCTTCCTGTCGCTGCAGGGAACCTCCATCGAGCTCACCGCCGTGGCGGACGACCGGCACAAAGGCGAGAAAATGCTGGGACGGGTGATCATCGACAACCGCGGGCTGGCGGAGATTGCCTACGATCGGGTCATCGTGACGGACGATGCCCAACGCGCGCTCATTTCCGAAAAACTCGCCGCCGCCGGCGTTCTGCCGCGCGACACCGTCTTCATCGATTAGGCTCGAATGACCGGAGAGGTTTGAAAAACTCGATACACGGGTGGTTTTTGGATTTCGGAGAAAATTTTTTGATGGGTTTCTCTTTTAAAACAGTGGCGGCTTCGCCGTTATCGACCCCAAAGAGCTCAAGAGAGGCTCTTGGGAACTCCGGTTTTGCCCCGGAGTGGGCTTTTATCCCGGAGCCCCCGGGTTATACGGTCACCCTCGATAAGCTTTTCATTCCTCTTGCCACGTTAAAGGCCGCCTGCCGGAACCAGGCGTCGAACCTGTTCTTGATGATGGTGGTAAACCTAGCCCGGTTGGCTCGGTCGTGCAAGTGGCTGATGCCGAAATATTGCTCCACGATATATCGGATTTTGGAGA
>CAZLSV010000109.1:0-934 GCA_964562235.1 uncultured Desulfatibacillum sp.
AAGTTTCTGCAGATCTGCATCAGCGGCGGCATGACCGCGGAGCTGCATCTGCGGATGTCGGGGAGGCTGCTCTGGCAGGCGGGCGGCACGGCGCCGCTCGCCCGGATCCCCGGGAGCATTGGCGGTGGCTCGGGGAACCTGGCCGAAGGGATGCGAAACGAGACGCCTGTTGCCGATTACAGCCGGCTGATGATCGTTTTTCCCGCGGGAACGCTGACACTCATTGATCCGCGTCGTTTTGCAACCTTTACGCTTCATCCCGCGGCAAACCTCCCGCCGCTTGGGGATGACCCTCTGGACGGGCTCTCGGCGCAGCGTCTCCAAGACGCAGCCCGAACGCGGCGGCTGCCGGTAAAAGCCTTCCTGATGGATCAGCGGCTGATCGCCGGGATCGGCAATATCTACGCCTGCGAGATCCTTTTTGCGGCGGGGATCGATCCGCGGCGGCCCTCGTCCGACCTCTTGCCGGTAGACTGGGGGAATGTGGTGACCATGGCCGTCGCGATCCTCGGACGGGCGGTTGCCTGTCGCGGGACCACGGTATCCGACTGGCAAGATCTCTTCGGGTGCGGTGGCACAAACCAGGAGCATCTCGAGGTTTATGCGCGCCAAGGCGAAATCTGCCGGCGCTGTGGGGGACGGATCGAACGGATCGCCCAGAGCGGGCGAGGGACCTGGTTCTGCCCATCGTGCCAGCATTAACAGCGGCCGTGATCGTCCCTCTTCTGAAAGCGTCCGCAAGATCCATAACGTGGGCAGACAGGATGCGAAAACGATGACCCTGAAGGAGACGAAAATGGCAAACGCCGCGGGAGAACTGGCAAAGATCTCCCTTTTCAGCGGTCTTTTGCCGGTGCAGTACGAAGCGTTGTCCCGCATCGGGGTCAAACATTCGTTCCAAAAAGGAGAACAGATCTTCTCGGAAGGCGATGCC
>CAZLSV010000109.1:944-14002 GCA_964562235.1 uncultured Desulfatibacillum sp.
AGAACAGATCCTCCGTTTCTGTGGCCCGGGAGAGTCCTTTGGCGAGGTTTCTGTTTTTACCGGTCAGGGATTTCCGGCGGATGCGCTGGCCGCGCTTGCGTCCACCGTTCTTTTTTTTCCGCGCGGCGCCTTTACCCACCTGATCCGGCAGGATCCGACCCTTGCCCTGAACATGATGGCGCAGCTCTCCAAAAGACTCCGGCAGTTCGCCGGGCTGATCGAAGACCTGTCGCTGAAAGAGGTTCCCGGAAGGCTTGCCAAGTACCTGATCTATCTGAGCGGCCGGGAAGGCAACCACACGGTGGACCTGGATGTTTCGAAGGGTCAGCTGGCGGCGCTGCTGGGGACGATCCCCGAAACCCTCTCCCGCATCTTTGCCAAGCTCTCCTCGCAGCAGCTCATCCAGGTCGAAGGCCGGAAAATTTCCCTGCTCGACGCCGACGGCCTGGAGGATCTGGCCCAGTCGGGCAAGGGCCTTTAGTCAGGATGGCGCGACGCGCCATCCTAATTGGTCATGAAATGTGAGAGAGGCTTTCAGCCACTGTTTTCGCGGTCCCAACAAAGCAGGACTCCCACGGGGTTGCCAATAGGGGACTTCACGAAAAACCCCTCATGGCGCGCGGCGCCGTTCTCAAGCTGCGGCGAAATCCCCCGTCGCCCCCTTTGGCAAAGGGGGTGGGGGGATTCTGGAATCGATTTTGCCCCAAGCCCGGCCTGCCTTATTTTCGGCTTGACAGATGTCCATGGAAGAATTTATAGTTTGAAACTATGAAATCAACCGGCGCCAAATGCATCCGTGTTCTGCTCGCGCTGATCCTCCTGGCCGCGGTCCTGGCGCCTGCCTGCGCCGACGCGGAGGACTGCAGCATGCCCTGCTGCCGGCAAAAAGCGCAGCCGGTTTCCCACCCGGCGGACGCCACGCCCTGCTGCGAGCAAACGACAGATGCCTCGGCGGGCGCCGGCTCCGGGTGCCGGTTCGAACAGCACCCCCCCGCCCTGCCTTCTTTAAGTGAAACCGGCCCCATCACCGTCGCGACGGTCGCTGCGGTGGTTCTCGAGACCCCGGTGCGGCCATGCCCCTCGACCCCGGCCGCCGGCGGCGCGGATTCAAGCCCGCCCGACACCCCTCTTTACCTGCGTCTCCAAATCCTGCTGATCTGATCCCTTTTATCTGATCTTGTTTTTTCCCGTCTTTGATCGAATCGTCCCTCACGGCGGCCGATGGCGGCTGCCCGATGCGGCGAGCGCTTCATTCACGCAATCGTAGCTCACAAAACCGACAAGGAGATCTGTCATGTCCCGGAAATCTGCCAACGACAAACTGGCGGTCAAGAAAGCCGCCGTTCTCGGTACCCAACCCAAAAACCGCCGGCCCCTGCTTGCCGGACTCGCCGTGGCGGTCCTCATGGCCGCCGGCGCGTTCTGGTATTTCGGCGCTCAAACCCCGCAGAACCCCCTCAGCCCGACGACTGCCGCCAAGGCCACCGGCGATACCGTCTCCATGCCCGTGTCCACTTTTGAAGACGGCAAGGCGCACTATTTCCAGCACCAGAGCGGGGAGCTCACGATCCGCTATTTTGTCGTCAAGAGCGCCGACGGCGTTGTGCGGGCGGCCTTCGACGCCTGCGACGTGTGCTGGCGGGCCGGCAAGGGCTACGCCCAGGAAGGGGATTTCATGGTGTGCCGCAACTGCGGCCAGCGCTTCCATTCGACCAAGGTGAACGAGGTCAAGGGCGGCTGCAACCCGGCCCCGCTCGAGCGGCGTATTGAAAACGGCATGCTCCTCATCCGCGTGAGCGACATTCTCGAAGGCAAAACCTATTTCGACTATCCCCGAAAGGCCTGAACCATGACGCTTAAACTGATATCGCTGCGCAACTTGATGCGCCGCAAGGGCAAGGCGGCCTTCATCCTGGCCGGGCTCGTGATCGGCGTTGCGACCGTGGTCGGCATCATCAGCTACGTGGAGGCCACCACTCACGACATCGCTCACAAGCTCGAGCAGTACGGGGCCAACATCCTTATCGTTCCGCGCACCGAAAACCTCTCCCTCAGCTACGGGGGGCTCTCCCTGGGCGGGGTCTCCTTCGACCTGGAGGAGATCCGGGAGTCCGATCTCGCGCGGGTGGCCACGATCAAAAACAACCGCAACATCGCGGCGGTCGGCCCCATGGTGCTCGGGGTGGCCTCGGTCGAGGGCCGGCGCATCCTCATGGCGGGGGTTGATTTCAAGGCCGCCGGCATCCTCAAGCCCTGGTGGCGCGTTCAGGGGTCCTACCCGGACGCAACCGGCATCCTTTTAGGGTCCGAGGCGGCCGGGCTGCTGAACCTGAAAACCGGCGACCAGCTGCCGGTCAACGGGCTTGAGCTCACCGTCGCCGGGATCCTCGAGCCGACGGGCTCCCAGGACGACCAGCTGGCGTTTGCCCCCCTGGCCACCGCCCAGCAGGCCTTCCAGAAGACCGGCCGCATCTCCATGGCGGAGGTGGCCGCCCTGTGCAAGGACTGCCCGATCGAAGACATGGTCCGGCAGATCGCGGAGGTGCTGCCGGGTGCCAAAGTCATGGCGATCCAGCAGGTGGTCCAGAGCCGCATGGAGATGCTGGCCCAGTTCGCGCATTTCTCCTACGGCATCTCCGCCGTGATCCTGTTCATCGGGGGGCTGGTCGTGCTCGTCACCATGATGGGCAGCGTCCGGGAGCGCACCGACGAGATCGGCATTTTCCGGGCCATCGGGTTCCGGCGCTCCCACATCATGCGGATCGTTTTCCTGGAGGCCGGGATCATTTCCGGCCTGGCCGGCATCATCGGCTACGGGCTGGGGCTGGGCGTCACCGAGGCGGCGCTGTCGTTTCTGTCGGAGAGCCACGGGGGGTCTGTGCCGTTCAGCCCGGAGCTGGCGATCGGCTCCCTGGTCCTGGCCCTGGCGCTCGGCCTGGCGGCCAGCGCCTACCCGGCGGCCATGGCCGCCCGGCTGGACCCGAACGAGGCCCTGCGGACGCTTTAACCGCCGGCCGTTGTTGAGGATTGCAGGTTTGTATGGACACGGGGCACCCCCTCACCCTGCCCTCTCCCCCAGGACTGGGGGAGAGGGTTAGGGAGAGGAGGCCGCTCTCGGCCGACACCCTATCAACACGATTAATATGTTCCACGCAATGCCCGCCGCCCGGACCTCGAAAGGGGTCCGGGGCGCGCGGCAGGATAAAGGAGTCCTTCGTGAGCTACATTATTGCAGAACGACTGACCAAGACCTTCGGCGCCGGCGCCTCGGCCGTGCCGGCGGTCACCGAGATCAGCTTCCAGATGGCCCCGGGTGAGTTCATCGCGATCATGGGGGAGTCCGGCGCCGGCAAATCAACCCTGCTCGGGATCCTCGGCGCCATGAACGCCCCGAGCTCCGGCCGCCTGCTGGTGGACGAGATCGACGTGTACCGCCTGCGCCAGGAGCAGCTGGCGGATTTCCGCCGCGAGTATCTCGGGTTCGTGTTCCAGAGCTTTCACCTGGTGTCCTATCTTTCGGTGATCGAAAACGTCATGCTGCCGCTGACCGTGACCCGCCGCGGCAAGACGGAAAAGCGGGCCATGGCCCTGGAGGCGCTCTCCCGGGTCGGGCTGGCGGAAAAAGCCGATCGCCTGCCGGGAGAGATCTCGGGCGGGGAAAAAGAGCGCGCGGCGGTGGCCCGGGCGATCGTCAACGAGCCGCCCATCCTGCTGGCCGACGAGCCCACCGGCAATCTGGATTCCCGGAACAGCCGGGAGATCATGCACCTGTTCGAGCGCCTCAACGACGGGGGCATGACCATCGTCATGGTGACCCACAGCGCGGAGTGCGCCGCCCATGCCCGGCGGATCATGCAGGTCTCCGACGGCCGGCTGCAGGCGGATCGCAGCGTGGCGGCGGCCGGGTTGCGGATGGCGTCTTAGGCGGTCGCGAAAACGCCCCCGGGGGTCCGGTCCCGGAAACCCGCCGGCACCCATTGGGCGCGGAACGGCGAACCCGGATCAGCTCTTGGCCGCGTGGGCGCTCACCGTCAGCACCGGGCAGGGCGAGCGCTCCACGACGCGGTCGGTGGTCGAGCCCATGAGCAGTGATTTCACCAGACCGTGCCCGCGCACGCCCACAACGATCATGTCCATGCTCTGGGTCATCGCATAGGCCACCAGCTCTTCGTAGGACTGACCGCGCAGGACGGAGGTCTTCAGGGAGCACCAGTTGCGGGCCTCCTCCGGGACGAGCGCGCCCAGTTTTTCCTTGAACACCTCGGTGCGGACCATGTCCTGGCCCTGTTCGTCGGGGGTGAGGAACTCCGGGTAGACCGGCGGCTCCATGACGTGGATCAGGTGCAGCTCGGCCTCGAACTCCTGCGCCAGGCTGAGGCCGTAGTTCAACGCCAGGAGCGAGTCCGCGGAGAAGTCGCTGCCGACCAAAATTTTCTTCAACCGCACGCCGCCGGCGCCCGTGTCGGAGAAAGCCTCCTCGAGGGCTTGCACCGCCAGCAGCGGGCAGGTCAGCGTCCGCATCATGCGGTGGGTCACGGAGCCCAGGATCAGGCGCTTGAGGCCGGAGCGGCCGCGGGTGGAGGTGATCACGAGGTCCACCCCTTTTTCCTCGACGACCCGGGCGATCTCCGCCGCCGGCTGGCCCACCCGGATCAACGGCTCCCACTCCACGGCCTGAAGCCCCGGCATCCGGGACAACTGCTCCCGGGCTTCCTGCCGGATCCGCTCCTGCTGGCCGACCGGGTCCAGCTGGAACTCGCCGTAGATGGTGACCGCCGAAAGATCGATCACATGGCAGACGTAGAGCCGGGCCCCGAACTCCCGGGCGATCGCCACCCCGTAGGGAATGGTCTGGTTGGAATGTTCCGAAAAATCGGTCGCGCAAAGGACACTTCGGAATTGCATGCGCATGATGAAACCTCCTTTCGGTGAGGGTCAGCCCGACGGCCTGCTTCGCTTCCCGAACGGCTGTGCTACATACCACGCAAACCTCGCCGTTTAGGATAGCGCTACGAGAGGCTCAAGTTCAAGGCGCGTGCGCCCCGCGGAGCGAGGCGTACTTGCAGTACGCCGCAGGGACGACGGGGCGAAGTGCAACGCGGAAATTGGGCCTCTCGCAGCGCCATCAACCCTTGATGACGGCTAGGGGCGTCAGCCTCGCCACCCGGCGGGCGATCCCGGCGCCGTGGACGACATCGACCACGCGGTCCACGTCTTTGTAAGCTGCCGGCGCCTCTTCCGCCAGTCCGGCCAGGCTGCCCGCCCGCACGTGGATCCCGCCGGCCTCCAGCTCCCGGCGCAGCGCGGCCCCCTGCACGGAGCGCTTGGCCTGATGCCGGCTCATGGTCCGCCCCGCGCCATGGCAGGTGGACCCGAAGGTTTGCGCCATGGCCGCATCGGTTCCGACCAGCACCCAGCTGGCGGTCCCCATGGACCCCGGCACCAGCACGGGCTGACCGATCTCCCGGTAGACCTCCGGCAGCGCCTCCGAGCCCGGGCCGAAAGCCCGGGTGGCCCCCTTGCGATGGACACACAGCTCCCGCCGGCGGCCGTCGACGTTGTGGGTCTCGATTTTGGCCATGTTGTGGGCGATGTCGTAAATCTGGTACAGGCCGAAATTTTTCACCCGGCCGGCCAGGACCTGCTCGAAGCTGCGCCGGATGTGAAACGCCAGCACCTGGCGGTTGGCAAAGGCATAGTTGGCGGCGGCCGTCATGGCGGCCAGGTAGTCCCGGCCCTCGGGGCTGCTCAGAGGCGCGCACACCAGCTCGCGGTCCGGAAGCTCGATGTGGTATTTCAGGACCGCTTTCTGGAACAGGTTGACGTAGTCCGTGCAGACCTGGTGCCCCAGCCCGCGCGAGCCGCAGTGGATCTGGACGACGACCTGGCCGGGGGAAAGGCCGATGCGTCTGGCGAGCGCCTCGTCGACGACGCGCTCGACGCGGTCCACTTCGATGAAGTGATTGCCGGCCCCGAGCGTCCCCACCTGGCCCTGGCCGCGGTCCCGGGCGCGGGCGCTGACCTTGGCGGCATCGGCCCCCGGCAGGCAGCCCTCGCCTTCGGTGCGTTCGAGATCGGCCGCGGTCCCGTAGCCGCGGCCCACCGCCCAGCGGGCGCCCTTTTCCATGACCGCGTCGAGCTCCCCGGGCTTGAGCCTCACCTGCCCGCCCTTGCCGACCCCACTGGGGCAGTTGGCGTAAAGCGCCGAGGCCAGGTCGTCCAGGTGGGGCGCGACCTGCTCCGCGTCGAGGTGGCTTGCCAGCAGCCGGACCCCGCAGTTGATGTCGTAGCCCACGCCGCCGGGGGAGATGGCGCCGTCCGGAAGGGCGGTCGCCACGACGCCGCCGATCGGAAAGCCGTAGCCCTGGTGCATGTCCGGCATGGCCAGTACGTGTCCGACGACCCCGGGCAGGCTGGCGGTGTTCACCAGTTGATCCAGGCTGCGGTCGCCGGTCATGGCCGCGGCCAGTTCATCGTCCGCGTAAAACCGCGCCGGCACGCGCATGCCCGCGCGGAAAGAGATCGGGATCTCGAAAAGGTACGGGTCTATTTTTTTAAAGCCCCGGACTGCGGCCATGAGCACCTCCGCATCAGCCGGTTGCAAACCACGCTTTGCCGCGTCGCCCGGCTGTGGATGGTTTCTGGAAAACTTTCAAGTAAGTTGAATTTTTTCGTGGGAGCGGCTCCCGGCCTTCGCAGCCGAGTTTGCTTCGGCGGAGTGGGCTTCCAGCCGCGAGGATCGAGGCTGAACGCCTCTCACACAATGTACAAGCTTACTGGCCGATAAAGTGGCGCCAACCGCCATGGCCCGCTAAACATCAAACACAACCGTGGTCGTGAACCCGCCGGCTTCGGATCGGATCTCCAGGTTGTGAAACGTCACCGCCTTTACGTGTTTTTCGAGCGCCTCCGCCCGGTCTCCGCGCACCTCGGCACGGAGGCGGGTCGGCGAGATCCGGAAAAATTCAAACCGGGTGAACAGCAGCGATTCGGTTTCCGCCCAGAAGGAGAGCTCGCTCAGCCAGGCCACCAGCAGGCTTTCGGCATCGATGGCCTCCAGTTCGATCTCCTTGGCCATCGACGGCCGGCCGCCGGCGGCGGGCTGCATCAGGCGGTTCATCCCGAGCGCGGCATTGGCGAAAAGTTCAGCCAGGTCGCGCCCGTAAATCCGCAAGGCCCGGTCGGCGGTGTGTTCCACCTCTTCGAAACGTCGGCTGGAGCTTCGGGCCCGAGGCGGAGGCTTCATCAAAGCGGTTCCTGTCCATCGGTTGATCGGCCGCGCCGGGATAGGGCAAAGCGCGCTGCGGAGGGCGTTGGGACTATTCATAATATCTAACGATCGGTCCGGGGTTGTCAAGAAGCCCGGCCTCCCAGGGGATCATCGCGCAATCGTCTTTACAGGCAGGCGCCCACCTCATATAGTGGTTGTCAAAATAACGTTCCGCTTGCCGGGCGTCATTTTGGCACGACCACTTATGCCGCCCTCCTCTTTCCCGCAACATTTTATGCCATGCGGCATAAAGCAGGCTCTGTGGCGCGCGGCACCACGTATCCGGTGACGAAGCCGCATCGGCGCCGCTCCGTGTCATTGCCCCCTTTGACAAAGGGGGTTAGGGGGATTTTGAAATGGGCATATCCGACCGGCCGTCAAATACGGCAACTCTTGAACCGGCGCAGGCGGAGCGGGGTGCCCGCCGCGGCAAGCCGCAATCGCCGTTCAACTAACTGCCGCACCGGCCGGCAACCCGTCCCATCGCTAACGGAGGTGAATCGATGAAAGCCCTCTTTTTCGAAGCACACGGAGAGCTGGACGTCCTGCGCTACGGGGATGTCCCCGACCCCGCGGAGGCGCCTGGCCGCGTGGTCGTGATGGTCAAGGCCTGCGCGCTGAACTACCTGGACATCTGGGTGCGGCGCGGCTGGCCCGGCTTGAAACTCGAGATGCCGCACTGGTGCGGTGCCGATGTGGCGGGCGAGATCGCCGCCGTCGGCGCCGGCGTCTCGGGCTGGTCGCTCGGGCAGCGGGTGGTGATCGACCCCGGGATCAACCGGGTGCAGGACGAATTCACGCGCCGCGGGGAGGCGTCGGTCAGCCCCGGCTACCAGATTCTCGGCGAGCACGTGCGCGGCGGGGCGGCCGAGTTCGTTTCCGTGCCGGCGGAGAACCTGGCGCCGATGCCCGAGGGGTTGGATTTTCCGCCGGCGGCCGCCCCGCTGCTGGCCGGGCTGACCGCCTGGCGCATGCTGATCCACCGGGCGGCCCTCCGGGCGGGGGAGTCCGTGCTCGTCGTCGGCGCCGGCGGCGGCGTCAACAGCCTGGCGATCCAGATCGCCCGGCTGGCCGGTGCTGTCGTCTATGCCGTGGCCAGCAGCGAGGAAAAAGCCGAGCGCGCGCGTGCGCTCGGCGCCGAGGTCGTCATCGACCGGTCGCGGGCGGACTGGGTGCGGGAGGTGTCCCGGCTCACCGGCAAGCGCGGGGTCGACGTGGTGGTGGACAACGTCGGCCGGGCGACGCTCGCGGGCAGCATGCAGGCCGTGGCGCGCGGGGGGCGCATCGTGATCGTCGGCAACACCAGCGGCCCCAAAACCGAAATCGACATCCGCTTCATCTTCGGAAAACAGATCAGCCTGATCGGCAGCACCATGGGCAACCATCAGGATTTCCGCACCGTGGTCGATCTCATCCGACGGGGCAAGCTCAAGCCGGTGGTCGGCCCGGTGCTCCCTCTGCGGGACGGGATCGAGGCCTATCGCCTGATGGAGGAGGGCCGGCAGTTCGGCAAGATCATTCTGCAGCCTTGAAACATTTCAGCGGGCGCCCCGCGCCCGCTGAAATACTTTATCGGTAGCGCTTCATGACTTCGCGGAAGATGATGAGTTTCTGAACATCCTGGGTGCCTTCGCCCAGGGAGGAGCCCCAGGCGTCCATGGGGAACTTGTGGATGGGGTGCTCCCGCACGACCGAGGCGGCGCCGAACATGTCCGCCGCCCAGGCGGCTGTCTTGCGGGCGATCTCCACCGCCAGGAATTTGGCCAGCGAAGCCTCCTCCCGGAACTCCTCGCCCCGGTCCACCTTCCAGCACGCCTTCCAGAGCATCAGCCGGGCGGCTTCGATCCCGGCGTGCAGTTGGGCGATCTCGAAGGACTTGGCTTGAAAATCGGCGACCGGCCGGCCGAAGGCCCTGCGCTTCACGGCGCGCTTAACGGCCAGGTCGAAGGCGCCGGCCGCCGTGCCCAGGGTGAGCGCGGCGATGGCCACCCGGCTGTGGGTGAAGACCGCGAGCACCTGCTGCAGCCCCCTTCCCCGCTGACCGATCAGGTGGTCCTCCGGCACCCAAACGTCCTGGAACTCCAGCCGGGTCAGGTCCGACGGCACCCACACCTGCTTGCTCAAACGAGTGCGCTTGACGCCTTCGGCGTTCAGGTCCACGAGGAACATCGACATGCGCCGGGTGCGCGGGGCATCGGCATCGGTCACGGCCGTGACCACGCCGAGGTCCGCGGCGGCGCCGTTCGTCACGTAGGGCTTGGCCCCGCTCAGCCGCCAGCCGCCGGGGACCGGGACCGCGGCCGCCGCCACGGCCGCGACATCGCTCCCGGCCTGGCCTTCGGTGTTGCCGAGGCACATGATGGTCCGGCCGGCCGCTGCGCCGGGTCCGTAGCTGCGCTGCAGCGCTTCGGAGCCGAAAAGGCAGACGCCCATCATGCCCAAATCCGCGTGCGCCAATGCCGCGATGGCCGCGCCGGGGGAAAGCGTGGCGAGCTCCTCGGCGATGAGGGCCTCCCGCAGGGAGGGCCGCCTCTCCCAGCGCCGCCTGGAAACGTCAAACCCGTACCAGCCGCCGGCACCCATCTCTTCGAAAAACTCCCGCGGCAGCTCCCCTTGGCGGTACCAGCCCGACAAGCGCGATGCCATGGGGCCCTGCAAAAATTCACGAAAACGCTCCATTTCCTCGCCCAAATGACGGGGGATCGAAAACTCCATGATCACGCTCCTCCAAAGAGCGCCTCTCGCGGCGCCGTGTTTTTAATTCTGGCCGGCGGCAGCTGTTTGCGACCTGGTTTGTGCGGCGGCAACGACCCTGGTTGAGTTAGAATTTTTGAATGCAAAAAACAAGATAAAATGAACCCGGTTCTTTATTTTAATGATTCTCTTGCAAGCATCGCGAAACTCGTGATAAGAGTAATTCAATCCGTTTCCCATGGCCGATTTTCCAACTTTCCTTTCTGGCTTCAGATTTCTCACGTCAACTCTCGCGGCTGGCTTCGAACTGCAACGAAGGGAGAGGGACCTCATGAAAGAGCTGATCGAATACATCGCCAAGGCCCTGGTCGATCATCCGGAACAAGTCAGTGTGAACGTGCTCGAGGGCAGCCAGGCGACCATCCTGGAATTGAACGTGGCCAAGGCGGACTTGGGAAAAGTCATCGGCAAACAGGGCCGAACCGCCAAGGCGATTCGCACGATCCTCGGCGCGACGTCCGCCAAGCAGAAAAAGCGCGCCGTGCTCGAAATCGTCGAATGATGCCGGCCGATAAATGTCTCGCCTGCTCCTGCCATCTTCCGCCAGGCCGCGGGAGGGGACCCACCCTCGCCCGGCCCCATTCTTCGGCCCCATTCTCCAGATAGGTGCCCCACGGCTCCGCCGCGGCGGGCACGCCTTCCTCTTGACTCGGTTTGACGGGTTCACATATTCTTGAAACCTAATCATCGCCATAAATGGGCGCATCTCGTTTTCGACGAAAGGACCCATGTATGCCGAAAACCCCGATCGAGCTGCCGGACCGCCTGGACTACCTGTCGATTCTCGACGAGAAGGGCGAGTTGGACGCTTCTCTCGAGCCGGCCCTGGACCCTCCCACACTGCTGAGGCTGCATCGGACGATGCTGCTGGCCCGCCGCTTCGACGAACGCCTGCTCAGCCTGCAGCGCCAGGGAAGGATCGGGACCTTCCCCCCGATCGCCGGGCAGGAGGCCGCCCATTTAGGCGCCGTCGCCGCTCTGCGGGCCTCGGACTGGATGGTGCCCGCCTTTCGGGAGATGGCGGCCGAGCTCTGGCGCGGCCGGCCGCTGGAGAGCTTTCTCGTCTACAACAACGGCTTCAACGAGGGCAGCCGCATCCCCGCCGAGCGCAACGACCTGCCCATATGCGTTCCGGTGGGTTCCCAGATTCTGCACGCCGTGGGCATCGCCTGGGGCATGCAATACCGCGGCAAAGACGACGTCGCCTTGACCTTTTTCGGCGACGGCGCCACCTCCCAGGGGGATTTCCACGAGGGCCTCAACTTTGCCGGCGTGTTTCAGCTGCCGGTGGTCTTTGTCTGCCAGAACAACCACTGGGCCATATCGATTCCGCGCGCCAGGCAGACCCGCTCCAAAACCCTCGCCCAGAAAGCGTTCGCCTACGGGATTCCCGGGATCCAGGTGGACGGCAACGACATCCTGGCCGTTTACGCGGCCGCCAAGGAGGCGGTGGACCGGGCCCGGGCCGGCGGCGGCGCCACCCTGATCGAGTGCGTCACCTACCGCATGGCCGTGCACACCACCGCCGACGACCCCAAGCGCTACCGTAGCGAGGCCGAGGTCGAAGAGTGGCGGGGAAAAGACCCCATCCCCCGCTTCCAGGCCTACCTGAAGGGCAAAGGGCTTTTTAGCGAAAATGCCCTCAAAAACGAGGAGGGGGCGATCACAGCCGAGATCCAGGCGGCGGTGGATCGCGCGGAGGAGGAGATGAAAAGCCTGGGCGACCCGCTGCTGATGTTCGAGCATGCCTACGAGGAGATGCCGGAGTCCCTCAAAGAGCAGCGCGCGGAGTTCATCCGCCGGATGGCCGAGGCGCACAAGGAGCAGAAACATGGCTAAGATGACCATGGTCCAGTCCCTGAACCTGGCCCTGCGCCAGGAGATGGAAAAGGACGACAGCGTCATGGGCCTCGGCGAGGACGTGGGCGTGGACGGCGGCGTCTTCCGGGTGACCGACGGGCTGATCGAGGCCTTCGGAGAGCGCCGCGTCGTGGACACCCCGCTCGCGGAGTCGGCCATCGCCGGGATGTCCATCGGCATGGCCGTCTACGGCCTCAAGCCGGTCTGCGAGATGCAGTTCGACGGGTTCAGCTACTACGCCATGCACCAGATCGAAGCCCACGCCTCGCGCCTGCGCATGCGCTCCCAGGGACGGTTCCACGTCCCCATGGTCCTGCGGGCGCCTTTCGGGGGCGGCGTGCGCGCCCTGGAGCATCACTCCGAGAGCCGCGAAGCTTTCTGGGCCCACATCCCGGGACTCAAGATGGTGATCCCCTCCGGTCCCCGCAACGCGCGCTCCCTGCTGGTCAGCGCCATCCGCGACCCGGACCCGGTCATCTTCTACGAGCCCAAAGCCATCTACCGCGCGTTCCGCGAAGAGGTCCCCGAGCAGGAGGAGACCTTTCCGATCGGCAAGTCCCAGCAGGTGCGCGAGGGCCGGGACCTGACCCTGATCTCCTACGGCGCCATGATGCGGCCGACGCTGGAAGCGGCCGAGGAGCTCAAGCAGAAACACGGTGTCGAAGCCGACGTCATCGACCTGCTGACGATTTCGCCCCTGGACGATTCCCTGCTGGCGGCCTCCGCCCGCAGGACCGGGCGCGTGGCCGTGGTGCACGAGGCGCCGCGCAGCTTCGGGCCGGGGGCCGAGGTCGTGGCCCGCCTGGTGGAGAAGTCCTTTTTCCATCTGGAGGCCCCGGTGGCCCGGGTGACCGGCTACGACGTGGTCATCCCGCTCTTCAGCCGTGAAAAATACTATCTGCCGGGGGTTCCCCGCATCGTGGACGCGGCTCGCAAGCTGCTGGCGGCATAAAGGAGGCGCACATGGCCAAGGCGTTCAAGCTCCCGGACCTGGGGGAAGGGATCCACGAAGGCGAGGTGCTGGCCGTGCGGGTCGCCGTGGGCCAGGCGGTGAAGGAAGGCGAGATCATCTTGGAAGTTGAAACGGACAAGGCCGCGGTCGAAATCCCCTCCCCCACCACCGGCACCGTTCTCGAAATCCTCGTCAAGGCCGGCGACACGGTCAAGGTCGGTC
>CAZLSV010000110.1:0-10018 GCA_964562235.1 uncultured Desulfatibacillum sp.
TACGTTCACATGCGGCTTCGTCCGCTCAAATTTCTTCTTGGCCATGCGTTTGTCCTCCCCTTAAAATGCGAAGGGCATAGAAACCGGTTATGCCCTCCGCGGTGAAACCCGTATTCTTCAAGATGCAGGCACTACCAGCGAAAATGCGCAAATGCCTTGTTCGCGTCAGCCATCTTGTGAGTGTCTTCCCGTTTCTTGACGGCGGCGCCGCGATTGTTGGCCGCGTCCAGGAACTCGGCGGCCAGTTTCTTGGCCATGCCCTTTTCCGGGCGCTGGCGCGCGTAGCTGATCAACCACCGGATCCCGAGCGCCGTCCGGCGCGAGGATCGGATTTCGGTCGGCACCTGGTAAGTGGAGCCGCCGACCCGCCGCGAGCGAACCTCGATCATCGGCCGCACGTTCTCCACCGCCTGCTCAAAGAGCTTGACCGGGGGTTCCTTCACCTTTTCGGCCATGAGCGCAAAGGACTCGTAGACCAGACCCTCGGCCGTGCTGCGTTTTCCGTCGTGCATGAGGCAGTTGATGAACTTTGTCACCAACTTGCTCCCGAACTTGGAATCCGGGCGGACGGGCCGCTCGGCGACTTCTCTTCTGCGTGGCATATCGACTCCGTTTTAATAATCAGCGAAACGTCTTGCGGAAAAAACCGCAGGGGTCACTTGGGTTTTTTGGCACCGTACTTGGAGCGGCTCTGCTTGCGGTCTTCGACGCCCAGGGTGTCTAGCGTCCCGCGCACGATGTGGTAGCGCACGCCGGGAAGGTCCTTCACGCGCCCGCCGCGCACCAGGACCACCGAGTGCTCCTGGAGGTTGTGGCCCACCCCGGGAATGTAGGCCGTCACCTCGATTCCCGTGGTCAGCCGCACGCGGGCGACCTTGCGCAGCGCGGAGTTCGGCTTCTTGGGGGTGGTGGTGTACACGCGGGTGCACACGCCGCGCTTCTGCGGCGCCCCCTTCAAGGCCGGGGTCTTCTTCTTCTTCTGCACGCGCTTGCGCGCGTTGCGGACAAGCTGGTTGATCGTCGGCATGGTCTCCTCGTCGTCGGCAATCGGCCGATTTTGCAAAATGGCGATATGTATAAAAGATTAAGCAGAATGTCAAGTGTTTTCTTTTGAATAGTTTTCAGGCAGTCGCCCGAAGGCTACTGGACCACCTCTACGTCTATGTCGTCGAAGCGCACCATGCCGGTCCCCGCCGGAATGAGCCGCCCCATGATAACGTTTTCCTTGAGGCCGTTCAACCGGTCGACGGCACCCTGGATGCTGGCGTCCGTCAGCACCTTGGTGGTCTCCTGGAAGGAAGCCGCCGAGACCCAGCTTTCGGTGCTGAGCGAGGCCTTGGTGATGCCCAGGATCAAAGGCTCGCCGACCGCGGGCTTGCCGCCCTTGTCGACCACGGCCAGGTTGGTTTCCTCGAATTTCAGCCGGTCCACCTGCTCCTCGAGAACGAACTCCGTATCGCCCACATCCATCACCTTCACCCGGCGCATCATCTGGCGCACCACGACCTCGATGTGCTTGTCGTGAATGCGCACCCCCTGCAGGCGGTAGACCTCCTGAACCTCATCCACAAGATATTTGGCCAGGGAGACCTCGCCCTTGATTTTGAGGATGTCCTGGGGAATGGCGGAGCCGCCGATCAGGGCCTCTCCGGCGCGGACGTAGTCGCCCTCGTAAACGTTGATGTGCTTGCCCCGCGGGATCAGATACTCCTTCTTGTCTCCGACGTCCACCGGCGTGATGGTCACCTTCTGCTTGCCCTTCTTGGAGCTCTTGGAAACCGCGACGTATCCGTCGATCTCGCTCAGCACCGCGACTTCCTTGGGCTTGCGCACCTCGAAAAGCTCGGCCACGCGCGGCAGACCGCCGGTGATGTCCTTGGTCTTGGTGGTCGCCCGCGGCAGCTTGGCCACGAGGTCCCCGGCCTTGACCGTGTCGCCCTCTTCCACCAGCAAAATGGCGTTGATCGGCAGAATATAGCGGGCGAACCCGGAGACACCCGGCAATTTGGCGGTTTTGCCCTCCGCGTCCTTGATGGAGATGCGCGGCCGCTCCTCGGCGCTCTTGGATTCGATGATCATCTGGCTGGATTTGCCCGTCACCGGGTCGACCTTCTCCTGCATGGTGCGGCCGGGGACGATGTCGCCGAACTTGACCGTGCCGTCCACCTCGGTGATGATCGGGGTGGTGAAGGGGTCCCAGGTGGCCAACGGGTCGCCGGGTTTGACTTTCTGGCCGTTCTTGATGGCCAGGTGGGCGCCGTAGATCACCGGGAAGCTTTCCAGCTCGCGGCCGCTGTCGCTCATGATGATGAGCTTGCCGCCGCGTCGGTTCATGGCCACGAAAGCGCCCTCGGAGTTTTTGGCGACGTGCAGATCGACGAACTTGACCGAGCCCTCCACGCGCGCCCGGATGTCGGCCTGTTCCACGCGCCGGCTGGCGGTGCCGCCGATGTGAAAGGTGCGCATGGTGAGCTGGGTGCCCGGTTCGCCGATCGACTGCGCCGCCAGAATGCCGACGGCCTGACCGATCTCCACCGGCCGCCCGTGGGCCAGATCCCGCCCATAGCACTTGGAGCAGACGCCCTTCTTGGTCCGGCAGGTCAGCACCGAGCGGATTTTGGCCGAGGTGAGGCCGGCCAGTTCGACCTTCTCGACGACGTGTTCGTCAATGGCCTCGCCGGCATGGACGATGACCTCGTCGGTGAACGGGTCGAGGATGTCGTCCAGGGCCGTGCGGCCCAGGATGCGCTCGCCCAGCACCTGGATGATCTCGCCGCCCTCGACCAGGGGTTCCAGCTCCACGCCCGAGAGCGTCCCGCAGTCCTCCTCGGTGATGATGCAGTCCTGGGACACGTCCACCAAGCGGCGGGTCAGGTAGCCGGAGTTGGCGGTCTTGAGCGCGGTGTCGGCCAGACCCTTGCGGGCGCCGTGGGTGGAGATGAAGTACTGCAGCACCGACAGCCCCTCGCGAAAATTGGCGCTGATGGGGGTCTCGATGATCTCCCCGGAGGGCTTGGCCATCAAGCCCCGCATGCCGGCCAGCTGGCGCATCTGGTCCTTGCTGCCGCGCGCCCCGGAGTCCGCCATCATGTAGATCGGGTTGAAGCTCTCCTCGATCACGGGCTTGCCCTTGGCGTCCACGGCGAGCTTGCCGTCGCTGTCCCGCACCGGCTCGAGCTTCATCACCTCCATCATTTCGTTGGCGACGTCGTCGGTGGCCTTGGCCCAGATGTCGACGACTTTGTTGTACTTCTCGCCCTGCGTGATCAAGCCTTCGGTGTACTGCCGCCCGATCTCGGTGACCTGCTCTTCGGCCTTCTTCAGGATCGCCTTCTTGGCGTCCGGAATGATCATGTCGTCGATGCAAATGGACAGGCCGCCGCGGGTGGAGTAACGGTAACCGATGTCCTTCAGGCGGTCCGAGAGAACGACCGTGGCCTTGGGGCCGAGGTTGCGGTAAACGTAGTCCACCAGCTGCCGCAGCACCTTTTTGTCCATCACGTGGTTGACGATGTCAAAGGGCACCACCGGGTATTTGTTTTCGACCTCGAAGAGATGGAAGGCCTTGTCGGCGTGAAGCACCGGGCTGACATCGCCGACGCTCAGCGCATAGATCCGGTCGACATCGGCCTCGGCGCAGTTGAAGACACTCTTGAATTCGTTGTAGGTGAGCTTGCCGATCCGGCCCTCGTTGTCCCGGTCCGGACCCTGAGACATCTCGCGCACGATCTTCTCGAACGCCACGCCACGGGCCAGACGCTCGCGCGCGGCGTCGGCCTCCTCCTGCGTCGCCACCACGAGGTGCCGCAGATCGAGGATATCCACCTTCGGCACGATGTCCCAGAGCAGCACCCGACCGACCGTGGTGTCGTAACGCTTGCCCTGCATGCGCACCTGGATGTTGCTGTGCAGCTCCACTTCGCCGGCATCGTGGGCCGAGCGAACCTCACCCGGATTGGCGAAGACCTTTCCCTCTCCCCGACGGCCGCTGATCCCGCGGGTCATGTAATAGGTGCCGAGCACGATGTCCTGGCTCGGCACGATGATGGGGCTGCCGTTGGCCGGCGACAGGATGTTGTTCGAGGAGAGCATCAGCACCCGCGCCTCGATCTGGGCCTCCACGGAAAGCGGCACGTGCACGGCCATCTGGTCCCCGTCGAAGTCGGCGTTGAAGGCGGTGCAGACCAGCGGGTGCAGCTGGATCGCCTTGCCCTCGATCAGAATCGGTTCGAAGGCCTGGATGCCCAGCCGGTGCAGGGTGGGCGCGCGGTTGAGCATGACCGGGTATTCCTTCACCACCTCGTCCAGGGTGTCCCAGACCTCCGGGACTTCACGCTCCACCATTTTCTTGGCGCTCTTCACGGTGGAGACCATCCCCTTCTGCTCCAGCCGGTAGTAGACGAACGGCTTGAAGAGCTCGAGCGCCATCTGCTTCGGCAGGCCGCACTGGTGCAGCCGCAGATCCGGCCCGACGGTGATGACGGTACGACCCGAGTAATCGACGCGCTTGCCCAGCAGGTTCTGACGGAACCGCCCCTGCTTGCCCTTGAGGGTGTCGCTCAGGGATTTGAGCGGCCGCTTGTTGGTGCCGGTGATGACCCGGCCGTGCCGTCCGTTGTCGAACAGCACGTCCACCGACTCCTGCAGCATGCGCTTCTCGTTGCGCACGATGATGTCCGGCGCCTTGAGCTCGATCAGCCGCCGCAGACGGTTGTTGCGGTTGATCACCCGGCGGTAGAGGTCGTTCAGGTCGGAGGTCGCGAAGCGACCGCCCTCGAGCGGCACCAGGGGCCGCAGGTCGGGCGGCAGGACCGGGATGACGTCCATGACCATCCAGGTCGGGTCGATGCCGGAGCGCCGGAACGCTTCCACGATCTTCAGGCGTTTGGCGAGCTTCTGGCGCTTGGCGATCGAGCCGGTCTCCCGCAGATCGGTGCGCAGCTCATTGTAGAGCGCTTCCAGATCGATCGCCTTCAGCATGGACTGGACCGCTTCGGCGCCGATGCCGGCCGTGAACTTGGCGCCGTAGGTTTCGACCGCTTCCATGTATTTTTCATCGGAGAGCAGCTGCCCGCGCACCAGCGGGGTGTCCTTCGGATCGAGCACGATGTAGCTGTCGAAGTAAAGCACCTTCTCCATGTTCTTGAGCGTCAGGTCCAGCAGGTTGCCGATCTTGCTCGGCAGGCTCTTCAGAAACCAGATGTGGGAGACGGGAGTGGCGAGCTCGATGTGCGCCATGCGCTCGCGCCGGACCTTGGACTGGATCACCTCGACCCCGCACTTCTCGCAGATGACGCCGCGGTGCTTCATGCGCTTGTACTTGCCGCAGTTGCACTCGTAGTCCTTGGTGGGGCCGAAAATCTTGGCGCAGAACAGGCCGTCGCGCTCGGGCTTGAACGTCCGGTAGTTGATGGTCTCCGGTTTCTTGATCTCGCCGTGGGACCATTTGCGGATCTGCTCCGGGGAGGCCAACGCAACCCGGATCGCGCGATATCGTCTCGGATCAGTGGGTTTCGCAAAAAAATCGTACAACGTGTCCATCATCTCACTCCTGTGGGAGTATGGGTAGGTGATTCTCCGGCCAGCGGCGTTCGACCGCTCGGCTATTCCGCGCTACGAGGGTCATCGGCGTCCATGAGCAGGCCGACGTCCAGGCCCAGTGACTGCAGCTCCTTGGTCATGACCCGGAAAGATTCCGGGATGCCGGGCTCGAGCACGTTCTGGCCCTTGACGATCTTCTCGTACATCCGGGTACGGCCCGCCATGTCGTCGGATTTGACCGTCAGAAACTCCTGCAGGGCATAGGCCGCGCCGTAAGCCTCCATGGCCCAGACCTCCATCTCGCCCAGGCGTTGGCCGCCGAACTGGGCCTTGCCGCCCAGGGGCTGCTGGGTGACCAGCGAGTAAGGCCCGATCGAGCGGGCGTGGATCTTGTCGTCGACCAAATGGTGCAGCTTCATCACGTACATGGTGCCGACGGTGATTTTCTTGTCGAAGCGCTCCCCCGTTCGCCCGTCGTAGAGGACCACCTGGCCGGAGCGGTCGCGCCCGGCCTCCTCGAGCATCTGCTTGATTTCCTCTTCCTTGGCGCCGTCGAACACCGGGGTCGCCATGTGAACGCCGTTTTTATAGAACCGGGCAAAGTGCTGCAGGTCCTCGTCGTCCAACGCCCCGATCAGTTTCTTCTCGGAGGTTCCGGGGAAAATCTTGCGCAGCTTCTCCCGCAGCTTGCTGAGCTTCTGCTCCTCCATGAACCCGTTGATCTGGTCGCCGAGCCCCTTGGCCGCGAGCCCCAGGTGAATCTCGAGGATCTGGCCGACGTTCATGCGCGAAGGGACCCCCAGGGGGTTGAGCACCATGTCCACCGGCTGCCCGTCTTCGAAGTACGGCAGGTCCTCGACAGGCAGGATCCGGGAGACGACGCCCTTGTTGCCGTGCCGGCCGGCCATCTTGTCGCCGACCGACAGCTTGCGTTTCATGGCCACGTATACCTTGACCATCTTGATGACCCCCGGCGGCAGCTCGTCGCCGCGCTCGTAGCGGCTCACCTGCTGTTCGAAAGCCAGCCGGCAGAGCTCGCGCTGATCGCGGTAGCGCTCCAGGATCTCGTGCACCTGCTGGGTCATCTGCGGGTCCTTGAGCACGATGCCTTCCAGCGCCGCCACGGGCACCTCCGCCAGGCTCTTGGCGTCGAGCTTGACACCGGCGTTGACGAGCACCTTCTTGCCCTTCTTGATCGGCGACTGGGCCTTCTGACCTTCGAGCAGGTCGATGATCTGGGCGCGCACCACGTCCTCGATCACCGTCATTTCATCGTCCCGGTCCTTTTCCAGCAAGGAGATTTCCTCGTCCTCGATCAGCCGGGTCCGGTCGTCTTTTTCGACCCCCCGCCGCGAAAAGACCTTGGCATCGATGACGATGCCCTGGATCCCGGGCGGGACCCGCAGCGAGGTGTCCTTGACGTCGCCGGCCTTCTCTCCGAAGATGGCGCGCAGGAGCTTTTCTTCGGGGGAAAGCTGGCTTTCGCCCTTGGGGGTGATCTTGCCGACCAAAATGTCGCCAGGCTTCACCTCGGCCCCCAGCCGGATGATGCCGCTGTCGTCCAGGTTTTTGAGCGCCTCATCGCCGACGTTGGGGATGTCCCGGGTGATCTCCTCCTTGCCGAGCTTGGTATCGCGCGCCACCACCTCGAACTCCTCGATGTGCACCGAGGTGTAGACGCCGTCGCGCACCAGGCGCTCGCTCACCAGAATCGAGTCTTCGAAGTTGTACCCGCCCCAGGGCATGAACGCGACCGTCACGTTCTTGCCCAGGGCCAGTTCGCCCTGATCGGTCGCCGGCCCGTCGGCGATGATCTCCCCGGCGCGCACCCGCTGGCCCCGGTGCACGATGGGGCGATGGTTAAAGCACGTGTTTTGATTGGAGCGCACGAACTTGGAGAGGTTGAAAATGGTCACCTGCTTCTCGTTGGGATCGTCGGCCGGCTCGTGCTTGAGCACGATGCGGGCGGCGTCCACGTCGACCACCTCAGCGTCCCGCGGTGCGACGATGGTGACCCCTGAATCCTTGGCGACCACCCCCTCGATCCCCGTGCCGACCAACGGCGCCTCGTTCATGAGCAGCGGCACGGCCTGCCGCTGCATGTTGGACCCCATCAGGGCGCGGTTGGCATCGTCGTTCTCCAGGAAGGGGATCAGCGAGGCCGAGACGCTCACCAGCTGGTTGGGGGAGATGTCCATCAGTTCGATCTCCTCCCGGTTGACCATCATGAACTCGCCCGCCACGCGCGAGGTGACCAGCGGATTGACGAACAGGTTCTTCTCGCTCAGCGGGGCGTTGGCCTGGGCGATCGGCAACGCCTTCTCCTCGAAGGCATCGAGGAACCGGACGTCGTCGGAAACCCGCCCGGATTCCACCACCCGGTAGGGGGTTTCGATGAAGCCGTAATCGTTCACCCGGGCGTAGGTGCTGAGCGACACGATCAACCCGATGTTAGGCCCTTCCGGGGTCTCGATCGGGCAGATGCGGCCGTAGTGCGAGGGGTGGACGTCGCGCACCTCGAAACCAGCGCGCTCCCGGGTCAAGCCGCCGGGCCCCAGCGCGCTCAAGCGCCGTTTGTGGGTGGTTTCCGACAGCGGGTTGGTCTGGTCCATGAACTGGGACAGCTGGCTCGTCCCGAAGAACTCCTTGACCACAGCCGACACCGGTTTGGGGTTGACCAGGTCGTGGGGCATCAAGGCATCGACCTCCTGCAGGCTCATGCGCTCCTTGATGGCCCGTTCCATGCGCACCAGACCGATGCGGTACTGGTTTTCGAGCAATTCGCCCACGGCCCGCACGCGGCGGTTTCCGAGGTGGTCGATGTCGTCGACGACCCCCTGGGTGTCGCGCAGTTCGATCAGCGACTTGGCCGTGAGCAGGATGTCCTCCTTGCGCAGAATGCTCAGATCCGGCGCGCTGGTCAACGCCAGGCGCTGGTTGATCTTCAGGCGTCCCACGCCGGAGAGGTCGTAGTAATTGCTCTTGAAGAAGAGATTGTCGATGAACTCCTGGGCCACTTCCGGGGTGGCCGGGTTGCCGGGTCGCAGCCGACGGTAGATGTCGATCAGCGCCTCTTCCTTGCTGGCCACCTTGTCGAGCAGAAGGGTCTTGCGGATCGAGTCGCTGCTGGACAGCCCGTCGATGAACAGCAGGTCGAACTCGGCCACACCGGCCTCGGCCAGCCGGCCGAGGCCCTCTTCGTCCACGGCGTCATTGGCCCGCACGAGCGGTTCGCCGCTCTGCGGGTGGTTGACCGCAAAGGCGAAGGCGCGGCCGTAGATTTCCTCGACATTGATCGGCACCATGTCGGTCCCGAGCGCCTTGAGCCGCTTGAGGATGCGCACGTTGTACTGGCGCCCTTTTTTGATCAGGACCTCCCCGGTTTCGGTGTCCTTGATGTCCCGGCTCGCGCGCTGGCCTTTCAGCAGATCTTCGTCGAAGGCCTTGTGGTAGCGCTTGCCCTGAACAAGGATGCGCTCGGTCTTGTAGAAGTAGGAAAGCAGGTCCTCGGAGGAGAAACCGAAGGCCTTGAACAGGGTGGTCACGGGGAACTTGCGACGCCGGTCGATACGGATGTACACGATGTCCTTGGGGTCGACCTCCATGTCGATCCAGGAGCCGCGCACGGGGATGATGCGCGCGCTGTAGATGATTTTTCCGCTGGAGTGGGTCTTGCCCTTGTCGTGGTCGAAGAACACCCCGGAGGAGCGGTGCAGCTGGCTCACCACCACGCGCTCCGTGCCGTTGATGATGAAGGTGCCCTTGGCCGTCATCAACGGGATGGTGCCGAAGTAGATCTCCTGCTCCTTGATGTCGCGGATGTTGGAGACCCCGGATTCGGCGTCCGTGTCGTAGACCACCAGGCGCACCGTGATGCGCACCGGGATCTCGTAGCTCATCCCGCGGTGAATGCACTCCTCGATGGTGTGCTTGATCTCGCCGAAACGGTAGGAGACGAACTCCAGGGACGCGCTCCCGGTGAAGTCCTTGATCGGAAACACGGACTTGAAAACGGCCTGCAGGCCTATTTCCGCGCGTTTCTCGTGCGGGACGTCCATCTGCAGGAAACGTGTAAAGGAGTCGCGCTGCATCCCGATCAGGTCGGGAATGTCGACGATCTTGTCATACTTTGCGAAATTCTTGCGAATACGCTTGATTGCCATGAGTCTTTCGGACATAGCATCTCCGCAATCGGGTTGAGGTTAGAACACCTGAAGCAGGTGACGGGCTGATGTTGGACGGGACGATGACCTCCGTGGCCGGCTGCCGCCGGTGAGAAAACAGGGAAGGCTGAACTTCTGGGAAAGCAGGCAGCAGGCCACGGTATCGGTCGACTCGTTACTTGATCTCCACGGTGGCGCCGGCGGCTTCCAGCTGCGCCTTGACCTTCTCGGCATCGGCCTTCGCAATACCTTCCTTGACCGGCTTCGGGGGGCTTTCCACCAGGTCCTTGGCCTCCTTGAGGCCCAAGCCGGTG
>CAZLSV010000110.1:10028-13601 GCA_964562235.1 uncultured Desulfatibacillum sp.
CCGTGATGGCGCTCACTTCCTTGATCACGTTGATCTTCTTTTCGCCGTGAGCGGTCAGGATAACGTCAAACTCGGTTTTCTCCTCGACCGGGGCCGCCGCCGCGCCCGCCGCGGGACCGGCGGCCATCATGGCGACCGGGGCCGCCGCCGACACGCCGAACTTCTCCTCCAGTTCCTTGACGAGCTGCGAGAGATCCAGCACCGACATGGTGGCGATGAACTCGATTACATCCTCTTTGGTCACGTTAGCCATTTCAGTTGTCCTCCAGTGTCCTTATAAACATTATAATCGTTTGGGTCTATTGTCTGAGTCTGTCTTTTGGATCCGAAGCGCTCACCCGCCCGGAGCCGGTTCAGGCCGCGGCCGGGGTGTCCGCCCCTTCCTTTTGATCCTTGACGGCGTTGAGCACGTTCAGCAGGCTGCGCGGCACCTCCGCCAAAACCCGCACAAACGAGGTGGGCACGGCCGCCATGACCGACACCAACTGGCCGAGCAACACCTCCCGCGACGGCAGGGCGGCCAGCGCCTTGACGCCGGTGGGGTCGATCAGCTTGCCGTTCAACACGGCCGCCCGGATTTCCAGCTTCTTGCTGTCGTCGGCGAACTTCGTCAGGATCTTCGCCGGCGTCACCGGATCCTCGTAGCTGATCGCCACAGCGCCGGGGCCCTTGAAAAGGTCCTTCAGCACCGATATCGGCGTGTCTTCCGACGCCCTCGCCATCAGCGTGTTCTTGGCGACCTTGTACTCGACCCCCGCCTGCGTGAGCTTGCGGCGCAGGTCGCTGACCGCGGCGACGTCCAGCCCCTTGAAATCGGTCAGGATGACCAGGCTGGATTTCGCAAAGCGCGCGTGCAGGTCCTCGACGATCTGTTTTTTTTCTTCAATTTTCACGTTGGATTCTCACCTCCTTCGGATTTCTGCTGAACCGAAGGTCATGGCCAAGGCCGATCAAAGGTGCTGTCGGGCACCCGGATGGGGATGCCCGCTGAGTCCCTCTGTCTCGGTAGGCCGGCACGCACCGCGTGCCGATTAACCGCCCAAGCGTACCTACGGTCTTTGACAGAAAAATTAAAATCCGCTTAACTTCGGATTTTTTATGTTTTACTTCGCCGTTTCCTTGACAAGGCTCGTGTCGATCCTGACGCCCGGGCCCATCGTGGTGGAAATCGCGATGCCCCGCAGGTAGGTCCCCTTGCTGCTCGAGGGCTTCAGGCGCAGGATGGTGTCCAGAAACGCCGAGACGTTCTGGACCAGTTTGTCCACGCCGAAGGACACCCGGCCCATGGGGGCATGGACGATGCCGGCCTTTTCCACGCGAAACTCGATCTTGCCCGCCTTGAGCTCTTTGACGGCCCGGGTGACGTCGAAGCTGACCGTGCCGCTCTTGGCGTTGGGCATCAGCCCGCGCGGGCCAAGGATCTTGCCGATCTTTCCGACGGCCCCCATCATGTCCGGGGTGGCCACGACCTTGTCGAAATCGAACCAGCCCCCTTTGATTTTCTCAACGAGGTCGTCCCCGCCCACGAAGTCCGCGCCGGCGTCCTGGGCTTCCTTCTCTTTTTCGCCCTTCGCGAAAACCAGCACTCGGACCGTCTTGCCGATACCGTTCGGGAGCACGACGCTGCCCCGCACCATCTGATCGGCGTGGCGCGGGTCCACCCCCAAGCGGACGGCCACGTCAACGGTCTCGTCGAACTTGGCAAATGAAGATTCCACCGCCATTTTGACGGCTTCGGGGACTCCCACGCCGGCGGCTCCGGCGATCTTCTTCTTGGCTTCGGTATACTTCTTACCGCGTTTTGGCATCTTGGTTTCGCTCTCCTTGTGGTTCGGATCGGCAGCCGGGACCCCCCGGCGGCGGGACGCCTAACCGATCTCTATTCCCATGCTCCGGGCCGTGCCTTCCACAATACGGCAGGCCGCAGCCAAATCGTACGCGTTCAAGTCCACCATTTTCTGCTTGGCGATCTCCTCCAGCTGCTGACGCGTGACGCTGCCGACCTTTTCACGCTTCGGATCCTTGGCGCCCTTGGCGACTTTGGCCGCTTTCTTGAGCAACACGGCCGCCGGCGGCGTCTTGGTAATGAAGGTGAACGACCGGTCCTGATAAATGGTGATCACCACGGGGATGATCATGCCGGCGTCGTTGGCGGTCCTGGCGTTGAAGGCTTTACAGAAATCCATGATGTTGACGCCGTGCTGGCCCAGGGCCGGCCCGATCGGCGGGGAGGGGTTGGCCTTTCCAGCCTCCACTTGCAATTTGACGAGTGCCATCACTTTTTTTGCCATGGGTCTCTTCTTCTCCTGAACTCATAATAGCGCGGCCTCTGAAGGCATTCCCCGCCGGGCGCTCCCGCGCGCCGGTGGGCAGCCCTTGCATCGCCCGGCGTTGTCACATCTTCTGGACTTGGACGAAATCTAGCTCCACGGGGGTGGCCCGGCCGAAAATGCTGACCAGGACCTTGATCTTGCCCTTTTCCTGGTTGACCTCCTCCACCGTCCCGTTGAAGTTGGTGAAGGGCCCGTCGATGACCCGGATGTCATCTCCCGTCTCGAAGAAGTATTTCGGCTGAGGCTGGCGCTTGCCCGCCTCCATGCGTTTGATGATATGCTCGGCCTCGGCATCCGAGAGCGGGGCCGGCTTTTGCCGGCCGCCCAGAAACCCGGTGACCTTGGAGGTGTTGTTCACGATGTGCCAGGTCTCGTCGTCGAGCTCCATCCGCACCAGGATGTAGCCGGGGTAGAACTTGCGCGAAGAGGTCTTGCGCTTGCCCTTGACGAGTTCCACGACCTCCTCGGTCGGCACAATCACGTCCCCGAACTTCTCGGACTGCGGAGAGCCGGCAATGCGCTCCTGCAAGGCCGCTTTGACCTTGTTCTCGAAGCCCGAGTAAACATGCACAACATACCATCTGAGCGCCACGGGTGTCTTTCCTCCCGTTAATTGAACACGGCCCGAATCACGGTGGACAGGCCCATGTCCACAATCCCCAAAAACAGGGAGATGATGATGACCAGCACGATGACCACCAGGGTCGAACCCGTCGTCTGCTGGCGTGACGGCCACGTGACCTTCTTCAGTTCGATTTTGACTTCTCTCAGGAATTGGACAGCACGCGTGAACACGTTGTCGGCCGGTGGGCTGGAGGTCGCCCCCCCGTACGGCATCGGTGCTTTCTTGGGCACCGGAATCGCTTTGGGCTTGGTCTCGGTCCCCTCGCCGGCCACGGCATCCACGCCGGCGGCGGCGCCGGCCGCCGAAGCATTGGCCTCCGACGCGCCGTTGTCCTCATCCTGCTTTTTACGTTTCTTCAGGCTTGTCGGCTTTTTCCGTAAAATGCGTCCCATGCGTCTCCCAAGCAGAGAAAAGCCCGCGGCCGGCGAAACCGATGCCCGCGCCGGTCTGCTTTCTCCGTCCGAACTCCTTTATGAAAAAAAAGTGGCAGGCCAGGAGGGATTCGAACCCCCAACAGGCGGTTTTGGAGACCGCTGCTCTACCAATTAGAGCTACAGGCCTATTCCCTCGCTTCGCTCTGGTTTCTATTCCAGCTATCCCCGACGCGGAAGCGTG
>CAZLSV010000110.1:13611-13879 GCA_964562235.1 uncultured Desulfatibacillum sp.
CCCGCGCGGCCGGATCGATCGCTCCGGCATGGCGGATCCCGGAGTTCATTTCGTTTCTTTATGGGCCGTGTGCTTGCGGCAGAACCGGCAGTATTTGGAAAACTCCAACTTGTCCGGCGTCGTGCGCTTGTTTTTGGTCGACGTGTAGTTACGTCGCTTGCATTCGGCACAGGCAAGCGTGATGAGCACTCTCACGGGTCTTCTCCTTTATGCTTATTGGATGACTTCGGCGACGACACCGGCGCCCACCGTGCGGCCGCCTTCCCGG
>CAZLSV010000111.1:0-5118 GCA_964562235.1 uncultured Desulfatibacillum sp.
CGCTGAAGCTGAAATCGTATCCCGGCTGGTCGATGCAGGGCCGCGGGAAGCGGATCCGCCCGGGGTCCCCCTCGCGGGCGAGCCGGTCGATCAGCGCGCCGCCGGGATAGCCGAGAGAGAGGATCTTGGCCACCTTGTCGAAGGCCTCGCCGGCGGCGTCGTCCCGGGTCTGGCCGAGCCGTTCCATCTCCATGAACGAGGTGACGTAATAAAGGCCCGTGTGCCCGCCGGAGGCCAGCAGCGCGACGAAAGGAAACTCCGGCGGCCGCTCCTCCAGGAAAAGTGCATGGATGTGCGCCTCGAGATGGTTGACCCCGACCCAGGGGAGCCCCAGGGAATAGGCCACGGCCTTGGCGAACGAGAACCCGATCAACAGGGACCCGATCAGGCCCGGGCCGCGGGTCGCGGCGATGCCCTCCACCCCCCCCAGATCGAGACCGGCCCGGGAGAGGGCGCTCCGCACCACAGGGCCGATCGCCTCCAGATGCCTGCGGGATGCCAGCTCAGGCACCACGCCGCCGAAGCGGTGGTGAACTTCGGTCTGGGAGGCGACCACGGAAGAGAGCACCCGGCGGCCGTCGCGCACCAGGGCGGCCGCGGTTTCGTCACAGGAGGATTCGATACCCAGAACGATCATGGCAGGGAGAAGGCCATGCGATGTCAGGCCCAGACAAGTCGTTCGGCAGGGTCCTTGCGCTCGATGATCTCTCCGATGAGCCAGGCCTGCTCGTTCATCGCCCCGAGCCGATCGAGGACCTCGCCCGCCGCCGCCTGGGGCACCACGGCGACCATGCCGATCCCGTTGTTGAAGGTGCGCAGCATGTCGGCTTCCGGCACCCGGCCGGCGGCCTGCAGGAAAGAGAAGACCGGGGGCACCTTCCAACTGCCCTTGCGGATCAGGATGCTGAACGCCCGTGGGATGATGCGCACGATGTTGTCGACGATGCCGCCGCCGGTGATGTGCGCCAGGCCGTGAATCGGCAGCTCCTTCAGCAGGCCCTGCACGGTGTCGGTGTAGATGCGCGTGGGCGTGATCAGCTCCTCGCCCAGGGACTTGCCCAGCTCCGGGACGTAGGCGTCCACCTTGAGCTTCAGAACGTCGAAGCAGATCTTGCGCACCAGTGAGTAGCCGTTGCTGTGAAGCCCGCTCGAGGCGATCCCGATCAACTGGTGGCCGGCGCGGATCGCGGTGCCGTCGATGATGTTGCTGTTGTCGACGATCCCGACCACGAACCCGGCCAGGTCGTATTCGCCCGGTGCGTACATCCCCGGCATTTCAGCGGTTTCCCCGCCGATGAGGGCGCATTTGGCCTGCTTGCACCCCTCGCCGATGCCCGTGACGATGGCCGCCACCTGATCACTGTCGATTTTGCCCGTGGCGATGTAGTCGAGCAGAAAAAGCGGCTTGGCGCCCTGCACGAGGATGTCGTTCACGCACATCGCCACCAGGTCGACGCCGATGGTGTCGTGCCGGTTTAACATGAAGGCGATCTTCAGTTTGGCGCCGACCCCGTCGGTGGAAGTGACCAGGATCGGGTGCTTCATGTCCGCGATGACGCGCTCGATGGAAAAAAGTCCGGCAAATCCTCCGATCTCGCTCATGACCCCGGGGCGGTTGGTCTGCTTGGTGATGCGCCCGATGGCGCTGACCAGTGTGTTGGCCTTGTCGATGTCGACGCCGGCATCGGCATAGGTGATCGGCTCCGTCATGCCTGTCTCCTTTTTTATCTGCAAACATCATAAAACACTTGAAATTTAGACGTATTCGACCTAAAAGTCAAAAGGAATTTTACCGGAAAAGGAGAGGCGGAACCATGACCAATCGCTTTGCCAGGCTGGACCGGCTGCCGCCCTACGTGTTCGCGACCGTGAACCAGATCAAGATGCAGGCGCGGCGCGAGGGCCAGGACATCATCGACCTCGGCATGGGCAACCCGGACCTCGGGACCCCGCCGCACATCGTGGAGAAGCTCGTCGAAGCCGCCCGCAAACCCCACAACCACCGCTACTCGGCCTCGATGGGGATCACCAAGCTGCGGCTGGCCATCACCAAATGGTACAAACGCCGGTTCGACGTCGACATCGACCCGGACACGGAGGCCATCGTCACCATCGGCGTCAAGGAGGGCTTGTCGCACCTCGTGCTGGTCACCACCCGGCCGGGCGATGTGGTCTTCACCCCCAACCCGACCTACCCGATCCACCCGTTCTCGGCGATTATCGCCGGCGGCGATGTGCGCGGGATACCGGTGGGGCCCGGGCAGGACTTCTTTGAAAACCTGATGGCCGCCACCAAGCAGACCTGGCCGCGGCCCAAAATGCTGATCATCAGCTACCCGCACAACCCGACCACCGAGGTCGTCGGCCTGGATTTCTTCCAGAAAGTGGTGGACTTCGCCAAGGAAAACGACATCCTCGTGATCCACGACTTTGCTTACGCGGATCTGGTTTTCGACGGCTACCAGGCGCCGAGTTTCCTCCAGGCCAAGGGCGCCAAGGAGGTGGGCGTCGAATTCTTCTCGCTCTCCAAGAGCTACAGCATGGCGGGCTGGCGCATGGGCTTCTGCTGCGGCAACCCCGAGACGGTGGCGGCCCTGAAACGCATCAAGAGCTACCTCGACTACGGCGTGTTCCAGCCGATCCAGATCGCCTCGATCATCGCCCTGAACGGCCCCGATGAGTGCGTTCAGGAGATCCGCGCCACCTACAAGGAACGCCGCGATGCCCTGGTGCGGGGGTTGAGCCGCGCCGGGTGGAAAATCCCGAAGCCCAAGGGCACCATGTTCGTGTGGGGCCGGATCCCGGACCAGTACCGGAAGATGGGTTCCGTGGAGTTTTCCAAATTCCTCATCCGCGAGGCCCAGGTGGCGGTTTCGCCCGGGCTGGGGTTCGGCGAGTACGGCGATGAGTTCGTGCGTTTTGCGCTGATCGAAAACCCCATGCGCATCAACCAGGCCGTGCGGGGGATCCGCAAGATCATGTAATAATGAATACTGCCCGCCGCTTGCGGCGGGCAGTATTCATATCAGAAAGGACCATAGAGAACATGCGCCAAATCAACATCGGTCTGCTCGGCTGCGGCACGGTGGGAACCGGCGTGGCCAAGCTGCTGCTCGAGCAGCGCGAACTGATCGCCTCCCGGCTGGGGGCGGTGCTCAACCTCAAGCGGGCGGCGGATCTTGACCTCGCCCGGGACCGCGGGATCCGTTTTCCGGAGGGCGTGCTGGTCGCCGACGCCCGCCGGGTCGTGGAGGAGCCGGGAATCGACGTCATCGTCGAGATGATCGGCGGCGAGGGCATCGCCCGGGAGCTGATCGCGAAGGCCATCGCCTCCGGCCGGCATGTCGTGACCGCCAACAAGGCCCTCATCGCCGCCCACGGCAACGAGCTCTTCCAGGCGGCCGCCGACAACAAGGTGGACCTCTACTTCGAAGCGAGCGTCGGCGGGTGCATGCCCATCATCAAGACCCTGCGGGAGTCCCTGGTCGGAAACCGCATCACCGCCATGACGGGGATCCTCAACGGCACCTGCAACTACATTCTCTCCAAGATCACCGACGAGGGCAGCACCTTTGCCGATGCCCTGGCCATCGCCCAGAAACAGGGCTATGCCGAGGCCGACCCGACCCTGGACGTGGAAGGCTTCGACACCGCCCACAAGATCGCCATCCTGAGCGCGCTCGCCTACGGGATGCCGCTCAACCTGAAGGACGTCTTCATCGAAGGCATCTCGCACATCACGCCGATGGACATCGAGTTCGCGGGGCAGTTCGGCTACCGCATCAAGCTCTTGGCCATCAGCAAACACCGCGGCGACGCAGTGGAAGTCCGGGTGCACCCCACCATGATCCCCTTCGCCAACATGCTCTCCAACGTGAACGGCACCCTGAACGCCGTCACCGTGACCGGGGACGCAACGGGCGACATCATGCTTTACGGCCGCGGCGCCGGCATGATGCCGACGGCCAGCGCCGTGGTGAGCGACCTGGTGGACCTGGCGCGCAACATGCTGAGCGGCACCGCCGGCCGCGTGCCGGCCCTGGCCTTTCAACGCGAAATGATCCGGGAAATCCCCATCCTGCCGATCGACCGGATTTCGGCCCACTACTATTTCCGCTTTTCGGCGCTGGACCGGCCGGGGGTGCTCTCGACCATATCCGGAGTCCTGGGCACACACGGAATCAGCATCCAGTCGGTTCACCAGAAAGGACGCAAGACCAACGGCGCCGTGCCGGTGGTGATGCTGACCCACCGGGCCCGGGAGGCGGATGTCCAGCAGGCCCTGCGCGATCTCGGCGCCTTGGATGTGACGGCCGCCCGTCCGGTGGTGATACGCATCGAGGACGAGAGCCTGGAAGATTAGACCGGGAACCCGTGTGGCCATTTTGATCGGGCACCCCGCTCCGCCGGATCGTTGGATTCTCGAATTTGCCATATTTGATGACCACAGCTATTTAGATGAGGTGACGCGATGCATTTAGTGTGTTCCGACCTGGAGGGGGTCTTTCTGCCCGAGATCTGGATCAAGTTCGCTGAAAAGACCGGGATCCAGGAGCTGCGCCTCACCACCCGGGACATTTCCGACTACGACGTACTGATGCAACACCGCCTGAAGATCCTCAAGGCGCACGGCCTCAAGCTGCCCGACATCCAGGCCGTGATCGCCGGCATGGACCCCCTTGAGGGCGCGCTCGAGTTCCTGGAGTGGGCGCGGTCGACAATGCAGATCCTGGTGGTCTCGGACACCTTCGTCGAATTTGCCGGCCCTCTGATGAAAAAACTCGGCTACCCCACCCTGCTCTGCAACACCCTCACGGTGGCGACCGACGGCACCATCACGGGCTACCGCCTGCGCCAGGCGGACGGCAAGCGCAAAGTGGCCGAGGCGATACGCGGCCTCAACTACACCGTGATCGGGGTCGGTGATTCCTACAACGACATCAGCATGCTCCAGGCGGCCGACCACGGCATTCTCTACCGGCCGCCGGACAAGGTTCGCCAGGAGTACCCGGCGTTGCCGGTCGCGGCCGATGTCAGCCAGAACGTGCAGATGAAGGCGCTGGTGGAAAAGACCATCGAAGCCTTCGGCGGCCTCGACATCATGGTGAACAATGCCGG
>CAZLSV010000111.1:5128-13830 GCA_964562235.1 uncultured Desulfatibacillum sp.
GCCAGCTAAAGGCCATGATCGAGACCCTGCGGCGCAAGGAAGGCTGAACCCCCATGACTCACCGCACCACCTGCCGCGTCATCTACGGCGACACCGACCGGATGGGCCAGGCGTATTACGGCAACTACTTCCGCTGGTTTGAAATCGGCCGCACCGAGCTGTTCCGCGCCCGGGGCCTGCCGGACAAGGCCATCGAGGAGCAGGGCTTCTTTCTGCCTGTCTCCGAGTGCCGCGCCAAGTATTCCGCGCCCGCGCTCTACGACGAGCTCATCGTGATCGAGACCTCGGTGGATGCCGCGGTCAAGGGCGGAATCAAATTCGACTATCGGATCTTTCGCGAGGACGGCCGAACGCTCCTGGCGGAGGGGTTCACCAAGCATGCTTTTGTGGATCGCAACGGCCGGGTGGTCCGGCCGCCGGCGTTCATCAAAGAGCTGATCGGCGATCCCGCGCGGCATCATGTGTTGGATTAGAGAATGATCCGTTGAAGCTCGATTTTTCAGCATTTGAAAAATGCCGCGTGCTCGTCGTCGGCGACCTGATGCTGGATGAGTACGTCTGGGGCCGGGTCGAGCGCATTTCGCCGGAAGCCCCGGTGCCGGTGCTGTCGGTCACCCGCGAGGAGTTCACTCTCGGAGGGGCCGGCAACGTGGCCAAGAACCTGGCCGTGCTGGGGGCTCGGGTCGCCGCCGCGGGGGTTGTCGGCCTGGGGCCGCAGGGGAAAAAACTGCGCGAGCAGCTCGTCGCGCTGGGGGTCGACGTGAGTGCCGTGCGCGTCGAACCCGGACGCATCACCACCTGCAAGACCCGCGTCATCGCCGAGCGCCAGCAGGTCCTGCGCATCGACCGCGAGACGGACGAAGCGATCTCGACCGCCGCCGCCGATGTCCTGATCCGCCAAACGGCCAAGCTGCTGGAGAGCGCGGACGTGCTGCTGATCTCCGATTACGGAAAAGGCGTGGTCACCCGGCGGCTGGTCGCGGCCCTGGCGGGAAAGGCCAGAGGCTCCCGCAAAATCGCCATCGCCGACCCCAAAGGGCAAGACTACTCGAAGTACGCCGGCCTGAGCCTGATCACGCCCAACCGCAAAGAGGCCGGTCTGGCCGCGGGGCTCGAGGTCGGGGACGAACCCGGTTTGTTTGCGGCCGGCCGCCGCCTGCTCGACACCGTGGCCGTTGATAAGCTCCTCGTGACCTGCGGCGAGGAGGGGATGGTGTTCTTCGAGCGCGGCGCCGCACCTCAGAAATTCGGTACCCGCGGCCGGCAGGTCTTCGACGTCTCCGGCGCCGGCGACACGGTGGTCGCCGCCCTGAGCCTCGGCCTGGCCGCGGGGTTCTCCTACCCGGATTCCATTCGCCTGGCGAACGCGGCGGCCGGGATCGTCGTCGGCAGGGTCGGGACCGCGACCGTCACCCGGGCCGAGCTGCAAGACGCCTTGCGGCCCTCCCGCGACCCGGCCCCCCTTAAAAACAAGCGCCGGACCGAAAAGGCCCGGCCCGCAGCGCGCGGAACACGGCGCCCTAAATAGAAGGCGTCACCCGGCCGCCTGTCATCTTAAACCCTGTACCGTGCACCTTGCACCGTGAGCCTTTTTTCCATGCTCGCCATCACAACCCACCCCGCCGGTCTCTCTTTCAAGGTTCATGTTCAGCCCGGGGCCTCGCGCAACCAGGTCCTGGGGCTGCACGGCGATGCCCTCAAACTGAAGATCAAAGCACCGCCGGTCGAAGGCCGTGCCAACAAGGCCTGCATCGAGTTTTTGTCCGAGGAGCTCGGGCTCCCCAAGTCCGCCATCGAAATCCTATCCGGGCATTCCAGCCGCCAGAAAAAGATCCGCATCACCTGCTCCGCGAGCCGGTCCGCGCTGCTGCGCCTTCGGCTCGCTGAACTGTGCGCGGGATAGAAAAGGCTCTCCCCTCTGCAAATTTTTTTGAAAATGCCTTGACTTGTGGATCCCGCTCGGCTAAAAGCTACTTTTGCATAACTTGCTGCGGGGTGGAGCAGTCTGGTAGCTCGTCGGGCTCATAACCCGAAGGTCAGAGGTTCAAATCCTCTCCCCGCTACCAAATAAATCAAGGGGTTACGATGAAAATCGTAACCCCTTTGTTTTGTGTTTGGGGTCACTGCGCCGGCCGGCTCACCGCTCCAGGAAAGGACCTTGGCCTGACAATAGCGGTTTCCATCTTGGATGTCCGGCCCTAACACCGCTTCAGGGGTGACGGTTCAGCCGACAAGGCCCACAGATACAGGGACGCAACCGATCCGCACGGGGAGTATCTTTTGCGGAACCGGTCGAACTGTTTTTTCGAAAGCTCGCTCAACCCATACAGCTTTATCATGCCGCGCCGGATGGCCAAATCCCCCCAACTGACGACATCCGGCCGGCCGAGCGAGAAAATCAGCAACATTTCGGCCGTCCAGACACCGATGCCGGGTATGGACGATAATTTTTCGATGACGCCGTGATCGGGCATGGCCCTCAATTCCGGGAGGTCCAGCTCGCCGCCAATCGCGGCCTCTCCGATACCCTTGATGTAGCCGGCCTTGCGCATCGACAGGCCGCACTTCTGGATTTCGGAGACATCCGTGCCGGCGACCGTATGGGGAGTCACCGCCCCGAGTCTTCGACACAGCCGCCCCCACACGGTGTCGGCGGCCGCCCGGGATATCTGTTGCGACACCACGCTGTGGACCAGCGCCTCGAACAGGTCTGGAACCACCCGGCGCTCGATCATGCCGATGCGCCCGATGGCCCTTCCGAGCTTCGCGTCGCGGCTGGTCAGATGATCGATCTCTTTTTGCCCGTACTGAAACAAGTGCACGCTGCCCGCCTTTTATCGCCTTGCCGCATGCCGCTCTTTCGAACTCCCCGCCGCGCTGGAATGCCGCCAAAGGAGGGCATGAATCAAATCACTCGTTTTCGAAGCCCTTCAATGCGGCGGAAAGCTCTTCCAGACCGGTATTCTTCAATTCCAGGACAGCCCTTGCAAGCGCCTCCGACTTTTCGCGCTCCCCGAGCATGCCGGCCAATTTAAAGAACTTCGATTTTACCTCTTCGGCTGAAAAAGGGTTGGCGGGGTCGCCGCGCGGATCGTGCACTTGTCTGGAGAAGTCCCCTTTCGATGTGTGAACAACCAGTCGCGCCCCGGCGCGAACCGGGAATTCCGCTTCAAGCGCAGGGTCAGGATGCAGGCTGACTTTTCGCGCAAAAGCGGCAAGCTGAGGCCGCCCCAACAGATCGACCGACATGGGCAAAAGGGCGTCGGGCCCTTCCAAGGCCATCACGGCCAGGCAAAAAGGCAGTGAGAATTGGGCCTGCTCCAGGGTGGTGGGATCCGGATGGTTGTTCAGGCTGATGGCCCGGTTGAAGGTGAAAACTTCCAGCCGATTCACATCGCGGGGGGAAAGCCCCTCGCCGACGAGCGCCTGCCATGCGTCCAGCGCGGCGTGCAGCCAGCGGCAGCAGGCGTAAGGCTTGAAATAGGTTCGCAGGATGGTCCACGCTTCGCCGAACCCGTCCGTGATCGCCTGCGGCCGGTAGTAACCGGGGTCGTCCCAGAGATCCAATGGGCCGGTGAAACCCCGGGCGGCCAAATCTACAGCCGCCAGGCCCGTCAGCGTCCCCCAGGGGATGCCCTCCTTGGTGTGATGGCCCAGGCGGCTGTAAGCGGAGGCCGATTGGATGGGTGCGTGGATTCCGCTGATGGCCAGGGCCTGGGAGAGAACTTCCGGCCCCCTGCCCTCCAGCCAGCAGCGGATCGCGGCCGCGCCGAAGCCGCACCAGCGCCCGGTCGAAAAGGTGTCCATGGTGGCGGGGTTGCGGCTGGCCGCCGCCCGCACGGCGACTTCGTAGCCGATCACCAGGGCGGCCAGCAGATCCCGGCCGCTTGATTTCAGGGATTGAGCCACGGCCAGCGCCGTGGGAATGAGCGCCGCCCCCGGATGCCCACCGGCGGCGCGGTGCCCATCGTCCAGGTCTAAGGCGCTGCCCGCAGCGGCATTGCAAAAAGCCGCTCCCAGGGGGGATAGGCACTCGGAGGCAAACCACACTCCGGCCGATCCGGCCGGAAAAAAGTCGCGCGCAAACTCCCGTGCCGAGCGCGCCGACGGCTGGCCGGCTCCCGCCATCGCCGCACCCATCAGATCCAGAATACACCAGGCGGCTTGATCCAAAACAGGGTCCGGGATATCCTCCGGCCGAATGGCGCAGACGAAACCGGAAATTTTCCGGGCCGTGGTTATTTGCATATTAGCACCTTGAAGTTATTGCTTTTTCGCCTCTTCCACGTACTGTTTCGTTTTTCCCTTTTCGGCCTGAACCTTTCCCTTGCCAGCCTTTTCCTGGGCCGCTTTTTCTTTCGTCACTTTTCCCTGGGCGGCTTTTCCTTGAGCGCCCTTCTCCTTGGCCGCCTTCTCTTTCTCCGCTTTCATTTTGTTCGCATTGGGCTTCGCCGTGGGTTTGGCATCGCCCCTTTTGAACGTTGCATTGTCGCTGGCCTTATCCTGGGCTGTGGTTGAAGGGCTCTGGGCAAACGACATGCCGGTCAGAGAGAAAACAAAGCTCATCACAGCAAGAACAACCAAAAGTTTCTTCATTTCGAGATTTCCTTTCCCTATCGGAGGCTGTTGCGGCCTTTTGATTAAAACCAAGGGTTTGAGTATATGACCTTGGATCACCCTTTACAAGCAGTGTTCCGCCCGGATATCGTTCGTCTGCGTATTCGGACGCGAACCGGCGGCCGATTCCGAGGCCAGCCGGGCTCAGCGTCTCCTGGCTTTCCCGGTAAGATCGGTGATGGGAATTTTGAAAACCCTTGTTTGCGCTTTTAACGTCTCGATATATTCCAAGCCCTTGTCAAAATAATCTGACGAGTATTTCCTCAGCATGCCTTCCAGGGCTTTCTGTTTATCCGGATCAAACGCCTCTTCAATCTCACCGGAAACAATTACGCTCTCATATTTGGTGCCAAATTTATCAGGCAGTATTTCGGTATCCCCGACTGCACAGAAGGATACGTTTTTCTCCATTTGAATGTTATCGATCTTCCGGCCCTCAACGGCACAGTGAAAATAGATGCAGTTGTCAACCAGGCAAAAATTCAAAGGCACCCCATAGGGTTTCCCATCAGAGGAAACGGTTGATAAAATTCCATATTCCGCCTTCTTCAGAACAGCCATGGCCTCCTGGCTGGGTATAGCGCGATCTTTCCTCCGCAGTTCTTTCATTGCGACCCTCCATGTTATTTAAAAGTGCGCATGAGATAGCAGCAATTTCAGTTACAGGCAACCTGGAAGCTTCCCTTCGATATGAATTCCGACCTAACCCTGCTGGGCATTCCAGGCCAATCCGGCCACCGATTTCGATGGAGCCCCGCAGAGAGGTTTAAACTGGCCAGCCTGTCCATCGGCGCCGAAAATAAACCCCCGAGGCGGGCCGCGCGGGCCGGAATACAGCCTTCACATCGAGCCGATCCAGGGCACCGCCGGGAACGTGATCCCGCCGCCGGCCTTCGTCAAAAAGGAGCCGCGGATGCCGGAGGACCACCGCATCTTCGGGTCGTGACGGGGAAAATGACGCGGAGGCAAGACTTGCTGTACGCACAAATAAAAAGACCGTGGGTTTGCCCCCACGGCCTTTCGGTTTTTATGGCGGGAGGCCCTCAGGTGGATGAGTCCTGTGCCGTCAGCAGGCTCTTCGGGCGGGCGATAATCCCGTGCCGATAAGTGCCGTAAAAGGTCACCAACGCCACGATCACCGCCGCCCCCAGCGCCACATGGTCGTCCGGGTAAAGCATCACCACCAACGAGAAGAGGGCCAACACCGATCGCACGGTCAAATCCAACACGTTTGTTTTGAGTATTCGGCCAAACATGGCAAAAGAGACTCCCCAGCAGGCGATCGCGATGATCAGCATGTCCTCGATCCCTCTCCATCCCGGATTCGTCACCATTTCAGAGCGCACGAAGATGGCAAAGGTCATGAGGGTGACGGGCAGGCAAAGTTTCAGCGCGATATACATGGTCTTCACGAAGGACGCCTGCGCGATGCGGGCCGAGACCGCTGCCGAGAGGGATGTCGGGGGCGACAACTCGCCCCAGACCGCGATCAGAAAACAAAAGAAGTGCGCGGTCCAAGCATCGATGCCCATCTTGCGCATGGGCTCGACGACGACGACCGCCAGAACGATGTAAGTGGCGGTTGGCGGCAGGCCGGTGCCCACGAGCCAGCCGAAGACCCAGGCCATCAGGACCAGCGCGATAATGTGAAACTCGCCGACCTTCAGCAGCATGCCGCCCATGCGGTTGATGAAGCCGGTCACGGTGAACAGCCCCACCATGATGCCGAGCGTGCACAGCATCAGCGTCAGATAGGAGGTGAGCTCGGCGTGGGTTTCGATCATAACGCGGACATTCGCCCAGAGCTTGTCCTTTTGCGTGGCCGGATCTTTGCGCACGTATTTGTAGAGCAGAAAAAGCAGGATGAGGAGCCCGAACATGAAAGCGCCGGTATACAGCCCTGCGAGCTGTTCGCCGAGGTTGAGCACGCCCATCAGGATCGTGAGATAGATGATGCTCAGGAAGAAGATCAGGGTCTTGATCTGCTCGTACATCGGGATGCTGGCCTTTTCGATCGGATCGGGCGGCATCAGACGCATGCTCACCAGATAGACCGAAATGCCGAGCGTGCTGTAGTAGATGAAGGCCAGGGCGAAGCCGCGCAGCGCCACACTCCAGTAAGGCGCGCCCAGGAATTCCGCCATCACGAACCCGGCGACCGCCATGACCGGCGGCATGATGAGCCCGCCCATGGACGCCGCGCACTCGACCGCGCCGGCGAATTCCCCCGGTATGCCGTATTTCTTCATCAACGGGATGGTGAAACTGCCCACCACCGTCGCATTGGCCGCCCCGCTGCCGCTGATCATGCCGACCGCGGACGAGGCCAGCACGGCCGTCTGCGGGATCGTGGCGCGCGACTTCCCGGCGATCCGCCGCATGAACTGGACCATCGCGCCCTGGGCGTCGAACCCGGCGGCGGCGGCGGCCAGAAGCAGGAAGGCCCCGATGGTCGTCAGCGCAATCTGCGCGTATTGGCCGTAGATACCGGTCGAGAGCTCGACGGTGCTCGATGTGATCACCCGGTAGAAGGTGGTTCCCGGGTGCCAGAAGAAATCAACCGGAATCAGGTTACCCCACATGGTATAGACCACCATGATCACGTTCACCCAAAACAGGTCGGGATGGACGACGCGCGAGAGTTCCATCACCAGGAGGAAAACCAGCAGCCCCATGATGAAGTCCGTCCGGGTGTAGGAGCCCTGACGCCAGATGGCGATCTCGTCGAAGTTGACCACGAAATGGTAGAAAGCAAAAAGACAGACGGCGATGTAAACGACGGCCAGGGCACAATTGGCTACCGGCGGCAATCGTTTGTAGATGTAGCCGTTTTCATGCATGACCAGAATCTGCACCACCAGGGCGACCGGCACCAGCGCCGCTACGAGTTCGCTCGGGCCGCCGAAACCGGTGTAGAAGTACCAGCACAGCCAGCCGAACATGATAATCGATATGGCGAACCTCAGGTTCCGGATAGTGACGTAGCGCTTGAACTGTTCCGTCATCTCTGCTTTCCCCTTTTCGATCCGAATGAAATTATGACCACCGGAGCCCGGCCCGGCGGAAAAAGAGCCGCCCGGGCGCCGGTGTTTGCGTGGCGCAGGGGGTTACCCCCCGGCCGAGCCGCTCCAGCATTACTTGGCGGCGATCTTCCACTTGTCGTTCCAGGCCTTGTGCTCCTTGAGGAATTTCGCCAGTCCCGCGTGCACCGGAGCTTCCGGCTCGCCGTTGATGCCCTTCACCTGCATGCCGATGAAGTCCTTCGCCATGGGTTCGAAACCCGGATCGGCTTTGGCCAGGCTTTCGCGATCCGCGTAGAACTTGGTCAGCATCTTGTAGATGACCTCTTCGGGCATGTCCGCGCGCACGTTGTAGCCGAACAGCAGGGGCACGCCCAGGATCTTCTCCACGCCGACATCCTTGCTGAACACCTGCTTCGCATCGATCTCGGTGGGCGTAAGGTTCTTGTCGGTGAGCTTCTTGACCTCCTCCGGCGTCGGGTTGATCACCTTGATGTCCAGGCGCAACTCGGTTTCGCGCCAGTACGTGGGAAGCGACCGACCGGCGGTTGTGTAGCAGACCGCGCCCACGATGGTGCCGGCCTGGAGCGCGTCGCCCTGGGCCGGTTCGCCGATCTGAACGTGCTTGAAATCGTAACCCAGGGCCTTGAAGGCCCGTCGGAAATTAAGCCAGTTCATGAAGCCGGCCGGCGTGAAGAACACCGGCTTGCCGCTGAAGTCCTTCCAGGATTTGAACTGCTCGGCCTTCGGCGCGTACACCGCCATGAAAGACTCCATCGGATAGGCGTACCAGGTGTGGACGATCTTCGATTTGGCAGGCTTGTAGTCCTTGAAGGCGCCGTCGCTGTGATAGACGTCCCCCATCCCGACGTCGGCCGTGTAACTGATCTCCGCCTCTCCGTCCATGGCCGCTTTCATGGCGGCGGTCGTCGAGGGATACGGATTGACGGTGACGGTGTACTCGCCGCCGAGCGCCTCCTCCAGGACTTTGACCATCTGGGCGGCGACCTTGTAGCCGTAGGAACCGGTGCTGGAGGTGGCCCAGCGGATCGACTTGCGCTCCTG
>CAZLSV010000112.1:0-1403 GCA_964562235.1 uncultured Desulfatibacillum sp.
GTGCCGACCGTGTAATGGTTGAGCAGGATGGATTCTACGCGCGACCAGTTGATGGCGCTGCTGAGTTGTTCCATGAGTTTGATGCTGCGGGTGGTCTTTTTAAATCCCATGCTCATCTCCCTGCGTGAAGTGTTTAAGATGAGCGAAACATAGCAGAAAATTACTTAATAAGCAATAGAATTCAGGTAGTTATTATGCTTTATGGTAGCAAATTTATGATAAGGAACAGGCCAAAGAAACGGAATCAACAAACTAGTTGTGCAAAGGCCTCACTACTTGAAGCACATGTCGTTGGGCTTGGACATGGCGATCATCGTGAAAACCATCACGCGTGTCTTGCGCAGCCAGGGCGTGAGCCACTAAGAGCCATCTCTTATGCACGATCCTAAAACCATAGCGCCTCTCCGGAAGGAGAATCAGTTCGATCGCAACTTCTTCATCATTCTGGCCATCGACCTGCTGCTGCTGAGCGTATCGTGGTACGGCTCCTACCAGGTGCGATTCGATTTCGACATCCCCGCGAAATTCATCGACGAAATGCACGCCATCCTCCCCGCGGCGCTTGCCATCAAAGTCATCTGCCTCTATTTTTTCAACGTATACCGCGGCATGTGGCGCTATACCGGCGTGAGGGACCTGCTCAACATCATCAAGGCCGTGAGTTTGAGTACCCTGTTCATCGTTCTCTGGGCCTTGCTGATCTATCGTTTTAAAAACGTTCCCCGCTCCGTCGTGTTCATTGACTGGTGCATCAATATTATTTTTATCTCGGGGGTTCGGCTCGCCATCCGGATTTATTTCCAAAAATATGTCCCGACGAATCCGATTCAATCGCTCATGGCCACGAAAGAGGCCATCCGAAAAGCAAAGCCGGGCCCCAGAAAAAAACTGCTGATCATCGGCGCCGGTAACTGCGGTGAAAAAATTTTCCGGGAGATCCACGACAACCCTCAGCTCAACTACAAAGTGGTGGGATTTTTGGATGACAACCCCTCCAAGATCGGCAGGATGATCCACGGGAAGCCGGTGCTTGGAATCATCGGGGACTTGGGCCGCATCATTACGCAAACCCGTGCCGAGGAAGTGCTTATCGCAATTCCCTCAGCCTCTTCCCAGGAAATGCGCCGCATCGTCTCCCTGTGCAAGGAGGGCAGGGTTCGCTACAAGACCGTTCCCGGCTACGGGGAGCTGATCGACGGGAAGATTTCGATCAACGTCATCCGGGAGGTGGCCTACCGCGATCTGCTGGGCCGCGAAACGGTCAAACTCGATGAGAAGACGATTTCGGATTACATCCACGGGCGCCAGGTCCTCGTCACCGGCGCCGGAGGATCGATCGGCTCGGAGTTGTGCCGACAGATCTGCCGCTTTGACCCGGGAACCATCGTATTGTTCGAGCGCGC
>CAZLSV010000112.1:1413-13475 GCA_964562235.1 uncultured Desulfatibacillum sp.
GAGAAAGCACTACGGACACCTCAAGATCGTTCCGGTCTTGGGCGATATCCGCGACCAGAACCACCTCCGGAACGTGTTCGATTCCCTCAAACCTCAGACGGTCTTCCATGCCGCCGCCTACAAGCATGTGCCCATGCTCGAAACCCAGCCCTGGAAAGCCCTTGAAAACAACATGCTGGGAACGCTGAACCTGGTCGACATTTCCGATGAACTCGGGATCGAGCGTTTCGTCCTGGTGTCGACCGACAAAGCCGTTAGGGCCGCCAACGTCATGGGCGCGTCCAAGCGTGTGGCCGAGATGATCGCCTTGAACCGCAACGGATGTAACACCTCCCGGACCCAGTTCATGGCCGTGCGTTTCGGCAACGTGGTCGGCAGCGTCGGCAGCGTGGTGCCGCTCTTCAAAAAGCAGATCGAAGAGGGCGGTCCGGTCACCGTGACCCACCCGGAGGTGACGCGCTATTTCATGACGATCCGCGAGGCGGCCCAACTGATCCTGCAGGCCGGGGCCATGGGGCAGGGCGGTGAAATCTTTATTTTGGACATGGGCACGCCGGTCAGGATCGTCGACATGGCGCGCGACCTGATCCGCCTGTCCGGTTTCGAGCCGGATGTGGACATCCGGATCGAGTTCATCGGCCTGCGGCCGGGCGAGAAGCTCTACGAGGAGCTCATCACGGCCGATGAAAATGCCCAGCCGACCCAGCACCCCAAGATTCTCATGCTCAAGGGCAGCGGCTGCGATCTCGATTTGCTGACCGGAAAGGTCCAGGAGCTGTCCGCCCTGGCCGTGGCCCAGGATGCCGACCTCATCCGATCCAAACTCCGGGAGATCGTGCCTGACTACGCGCCCGGCGAAACGGTGGGGGCATACAAGCACGTGGCCTGAGATAGTTAGGATCCTTATCTGAGGATAGAAAACTGGGAAGCAATGGCATAATTCGGCATAGTTCGGCTTATAGTTTGATGGAAAAAATCGACAGACTGCTGCAAAAAGGGGTGAAGATCCCCAACCCGGCCACCGTCGAGATCGGCGCCGAGGTGGATATCGGGCGGATTTCGGGTGACGGGGTGCTGATCCACCCCGGATGCCGGATCGCAGGTGAGCGCACCCTGATTTCGGCCGGAGCGCGGCTGGGTGCCGAGGGGCCGGTGACGGTCGAGAATTGTTTTATCGGCCCGAAGGTGGAATTGAAGGGCGGTTTCTACCAGGAGACCGTCTTTCTCGAAAAGTCCGCCTGCGGGCTCGGCGCCCACGTGCGTAAAGGCACCATCCTTGAGGAGCGGGCGCGCATCGCCCACACCGTCGGCCTGAAGCAGACCATCCTCTTCCCCTTCGTGACCCTGGGCAGCCTGATCAATTTCTGCGACTGCCTCATGGCCGGCGGCACCGGCCCCAGGGACCACAGCGAGGTGGGCAGCTCTTACATCCACTTCAACTTCACCCCTAACCAGGACAAGGCGACCCCTTCGTTGATCGGGGATGTCCCCCGCGGGGTGATGCTGAACCAGCGACCGATCTTCCTGGGAGGGCAGGGGGGGCTGGTCGGGCCGCTGCGCCTCGATTACGGGATCACGGTCGCGGCCGGGAGCATCCTGCGCAAGGATGAGCTCCGACCCGATCGGCTGATCATCGAAGGAGCGGGAAAACCGGGCAACATAGAGTACCGTCCCGGCCGGTATTCGGATACGGGCCGGATCTTCAGGAACAACCTTATCTACATCGCCAACCTGATGGCGCTGAGGCACTGGTACCGGGAAGTGCGGTCCATGTTCGTCGGGGAGAGATTCCCGGAGCCGCTGCTCGCGGGGTTGTTGCTGAATGTGCAAACGGCCATCGATGAGCGCACCCGGCGGCTGCGGGAATTCAGCGAAAAGATGGCGGCGTCCGGAAACCCGTCGATCAGCACCCGGTGGCCGGCCATCGCCCAGGTTCTGGCCGCCCGGAGCGAGCACCGGGGGAGCGACCGGATGCGCGAATCGTTCCAGGAAGAGACTTCCAAGGCGATCGCATCCATCGGAAAAGACTATATCGAGGCGATCAAAAGCCTTTCAGGGGAAGCATCCGGACAGGGCAGCGCCTGGCTGCAGGGGATCGTTGAGGAGACCGTCGCCGCGGGACTGGCTGCTTTGAAATAGTTACAATGTCGAAGGATCTACTGTTGGGTGTTTTAGTCGACGCGGTAAGGCAGTTGAAAATTCCCTGCGACAATCCCCGGAACAGTAATATCTTCGTCAAGCGATTCCCACCGTAAGGCATAGCCATTGAGCCTCAGTGTCACCTCTTTCAATTCCTTTTCGGAGGCTTCAGCCAGGATCTTGAATCGGTTAGCTGGAAATCCAATTATGCGTCCGTCGGTGAGCTCAATAAAAATCATTCTCTTTTCGGCCCAGGCTCTGATGGCGGCAGGTTCAACAGGCTTATTTTTTTTTCCGGCTAAAGTGGTCATTAAATTTTTCCTCGAAAAAATCCTTTTGTTCGAATACGATCCTCTCAATTTTCCGGATGACTTCCGGTGCGATACCCTTGTTTTTGGCCAGCCGCACAGGATCAAGCCAGAATTTGCATTCGCCGTCTGATGTCTCGACGTGGATGTGCGGAGGTTCGTTGCCTTCATCAGAGTAAAAGTGAAACCTGAATGGCCCCGATTTCATTACCGTCGGCATGCTTTCTTGTAGCCATGGGTGCGAGAACCTGTCAAGAAAAATAAAAAAAGATAACCTCTTTCAATTCAAAAAATTTCGTGGAAGCTGCCATAATGTCGAAGTTGTTTGGAACAGACGGAATTCGAGGATTGGCAAACAGTTATCCGATGACGGCTGAGGTAGCGCTTAAAGTCGGCCGTGCGGTCGCAGAGCTCCCCGGAAAAAAAAGACAGCAGCCACGCATCGTCATCGGCCAGGACACGCGCCAGTCCGGGGACATGATCGCCAATGCCCTGGCGGCCGGGGTCTGTTCGGGCGGCGGGGACGTAGAATTCGTGGGCGTTCTGCCGACTCCCGGGATTGCCCTGGTCACCCGGCACAGCGGCGCGAGCGCGGGGATCGTCGTTTCGGCCTCCCACAATCCCTACCACGACAACGGCATCAAGGTGTTCGGCGCGGACGGTTTCAAGCTGTCGGATGCCGAAGAAAAAAAGATCGAGGAGGCGGTCCTGGCCGGAGATTCCCCCGGGGCAGCCGACAATAAAAGTTCGGAGATCGGCCGGGTGCGTTTCAACGCGGAAGGACTCCCGGCCTATGTCGATTTTCTAAAGACCTGCACGCGGCTGCGAAAAGCAAATACGAACGGGCTCAAGGTCGTCCTGGATTGCGCCAACGGCGCCACTTTTCAGGCGGCCCCCCGGGTGTGCGCGGAGCTGGGGATCGCGGCCGAAGCCCTTCACGTGGCGCCCGACGGCAAAAACATCAATTTGAAATGCGGCTCACAACACCCCGAAATCCTCGCCCGGCGGGTGCTCGCCACGAATGCCGACCTGGGCCTGGCATTCGACGGGGACGGCGACCGCCTGATCGCCGTCGACGATACCGGGGAGGTCGTCAGCGGGGACCGCATCCTGGCAATCTGCGCCCGGCATCTGCTGAGCCAATCCCGCCTGAAAACCAACACCGTGGTGAGCACGGTCATGAGCAATGTGGGGCTCGGTCGCGCCCTCCGGGAAATGGGGGTCCGCCACCTGACCACTCCGGTGGGTGATCGCCACGTGATGGAGGCGATGCGGGCGTCCGGCGCGGTTTTGGGCGGGGAAGATTCCGGCCATATGATCTTTGCGGAACATCACACCACGGGGGACGGTCTTCTGAGCGCGCTCATGCTCATGGAAGCCATGCAAGCGCAGTCACAAGCCCTGTCGCAGCTGAAGCGGATCATGACGCCGTTTCCGCAGGTCATGATGAACGTGCCGGTCAAATCCAAACCCGCGCTTGAAGATATTCCCAACCTCCGCGCCGCCATACGCAGGGCCGAGTCGGAACTGGCGGAAAACGGCCGCGTGCTGGTAAGATACTCCGGGACCGAATCCATGTGTCGGGTCATGGTGGAGGGGCCGACCGAAGAAAATACCAGAATGTTGTGTCAGCGGATTGCGGACGAAGTGACGCGGGAATTGGGATGAGGAAATATACCGCAATGAATCAGGCCCCGTTCGTGCGAACGGGGCCTGATTCATTTTTATGCGTTGCGTTGCTTACTCGCTGCGGCTGCCGCCGAAGATCCTCAGAAGCATCAGGAAAAGGTTGATAAAGTCAAGATAGAGCTTCAGCGCTCCGATAATGGCGCCCTTGCGCACGGCCCCGGCGTCGATGTCGGCGGGCTGGGTCAAGGCCATGTTTTTAATGGCCTGGGTGTCGTAGGCGGTGAGCCCGACAAACACCAGCACACCGACATAGCTCACGATCATGCTGACGGCGCTGCTCTGGAAGAACAGATTGACGAGAGAGGCGATGACGATGCCGATCAGGCCCATGGTCAGGAACCCGCCCATGGAGGTCAGGTCCCGGCGGGTGGTGTAGCCGTAAACGCTGCAGGCCACGAAGGTGGCGGAGCAGACAAAAAACGTGCTGGTGATCGTAGAGCTCGCATAGGCCAGGAAAATGGAGGAAAGCGTTGCGCCGTTCAACGCCGAATAAAGAAGGAACAGCGACGTGGCCGTTCCCGCCTGCATTTTGTAAATCCGGGAGCTGATGATGAACACCAGCGCCAACTGCGCGATGATCAACCCGAAAAAGACGATGCCGGAGCCGAAGATGACCCGCTGAACCTCGGGCATGTTGGCGACGGAGTAGGCCGTGAAACCGGTGAGCGCCAGCCCGATGGCCATCCAGTTGTAGACGCTGCGCACAAACGAGTTAACCCTTACTTGAACTTGAGTTTTCTGAAGGGTCAATGCATCCATCGATACCTCCTGATAAGGTGAATGTTAAGTTAGCCTTAATGTATAACAATTCCGGAGAGGATTTTCAAGACCATAAACCGATACGGCGCATCGCTTTTCTTGATTTTAGGCCTGGTATGGATTATACCGTTTTCATGAAGCCGGAACAAGTCTACCAGGAACTCAAAACCCTAGCGGATAAAATGGGAGTTGCCGTCGAGGAGCACAATTTCCGGACCACCGGCATCCACGTCAGGAGCGGTGCCTGCATCGTTCACGGCAAGCAGTTCGTCATCATCGACAAGCACAAGTCGCTCAGTAAGAAGATCCGGATCCTGGCATCCGCTTTGGCCACGCTGCCGCACGAAGAGGTTTTTGCCGTGCCGGCCGTAAGGGAACTCCTGAACCGATATGGTGAGGAATAGGAAGGCCGGCAGCCGCTTGGACCAAGCCCCGTCATTAAAAGTTTACATAATATAACTTATCAGACTTCATTCGCATAACTGCCACATGGCCGAACCTTTCGCATGAGCCCCCCCAGCGACATTTCGGGACCTTCAGGTCTTCCGGACTCCAGTGAAACACCCCAAACCCGGAAAACGATCTATTCGGTTTCCGAGCTTACGTCCAAGATAAAGAATCTGGTCGAAGACAATTTCCCCTTCGTGTGGATCCGCGGGGAGATTTCCAACTTCCGCATGCCCGGCTCCGGGCATTGCTATTTCACGCTCAAGGACGAGTCCGCGCAGATCGCCGCGGTGATGTTCCGTGCGCAAATCCGCCAGATCAAGTTCGTCCCGGAAGACGGTTTGAGCATCATCGGCCTCGGCCGACTCAGCGTCTACGAGCCGCGCGGCGCCTACCAGATCATATTGGAATACGTCGAGCCCGCCGGGGTCGGCGCCTTGCAGATCGCCTTCGAAAGGCTGAAAAGGCGCCTGGCGGAGGAAGGCTTCTTCGACGCGGGTCGCAAGAAACCGATACCGTATCTGCCCCGCAAAATATCCGTCATTACGTCCCCTTCGGGGGCTGTCGTGCACGACATCATCACCGTCATCACCCGACGCTTTCCGAATGTTCAAATCGAGATTGCTCCGGTGAGGGTTCAAGGCACCGGCGCCGAGGATGAAATCGCGGCCGCGCTCCGACTTGTCAACGCCCGTGCCGTTGCCGACGTGATCATTCTGGCACGCGGCGGCGGCTCCCTTGAAGATCTGCAGGCGTTCAACTCGGAAACGGTCGCGATGGCCATATTTTCATCCCGCATCCCCGTGGTTTCCGCGGTCGGCCATGAGACCGACGTGACCATCGCCGACTTCGTCGCCGACCTGAGGGCGCCCACGCCTTCGGCGGCCGCCGAAATGGTCGTTCCCGACAAAAACGAACTGGTCCGCCGCCACCGGGAGCTTCAGCAAGCCCTCCTGGGCGGGATCCGGCGGCATTTTGAAAAATCAAGAAAACACATTGAAGAGCTGACATCCCGGCTGGCGGATCCCCGTAGGAAAATTCAGGAATTGTGGCTGCGAATCGACGATTTTTCCAGCCGCCTCGCGCGGCTGGCGATCTTGAGTGTCCGTCGTGAAAAAGACGTCCTTAGCGGTCTGAAAAAAAGCCTGAATTCAAACTCGCCGCTGGTATTGTCCCAAAAAATTAAATTTAAACTGGAAGTCACCACACAAAACTTACTGACTAACTTCAATATTATTCTTACACACAAGCGTTCGCTGGCCGGTTCGGCAAAAATCAGATTGGAAAGCTTGAACCCTCTCGCGATTTTAAAACGCGGGTACAGCGTTACGCGCTCGCTGCCGGACCTCAAGGTCGTCACTCATCCGGATCTGGTGGACCTGGACCAACAGGTGGAAATCCTGCTCGTCGGCGGAAAACTCCTGTGCAACGTCAAAGGGAAATCGCACCATGGCCAAGAAAACATTTGAACAGTCGCTGAAGCAACTGGAAGAGACCGTGCGCGAGCTGGAATCGGGCGATCTGCCCCTCGAACAGGCTCTGAAGAAATTCGAGGAAGGCGTGGAGCTTTCCAAGTTCTGCTCCCAGAAACTGGAAGAGACCGAACGGCGGATTACCACGCTCATGCAGAACAGCTCCGGTGCCGCCGTTGAAAAAACGTTCCCGGCCGAAAATGACGAAAAAGACGCGGGCTGAGATGTTCGACCTGCCGGCCTACCTCGAGCGCAACAACCGGCGCATCAACCGCGCCCTGGGCGAGTTGTTGGATCGATCCGCAAACGGCGGCGGTCGGCTGCTGGAGGCCATGCGCTATTCCCTGATGGCCGGCGGCAAGCGTCTGCGGCCGAACCTCTGCCTGGCCGCAGCCGAGGCGGTGGACGGCGGACCGTCGGATGTCCTGGCCGCCGCCTGCGCGCTGGAGATGATTCACACCTACTCCCTCATTCACGACGACCTGCCCGCCATGGATGACGACGACCTGCGCCGCGGGAAACCGACGTGTCATGTGGCTTTTGACGAGGCCACGGCCATTCTGGCCGGCGACGCACTGCTGACCCTGGCGTTTGAGATCCTCGCCACGATGCCCGGCTGCCGACCGGAGCGCTGCCTGGAGGTCATCCGGCTGATGGCCGCTGCCGCCGGCGGCCAGGGCATGGTTCAGGGGCAGATGCTCGACATGCTTTCCCAGGGGGCGGTCCTGAGCCTCGAGCAGCTGGAGCATCTGCACTCGCTTAAAACAGGAGCCATGATCGAGGCATCCCTGGACGTCGGTGCCATTCTGGCCGGCGGCAGCCCTCGGCAGATCGAGGCCGTTCGCCTCTTCGGGCGGCGGATCGGACTGGCGTTTCAGGTGGTGGACGACATCTTGAACATCGAGGGAGACCCCTCCGTCATGGGCAAGGCCGTCGGAACGGACCGGCTGCGGCGGAAAAATTCCCATCCCGGCCTGTTGGGGCTTGCAAAATCAAAGGAATTCGCCCAGAATCTGGTTCAGCAGGCGATCGAGGCGCTGGCCGAGTTCGATGCCAGGGCCGACGCCCTCCGGGCGTTCGCCCGCTATGTCGTCGAACGAAAAAAATGACCGTTCTCGGAAAACAACATTCAGTCAAACAGGGACAGCTGTCGGGTGCCTTCCGCAACACCCCGCACTCAATCCCAAACACCAAACACCAAACACCCAACACAAAACACCCAACACGAAACACCGACCCGCCATGACCCTTCTTGAATCGATTCAGTCCCCCGAGGATGTCAAGCGACTCTCCCGCTCCCAATTGCCGGAGCTGGCCGCCGACGTCCGCAAGCTCATCGTCGAGGTGGTGTCCCGCAACGGCGGGCACCTGGCCTCAAGTTTAGGGGCCGTCGAGCTTGCGATTGCCATCCACTACGTGTTTGACACCCCGCAGGACAAAGTGATCTGGGATGTGGGACACCAGGCCTATGCCCACAAGATCCTCACCGGCCGGCGCGAGGCGTTTCCGACGCTGCGGCGCCACGGCGGCCTCTCCGGTTTTACCCGCCGCAGCGAAAGCCCCTATGACAGCTTCACCACCGGCCACAGCAGCACCTCCATTTCCGCTGGCTTCGGGATGGCCTGCGCCAAATCCCTCAAGAAAGAGGACTCCAAAGTCGTGGCCGTGATCGGGGACGGGTCCCTCACCGCCGGCATTGCCTATGAAGGCTTGAACCAGGCCGGGGGCACCCTCAAACGGGACCTCATTGTAATTCTCAACGACAACGAGATGTCGATCTCCCGCAATGTCGGCGCGCTCTCCTCTTTTCTGAGCCGCACCTTCTCAGCTAAAAAGTTGCAAGAGCTGCGCAAAGAGCTGGGGTTTTTTTTCAAGAAACTTCCGCGCATCGGCGAGGACATCTACCAGCTTGCCAAGCGCACCGAGGAATCGTTCAAGTCTTTTGTCACGCCGGGGATGCTTTTCGAAGCTTTCAATTTCGAGTATTTCGGCCCCATCAACGGGCACAAGATCGATCATTTGATAGACATATTAAACAATATCAAATATATAAGAGAGCCCGTGCTGCTGCACGTGACCACCACCAAAGGCAGAGGGTACGTTCCGGCCGAAAAGAACCCCGTCTATTTTCATGGATGCGGCTGTTTCGATGCCGCCACCGGCAGCTGCCTGGACCGGAAACCGACCCCCCCCACCTACACCGAGGTGTTCGGCCGTACGCTGGTGGAACTGGCGGCCAAGGACCCGCGGATCGTCGCCGTGACGGCGGCCATGCCCGAAGGAACGGGTCTTTCCGGCTTTGCGCAAGCCTATCCGGACCGGTTTTTCGACGCCGGCATCGCCGAGCAGCACGCCCTGACCTTCGCGGCCGGGATGGCCGCTGAAGGCTTCCGGCCGGTGGTGGCGGTCTACTCGACTTTTCTGCAGCGCGCCTTTGACCAGGTGCTGCACGATGTCTGCCTGGATCGACTGCCGGTCATCCTGGCCCTCGACCGCGGTGGACTGGTGGGCGAGGACGGCCCGACCCACCACGGCGTCTTCGACCTTTCCTTCCTGCGCAGCCTGCCGAACATGGTTTTAATGGTGCCCCGGGATGAGAGCGAGCTGCGCCGAATGATGGCGACGGCCCTCCAACACGACGGCCCGATTGCATTTCGATACCCGCGGGGGGCGGCGGCCGGGGTTCCCCTGGCGCCTGTTTCGTCACCGGTCCCGATCGGGAAAGCCAAGGTGTTGTTCGAGGGCGGCGACGTAGCGCTGCTGGCCGTCGGCGTCTCGGTGGGCGAAGCGATCAAGGCCCGCGCCCTTCTGGCCGATCAGGGCATCCAGGCGACCGTCGTCGATGCTCGTTTCGTCAAACCCATCGACACCGAACTGCTGGTCGACCTGGCCCGCCGAATCCCCCGGCTGGTCACCGTCGAGGAGAACGTGCGTCAGGGCGGATTCGGCAGCGCCGTTCTCGAGGCTCTCAACGATGCCGGGATTCAGCACGTCGCGATCGAACGCATCGGCATCCCGGACACGTTTGTCGAACACGGGTCCCAGAGCCTGCTGCGGGCCAAGTACGGTCTGGATGCGACCGCCATCGCCAAGGCCGCACGGCGCCTGCTGCAGGTGAGCGAACTGCCCTCCATCTGTCTCCGGAGTCAACGGCTGTAGCGTAGATCCGCTTCGACAAGGTCGATCCCGTGAGCTCTCAACGCAAACGCCTCGATGTAATCATGGCCGAAAGGGGTCTGCTCGCCAGCCGTGAGCGGGCGCGCGCGTTGATCATGGCCGGAAGCGTGCGCGTCGACGGCCAGGTCGTGGACAAGCCCGGCGCGCTGGTGGCCCCCGCCAGCCGGGTGGAGCTGGTCGGCGGCGATCTGCCCTATGTGAGCCGCGGAGGGGTGAAGCTCGCCGGCGCATTGAAAGCGTTCGAGCTGGACGTGAAGGGCTGGGTGTGCATGGACGTCGGCGCGTCCACCGGCGGGTTCAGCGACTGCCTTCTCCAGCAGGGGGCCGCTTCCGTGGTTGCCGTCGACGTGGGCTACGGGCAGATCGCCTGGCGCCTGCGCCAGGACCCGCGCGTCACGGTGCTGGAACGCACCAACATTCGCCACTTGCCGGCGGAGCGCATACCGGAACCGATGGACCTGGTCACCGTCGACGTCTCCTTCATCTCGCTCAGAATCGTGGTTCCCGCCGTCTTGAAATTCCTGAAACCCCGCGGCCGGCTGCTGACCCTTATCAAGCCGCAGTTTGAAGTCGGCCGGGGCCAGGTCGGCAAGGGCGGCGTGGTGAGCGACCCGGAGCAGCACGCGCGCGTGATTGCCGAGTTGGACCAATTCTTCCGCGGCCTCGGCCTGGAATGCTCGCCGGCGGCCCCCTCCCCCATCGACGGCCCGAAGGGCAACAAGGAGTTCTTCATGCTCCTTTTTTATTAGCGCCAGCTCCGCTGGCGCTAATAAAAAATAATAAAAAGTATCAGGCCGCCCCCCAGGGCGGCCGGATGCTTTTTTGGGGCTTGATTTTTCGCGGCCGAATGGATAGAAATCAACGTTTACAGCCCGGCCCAGGGCAACAAATCCAATCAAGAGAGGATGTTCAATGAGCGAAAAAGTCGAAGGCATTCGCAACATCGCACTGGTGGCTCATGGCGGCGCCGGTAAAACCTCCCTGGCAGAGGCCATGCTGTTCGACGCCGGCGTGATCAACCGGCTGGGGCGCATCGAAGAGGGCAACACCGCCCTCGACTTCGAGCCCGAGGAGATCAAACGCACCTCGAGCATCAGCACCGGGTTTCACCAGCTGGCCTGGAAAAAGCACACGGTCACCTTGATCGACACCCCGGGCGATCAGAATTTCTTTTCGGACACCAAGACCTGCCTGCAGGCGGCCGACGCCGCCGTGGTGGTCATCGATGCGGTGGACGGCGTGAAAGTCCAGACCGAGATCGGCTGGGAGTTCCTCGACGACTTCAAGCTCCCCCGGGCGGTTTTCATCAACAAGCTGGACCGCGAGCGCGGCGATTTCCAGCGCACGCTCGAAGACGCCAAGGGGATGTTTCAGCCCAAGCTCATCACTCTCCAGCTTCCGATCGGCGCCGAAGCCGGTTTCACGGGAGTGGTCGACCTCATCACCCGCAAGGCCTACGTGTACGAGAATGGAAAGGCCAAGGTCTCCGAAATCCCCGCCGACCTGAAGGATTCCGTCGAGGCCGAGCGGGAGGCGCTCATCGAGAACATCGCCGAAGCCGACGATGCCTTGGTGGAACGCTACCTCGAGGGCGAGACCCTTTCCGAAGAGGACCTCCGCAACGCCCTGCGCAAGGGGATCCTGGCCAGGGTCTTTGTTCCCGTGCTCTGCGGCTCGGCCGTGCGCAACGTCGGCGTCGATCTTTTGATGGATTTCATCGTTGGGAGCATGCCCTCCCCCCTCGACGGCGGCCCGAAAATCGGCAAGGACCCGGCGACGGGCCAGGAGATCGAGCGCACCCCCGACCCCGAGGCGCCGTTTGCGGCGTTGGTAATCAAAACCATCACCGACCCCTATGCGGGCCGGCTCACCCTTTTCCGGATTTTCTCCGGGACCATCGGAGGAGACGGCACCTTCTACAACGCCAAAAAAGAGGTGCGCGAACGTTACAACCAGCTGCTGGTGATCCTCGGCAAAGAGCAGAAGCCTCAATCGGTCGAGGTAACCTGGGCAAACGGAACGGTTGAGAGTTTCACTGGCGACATGATCGCGGGCGGCTCCTATCGACTCA
>CAZLSV010000113.1:0-7103 GCA_964562235.1 uncultured Desulfatibacillum sp.
TGCGGACCGCACAGCCGAAATTGATGTCGACCACATCCGCCCCGCTCTCCTCGGCGATGGCCGCCGCTGTGGCCATCACCGCGGGGTCGGACCCGAAGATCTGCACGGCCAGCGGCTTCTCCGCCGGCCGGCTGCGCAGGTAGGGCAGGGTGTGGGGAGATCCGTGCGCGAGCCCGTCCGCGCTCACCATTTCCGTGCAAACCAGAGCACAGCCGGCTTCGCGCGCCAGCAGGCGCACGGGCAGGTGGGTGATCCCCGCCAGCGGCGCCAGCAGGGTGGGGTTTTCCAGTGCGAGGGTGCCGATTTTCATGCCATTGCTCATTGCGTGAGGCTCGATGCCGGGCGCCTGATCCGGCCGGAGGATGTCACCCGGCCGGCTTCAAGCCCCAAGCCTCAAGCCGCTGTCATTGGGTCCGTCGGGTTCGCATAACAGTACAGGCAGCCGTGGCCGCAGCGGTGCCGATCGTAGGAGCCGACGTCCACGGAAACCCGGCAGCCGCAGCCGGCCTTTCCCCGCTGACCGCTGTCGCGTTTCAGGGAAAGCGCCCCGCCGTGAAGTTCCATGAAAAGGCCGCTGGGAATGCAGGCCGCTGCGCGGACCATGGAACGGGCGGGCAGCTCCGCCAGCAGCCCGCTCTCGCAGCAGGTGAAGAGCCGGATGTCATGGGCCGCCAGCCGGTGCTCCAGGTCCAGCAGCGTCTTCAGCTTTTCTTCGCCGGAAAGCTCGACAAAGGCGAACCCCGGCCGCCGCGCGATTCTTTTTCGGATCTTGGCGTAAGGGTCCATGAAGCTGGTGGTGCAGCATCGAATGCCGGCAGCGGCGGCGGCTTGCGCGATCCGCTCCGCCCCGTCGAGGTTGCTCTGGAGGCCCCCGCCCCCCGAACGGTAGAAGCAGATCGGGTCCAGCCGCCAGTTGACCGAACGCGGCCCGAATTGGCCGCAGAGCCGGAGCATCTGTCCCAGGCGCTGATCGAGGCCGAGGAGGTTGGGCTCGAGGATGCGGTTTTCCGGGTTGAGCGTGAACTGAAAATACAGATGGTACCCCATTTCCTGCAGACGGCCGCCGTAGCCTCCCTCCAGGAAAGGGCCGAAGTTCTTGGACCAGAAAACGATCGTGTGCACCGGCGGGGCGGTGGCCGGCACCCGGGTCACGCGGCGGTTGTAGGGGTTGGTTACCTCGAATTCGCCGCGGGCGATGCCCTGCATGAACCACGGCATGAAAAAGGCGGGGATGTCGGTGCGGCGGGAGGCGGAGATGACCATGGGATGCGCATTGACCACGAAGCGCTCGAGCGCCTATTTGTCTTTCTTGAGCTCTGCCAGCGAAATCACCTTGGCAGCGGCGGTACTCCGGCTTGGCTTGCTTGAAACCGGCTCCTCCTGTTGCGCGGCGGGCGGTGCCGGGCTCTCCACTTTTTCAAGCCGCATGCGTTTGCCGTTCATGGTGAACTCGGCCCCGTCGATGTAAGCGTCCCGCAGGATCCAGGTGACGGTCTGCACCGGAACCTGGAGCAGCAGCAGGCTGACATGATACCAACTGGGCTTGTGGTCGGGTTCGATGGACTCGATGCGCGCGAACGACAACGGCTTGTCTTCGAAGTAAATGAGAACGAGGTCTTTTTCTGCTGCCATCTTCATCTCATTCCGGTATGCGTTTTTTCCGCCCGACGGCGGGGTCGTGGATCGGGATCAGGATTTCCGCCATGGAGCGGATTTTTTGGATCGAGTCGTAGGCCTCCGCCAGGTTGATGTGGACCCCCGGCGCGATGGCCGGGCCCTGGGCCGGGAAGTTCTTGGCATTGCAGCAAAAGCCGGTGATGACGGCCCGGCCGTGGGCCGTGTTCACCGCAACGGATTGGCCGCCGACCGTGTGGCCGGGAGAGAAAAGCACCCGCACCCCTTCGGCGATGTCGGCATCCCCCTCCACCTGCCTCACGTTCAGTCCGTCGAGGATGTCCGGATAGTAACGGTGGTCCACCGGATGAGGGTTGAGCAGGAACTCGTACTCGGCTTTCTGCACGTAAATTTCGGCGTTGGCGCACTTGTAGTCGTTTTCGCAGTGGTCGTTGTGCAAATGGGTGTGGATGATGACGTCGACCGTCTCCGGGGTCAAGCCCACGGTGGCCAGGGCCTCCTCGAATTCCAGGGCCCTGAAGCCGAGCGTCTCCTCCGCACCCGGCGGGGCCACGAAGTCGGCCAGCCCCGTGTCCACCAGAATCCGCCGGCTGCCTCCCTCAAGGTAGAACGCGTAGATCGGCAGGTAGATCCGCTTGCCGTAATCCCGCAGGTAGGTCATGACGCCCTGGTCGGTTTCATTGATGCCCACCGCCAACGGGTGGATGGTGTATTCGCGCATGACCGTGCCCTGAAGGGTCTTCGCCCGGATAAGGATTAGAGGCGGCCGCTCCGGTTGTCGCCGAGGGCGTTCAACCCGACCCTGGCCGGTTTTATACCCGGCTTTGGGAAAAAATTCCAGCCATTAATGAATGACCCCGCCGCCCTTGGCGGGGTCATTCATTTGGACTCAAGTTTTTGACTTGTCGGCCGATAACGAGATAAACTCTTTATTTAAGGCCAGCCAAGAAAAGGGAGATGGACCATGATCTCGACATCCGCTTCAGGCAGATTCGCCGTCGTTCTTTTATGCATCGCCGTGGCGCTCGCGCTTGCCGCGCCGGCGATCGCCGCGGACAAGGCCGCGGCCAAAGGCCCGAAAAGGCCGGCGGCGGCAGCGGAATCCAAGGACCCGAACTACTGGTTCCAAAAGGGAGCGCTCTGCGCCACCTACGGAAATAACCCGGCGGCCATTCGCTATTTCGGCAAGGCCATGGCCCTCGACCCCCGGCACAGCGGCGCCATTTTCTCCCAGGGCGTTTCCTACGGCCAGCTGGGCGATTATTCCAAAGCCCTCGCGGGCATCGATCAGGCCATAACGATGGAGCCGCAAAACGGTCTTTATTTCTACGGCCGCGGCCGGACCCATCTCTTGGCCGGGGAGAAGGACAAGGCGATGCAGGATTTCCGCAAAGCCGCCGATCTGGGCGACGAGGACGCCCAGGCGTATCTGAGAGGCGCAAAATAAAACGGCCGGGTTCCCCCATCCGACGGGCGCCCTCCGATGCCGCGTCCAGGGTCCAGGGTCCAAGGTGCGCGGGACCAACGAATTGCTTCCCCGTGCGCCTTGGACCTGGCGCCCTGTTTTTATGGCAAAATCACCGCTTGTGTTTGTTTGCCGTCGATCTTGAGGGTGAGCGGTCGGTCCAGCCGGACATGCCGCAGGTATCGGGTCTTGGCCGCCACCGGCTGAGCTTTAAGCCAGTCCCAGTCCACGAAATCCTCCGCGTTGGCGGCGGTCGTCAGGTAGCTGATGTCCAGGGAGGTGATGTTGTGAAAAAAGTGCGACCCCTGCGACGGGTCGGCCCTGACCGCCTCGGTGGCTGTTTCCACGACCGCTCGCACCGCGGAGATGTCGTTCCATTTCACCGGGATGCCGAGCCAGCGGTCGGCCGAACCCCAGCGCCCCGGTCCGATCAATAAATAGCGTCGGCGCTGCGCTTCGATCAGCTTGTTCAATCGCCCGACCTCCGCGGCGATCTCCACGGTGCGGGCGGCATCGAACGCCTCGGGGTCGACGAAAACAATGTCCTTCAGATCGCTCACCTGCCCGTTGCCCAAAGCCATCGTCGAGTAGCAGATGGCGCGTTGCCGGTCTTCGTCGCTGATTTCCACATTCAACTTCTGCCGGGCCACGGCCATCGGCCGGATCTGCAGCAGGTCGAACACCGGCCTCGGGGGTGTCAGGTTTACCGCAAATTCGATCTCCACCGGGCAGCCCATGCCTTTGCGTCCCAATTCCAACAAGGCTTCGAGGATCCCCGGCAACGGGAACTCGCGGTATTTCAGGATGCCGGCAAACGTCAGCACCGGCAGGCCACCGTTCAGGAACCCGTCGCGGATGCGGTGCTCCTGTGGAAAGTACGTGCTCGACAGCATCCGCACCGCCGGGCTGTCAGGGGCGTCGTCCAGCGCCAGCCGGGTCAGGGTCGGATCCTCTTCCGTGCCCAGCAGCTCCGGCATATCGGTCAGCTTCAACGCGTAAAAGAATCGCTGGGCGTTTTTCAGGATGTCGTCCACCGCCGAGAACTGCGGCATGAACTGTGGGTATTTGGGCGAGAAGCGCAGCGAGGTGCCGCCCTCCACCACCGTTTTCCCAAGCCCCAGGGCGATGTGCGCGATCCCCTCATCGGGTTTCATGTGGGCGATCGGGTAGAAATTGAAGGACTGGACCACGCCGGCCAGGGTGGGGAAGAAATGCCCGTTCCAGGGCGTCCCTGTCAGGTGCTGGATGGCGACGGCCATCTTTTCTTCCTCGATGCGGTGGTAGGTGCTCCGGGCGAACGACTTGGGGCTTTCAAAATAGGTGGAGGCATAGACCAGTTTGACGGCGCTGATCAGGCGCTCGAGGCGCCGGGCCCGGTCGGGGTCGTTGTTGGGCAGCATGTAGGTGCGGTAGATCCCGGCGAACGGCTGAAACTGGGCGTCTTCGAGCAGGCTCGAGGAGCGCACCGCCAGGGGGCAGGTCGTGTGTTCGATGAACACCGCCAGATTTCGCGCGAGCCAATCCGGAACGCGGGCGTTGAGAAAGGCCGCGGCGATCTCCGCGTCGCTCACCTCGCGGGTGGCGAACTGACGGAGGTTGTTTTCGGCGACAAAGGCATCGAAGCCCTCGGTGCTGATCGCCACCGTCTTGGGGACGCGGATGTCGACGTCCTTGAACTTCTCATGCAGCTCCGGATGCGTTCGGAGCAGGGTGGAGGCAAATGCCAGCCCGCGCGCCTTGCCGCCCAGCGAGCCGCGCCCGACTTTGATGAAGTCCGCATCCGGGTCGAAGCGGCTCTCGACCATCTCCGTGATGATCCCGCGCTGGATGCCTTTGCGCCGGTCGTGGATGCAGCGGACCAGGTAGTGCTTGAGGGCCTCCAGGCTGGCAAAGTCGCTGACCCTAACGGGTTTGAGTTTCGAAGCCAGCATGACCTCCGAGCGGGCCATGAACCAGCTGGAGAAGTGGTTGCGGCGGGCGTGATAATCCACCGAAGCCTCGGGGATGGAGGGCAGGAGCTTCTCCATGTCCCGCAGGTTGGAGGCGCGGGCGATCTCCCGGCCGTCGGGAAGGCGGAAGATGAAATCTCCGAAGCCGAGATATTGCATGAAGAATTCGTGGATTTCCGCGTAGAGCGTCGGAGAGGTCTTGTTGATGAAGGCCGCCGGCACCTGTCCGGCTTTTTCACGGTTGGCCTCCTCCGTGCTCAGGTTGAGCAGCGGCAGGTCCGGGTTTTCCGCACGGATCATGGACAGGAGCTCGACGCCCGCCTTTTCGTCCATGGCCCCGCCGTGCGGGAACCGCACGTCCGAGAGCACGCTCAGCAGATACGGCTGGTAGCGCCGGTAGAGGTCGACGGCCTCCTCGTAGGTTTGCGCCACCAGGATCTTGGGCCGAGCCCGCATCCGGAAGATTCGGTGCTCGTCGTTGACCGACTCCTCCATGGCCGCCTGGGTCTGGGTGACGATTTCCTTGTAGAGAATCGGCAGCAGCGAGGAGTAATGAACCGGGGCGTCCTCGACCAGAACAATGACCCGCACCTTGGCCCGCTCGGTGTCGAAGGCCACGTTCATGCGGTCTTCTAAGTTCTTGATGAGGGCCAGCAGCAGGTCGCTGTTCCCCTGCCACACATAGACCCGGTCGATGGCCTCGCGGTCGGCGGCCCGCTGGTCGATCAGATGCTGCCCGGTCTTGTGCACCAGGAGAAAAACAGGAAGGTTCGGAAAGTTCTCCTTGATGGTGCGGCCCAGCACGTAGGCATCCGTGTCGTCCACCAGCGGCATGGTGATCACGAGGTCGAACTTTTTCCGGCCCAGGGCTTCCAGGGCTTCCTGGGAGGTGGAGACCCAGGTGAGCATCGGCGGTCGTGACAGGTTGAGACCGCGGTACTCGTGAATGATGCGCTCCGCCAGGCGGCCCTCCTCCTCCATGATGAAGGCCTCATACGGGCTGCTGATGAGCAGGATGTCGGTGACCTTGCGGGCCATCAACTCGTGGAAAACCTTGAAGGATAGATCGAAGTCGTCGCTGCCGGCCGGGGTCTCGAATTGGGCGTCCATGGGAAGAGGTCCTAAAAAGTGCTTAACGTGCGCTAAAATGTCTATCGTGCCTATAGTTGACAGCCATGCGAAGCGATTCGCGGAAGTTGGCGTTTTCGCTTGTGCCGAGAACTCTATATAGGCCCATGTCGATTAATTTTCAAGAAACCCCCGGCGGGGCGGATGCGCCGTCGGCGCAGAGCCGGCCCTGCCAGGTGCCCCTGCGCTCGAGCGTTTCGTGAATCGCCTTGAGCGTGGCGGCCTTCTCCCGGCTCCAGGGCGGGGCCGCCAGTTCCTCCGGGTGGGGGTCGCCCGTCAGGCGTTGAATGACGGTGCGGGCGGGCAGGCGTTCGAGCACGTCCACCACCTGCTCCACGTATTCCTGCCGCTCCAGGCAGCGGTATGCGCCGGAGCGGAGCAGGGCTTCCAGCCGCGTGCCCTTGACCACGTAGAGGTTGTGGAGCTTGACGCCGTCGACCCCCGCGGAGGCCAGAGTCCGGGCCGTGAACCGCGCATCCGCACCGCTCTCTCCCGGAAGCCCGAGGATCACGTGGGCGCACACCGGGATGCCGCGCCGGTGGGTGGCCTCGAGCGCCTTTTGGAAGCAGGCGGCGTCGTGGCCGCGGTTGATAACGGTGAGCGTGGCGTCGCGGGCCGATTGCAGCCCGTACTCGACCCAGACCAGGCAGCGCCGGGCCACCTGCTGCAGCAGATCCAGGACCGGCTCCGGGACGCAGTCCGGGCGCGTTCCGATGAAGAGCCCCACCACGCCTTCGACGCTCAACGCCTCCTCGTAGATTTCCCTGAGACGATCGACCGGGGCGTAGGTGTTGGAGAAGGACTGGAAGTAGGCGATGAACTTCCCGGCGCCGTAACGCCGGGCCATGGCGACCTTGCCGGCCTCCAGCTGCGCGGCGATGGAAATCCCGCGGCCGTGGGCGCCGGTGCCCGATCCCTTCGAATTT
>CAZLSV010000113.1:7113-8382 GCA_964562235.1 uncultured Desulfatibacillum sp.
CGATGGTGCCGTCGCGGTTCGGGCAGCTGATGCCGGCATCGACCGTGATTTTCTGTACCCGGCACCTGAAACGCGCACGCAGGTAGGCGTTGAGGTCGTTGTATCGGTTCGGCATGGCGGCTTGACCCGCTGAAGCGGTACCCCTATAATGCGTTCGTCGCGTTCATCGCGCTGCTATCGACCTGTACTATTTCGAGACGCTTAATAACACACGCGCCGGTCTTCACGCAATCGACCGGCAGGTCCGAAACCGTGACGTTTCATCTCACAACCTACGACGTTCTCGTGGTCGGCGCCGGCCACGCCGGCTGCGAAGCCGCCTTGGCCGCGGCCCGCATGGGTTGCCGCGTGTTGCTGCTGGCGATCGACCTCGACAAGCTGGCGGCCATGCCCTGCAGCCCCTCCATCGGCGGCATGGCCAAAGGGCAGCTGGTGAAGGAGATCGACGCCCTCGGCGGGGAGATGGCCAAAATCACCGACCGCACGGCCATTCAGTACCGCACCCTCAACACCAAGAAGGGGCCGGCCGTCCACTCCTCCCGCACCCAGAACGACAAGCAGCGATATCACGCGGCGATGAAACAGGTGATCGAAGCCCAGGCCGGCCTCGAGCTGAAACAGGCCCTGGTGGAGCGGCTCGTGGGCGAGGACGGGCAGGTGGCGGGGGTGGAAGACCACACCGGTTTCCGTTATGCCGCCCGGGCGGTCGTGCTCGCCACGGGGACATTTCTGAGCGGACTGGTGCATATCGGCTTCAGCTCGATCCGGGCCGGGCGGGCCGGCGAGTTCGCCTCCTACGGCCTGCCGGCGCACCTGAAGGAGCTGGGGTTCGAACTGGGGCGGCTGAAAACCGGAACCCCTCCGCGCCTGAAGCGCGCGAGCATCGACTTTTCACGCTTTGCCCGGATCGGAGGGGATGAACGCCCGCAGCCGTTTTCTCTGTTCGGCCGGGGGCCGGAGCTGCCGCAGGTGCCGAGCTTCATCGGGCACACCTCGGCGCGAACCCATGAAATCGTACGCCGCAACCTTTCCCGGTCGGCGCTTTACGGCGGTGTCATTACGGGCACATCGGCCCGCTACTGCCCGTCCTTCGAGGACAAGATCGTGAAGTTTCCCGAAAGGGACCGGCATCAGATCATTCTCGAGCCGGAGGGAGTGGACACCGAGGAGATCTACGCGAGCGGCCTGGGCAACAGCCTGCCGATCGAGGTCCAGATCGAAGTGGTGCGGTCGATCGACGGGCTGGAAGGCGCTGAGCTCATGCGACCC
>CAZLSV010000113.1:8392-10772 GCA_964562235.1 uncultured Desulfatibacillum sp.
CTATGCCATCGAATACGACTACGTGAACCCGGTTCAGCTCAAAAACACGCTCGAGAGCAAGCGCGTGGCGGGTCTCTTCCTGGCGGGTCAGATCAACGGCACCTCGGGCTACGAGGAGGCGGCGGCCCAGGGGCTGTGGGCCGGGATCAACGCCGCTTGCCGGGTCCAGGGACGGCCGCCGTTCGTGCTGGACCGCTCCCAGGCCTACATGGCCGTCATGGTGGACGATCTGGTCACCCGCGGGACCGGCGAACCCTACCGCATGTTCACCTCGCGGGCCGAATACCGGTTGACCCTGCGGGAGGACAACGCCGACCTGCGCCTGATGGAGACCGGCCATGAGCTCGGTTTGATCACCGCGGAGGCGGTCCGGGACCTGCGGGAGCGCCGGCGGCAGATCGTGGAGGAGATCGGGCGCATCCGACAAACGGTGGTGCGCCCCGGCCCCGGGGTCAACGCCTACCTTGCCGCCAGCGGCTCCCCGCCGATCCAGCAGGGGGTGCACCTGGATCAGCTGGTGAAACGGGCCGGGCTGGGATACGGCACGGTGGAGCGCCTCGCCCCCGCCCCGGAACCGGTGGCGCCGGCGGTGGCCCGTCAGGTGGAGATCGAGATCAAGTACGAAGGTTACATCGACAAGCAGTTGAAGGAAATCGAAAAGTTCCAACACCTGGAGAAGATCCGCATCCCCGACGCATTCGATTACGGGGCGGTCCACGGCCTGTCCAACGAGCTGAAGAGCAAGCTCGGCAAGGTGCGCCCGACCTGTCTCGGTCAAGCGGCCCGCATGGACGGCATAACCCCCGCGGCGCTCTCGGTGCTGATGGTGGCATTGAAAGCGCGTAGCCTATAACTCAACGGCTCAGCGGGGAGCTTTTTCCTTTGTGAAGCCGCTTTCTTTTCGATAAACCATGGGCCGACCGCTCCGGGATTTCACGCCTTCGGGCATCTCCGCGCCCTCGACGGCTTGACTTCAAGACGATTCTTAACTATTTTTCCGAATGTAAATTATTTGAGATTACGAAGGATTAACAGATGGCGGAAGACTATTATAAAACCCTCGGAGTGAACCGCACCGCCAATGAGGCGGAAATAAAAAAAGCTTATCGCAAGCTGGCCATGAAGTATCACCCGGACCACGCCAAGGGGGACAAGGCGGCCGAGGAGAAGTTCAAGAAGATCAGCGAGGCATACGCCGTTCTCAGCGACAAGGAGAAGCGCCAGGAATACGACACGTTCGGCTCCGAGGGCTTCCGCCAGCGCTTTTCCCAGGAAGACATTTTCAGAGGATTCAACGTCAATGACATCCTGCGGGAGTTCGGGTTCGGCGGCGATGCATTCGGTGGCGGAGAGGGCCGCGGCGGCCGGTTTTCCTATGGAGCGGGTCAGCCCTTCGGGGGCCGCGGCCGGCACCAGTCCCAATCGATCAGGGGTTCCGACCTCATTTACGAACTGCCGCTCACTCTGCGGGAAGCAGCTTTCGGCACCACCAAAACCGTGACTTTTCAAAACCAGGGCGCCGAGGAGCGCGTCACCGTCAAAATCCCCAAAGGCATGACTGCGGGCAAGAAGCTGCGGCTGGCGGGCAAGGGGAGCCCCGGGCCGCTCGGCGGCCCCCGCGGCGACCTTTACATCCAGGCAACCTTGATGGAGGACCCGGTCTTCAGCGTCGAGGGACAGGACCTGGTCACACACCACGACATCAAAATCTCCGAAGCCTTGCTGGGGGGCACGATCCCCGTCCCCACCCTGGATGATAAGCAATTCAACCTCAAGGTACCGGCCGGAACAAAGGCCGGGACCAAGCTGCGCCTGCCCGGCCATGGGCTGCCTGCGATGCAGGGAAACAAGGCCGGGGATCTTTACGTCCGCGTCAACATCCAGGTTCCCAAAGACCTCACCCGCGAGCAGCGGGAGTTGATAGAAAAGCTCGCCAAGACGGGCATCTGATGGCCCCACCCCTCTCCTAAAATACCATCGGTGATGGCAGTGTGAGCGGTCAACCTGCTCAGACAACCTTAATTTAAGATCAACGACACGCACCTGTAATTTTGTAAAAAGGCCGAAGACCAAGCTGCCTGCGGTGTGGGGCCTGCCGATACCGCTCGGCGCACTCCGTCATGGGCAATAAACGGGCCTTTTTACAAAATTGCCAAATTTGACTTTGCATGCATTTCGGGATAAAGTTTTCTATATAGATGCCGATACCGATAGTGCGCTGCGGGTCACACAAGGCCCTATTTTTGTTAATTTTATGAGTGAACTGATACCGGTTCTGACGGCGGATGAGATCCATCTGCTGGTAAAAGAGATGGCTCGGCGGATCTCGGCTGACTACCGCGATCGCAAGCTGGTGATGATCGCCGTCCTGAAGGGCTCG
>CAZLSV010000113.1:10782-12816 GCA_964562235.1 uncultured Desulfatibacillum sp.
TCCTTGCCGATCTCATCCGGCAGCTGGACATCCCCGTGACGGTTGATTTTCTGCAGGCCTGCAGTTACGGCTCGGGCACGCAGTCCTGCGGCGCGGTGCGGTTGGCCAAGGACATCGAGGTCGACATCCGCAGCAAGGATGTCCTGCTGGTGGAAGACATCGTGGATACCGGTCTCACCGTGAACCGGATTCTCGATCACCTGAAGTCGTTTCAACCGCTGAGTATCAGCGTCTGCACCTTGATCGACAAACGCGAGCGGCGGGAAGCCGAGGTGCGGATCGCCTATTCCGGTCATGTGACGGAAAAGGGCTTTCTGGTGGGCTATGGACTGGACTATGCCGAGGCGTATCGGCATCTGCCGGGCCTCTATCACTTGAAGCTTTAGGTTTTGAGGAACCTTAACTCTTAAACCAACGGGGTTCAGCCATGATAGTGACGTGCGAGGGATGCGAGACGAAATTCAGCGTAAACGATCGCATGATCAAGCCCGCGGGTTCCAAGGTCAGGTGCTCCAAGTGCCGGCACGTTTTTTTCGCTCACCCTCCGGCCGCGGTCGAGACTGAAGAGCCGCTGACGCTTGAAGAGGAATTGCCGGCGGCCCCTGCTTCCGTAGACCTGGCAGGCGCGAAAGAGCCGGCGGGTTTGAATGAGCCAGCGGGTTTGAATGAGATAGATGCCCAGCTCGACGACCTCTTCCGTGAAGATGACTTCGGCCAAAAGGGTCCCGCAGCCGATGCGCAGGCTGGGGATTTGCTCAACGTGGACGAACTGCTCGCCGGGGATGCGTCGGATGGCGACGCATTGACCGCGCAAGCGCTCGGCGATCCATCGGAATTCGACCTGGACCTGGGTTTGAGCCTTGCGGCGGACGAGGAGGCGGGGGCGCAGCCGGAAAAAGCACTGCCACCGACGGTGTCCGCCGAGCCGGAAGCGGCTTCTGTCGATTTCAACATGGATTTAGACCCTTCCGGTCAGGCTGGACTCGAGGACGCCCTTCCCGCCCTGGAAGAGCTTGAAATCGACCTTGACGATTTGGACGGGCTGGACGAGGCGGTGATTCCTGCCGTGACCCAAACGTCCGTGCCTCATGCGGCTCCCAGCTCCGAGCTCGAATTGGACCTGGAGGATTTGGGCCTGGAAAGCGCCGCCGCAACCCCGGGGGCGGCAACGGGCGCCGACATCCAAACCCTTCTCGAATTAGCACCCGATGGAGGAGCGAAGGCCCCTGAATCAGGGGTCGGCCGGTCGGATGGCGCCAAGCTCGAACCGGGCCCGGCCGCGATCCAATCGACCGCAGGCAAAGGGTCGGACGCCGTGTCCCCGCCGTCGGGCGGAGATATGATAGACCTCTCTGACCTTGAGGCAATGCTTGGGGGCGAAGGGGCGGGCGAAGCGTCGACCCAGCCGGGGGCCGCCACCGACGGCATCGACCTCGAGCTGGACTTGGGGGCTGCGGTCGAGGATGAGGCCAAGGGCGACGAGATGCAGGAACTGGACCTGACCGAAATTGCGGCCCCGCCCGAAGCCGGTCTCGGCAAGCCGGCGGGTGCAACCGACGAGCTGGATTTCTCTGACATATCCGGCATCCTGGAGGAGACGGCGCCCGTTGCCGCTGCAGCGAGTCCGGAAAAACCGACCGAGGAACTCGATCTGGTTTTCGACGACGAACCGCCGGCGGAGGCTGCGCAAAAAGAAAAGTTCTCGCCACCCGAGCCCCATGAAGATCTCAGGCTGGACCTTGAAGCTCTCCTGGAGGCTGACGAGGAAGAAAAACCCGAGGTGCAAAAGCCGGCCGCCAAAACAACAAATGAACTCGATCTTGATTTTGCGGCGGCCCCCGGCCGAGCGGATGACGGGGATTTGGAAATCGAAATCGAACCGGTCGATGACAGGGCCGACAGCCAGGCCTCGGCCGACCGGCCGGCGGCCCTCGCGGCGGCTGCGGCTGCCGCCGCCGTCGGAGCGGCAGGTGCGTCGACCCGGGCTGCCGCTTCGGGCAAATCGACCGCGGTGACCGATGCGTTTTCCACGGA
>CAZLSV010000114.1:0-10226 GCA_964562235.1 uncultured Desulfatibacillum sp.
GCCCGCCGCGGCGAGCCGCAACCAATTTTTCAGGCGACCCTGCCACGCCCCCCAGACGTCTCAGGGTTACCGCAGACAGGCAGCGACGGCCGGCGGCTTCGTGGGAGTCTGCCCTCCGGGGCTGTCCGGGTCGGTATGGAGCGGGCTGGCTGCCGTCCGATAGGTAGTTGAACGGATGGTTGCGGCTCGCCGCGGCGGGCACCCCGCTCCGCCTGGCGTCGGTTCACGTTGAACCTGTTTATTTGCCGGAGTATTTACTTCGACCGATGGACTTTGGTGGTAAGGCGATATCCTTCAGCAACGAAATTCCAAATCTGAGCCGTGAGGTGCATCCATGGAAATCAAGATCGTCAAGATTGAAAACCCGAACCAGCACAACCTGATCCTGGGGCAGTCGCACTTCATCAAGACCGTGGAGGACATGCACGAGGCCATGGTCTCCACCGTGCCCGGCGCCAAGTTCGGCCTGGCCTTCTGCGAGGCCTCGGATGTGTGCCTGGTCCGCCACAGCGGAACCGATCCGGAGCTCGTCGAGCTCGCCAAGAAGAACGCACTGGCTTTGGCGGCCGGCCATAGCTTCATCGTCTTCATGCGGGACATGTTCCCGATCAACGTGCTGAACAGCGTCAAGAACCTGCCCGAGGTGTGCCGCATTTTCTGCGCCACGGCCAACCCCGTGGAGGTGCTCATCGGCGAGACCGAACAGGGCCGCGGCATCCTGGGGGTGATCGACGGGTTCAAATCCAAGGGGATCGAAACCGAGGCCGATATCAAAAAGCGCAAGGAGCTGCTGCGCAAAATCGGCTACAAGCACTGATAAGAAATCGGCCCGGTACCGGTTTTACCCGCACTCCCCGCCGCCGCGGCGGGGAGTGCGCTCGCCCACCGCCGTCCAACCCGCCCTCCGAAAAAAGCCTTGACAGGCTTTTCCAAACTCTATACAAATGTTTCATTTCAGGATACTCGGCGCCCCCAAAGGCGTTATCGAAAACTCAAGGCCGCCGGAACTCGCCCCCCCCGACAAACCCACCCTGTCCTTCGCGGCGGGGAATTAGACCCGACGAGATTGCAATGAACCAAAGCCCGGTGATCGTCGAATCGGAGATCGGAAAAAGAATCAAAGCGCTGCGGACCGAGAAGCGTGTCACCTTGGAGCAACTCGCCCGACAGACCGGTTTTACCAAGGGTTATCTTTCCAAGGTCGAAAAATCCCCCAAAGCCCCCCCCGTTTCCACCCTCGGAAACATCGCCCGCGCGTTCAACACGACCATCTCGGCGCTCTTGGGCGAAGAGAACCACCGAACGTCTCTGTGCATTGTCCGCAAGGGCGAAGGCCCGCTCATCGCAAGGGATGGGACGGTCTTCGGGTACTCCTACGAAGCCATGGCCTATAAGTATCCCAACAAAACCATGGAACCCTTCATCCTGACGCTTCCCGTGAAACCGAAAAAAAGGACGCTCTTCCAACATGAAGGCGAAGAGATCCTCTTTGTCATCCAGGGGACCATGAGGTTCCGCCACGGCGCCGAAGAGTATATCGTGGAAGAAGGGGGCTGCGTCTATTTCGACTCCAGCATCCCTCATTTCGGGGAGTCAACCGGCCGCAAAGAGGTCAAGTGTTTCATGGTCATCTACAACCCGACCAATAACCGGGAGAGAGCATCCCATGGAGCTTAAAGAGATCCGGCACGTCGGCGTGCTCGGCGCCGGGCTGATGGGCCACGGCATCGCGCAGGTCTTCGCCTCGGCGGGCTTTGATGTCAATATCTACGACGTCGATCCGGCCACGCTCCGGGCCGCCAAGGACCGGATTGCCGACAACTTCAAGGTCTTCCTCGAACTGAACCTCGCCCGGCCCGAGGACGTCGACCGCTGCCTCGAACGGATCACCCCCTGCCCCTCCATCGAAACGCTCGGCCGGAGCCCCCAGTTCATCATCGAGGCCATCGTGGAGGATCTGGAAGTCAAACGTCGCACCTACGCCGAACTCGAACGGTTCGCGCCGCCCGACACGATCTTTGCCAGCAACACCTCCGCCATCAGCATCACCGAGATCAGCGAAGCCCTGAAGATCAAGGGGCGTTTCCTGGGAACCCACTTCTGGAATCCGCCCCACGTCCTTCCCTGCGTGGAGGTGATCAAGGGATCCGACACCGACGAGGGGGTTTTCGAAACGGTCTATGCCCTCATGGAGAAAGTCGGCAAAGTGCCCGTGCGGGTTCTCAAGGACGTCCCCGGGTTTTTGGGCAACCGCCTGCAGCACGCCATGTGGCGGGAAGCCATTTCTCTCCGCGAAAAGAACATTGCCAGCGCCGAAGACATCGACAAGGTCGTGAAGTACGGTTTCGGCGCCCGGATGCCGTTCATCGGCCCCCTTGAAACGGCGGATCTGGCCGGTTTAGGCCTGACGCGCGATATCCACAGCTATCTCTTCCCCCATCTCGAGTCCTCCCACACCCCCTCGCCGGCGTTGGAAGACTTGGTGGCCGCGGGCGCAACCGGGGTCAAAGCCGGACGGGGTTTTTACGGCTGGACACCGGAAAAAGTCCGGCAGATCATTCAGCAGCGCGACACCGTTCTGTTGCGGATCATTCGCGAGATTGTATCGCCCGCCGCAAACCGTGATCGCAAAGACACCCGCCGAAACGGGTAGGCGTTTTTGGCCACCTGCAACCAAGAAGGCGCACGATCATGAGTGAGGTTTCGGTTTTCTTTCTCCACGGACTGGCCTACGCCGGGCTTCTCTTTCTGGTGTCCGCGGGCCTGACCCTCGTTTTCGGGATGATGAACGTCCTGAACTTCGCCCATGCGACCATGTACATGCTCGGGGCCTATTTTTCGTACACCCTGCTGCTGATCACCGGCCAGTTCTGGCTCTGCCTGATCGTCTGCCCGCTGCTCCTCTTCATCATCGGAGCGCTCGTCGAGCGCTACCTTCTGCGCCGCGTTCACGTTTACGGCCATCTCCACGAGCTGCTGCTCACCTTCGGGCTGGCTTACATCATCACCGAACTCGTGAAACTGATCTGGGGTAACTTCCCCCTGGCCGTGAACATCGGCGGGTTTCTGGGCGAGACGGTCCAGCTGTTCGGGATCACCTACCCCGTCTACCGTATTTTCATTTTCATCTGCGCCATTCTCGTCGGCACCGCGATGGCGCTGGTCCTTTTCCGGACCCGCCTGGGGATTATTCTGAGGGCCGCCGTCAACGACAGCGAGATGGTGAATGCGCTGGGGTTCAACGTGCCGATGGTATTTACCGGGGTCTTCGCCTTCGGCGCCGCCCTCTCGGGTCTGGCCGGGGTCATCGCCGGACCCCTGCTCACCACCTACCCTGGCATGGCGCACGAAATCCTCATCGACGCCTTCGTCGTCATTGTCGTCGGCGGCTTCGGAAGCCTGGGCGGCGCCGTGGTGGCTTCGCTGCTCATCGGCGAGTTGCAGTCTTTCGGCGTGCTGCTTTTCCCGAAACTGTCGCTGGCCCTGGTGTACCTGCTCATGGCCGTCGTTTTGATCATCAAACCCTCCGGGCTCTTCGGTGAAAAGCAATGATCTCACAGAAAAAAACATCCCTCCTGGTTATCGGCTCCCTTTTCGCGCTGGGGGTCTTGATGCCCTTTGTAATCAAGAAATACCATCTGAACATGCTGACGGAGATCATCGTATTTGCCCTGTATGCCGTCAGCTACAATCTCCTGCTGGGATACGCCGGCTTGCTTTCCTTCGGACACGCCATGTTCTTCGGCATCGGAGCCTTTACGGTCGCCGTCTCCCTGATTCACTTCCCGGGCCTGTCCATGTGGAACGCGGTGCTGATGGCGCTCATAATGACGACGGCCGTCGGTTTCATTACGGGGGGCTTTCTGCTCCGGCACAAGGGATCCTATTTCGCGCTGCTGACCCTTGCCTTTAACTCGCTTTTTTATGCCGTGGCGACCAAGTGGCACAAAATCACCGGCGGCGACGACGGCCTCAGCATCACACGGCCCGATCTCACCCTGGGAGCCACGACGATCAAGATGGCCGCGTTGACGAATTTCTACTATGTGACCCTCGTGGTCATCGGCGCGGCCATCGTGTTCTGCTGGTATTTCACGAAGACGGCCATGGGGCAAACGGTGCTGCTCATGCGCGAAAACGAGGAACGGATGAAGTTCCTGGGGTACAACACGAACATCAGCCGACTGATCCTATTCACCTTCACGGGGGCCCTGGCGGGGCTGGCGGGGGCGTTCTACACGCTGCACTTCCAGTTCGTTTCCCAATCGGCCATCAGCGTCGACATGACCACGACGGTGCTCCTGATGACGTTTGTGGGCGGGACGGGGACCTTCTGGGGACCGATCCTGGGGGCCTTCGTTTACATCATTGTCCAGAACTACCTCAGCGACATCACCGCACGCTGGCCGCTCTTCATGGGATTGATCTTCATCTCGATGGTGCTGCTCGTCCCCGGAGGGCTTTCCCAGATCATCCAGTCGACGCGAGGCCTTCTTTTCGGGAAACGCGGCACGGGCCAACCGGGCGCGGCAGAGGAATCCTCATCATGACCGACTACCTTCAGGTCCAGAACATCCACAAGGACTTCTCGGGTCTCAAGGTCCTCACCGGTGTCGATTTCGCGGTGAGCGAAAAGCAGCGGCACGCCGTTATCGGACCCAACGGGGCGGGAAAGACCACCCTCTTCAACATCATCAGCGGCCGATTCAAGGCCTCCTCGGGAGCGATCCGGTTCAAGGGACAGGACATCTCCGACACGCCGGCGCATGTCCGCAACCGGCAAGGTCTTTCGCGCTCATTTCAAATCACCAATGTTTTCCAGGAACTCACCGTTTTGGAAAACATCCGCTCCGGCGTCCGGTCCCGAAACGGCATGCGATATAACTTTTTCCGCAAACCGGACAACCATCCTCAGATCAAGGAGCGCACCGAGGCCATCGCCGAGGAGGTCGGCCTCAAAGAGGTCGTGCATGTGCCGGTCAGCGCCTTGTCCTACGGGCAGCAGCGCGCGCTGGAAATCGCCATCACGCTTTCCACGGAGCCGGAGTTGATCCTGCTGGACGAACCCACGGCCGGGATGACCCGCGAAGAGACGGGCCAGGCGATTCGCATGATCGACCGCGTCACGGCCGGGCGCACGCTCGTCATCATTGAACATGACATGGATGTGGTCTTTTCGTTGGCCGATACCATATCGGTCCTGCACTACGGTAAAATCCTGGTATCCGACACCCCCGGCAGGATCCGCAACGACCAGCGGGTGAAGGACGCTTATCTGGGAGAAGATTAGCCATGCTGGAGATCAGGGGCATCCACAGCTATTACGCAAAAAGCCACATTCTGCACGGGGTGTCTCTTGAGTTGAAGCAGGGAGAACTGGTTTGCCTTTTAGGGAGAAACGGGGTCGGCAAGTCGACGACTCTGAAAAGTATCATGGGCATCGTCCGTCCCACCCGGGGCAGCATCCGGTTCGACGGGCAGGAACTGGTCGGCCGCCAGCCCTATCAGATCGCCCGGCTCGGGGTGGGCTATGTCCCTGAAGACCGCCGGATCTTCAGAAGCCTAACGGTTCACGAAAACCTCTTGATGGGGGTCCAGCGGACGAAAAACAGCGACGCCCCCGATCGGGGTTGGACCATCGACAGGATTTATGGAATTTTCCCAAAACTGAGAGAGCGCTCCGGCAACAAGGGCAGCCACCTCTCGGGCGGCGAACAGCAGATGCTCACCGTGGCGCGGACCCTCATGGGAAACCCGAAGCTCATCCTGGTCGATGAGCCCACCGAAGGGCTGGCGCCGCTGATCGTGAAGGATGTGCTTGAAATGCTCTCTGCCGTTCGGAAATCCGGAGTGACGGTGCTCATGGTGGAGCAGAACTTCAAGGCCGCCATCAAGGTGGCCGACCGGTTCTACATCATGGCCAAGGGGCAGATGGTTTTCGAGGGGGATACGGAATCCCTGCTCGCTGCGGAGGAGGTGCGGAAGAACTACCTGGAGGTCTGAAACCACTTTTTACTCAACACAACGGGAGGGAAAAAATGAAAACAAGAAAGTTCAGTTGTGGGTTTATGGCAGTTGCGCTGATGCTGGCCGTGCCGGTTTTCGCCGCGGCTCAGGACACGATCAAGCTCGGCGCCACCGAACCCCTTTCGGGAACCTTCAAGGACATCGGCGAGCGCTACCTTGAAGGAGTCCAGTACGCCGCCAAAGTCATCAACGAGAGCGGCGGGCTGCTCGGCAAAAAAGTGGAAGTCATTCCCATCGACTCGGAGCTGAAGCCGGATGTCGCCACCCGCAAGGCCCAGGCGATCATCCTCAAGGACGAGGTTAAATTTTTCTGCGGCGGGACCGGGAGCTCGGTCGGCGCGGCCATGGCCCAGCTGGCGGAAAAAGAAAATGTCATCATGTTCACCTACGGCATGGACGCTGCCAGCATGACCGGCGAGAAGTGCAACAAGAACTTCTTCCGGCCGGGCGGGAGCACGGACGGTCGTTCGTTCGCGCTGGCCCAGATGGTTGCCAAAAAAGGGTACCAGGCGGTCGGCATCATCGGTCAGGATTACTCTTTTGGGCATGAGGCCGTGGCGGCCTTCAAAAAGAAGCTCGCCCAGATCAGCCCCTCGACCAAGATCGTGGCCGAGATCTTCCACCCGGCCGGCACCAAGGACTACGCCCCGTATGCCAGCCAGTTGATCGCCGCCAAACCCGACGTCATTTTCACTCCCAACTGGGGCAACGACCTGACCCTCCTGCTGAAGCAAGGCCGGCCCCTGGGGATGAAACAGAAGATTTTCTCCTACTACATCAACGACGAGGTCATGATCTCCTCCCTCGGGGAAGACAGCCTGATCGTGGGGGATATGGGTGCCGAGATCTACATGCTGAACATCCCCACGGCGAAAAACCAGGAGTTCGTCGCCAAGTTCTACAAGGACAAGGGGTACTACCCGACCTGGCTGCGCGGCAAAGCCTACACGGCCACGATGTTCTGGGCCGAGGCCGTCAAGAAGGCCGGGACAACGGATGTGGCCGCCGTCATCAAGGCCTGGGAGGGCCTCTCCTTCGATGGACCCGCCGGAGTCTGGACGATGCGGGCCTGCGACCATCAGGCCCAGGTTCCTTACTGGGCGGTGGAGATCGTAAAAGAGAACAAGTTCTTCAAGCACGCTTTCGAAGGCCCGGTGACGGAGATCCCGGCAAAGGATGTCGAGGTTCCCTGCGCAGAAACGGGCTGCAAAATGGGCAAATAGCATAGACGCTCAGAATGTGGGGTGGAGGCCTGCCGGAATCGCCACGCAACCCGGCAGACTTCCACCCGCATCGGCTTTGGAACTTAAGTACATCGTTTCACAAATACAGCCACATGCGTCGCGCGCCCCCCACCCTGGCCCTCCCCCTCAGGGTGTATAGACCGGGGAGAGGGTGGCGGTGTGGCGTCATTCGTGATGGTATTTATTAAAATGGCCACCAAGGCCCCGCAACCCACCCGTTGCATCGGGCCACAACCGGAAAAGTCGGAGAAAACTCAAAATGGCGACCCTGATAACCGGCGGAGCCGGCTTCATCGGCGCTTGCGTCGCGCGCCTGTTGATCGAGGCTGGCGAACGGCCGGTCATATTTGACATTGCAGGGGTTCCGGGGCCCCTCCAGGAGATCCGGGAGCACTTCATCTTCGAGCAGGGGTCGCTGGCGCAGTTGCCCGTGCTCATGGACTGTGTTGAGAAGCACTCGGTGGACCGCATCTTCCATCTCGGCGGGATGCTCTCCCTGCCCTCGGAAAACAACCCCTGGGCCGCCTTCGATGCGAACATCATCGGGACCTACAACGTACTCGAGGCGGCGCGCATCAAAAAGATGTCGCACGTCATTTACGGTAGCACGATCGCCACCTACAGCAAGGATATCCCCGGTGGCGAAATCGACGACCGTACCATCCAACGCCCCTCGAGTTTTTACGGCGTATCGAAAACCTTCGGAGAGCTTTTAGGGCGATTTTACCACCGCAAATTCGGCCTCGATTTCCGCGGAGTTCGGCTGCCGTCCATTGTCGGCCCCGGAGCCAAGACCGCGCACATGTCGATCTACAACGCGTGGGCCATCGAATACGCCATCAAAGGCGAGCCCTACGTTCTCAAGTGCGACCCCGCCACCCGCTGCCCGGTTCTTTATTTCAAGGACGCTGCCCGGGCCATGGTGGACCTTGCGGCCGCCGACCCGGCCGTAATCCGGACGAGAGTCTACAACATCGCCGGGATCTCCCCGGTTTTTTCGGCGCGGGAGCTGATGGAGATCATCACGCAGCGAATCCCCGGAGCCCGGCTCACCTTCGATCCCGACCCCGTCGTCGTGGAACTGCTGCGGGAGTTGGGTGCGCTGAAGATCAATGACGATTGCGCCAGGTCCGAATGGGGGTTGAAAATCGCCTACCCGCTGAAGGAGATGGTCGAGGACTTCATCGCCGAATTTGAAAAATACAGAGCCTTCTACCAATAACCAGAGAGACGAACATGAACAAACGAATCTTCACAGCCGCACTGACCGGCGCCATCCACACCCCCAGCATGTCGCCCCACCTGCCGATCACCCCGCAGCAGTTGATTGAGGAAGCCGTTCGGGTGCACGCCGCCGGCGGTGCCGTGGCCCATCTCCACGTTAGAGACCCCAAGACCGGGTTGCCCAACGCGGATCAGGCGATCTATCGGGAAATCGCCGAAGCGGTGAGACAGCGCTGCAACATCATCCTGTGCTTCACCACCGGCGGAAAACTTGGAGAGCCGGTGGAAAACCGAGTTCGGGTGGCCTCCAACCTGAGGCCGGAGCTGACATCCCTGAATGCCGGGTCGCTTAACTTTGCCCTCTTTCACATCGCCGGCCAAATTTCGGAGTGGAAATACGAGTGGGAAAAGGCTTATCTCGAGGGAACCGAGGACTTCATCTTCCCCAACACCTTCAAGACCATGCGACAGTATCTCGAGATCATTTACGCCAACGGCGCAAAGCCGGAGTTTGAGATTTACGATGTCGGCATGATCAACAACCTGGCTTTCCTGCTCCAGAAAGGCATCGCCCAAAGACCGGTCTACCTTCAATTCGTCATGGGCATCCTGGGCGGAATTCCCGCCACCCTTGAAAACCTGGTGTTTCTCGTCGACACCGCCCGGAAGCAGATCGGTGATTTCCAATTTTCCGTCTGCGCGGCCGGGAGGCACCAGATCCCCATGTGCACGGGCTCCCTCCTTCTTGGAGGACATGCCCGTGTCGGTTTAGAGGACAGCCTTTTCATCTCGAAAGGGGTCTTAGCCAAGAGCAGCGCCGAACAGGTTGAAAAAATCATAAGAATCGCCGGTGAGCTCGGAATTGAGCCGGCGACCCCGGATGAAGCCCGACAGATATTGGGACTGAAAGGTATCGATCAGGTTAACTTTTAAACCCAACCCTTGCCGATATTTCGCGACCCGCCGATCGACGTGCAGCGGCCCGCGGCAAAACGCCCGCCGGAGCCGTTGTTGCACGAAGAAAATGCTTTGCCGTTCAAACGCCCCGATCCGACGCCCCGATACGATGCCCAAGAACTGCCGTTGATTTCAAACTTTCCAAATGATATCAGAAAAAAGAGAAAAGACGCCGTGCCCGCCGGGGATCCCGGCGGGCAGCACCGTCATGCGTTTTCCACATCGAGGAGATCGAGTCATGGCCGCCCATAACAAGGTCGCAATTGTCACCGGTGCCGGTTCGGGGATCGGCAAAGCCGTCACGCTCGCGCTGCTGCGGGACGGATACCGCGTCGCGCTGGCGGGCCGCCGCCGCACGCCGCTCGAGCAGACGGCGGCGGAGTCGGAATGCGGGAAACGGGCGCTGGTCGTGCCGGCGGACGTCAGCGATGCGGCCTCGGTCGAGGCGCTCTTCGCGGCGGTGGAGAAGGGCTGGGGGCGCCTGGATCTTCTCTTCAACAACGCCGGCATCTTCATCCCCGGCCTGGAGATCGATGCGCTCACCGTTGAGCAGTGGAAAACGGTGGTGGACATCAACCTGACCGGGTCGTTCCTGTGCGCGCGGGAGGCTTTCCGGATGATGAAGAACCAGGACCCGCGCGGCGGTCGCATCATCAACAACGGCTCGATCTCCGCGCATGCCCCGCGGCCGAACTCGGTCCCCTACACGGCGACCAAGCACGCGATCACAGGGCTCACCAAGTCGCTCGCGCTCGACGGGCGCCCCTATGACAT
>CAZLSV010000114.1:10236-11724 GCA_964562235.1 uncultured Desulfatibacillum sp.
CGTAGAACACGACTCCGGCCGTGAGCTCCGGCACCGAGACCGCGAGATCGTTGAAGGTGACGATCTCCAGCGTCGCGCCGCCCGCACCGAGATCGCCGCCCCCATGGCCAAGGGGGTGCCGCAGGCGAACGGGCAGATCGCCGTCGAGCCGCTGATGGACCTCGCGCACGTGGCGAGTGCGGTCCTTTACATGGCAAGTCTTCCGTTGGATACCAACGTGCAGTTCATGACCGTCATGGCGACAAAAATGCCTTTTGTCGGGAGGGGGTAAACCCCGCCCGCCGCGTCGGCGCGCGATGGGGTAGAGGGTCGCATGCGTCCGGGGCGCTTTGCCGCGGCCTTGGACCCGAGCCCCACCCCGCGCGCGACCCGGCTTGACGAAGTTCGGCGCGGCCGTACCTTTCGCCCAAAACCACCACCCTTTCACTCGGAGGAGATCGTGAGCTCAAAAAGCAAGATCGGGGAAGGATCCGGCTGGCTGATGATTCGCGACGGCATCCAGAAGAACTACCCGGACGTGTTGACGCCGGCGGCGATGGAGGCGCTGGAGACCCTCGCGGGATTCAACCGGGAGCGGCAGCGGATCATGCGCGAGCGCATCGAGCGCCGGGCGGCGCGGTTCCGCGACGGTCGCAGGATCGGCTTCCTCGACCCGGCCGCCCTCCTTCCGCGCACCGGGATCACCGTGCAGCAGGCGCGGGCGGGGGATTTCGACGGTTCGGAGATCCCCCACGACCTGCAGCGGCAGTGGGTTCAGGGCACCGGCCCCGCCACCCGGCCGCGTTCGTCGGTGGAGGCGGGCATCCGCAACGTCGCCTACGCCCTGCTCTCCGGCGCCGACGGCTGGATGTTCGACGGCGAGGACGCGCTCGGCCAGGTCGAGACCATGTCGCTCGACAACCAGCGCAACCTCGCGATCGCCTTCGGCCGCAAGGAACCGTTCCTGCGCATCGCCGAGACCGTCGCGGCCGAGATGAACGCCTGGGCCCAGGGCTTCTTCGGCCGGCCGATCGTCCCGGACTGGAAAAAGCAGCTCGACGTCACCACCCGCATCTTCCGCCCCCGCGGTCTGCACCTGGACGACCGGCACGTGCGCGACCGCGACGGCTCGGGCTTCTCCGCATCGATCGTCGACGCAGCGCTTTACGTGGTCAACAACCACCGGACGCTGCGCGCGGAGGGCCGCTCGATCGTTCTCTACCTGCCGAAGATCCAGACCGCCGAGGAGGCCGCGCTGTGGAACGCCATCCTCTCCGCGCTGGAGCAGCACGCCGGCCTCTCGGAGGGGACGGTGAAGACGTACGTGCTGGTCGAGCAGCTCGAAGCCAGCTACCAGTTGATGGAGATCCGGGCGGCGCTCGGCCGGCGCTTTGTCGGGTTCAACACCGGCCGCTGGGACTACATCAACAGCGTCGCGGATGCGCTCGCCTGGGACAACGGTTTCCACAACCCCAACATCGACGCCGTCACCATGACCTACGGCTATAT
>CAZLSV010000115.1:0-11547 GCA_964562235.1 uncultured Desulfatibacillum sp.
GAAGGTAGTTGAACGGATGGTTGCGGCGCGCTGCGGCGGGCACCCCGCTCCGCCTCTACGTGAGATGCGCGATTTGCACATATCAAACGCCGGAGTAACAAGAAAACCTAACCGTCCGGTTGCGTTTTTGCGAGGTCGTAATTGAGCGTTATCAAATCCATACTGGCCAACTCCCCGGTGCTGCTGATCATTGCGCTCTTTACCCTGGGGCCGCCTTTCGTCACCAACATGTACTACCTCCAGGTGCTGGTGTTTATCGGCATTTACGCCATCCTGGCGCTCAGCCTCAACCTGCTCAACGGTTACGTGGGGCTTCTGTCCATCGGGCATGCCGCTTTTTACGCGATCGGCGCCTATGCCTCGGCCAAGCTCTCCATCGAGGCGGGACTGCCTTGGGTGCTGAGCCTGGCCGGGGCCGGGGCCATCGCCGGCATTTTCGGATACCTGATCGCCAAGCCCACGCTGCGGCTCTCGGGCATCTACCTGACCCTCGTGACGCTCGGTTTCAACATGATCCTCTTCCTGGTGCTCCAGAACTGGATGGGCTTCACCAACGGCCCGCTCGGGATCATGGACATACCCCCGCCCGCGCTTTTCGGCTACGTGGTGACCTCGCGGCTGCAGTACTATTACCTGATCCTGATCCTGGTGCTGCTGACGCTCTTCAGCATGCACCGCCTGATGGCCTGCCGCTTCGGCCGGGCGCTCACCGCCATCCGCGAGAACGAGCTCGCCGCCGAAGCCACGGGGGTGAACACCACCCGCTACAAGATCCAGGCCTTCGTTCTATCGGCCTTCTACGCCGGGATCGCCGGAAGCTTCTACGCCCACTTCGTGAAATACATCAGCCCGGACAGCTTTACCATCAACGAGTCCTTCATTCTGCTCGCCATGCTCGCCTTCGGCGGCCAGGGCAACCTGATCGGCCCGGTGGTGGGGGCGGCGGCCCTCATCCTGATCCCGGAGCTCTTCCGGCCGCTGCAGGAATTTCGCATGTTCGTCTACGGAGGGGTTCTCATCGGCATGATGCTGGTGCGGCGCCAGGGGCTGCTGGGAGGCCGATCCTACCGTCTGCGGCTGACCCGGTTCGACCCGGCTCCGGCCAGGGTTTACGACCGCGGGGACAAATTCCTGCCGGAGGGCTGAGAATGGCACTGCTGCAGATCGCGGAGGTCACCAAGGAGTTCGGCGGGTTGAAGGCCCTGCGGGACGTCTCCATGCACCTCGACCCGGGCGAGATCGTGAGCCTCATCGGTCCGAACGGCGCCGGCAAGACCACGCTTTTCAACTGCATCACGGGGACCATGCCGCCCAACCGAGGTTCGGTCCGGTTCAGCGGCGAGGAAATCGTCGGACTGCCGCCGCACGAAGTGGCCCGCCGGGGCATCAGCCGGACCTTCCAGCACATCCGGGTGTTCGGCCAGATGTCGGTGCTCGAAAACGTCATGGTGGGCCGGGACTTCAAAGGCCGCACCGGGATTATCAGCGCGCTGCTGCGCCCGCCGCGGGTCGGCCGCGAAGAGGCCGACAACCGCGCGCACTGCACGGAGGTTCTGTCGCTTTTCGGGGAGCGGCTCTTGCCGCGGCTGAACCAGCCGGCCGGGGAGCTCTCCTACGCCAACCGCCGGCGGGTGGAGATCGCCCGGGCGCTCGCCTCCGGCCCCAAGCTGATTCTGCTCGACGAGCCCACGGCCGGCATGAACCCGCACGAAACCCGGCAGGTGGTGGATCTCATTCGCCTCATCCGCGACCGCGGCCACAGCGTTCTGGTCATTGAGCACAAGATGAAAGTGGTCATGACAGTCTCCGACCGCATCGTGGTCCTCGACCACGGTGAAAAGATCGCCGAGGGACCGCCCGCGGCGATCGCCGCCGACGCGAACGTCATCGAAGCTTACATGGGAGGGCGCCGGCGTGCTCAAGCTGACTGAGGTGGACACTTTCTACGGGCCCATCCAGGCGCTGAAGAACGTCTCGCTCACGGTTAACGAGCGGGAGATCGTCTCGCTTCTGGGCGGCAACGCCTGCGGCAAGTCGACCACGATGAAGACCATCCTCGGTCTGGTGCGGCCGAAGCAGGGGCGGGTCGAGTTTCTCGGACGCCGCATCGACCGCCTGCCCTCCTCGGCCATCGTCCGGGCCGGGATCGCGCCGGTGCTGGAGGCGCGGCGCCTGTTTCCCTATCTCAGCGTGCACGAGAACCTGCTGATGGGCGCCTACACCCGCAGCGACGCGGAGGGGATCCGCGCCGACGTGGAGCGAATGTATGCGCTCTTCCCCGTCGTGAAGGAGAGAAACCGCCAGCTCGCCTCGACCCTGAGCGGCGGCGAACAGCAGATGGTGGCTATGGCCCGGGCGCTCATGGCCCGGCCCAAGCTGCTCATCATGGACGAGCCCTCCATGGGCTTGTCGCCGCTTTACGTCGACAAGGTTTTCGAAATCATCCAGGTGATCAATCGGGAGGAAGGCGTCGCTGTTTTGCTCGTCGAGCAGAACGCCAACATGGCGCTTGCGATCGCCAGCCGCGGCTATGTGCTCCAGACCGGCGAGATCGTGCTCCACGACACCGCCGAGAACCTCAAGCGCAACCCGCTGATGCAGAAAGCCTATTTGGGAGTCGCCTAAAATGTTGGCTCGGTTCCGGGCCAACATTTTAATTGGGTATTGAGAAAAACTGAAACCCTGAGGTCAAAAACTTCTTCTGGAGAAAGAGATGAACAAAATCGAGCGAGTGGATGGTGTATTGCGAGGGGACGAGGTGGACTATGCCCCGATTTCCCTCTGGTACCACTTCGGCGTTCAGCACGGCGGGGGCGAGGCGTTCGCCCGCATCACCCTGGATTATTTTCAGCACTATGATTTCGATTTTCTCAAGGTGATGAACGACTATTACTACCCGACCCCCGAAGGGCTCGACACGGTGCGCACGAAAGCGGACCTTGAGAAGTTCACGGCCTTCGACGTCGAGCGCTGCGGGTGGCGCGAGCAGTTCAAGGCGCTGCAGATCATCTCACGGGAGCTAAAAGGCAAAGCGTATTTCATCGACACGGTCTTCGACCCCTGGCAGAGCATCCGGCGCAGCGTTGCGGGCGAAAACATGGAGCATCTCGCCAAAGAGGAACCCGAGGCGGTGCACGCCGCACTGTCGGCCGTGGCCGAGAACCTGATCGCCTATTCCCGGAAGGCCATCGAAATCGGCGCCGCCGGAATCTTCATGTCCCTGCCGGCCGCAAGGGAGATCGTCAGCCCGGATCTGTTTCGCACCTTCGTGAAGCCCTATGCCCAGAAGGTCTTCGCCGCCGTTTCCGGGCCGGGCCGGATGAACGTGGCCCACATCCACGGGGAGGATCTCTACATGGACGACTGCCTGGATTTCCCCGTGACCGTGTTGAGCTGGTGGGACCGCGGCCCGCAGGGCCCGTCGATGGATTACGTCAAGCAGCGCTTTGCCGGCTGCGTGATGGGCGGCATCGACCAGACGCTGCTCACCCGGCGCTCGCCCGCCTTTCTCAAAAAACATGTGCGCGAAGGCGTCGGCTTGGGCGGGGGCCGGCGGTTCTTTCTCGCCAACGGCTGCAGCATCGACACCTGGGTGAGCCCGGAGGTGGTGGCCGCGGTCGTCGCGGCCGCGCGCGAAAAATGAGTTTTCTCGTTGTAGACTGCGGCACCTCCTCCTGCAAGGCGGCGGTGGTTTCCGGCAGCGGCGAGATACTTTCATGGAGCCGACGGCCGGTGCGCGTGCAGCAGCCGGGCCCTTTGCGCGCCGAGGTCGACCCCGACCGGCTCTGGGCGGCGGTGCTGGCCGCGGCCCGCGCGGCCCTGCGGCAGGTGCCCGCCGGCCGGCGGCGGATAGAGGCGATCGGCGTCAGCGCGCTTCTGGGCTACGTTTTTCTCGACCGGTTCAACCGGCCGCTGGGGCCTTCCATCATCTGGATGGACAACCGTGCCGGTGCGCAGGCCGATGAGATCCGGCGGCGCATCCCCGAGAGGACGCTTTACCGGCGAACCGGCCGCCGGGTGAGCCCCGAACTCCTGGCTCCCAAGCTGATGTGGCTGAAGCAGGAGACACCGGGCATGCATCGGCGAATCCGCGCGGTCATCGGCCTGAAAGACGAGATGGTGCGGCGGCTGACCGGCAGGGTCCGGACCGATCTCGCCCACCTCGACTACTCCCTGCTGTTTGACATCCGCCGGGGAGAGATCGACGTGGGCATCGCCGAGGCGCTGGGGATCGATCCCGGGGTTTTCCCGAAACCGTTTCGGGCGGCGGAGGTGGCCGGAGAGCTGGCACCCGATGCCGGGTGCAGCATAGGCCTTCCGGCGGGGCTGCCCGTGATCTGCGGCAGTTCGGACGGAACCACCGCCATGTACGGCGGGGGAGTCCTCACGGAGGGTGCTGCGGTCCTGGTCACGGGGACCACTGATGTGCTCATGGCCGCCTGCGCCGGGCGGGTGCAGGATCGCTCGCGCACCCTCACCGTCAACAGCGGCATGACGCCGGGGATCTACCTGGCCGGCGGCGCCATGGGCCTTTCGGGGGGCGCCGTACAGCACTGGGAGCGTTTGATGCGTTGCCGGATGCGGCCGCTGGCGGAGAAGATCGAGCGCCTGCCGCCGGGAGCCGATGGGCTGCTCATGCTTCCGGGGCTGACCGGTGAACGCTCGCCGTATTGGGTGGAGCAAGCCTCCGGCGGCCTGGCCGGTCTTACCCTGCGGCACCGCCCCAAACACCTGTTCCGGGCCGCCATGGAAGGTGCGGCGCTGCGAACGGCGGCTCTGCTGAACCGGATGCGGCAATGCGGAGTGTCGCCCGCGCAGGTGCACGTGGTCGGCGGATGGGCGGACTGCGACGTCTGGAACCGGCTCCGGGCCGACGCGGCCGGGGTGGAGGTAGTGCGGCCGAAAGCAACCGAGGCCACCGCCCTCGGAACCGCCATGTTCTGCCGCGCGGCCATCGACCCCGGCGCATCGCTGCGGGACATCACGCGGCAGTGGCTTCGATTCGACCGGCGGTACCCGCCCGATCCCCGCCGCACGGAGGCGTATCGGGCGATGGCCGGTCTTTTCGAAGAGTTTCTGGACGCCACAGCGGATGTGGCGGGACGCTGGCAGAAAATGAGTCATTATTAGTCGCCTCGAAATAGTATAGATCGAGAGCGGCCCCCTCACTCGAACCCTCTCCCCCGGTTCCGGGGGAGAGGGCAGGATAAGTGGTGTCCGTGGCCATACAAATACGCAAATCTTAACAACCCGCATTGGAAGAGGAAAAATGACGAAATCAGTGGATGAAAAAGAGATGATCGACAAAGTGCGCGCGGCCATCAAGGACCGCGCCACCTGGCTGGCACTGCTTTACCGCTCTTTCAAGGAGGCGTTTCCCGAGAAAGAGGTCGAGCGCGCGGCGCGCAAGGCCATTTTCGAGTTCGGCCGGATGAAGGCCCAAAAAGACCCCAAGGAGTTCAGCCCCGCGGCCTGGGTTGAGAGACACGTCGCCAAGGGGTCTTCCTTGGTGTTCGACTCCGATGTCGAGATCAACGAGCGGGGCGCGGTGCAGCGCATGAAATTCTGCGCGTTGGTGGAAGCCTGGAGGGAGATGGGCTGCACGCCGCAGGAGATCGACCTTTTCTGCGACATCGCCATGGAGGGCGACCGCGGCCGGGCAGATGCCCACGGCGTGCGCATGGAGCTGGAGGAGCGCATCGCCCGGGGGGACCAATACTGCAAACTTGAAATATTCGACCGTTGATGACAAAACGACCCGGAAATATTTACCTCTGCGGGATGATCGGCTCCGGCAAGACCACCATCGGTACCCGCCTGGCCCGTGAACTCGAGCTGCCCTTTTTCGACCTGGACCAGGAAATGGACCGCATCCTGGGGTACTCCTTCCACCGCCTGGTCCAGGAGAAGGGCTGGGTGGCCTTTCGGGAACTGGAGTACACGATCTGCAAGCGCTTCGCGCGCCGGGAGAGGTCGTTGATCTGCCTGGGGGGCGGCACGGTGCGCTACGAGTGGAACATGGATCTCCTGCGGGGCACCGGCCGCATCATCCTGCTGACGGCCGGCTTGGACGAGCTGGCGCGCCGGGTCCGTGCCGCGGACCGGCCGCGGGTGAACGCCGGCACCACCCTGGAAGAGGACCTGCGGGCGATCTGGTCGGAGTCGGAGGAAAAATACCATCGGGCGGCGGACCTCACCTGCGACACCGACGGGAAGAGCGTTGCGCAGGTCGTGGCGGAGCTGAAGCCGGTCCTCCGGGACTATTTGTCGGGCCTCGGGTCGTTATAAATTCATTCGACTTCAGCGGTAAAAAGATCTAAAAAACAACCGAGGGTATCCATCCATATGCCTGAAAACTGTCTGACCACCGAGAACCATTACAGCACCCCCGAACGGGCCGGGTCCTCGATGGCCGCCTGGTTCCCCGGGGTGGTGTTTTACGCCAAGGCCTTCGGGGTCGTCTACCGCGCGGCCCAACTGGCGAAAAAAGGCCTTTACGACAACCGGCGATGGATCGAAAGCAGCGTCACGACCGTGCGGGCGCTCGAGTCCGTGGGCGGCCGTTTCGAGTTCCGGGGCCTGGATCTCGTCCGCAACCTCTCCTCCCCGTGCGTCTTCATCGGCAACCACATGAGCATTCTGGAGACCTTCGTCCTGCCCTGCCTGATCGTGCCGCACCGCGACGTCACCTTCGTGATCAAGGAGAGCCTCGTCACCTATCCGCTCTTCGGCCACGTCATGCGCAGCCGCGACCCGGTCGTGGTGGGCCGGGAAAACCCACGGGAGGACCTGCGGCTGGTGATGGAGGAGGGCCAGCGGCGGCTGGATGCGAAAGTCTCCATCGTCATCTTTCCCCAGACCACCCGCAGCGTCGAGTTCGACCCGAAGAAATTCAACTCCCTGGGGGTCAAGCTCGCCAAGCGTTGCAACGTTCCGGTGGTGCCCTTTGCCCTGAAGACCGACGCCTGGGGCCTGGGTCGGCGGTTGAAGGATTTTGGCAGGATCTGCCCTGAAAAAACGGTCCACATCCACTTCGGCGAGCCCATGACGGTCCAGGGGGGCGGGAAAGAGGAACACAGCCGCGTGGTGGAATTCATAGAAAAGAGTTTGGCGGCGTGGGGGTAGAAGGAGGGTGCAAGAACCACGCACCATCCAACCGGCGCAGCGGGGTGCCCGCCGCGGCGAACCGCAACCAATTTTTCAGGTGACCCTGCCACGCCCCCCAGCCGTCTCAGCGCTACCGTAGACAGGCAGCTACGGCTGGCGGCTTCGTAAGGGATCGCCCTCTGGGGCTGTCCGGGTCGGTGCAACGGGCTGGCTGCCGTGCGGTAGGTAGTTGAACGGGTGGTTGCGGCTCACCGCGGCGGGCACCCCGCTCCGCCGGCGCCGTTTCAAGAGTTTCCATATTCGATGGCCGGCTTAATAAAAAACGGGGAGCGGTTTTTTTCCGCTCCCCGTTTTTTATTTTAGAAGAAGCGGTACTGAAGACCGAGGGCCAGGCCCCAGACATCCTTGTCGTACTGGGTGCCGGCCGGCGCCCGGGAGGAGTTGGCATCCGTTTTCACGGATTCGTACCAGACCTTCGTACCGGCCAAGGTCAGGCTCAGGCGCTCGATCGGGCTCCAGACCAGGCCCAGGCCCACCGTGTTCGCATCGAGCTCCGGCGCCTCGGGCAGCAGATCCTCTGAATTCATGCCCTTGATTTCGGTGTGCATGTAACCCACGCTGAACCGCCACTGGGGACTCAGGATGTACTCCAGGGCGACGCCGATGTCATAGCTGTTGCCGGGGCTGGAACTCTGAAAGCGGTTTCCCTGAAATGTGGCCCCTTTCTCCAGGTAGTAGGTCAAATTCGGTTCGATCCTCAGCGTGCCCGGGATGATGAAATAAGATACCCCGAGCCCGACGTAGCCGGGCAAATCCTCGCGCTCGTGGGTCCCGTCGGTCCACCCGACACTTCTCGAGACGGCCTGGCCGGGGGAGGTGTCGGTGGTGTCGGCTTTGAAATTGAGCGCGGTGTTGGACATGTAGGTCAGGCCGAAGTTGAGGTCCTTGATGGGCGCCCAGTCAAGGCCCAGAAAGTAATTGAAGGCCTCGTCGGTCCGTTCGATCTTGACACTGGCCGTGTTGGCGGGCCCCGTCGTCCCCTGGGCCTTGCCCTTGAATTTCTGGTAGGCGTCGACATAGCGCACCCCGCCGCCGATCGAAAGCGAGTCGAGGACCTTGAAGGCTCCGCCCAGGCTGTAGCCGATGTAATGGGCGTCGGCTTCAAGGGATTGGTCGATGTTGTTGGGATTGCCGGCGGCGCCGCCAAGGTAGGTGCCCAGCCCCCCAAAAGCGCCGGGAAGAGCGAGCATGGTCGTGCGCGAGTCGCCGTCGTTGAAATTGACCTTCCCGCCGCCGCCGGGGACGGTGACCGAGAAGAAGGTGGACCAGCGGTCCTGCTTGTACACCGCGAACAGGCCGGGAATAACCGACGGCTCGTTGGACTCCAGTGTTCCTCCACCCAGGTTAAGGGGCCCGATCGCGTTCGGCAGCTGGTTCGTGTAATCCTTGTTGAGGTAGATGGCATCCGCCTTCAGATACATGCCGTTGTCCATCATGGCGGTGCCGGCCGGGTTGAAGACGGCGGCGTCGGCCATGTCGGTGGCGGCGTTGCGGTTCAGCGTCCGCATGTAATCGGCGCTGAGGTTCTGTTTGTTGATGATGCCCCCGGCCTGCGGAGATGAGGCCAGGCCGACCATTAACATGATAATCCCAACAGCAATAAAGCCCTTGCGCATTTCTCTCCTCCCTCCTTTTAGGTTCAACTGCTGCTTTTTCTCTACAATTATTGCGGGCCTCCCAGCTTTGATGGCCGATTAATCAGGATTCATCCCTTACAGAGAAATTCTTCTCTATGCAAGATTAAATTTTTTAATCTTTAGCGATTTTATAGTATTGAGCCCGGCGGTTTTTCTGAATTGAATTCAGCCGAGTAGGAATCATTCCTGACTGAGAATGGCCTCCAGAAATCGCTCCCCGTATTGGTCGGCCTTGCGCTCGCCGACACCGCTGACCTCCAGAAGCTCGGCCCGGGTGGTTGGCTTGCGGGCGGCCATCTCCTTCAGGGTCTTGTCATGGAAAACGACGTAAGGCGGAACGCCGAGATCCTTTGAGATAGTGAGCCTGAGCTGGCGCAGCTTTTCAAACAGCGGCCGGCTGTGCTCGGCGCCGGCATCGACCGGCAGGGCGGCAGCCGTTCTGACGGACTTGGATTTGTAGCCTTTGTGCGGCCGCTCGTCCCTGCGGAGCTGCACGGTTTGGGCCCCCTTGAGGACCGGCCAGCTTTTCTCGGTCAGGCGGAAGCCGGATATTTCGGAGAGGTTGACGCTGAGCAGCCCGCCGGCCGCGAGCTGGCGGAACACGGAGCGCCACTCCGCCGCGCCGAGATCCTGGCCGACGCCGAAGGTCTTGATCCGGTCGTGGCCGTGCCGGAGAACGGCGGGGCTGGCGTTTCCGACCAGGATGTCGGTGAGGTGGGCCGCCCCGAAGCGCTGGCCGGTGCGGTAGACGCAGGAGAGCGCCTTCTGGGCGGCCTCGGAGCCGTCCCAGGTTCCGGCCGGCTGAAGGCAGTTGTCGCAGTTGCCGCAGGGCGAGGGGTAGGGCTCCCCGAAGTAGCCTAATAGGATACGGCGCCGGCACTCGACCGTTTCGCAGAAACCGAGCAGGGCCTCCAGTTTCCGCCCCTGGAGGCGCTTGAAGGCCTCGCTGCCCTCCGAACTTTCCTGCAGCATGCGCACCGCGACCACGTCACCTAAAGAATAGGCCATCCAGGCATCGGCGGGCTTCCCGTCGCGTCCGGCCCGGCCGGTCTCCTGATAGTAGGCCTCCATGCTCGCCGGCAGGTCCAGGTGGGCCACGAACCGCACATCCAGCTTGTCGATCCCCATGCCGAAAGCGATGGTCGCCACCATGACCGCGGCCGGCTCCCGCAGAAAACGCCGCTGCCGCTCCATGCGCGCCGCCGGCTCCAGGCCGGCATGGTAGGCGGCGGCGTCGATGCCGCACTCCGCCAGCCAGGCGGCGGTCTCGTCCGCCCGCTTGCGAGTGCGGACATAGACGATACCCGACTCGCCCGGGTGCTCGTTTTTTATGAAGGCCAGCAGCTGGCGTCTGCCGTTGGCCTTCAGCTGCACCCGGTAGCGGATGTTGGGCCGGTCGAAGCTCGACACGAATTGGGCGGCCTGCGCGAGATCGAGTTTTTCGAGAATCTCCCCGCGGGTGTATTCATCGGCGGTGGCCGTCAAGGCCATCCGGGGGACCCCGGAAAACCCTCTTGTCACATCGACGATCTGGAGGTACTCCGGCCGGAAATCGTGCCCCCACTGCGACACGCAGTGCGCCTCGTCGATCGCAAAAAGGGCGATGGGGATTTTCTCAAGCAGCCTCCGGAAGCCCTCCGTCGCCAGGCGCTCCGGGGCCACATACAGCAAGTCCACGCAGCCGGACAGGACCCTCTTTTCAATGTGGCGGGTCTCATCCGCGGAGAGGCTCGAGTTGAGATACTCGGCGCGCAGCCCGTTTTGCTTGAGCGCGAAGACCTGATCCTGCATGAGAGCGATCAAGGGCGAGATCACAATTCCGATGCCGGGACGCAGGAGCGCCGGGATCTGGTAGCAGATGGACTTGCCGCTTCCGGTCGGCATCAGCACGAAGGCGTCCTGGCCGGCCACGACGCTTTCAATGATTGCCAGCTGATGGGCCCTGAAAGAGCGGTAGCCGTAGAACTTGCGGAGGATGTCATGAGGCGTCAGTTGGAGGGGCATTCCGAGATCGATCTCTGAGAGTGAAAGATTTTTTGCTCCGGCAGTCAAACGTGCCGGAGCTTGTTCGGGTTCAGACGGAGCGGGGTGCCAGCCGCAGGGAGCCGCAACCAAGGACGTCGGCGGACCCCGGTGGTCTAAACCGAAAGATACCTGGACTGGACTTCCTGGTTGGACAGCAGATCCGCCCGGGGGCCCTCGTAGCGGATCACCCCCTTGTCGATGACATATCCCCGGTCGGAAATCGAGAGCGCGAAGCGGGCGTTTTGCTCGGCCAGAAGAATCGGCATGTCCGATTTCAGCCCGGCGATGATCCTGGCAAGCTCCTCCACGATAACCGGGGCCAGCCCCTCGCACGGCTCATCCAGCAGGAGCATCAAGGGGTTGCCCGCCAGGGCCCGGGCGATGGCCAGCATCTGCTGCTCGCCGCCGGAGAGATTGCCGCCCTTGCGGGTCCTCAGGCGCGCCAGCAGCGGAAAGCCCTGGTAGATCCGGTCGGGATCCCAAGGGGTTTGCCCTTTGCGGGCCGGCAGAATGGCCACTTCCAGATTTTCCTGCACCGTGAGGCCGGGGAAAATGCGCCGGTCCTCGGGAACGAAGGCCATGCCCCTGCGAGCCTTTTCATAAACCGGCAGGTGGGTGACGTCGTCCCCCTTGAATAAAACCCGGCCGGACCTGGGCGGGTTCACTCCAAGGACCCCGCGCAAGGTGGTGGATTTGCCCGCTCCGTTGCGGCCTAAAA
>CAZLSV010000116.1:0-11470 GCA_964562235.1 uncultured Desulfatibacillum sp.
AGACCCCTGGTTCAGGAGAGAGAAATCGCGGCAATGGCATCCCCCAACTTCACCATCCGGCAGCTTTTCGAGATGGACGCCTGCACCCACTGCCGGCTCTGCGCCGATGTGTGCCCGGCGGCCTGCGCGGCCGAGGACGGCGCGCTCTCGGCCGTCTACCGGATGAAGGGGCTCCGGCGCCACCTCAAAAGCAAGGCCGGCGTGTTTTCAAAGCTCCTCGGCCGACGGCGGCTCTCCGCCGAAGAACTGAAGCACTACGCCGAAACGGTGTTCCGGTGCACTCTTTGCAGCAGCTGCGAGGAGGTCTGCCCGCTGGGGATCCGGCTGAAGGAGCTGTGGCTGTCGTTGCGCGAGGAGTTGGTGAACCGGAAGGCCTATCCGTCCAAGATCGACATGATCCGCACCCATCTCGCCCGGAGTCGTAACGTTTTCGGCGAGGACAATGCCGAGCGCGGGGAGTGGGTCGAGGACATGCGCAAGCCCCCGGCGGACCTCTATTTGAAACCGCAAGCCGAGGTGGTTTACATCACCGGCTGTGTGTCGGCCTATTTCCCCCTGGCCCAGAAGATCCCCATGGCACTGGCCGAAATCATGACGGCGAGCGGGGTGGATTTCACGCTGCTCGGCGAAGCGGAGTGGTGCTGCGGCTTTCCGCTTCTGGGGGCCGGTCTGATGGAGATGTTCGGGGAGTTCCGGGCCCAGAACCTCGCGGCCGTCAAGGCCAAGGGGGCGACGACCGTGGTCTTCGCCTGCCCGTCCTGCTACCAGATGTGGCGCGAACACTACCGGACGGACCTCGAGCTGCTCTCCGCCCCGGAATTTCTTCTCCGGCGGGTGCGCGCCGGAAAGGCTCCGCTGGCCGAGCTTCCACTGACGGTCACCTACCACGACCCCTGCGACCTGGGCCGCGGGGCGCGCGTTTTCGATGCGCCGCGGGAACTCCTGCGCGCCATCCCCGGCGTCAGGCTCGTCGAACTGCCGCGCAGCCGGGAAGAGTGCCTGTGCTGCGGCGGCGGGGGCAACCTCGAGATGGTGGATCCGGATCTGGCAGCGAAGATCGCCAAAGCCAAGATCGAGGAGGTTGCGGCGACCGGCGCCCAGGCGGTGGTCACCTCCTGCCAGCAATGCGTGCGCACCCTAACGAGCTATGCCAGGCGCCACAAGATACCGATCGACGTGCTGGACATCGTGCAGCTGGTGCGGAAAACCTTGAAGGCCTTTGCGTGATCGAAACTTTGCTCAGCGAACCGGACAAGTCTGGATCGAGTTCCGGCATTTCAAGCACAGGCGGAGCGGTATGCCCGCCGCGGCGGGCCGCAACCATCCGTTCAACGAACCAACGTACGGCAGCCAGCCCGTTCCATACTTATCCAGCCAGCCCCGGAGGGGAGTCTCTCACGGAGCCGTCGGCCGTCGCTGCCTGTCTGTCGGTTCCCTGAGACGGCTGGGGGGGCGCGGCAGCGTCGCCTGGGGAGTGGGTTGCGGCCCGCCGCGGCGGGCATACCGCTCCGCCTGAACCCCGACAAGGCTGGCCTGTTTGCTCGTCGGCTGGATGACACCCCGCGGGCCGTTTGAGTCCGGGACGGACTCTGTTTTACCAGGAGATCGAGGAACGAACGCATGGACAACTCCAGGCGGGTCTATTCGACGGAGGCGGGGCGTATCTGTCCCTCCTGCAATCAACCGGCGGCGGTGTGTGCCTGCCGGAAGGATTCGGCGGCACCCGTGCCGGCGGACGGGGTCATCCGCATCCAACGGGAGGTCAAGGGGCGCGGCGGAAAAACGGTGACGGTGGCCACCGGCTTCCAGCTGAGCGAGGAAGGGCTGAAACAGCTCGCGGCCGAGCTGAAGCGGCGCTGCGGCACCGGCGGTTCGGCCAAAGACGGCGAGATCCTGATCCAGGGCGACCATCGGGAGACCGTGCTGGCGGAGATAAAAAAAAGAGGAATGCAGGCGAAGCTGGCCGGCGGGTAGAAGGGGGCGACGGTTCCGAGACCGGCCGCGTCAGTGAAGCCCGGCGTTTAGGCGCGGGCCCCTCCCTGAGGAAACCCTGCACCCCGGGGAGCCTCGGACGCGCGGTCAAGGGAGAATGTCAGCGCAAGCGACACCGATGCCGCAAGCCCTTTTCATCCCGGTCGCTTGATCCCCCAACGGCGCATGCGCTCGATCAGCGTGGTGGGCTTGATGCCCAGCAATTGCGCCGCCCCGTCTTTTCCGTAGATTTTCCAATCGGATCGGATCAGGGCCGCCAGCAGGTTCTGCTTCTGCAGGGCGGCGATCTCCGTCTCGGTCAGAATCGGGGCCGCCGGGCCGGAGGAGGCTTCGGGGCTGCCCTGCCCATGGAGCGGGGTCCCGCCTCGTGAGCCCGGGAGGTCGAAGTGCAGCCGGCCCTGCGGTGAAAGAATCAGCGCGCGTTCGATGATGTTCTGCAGCTCCCTCACGTTGCCGGGCCAGTCGTGGGCCTTGAGGTCCATCAGGTTGGCCTCGGTCAGGCGGGGGGGCGGTCGGTTCAGGCGTCGGGAGATCACTTCGGTGAAGTGAGCGACGAGCAGGGGGATGTCCTCCCGGCGCTCGCGCAGCGGGGTGATCTCGATCGGGAAGACGTTTAACCGATAGAAGAGATCCTCGCGAAACCGTCCGGCCCTGATCTCCTCGGCCAGGTTCTTGTTCGTGGCCGCAACGATGCGCACGTCGACCTTCCGTGTACGGCCCTCCCCCACGCGTTCGAACTCCCCTTCCTGCAGCACCCGCAGCAGTTTCCCCTGCAGGTTCGGCGGGATTTCCCCCACCTCGTCCAGAAAAAGCGTGCCGCCGTCGGCCGCCTCGAAGCGGCCCACCCGATCGCTGACGGCGCCGGTAAAAGCGCCCTTTACGTGTCCGAAAAATTCGCTCTCGTAGAGATCCTTGGGGATGGTCGCGCAGTTGACCCTGATCAAGGGTCGGTCCCGGAGCGCGCTTTGACGGTGGATTTCGCGGGCGATCAGCTCTTTTCCGGTGCCGGATTCCCCCAGAATGAGCACGTTGGCGTTGGTCGGCGCTACGAGGGCGATGCGGGAGATGACCGCTTTGAGCGCCGGGCTTTCACCGAGGATCCCGGCGTAGGCGTGCGCGCCGGCGAGCTCCTCTTTCAGGTAGATGTTTTCGGCCTGCAGCCGCTCCTGGAGCTTGCGGATCTCCGCCGTGCGGCGGGCCACCTCCAGCTCCAGTTCGTCGCGGGATTTTTCCAAGGCCGATTTTTGAAGGGCGCACTCTTTTTGCAGGCGATCGCAGGCGAAGGAGAGCTCCTCCAATGCCTGTGCGTGGCGAAGGGCCGTTGCCAGGCGGCCGGCCGCTGCTTCCAGAAATGAGCGCAGCTCCGCCGGGATCCCCTCGGCTCGGCCGGAGCCGACGTTGAGTGTCCCCAATACGGCTTCGGCCGTGCGCAGCGGCAGCACGGCGATGGAACGGATCTCTTCGGGGACCCGGCGCAAGAGCGCATCTCCGCGCTTCCTTTCTCCCGCCACGTCCCGGCAGCAGATCCCTCTTGTTTTCTCCAGGGCCGTTGCGATGAGATCCGGCGGTTCGGCAGGAGCGAAGGGTTCGGAAAAAACAACCTTTCCACCGGCGCGCGTCAGCACCTGCAGCTCTTTTTTGTCGAGGGCGAACAGCGCAAGCGATGCATAGGGTTGCCGCAGGTGTTGCTCCACGAACCTGAGAGCGGCCTCTGCGATCGACTCCACCTGAAGGTGGGATACTTCGGCATCGAAGCGCTTCAGGTTCGAAAGAAGTTTTGGATAGTCGAGCGGCTTCATCAAATGAACGGTCCCGTAAAACGCCTTGCTGCCGGGAGAACGGGTGCAGGGGGTAGGCGGATGCCAAAACAAGGCGGATAACTGCTCCTAACCTAATCAACAATTTGAGGTTTACAACCAGAAAATTGAGACTCTCAACACCTTGACGGTGCCGGGCCGGCGGGACCAGGTCGGATGTCATGATGTTTCAAACGGTTAGAACATGCCCCGTGAATGGCATGGCTTTTGAGTGGTGTATGGGTACCATTGTGAATCCGCCGTAGAACTCCATACCGCTCGGCCGCCGCGGATGGCGCCGGGGCCGAGAAGGGAAAAAATACAATGAAGACAGCAGCATCCATCAAAGAGAACGTGGTCAACGGGGTCGATGTGGGGGAATTGTTAAAGACCGTTGACGCCGTCAAGAAAAACGCCGCTATCGCCAAGTTCCGTTTTCGGGCGGACAACACCTGGGTCGGCGGGGGGCACAACCGAACCTCCATCCGGAATTTTTACGGTGCCGGGGCCGAGGACAGCTCCCGAAAAACACCGTTCATTCTGGATGCCGATGAGCCGAGCGTTCTGCTGGGCACCGACCGCGGTGCGAACCCGGTGGAATACGTCCTGACCGCGCTGGCCGGCTGCCTGACGACCTCGCTGGTCTACCATGCCGCGGCCCGCGGCATCACCATTGAAGAGGTGGAGTCGCACCTGGAGGGTGATCTCGATCTCCGGGGGTTTCTGGGCCTTTCGGAGGAGGTGCGCAACGGGTACGAAAACATCCGTGTGAGCTTCAAGATCAAAGCGGATGCAACCGATGAGCAGCTCAAAGAACTGGTGCAGCTGGCCCAGAAACGGTCCCCGGTGTTCGACATCGTGTCGCGCCCGGTACCGGTCTCGGTGGAACTGAAACAACATTAGCATCCATTTTTAGCGCGTTTTTCCCGGGACGACGAGAGGCAACAGGGTGTACGGGGATCCGGCCATGGAACGGCACGCTGAGGAAAAACGACGGGACGAACGGTTCTCGTGCGGCTCGCCGGTGGAGTGGGGGTATTTCAACAAGCCGGAAAAGCACAGCGCCCGGATGCGCGACTTCAGCCATTCCGGGGCCTGTTTTGAGTGCTCGCAGGCCCCTGTCCATGGCGCCACGATCCTGGTGCGGATCGAGGCCTATCAGCCCGAATGCCGAGCGGAGTGCCGGGAGAAGATCGACTGCCCCTGGCCGCGTTCGATCGTCCTGGGCGAGGTGAAATGGTGTCGCGACTTGGCCGGAAGTGGGCGTGCGCGGTTCGGAGTCGGCGTGAAGTTTCATCCTCCGGGGTAGGCCCGGCCGGATCAGTTAAGGCTGCGGTAAACGGCCCGCCGGTCGAAGGCCGGCCTTCAGCGGGAGGAAGGAATCGAAGGAGGAGCGTATGGCCAGAGAAACCCGAAATAAGGATTCCAGGTGCTGTTCGATCGAACACGAAAGGCTGGTGGCGGAGCTGGAAACCTGCGATCAGCTCTACCCGAAACCTTCGGAGTGGCATCGCTGCGCGCGGGTGATTGCGCGGCGAAGCGGCCAGCGGGCGAAGAAGTGCATGCTCCAGGGGTGATCCCCGGAGGAGCGGCCTCGGGCCGGATCGGGGCGCCTGGTCGCAAAGCCCCGATCGGTGAACGAACGAAGGACATTCCGGCGCCCGTGACCCATCGGGCACCGCACGCGAGGAGAAGCGCCATGGAAAACGAAGAGACCAAAGAGTCGGCGTCGGCGCCGTTTGCAGAGGCGGACCCCGATGCGGAGTGCATGACCGATTGTTGCGTCTGTTGCTGCTGCGACACGGAAGAGGAGTGCAGCATGGAAGCGTAAGCGTAAAGGAGGCTGAGATGGCCCTGATCACCATCACCCACACCATCGGCTGCGATGCGATCGGGGTTGCCCGGCGCGTGGCCGAGGAACTCAAGGTCGAGATATATGACGACGCCCGGTTGAGGGAGGAGGCCCTCCGCATGGGGCTTCACGCGGAGCAACTCAAGGGTTTTCAGGAGAAACCGCCGGACTGGTTTGAGAGCCTGTTGAGCGACAAGCACGGAAGAGACCTGCGTCTGATGGAGTCGGTGATCTACGAAGCGGCGCGCCGCGGGCAGGGCGTCATCATCGGGCACGGCAGCCAGCTGCTGCTGCACGATTTCGGCTGCGCCCTGCATGTCCTGATCACCGCCCACGAGGAGCGCCGCATCCACAACCTGACGCACCAGATGGCACTCACGCGGGAAGCCGCCCGCAAAATGATCCACCAGAGCGACAACCAGAAAAGGGGGTTTTTCCGTTACGCCTTTCAAAAGGATTGGGACGACCCCACGCTCTACGACCTGTGCCTCAACCCCGACAAGATAGGCTCGGAGAGGGCGGCCCAGCTCATCACGGAGATGGCGCGATCCCCGGAGTTGAAATCCTGCAGCGTATACGCCCTGGATGCCTTGGAGCGCCTGGGGCAGACCAAGCGGATCGAGGCTTCCCTCATGGAGATGGATCTGCGCCATTTCGGCCTGAGAGTCGAGATGCCGGAAAAAGGCTTGGCGCAAATCACCGGCGTTCTTTACAACCACGAGGACAAGGGGCGTATCCCGGCGGTCGTCGGAAAAATCCCGGGGGTGGAGAAGGTCCAGATGGATGTCACCCTGGTGCCGGTCGGATACGACTGAGAAAAATTCCGAAAACAGGGGAAGGAGAGAAATGGACGTCGCACCCCAGGAAGGCCGGCGAGATGCACCGCTGCCGGTGGCCGGTAACAATCTTTTCGAGCGGATCGCCGGCAACGGCGAAATGAGCGGTGTGGGCTCGGGTTCGGAGAGACGGGGGCACGGCGAGGTTCTCTACCGGCGGTCTCCCATCGATCGGCAACCTCTGGCGAGCCTGCGTTCGGCCACGGAGCAGGACTACCGGGAGATCGTGGACCGGGCCGAGGCGGCCTTCCTCGTCTGGCGCATGGTGCCGGCCCCGAAGCGCGGCGAGGTGGTGCGGCAGATCGGAACGGTGCTGCGGGGGCACCAGCGGGACTTGGCCGAGATCGTCAGCCGCGAGGTGGGCAAGACCCGGGCCGAGGCCGAGGGCGAGGTCCAGGAGATGATCGACATGGCGGATTTCACCGTGGGGCTTTCCCGGATGCTCTACGGGGTCACTTTGCCGAGCGAGCGGCCCGGGCACCGGATCTATGAACAGTGGCATCCGCTGGGGCCGGTGGGGGTGATCACCGCCTTCAATTTCCCGCTCGCGGTGTGGTCCTGGAATGCGTTTGTCGCGCTGGTGTGCGGGAACACGGTGATCTGGAAGCCCTCTTCGAAGGCGGCGCTGAGCGCCGTTGCCGCGATGGAGCTCATCTGGCCGGTTTTGAAGCGGCACGGCCTGCCCGACGGCGTTCTGAACCTGGCGGTGGGCTCCGGGCCGTCGATCGGGGAGGCGATGATTCAGGACCGGCGCATCCCCCTGGTCTCAGCGACCGGCAGCGTGCGGATGGGCCGGCGGGTGGCGGCCGCGGTGGGCGCGCGGTTGGGGCGGACGATTCTTGAGTTGGGAGGCAACAACGCGGTGATCGTTTCTCCCAGCGCGGATTTTGACCTGGCCGTGCGGGCGGTCGTGTTCGGGGCCGTCGGGACGGCCGGACAGCGCTGCACGAGCATCCGCAGGGTTCTGGTCCATGCGGATTCCTTCGACGCTTTCAGCGCTTCCCTGGTGAGATCCTATCAGCAGCTCCGCATCGGCAATCCCCTGGAGGAGGGGGTCCACATGGGCCCTCTGATCGATACCGGGGCGGTCGACGCCATGCAGGCCGCCCTGCAAAAACTAAAGGACCAGGGAGGAAGAGTCATTTACGGCGGGCAGGTGCTTACCGGCGGCATTTTCGAGGCGGGGACCTATGTCACGCCCTGCATTGCGGAGGCGGGTGCCGAGATGCCGATCGTCCACGAAGAGACATTTGCGCCCATTCTCTATCTGATCCGATTCCGCACGATCGGAGAGGCCGTGGCGGGCCTCAATGCAGTGCCCCAGGGACTCTCCTCGGCCATTTTCACCAACCACCTGGTGGAGGCGGAGACGTTTCTGAGCGCCGCCGGAAGCGACTGCGGAATCGCCAACGTGAACACCGGCACCTCGGGGGCCGAGATCGGCGGTGCCTTCGGCGGCGAGAAGGAGAGCGGCGGGGGGCGCGAAGCCGGCTCGGATGCCTGGAAGGCCTACATGCGGCGGCAGACGGTCACCGTCAACTGGTCGCGCAAGCTGCCGCTCGCCCAGGGGATCGAATTTACCGTCTCATCCAGCGTCGATGGGAGTGCAAGCCGTGGTCCGAAACCGCGGAATCCCGTGCGACGTGACCAGGGGCGGGCTTTCGCCCGCCGAGAGGAGGAAGCACCATGAAAAAAGACAAGGTGAGGGAGCTCGACTGCTCCAAGAACTGCAAGTCGGTGGCCCAGACGTGCGAGGCCGAAGGCCGGAGCCGCAACGAATGCGAGAACCGCCACAACGATTGTGTCTCCCGATGCGCCTTCGCATGAAATATATTAAGAATCGCATCATAGTGTAAACACGGACGCCCCCTCACCCTTCCCTCTCCCCCGAACAAGGAAGGGGGGCAGGGAGAGGGGGCCGCTTACATGGGGTTTGCACAACAGAGGGATGAAGGATCGAAACTCCATCACGCATGCGGGTGTCGGAAGTTCGCGAAGGAGCTTTGGGCGCGAACCGGCCTCCCTGCGGCGGCGGTCGTCTCAGGTCGTCGGTAGGGCCGCCGCCAGGCGATCCGCCAGGACGATGGCATGGTCCGGGCGGATGCGCCCGGCCGGGATCGACCGGTCGCCTTCGTGCATTCGCGCCAGTATCTCCGATTTCTCTTTTCCGGTCACGACCCACAGGATGCAACGGCTGCGGTTGAGGATCGGAAAGGTCAGGGTCATGCGGCGCCGCCCCTGGTAGAGACCGGTCAGCGCGACATCCTCCCCGATGATGTCGAGCACCGGGTCCCCGGGCACCAGGGAGGCGGTGTGCCCGTCCGGGCCGAGGCCCAGGTGGACCAGATCCAGCACCGGGGGCGCGCCGGCGATCTCCCGCAGGCGCTGCGCGTAGCGCTCGGCCGCGGATTCCAGGTCCGGCGCCTCCACCGGCATGGCATGGATGTGGTCCGGGCGCAGCGGGCACCGATCGAGCAGGCTCTCACGCAGGTGGGTGAAATTGCGGTCCGGGTGCCCTGCGGGCGCCACGCGCTCGTCCACCTGGACCACGTGGATCTTCTCCCAGGGCAGCTTTTCGCCGGCCAGGACGCGAAACATCTCCCAGGGATTCTTTCCCCCGCTCACCGCCGCAATGAAGCCGCCGCGCACGGCCACGGCCTGGCGGGCCGCGGCCGCAATAACCTCCGCCCCCCTGCGCGCTACCGCAGCGCCATCCTCAAGCACTTCCATACGCATCTCGAGCGCCTCCGTTTCGCTGGGTAGGCCAAATGCTGCCGATCCGCATATCTTTGCCCTGCACGATGCGGCCGACCCGGTCCAGCATGCGTTGGCTGAAACCACCGTCCGGCAGTCCCGCCACCGGCTGAAGGCCGGCGGCCCCGGTTCCCGAAAGGTCTTCAGCCTACGGTCGATGGCCGGCGATGTCAATGCCGGTGCGGGAGCGGGCTTGAGGCAGCTCTATGATTTGCCTTGATTTGGAAATTGAGAACGGATAGCATATCTAGTTTGAAGTCCGTATTGGGATTATCGCGCAGGAAGTGTTTTTTCATATAACTCTCAAGGGGCTGATCACAGCGGCGCTGTAAAGAATGACCTGGACGTTGGTTGTTTTTTCGGAAAACAGGGGAGGCGTTTGCCGGCAACTGGCCTGCGCTGTGTCGCGAGGACTTGCTTTACTGTCGTCAAAATGGGTCCGCCAGCAAGCGTCGGCCGCGAGATGATCTGCCGGCTCGCTTCGGTGGCCGTTAGGTATCGGCCTGAAACGGTTGCGCTGGCTCTTTTTTTTACCGTACTGGCCATACTGCGCGCGATTTATGGCGACACCCTCACGGTCGACAAGCTCACCGCAAAGGTGCCGGCCGTAGCCATGGCCCTGATCGCGGCGGCCGCCAGCACCGATCGCACGCGATTCTCGAGGCGATTGGCGGTGAGCGGGGTCGATGCTCCGCGCTTCGTACCGCTGCGCGTCCTTCTGGACTGGCTGCCCGCCATCCTATGCATCCTGGTCTATGAGAATCTCCACGACCTGGTGCGGTTGATGCACGCAGAGACGTTCGACCGGCAATTGGCCGAGCTCGACGCCTTGATTTTCGGCGTTCAGCCGACCCTCTGGCTGCAGCGCTATACCACGCCTTGGCTGACCGACCTGTTGAGCATTGCCTACGCCTCCTATTTTTTGACCCCGGCCATCCTCGGCGGTCTGCTCTATGTATCGGGGCGCATCGCCGAATTCAGAACCTTCATGCTCGTCGTGATCGTGACGATGTATCTTGGATTCCTCGGCTACGTATTGGTGCCGGCCGTCGGCCCCATTCATTTTCTCAGCGACCAATACGATTCGCCGGCCCAGTTGTCCGGGCTGTTCTTTCACAGCGGTGCGGAGGCGCTGATGAACGCGTGGCGGCCGATCCACCGTGACTGCTTTCCCAGCCTGCACACGGCGGTCAGTACCTTGACATCCCTGTGGGCCTGGCGGACACGGCGGCTGCACCGCCTGGGCCCCGTGGTGGCAACGATTTACCTTCCGCTCAACGCCGCACTGTGGTTTTCCACGGTCTACCTGCGCTACCACTGGGTGGTCGATCTCGTCGCCGGATGGCTCCTCGCCGTGGCGGTGGCCTGGGCGATTCCGCCGGTCGCGCGCCGCTGGTACGCTCTGCACGCGAACGTCCGGCAGAGGGGGCGGGATGGCTGAACCGCTCCCTTTTTGGCAGACGCTCGAACGTGCCGGCCGGATGCGCTGGGCGTTCCTGCTCGTGGCCGTCGCATGGGTGGTGCGGTGGCCGGTTTTCTGCGGGACATTCGCCAGCGGCGACGAGGCGACTTACAGTGCCCTTGCGGCCGCCCTCCTCGACGGGCAGCGGCTTTATTCCGGCGCGGTCGACCACAAGCCTCCCCTTCTCGCCGTCATTTATGCCGTCCACCAGGCGCTGGCCGGGGCCGACGGCATCCATCTCGTCCATGCCATGTCCATCCTCGTCGTCGTTGCCACGGCCCTCCTGCTCTCGGGGGTGGCCGGTCGATTCGGTCTGGACGCTGCCGAGCGGCGTGCCGTCGCCTTGATTTATGTCTTGGCGGCCTCCACCGGGCCGGCCAAGGACGTGCTGGCGGCCAATGGCGAAGTCCTGATGGCGCTGCCGGCGGTGGCCGCGGTCTGGGTCGCTCAACCGGCCGTGCTGCCCGGGGTGCGGTTCGGGGCGGCGGCCTGGCGCTGGCCCGCGGCCGGCCTGCTGGCCGCGGGCGCGGGTCTTCTGAAATACCAGGGGCTAGCGATCCTGGCGCCCCTCGCGGTTCTTGCAGCGTCCGGGGCGCGGCCCCGGTTGCTGTGGGCGCGCGCGGCCGGGCTCCTGGCCGGGGTCGGTGTCCCGCTGGCCGCGCTGGCGGGCTGGTGCTGGCAAAGCGGCGATTCGGAGTCGGTGCTCTTCTGGATGTGGACCTATCCCCTGCGCTACGCCGGCGCCCTCGATCCCTGGCCCGCGGCCGCCAACGCCCTG
>CAZLSV010000117.1:0-11406 GCA_964562235.1 uncultured Desulfatibacillum sp.
CCGCAAGGTGGTCAAAGTGGGGGCGGGGGTGGCCCTCATGCGCGACCCGGAGCGTGCCGAAGCCCTGCTGCGGGCGGTCCGCCGGGCGGTGCGGATCCCATTGACGATCAAGATCCGTAGCGGCTGGTGCCGGACCGGTCGGGAGGCGCTCGCGATCGGGGCCATGGCCGAGGCCTGCGGGGTGGACGCCGTCACCCTCCACCCGCGCACGGCCGCCCAGAAATTCAGCGGTCGGGCGGATTGGGGTCTCATCGCCGCCCTCAAGCGGCGCCTCGCCATCCCCGTGATCGGAAACGGGGACATCCGCACCGCGCGGGATGCCGAACGGATGATGGCCGAGACCGGCTGCGATGCGGTCATGATCGGCCGGAGCGCCGTCGGCTATCCCCGGATCTTCACCGAGGTCAACGCACGGCTGAGCGGCCGGCCGGAACCCCCGGAAACTCTGGAAGACCGCCTACAGACCATGCGCCGGTATGTCGCTCTGACGATGGAGTGCTACGGGGAGCAGACCGCGCTGCGCCTGGTCCGCAGCCGGCTGGGGTGGTTCGCGAAGGGCCTGCGCGGCGCGGCGGTCTTGAGGCAGGCGGCGGCCCGGACGGCGTCTATCGGCGCCGCGCTGGAGCTGATCGATGCCTTCCGCATGACCGCCGCCGCAGCGCCGGAGTAATTATCGATCGACTCAACACCGTATTGATCGAGGGCGGCCCTTGATCGGTGGAGCGCGGGAAACCGGTTGCCGATCGTCACCGGAGCCGGACCGTCCCGCCGCCGGTGGCGGCGGCCGACGGATCAAGGACGGCTTCGGATTGATCCGCCGTGACCGACTGGACCCGGGCTTCGCCTGTTTTATCGCCCGGCGCCAGGAACCGCTGACCGTCGCGGTTCTCAACGATTCGGCCTTTGTCGAAGACCTCCAGCACGCTGCCAGGGGCCAGGCCGACCGCGCTGCCGGCGGACAGGGTGAGCCGGTTGCGCTCGACGGAGGTGATGAAACCTCGCCAGGGTTGGCTCCGCAGCACCTCGCACGTTTTTTGCCGGGCCTCGCGCAGGAGCAATTCCAGAATCGGAGCGAGTTCAGCCAACGGAATCACCCCCCGCTCCTTCATCTCCTCGTACTTCACTTCATCGATGATCGAGGCTTCCCACAGGCTTTCATCAAAGGCTTTGGTGCCCGTTGCCGAGTCGATGATTTCAAGCCGCAGCGTGGCTCGGATCCGGTAGCGGTTTTTTTTCCACAGCCAGAAGCCGGTCTTCTCATCCAGAAACCGCAGGTCGGTGAGGCTGCCGATCACGAAAAAATTGACCCCCCGCGGGCGGCCCATCATCGCCAGGCTGAAGCCGTCGATCTGACCGGAGGCCAGCCGCGGCGGGGACTTGATGATTTCGCCGGCGGCCTCTTCCACCAGGACCTGGCGGCACTCCTTCTGGAGGTATTCCGCCAGCGACCGGCTGAACTGCGTTCCGAAACCGGCCAGGGCGGGTTCGGCCCGATTTTCAACGCCGATCAGGACCACCCGGTTCTTTGGGCCCGAACCGGTGGGTGTCACCGCATCGACCGCCTTGCGGGAGGAGTCGCGGACCATGCGGCCGGCGCTGGTGGCCGTGTCCTTGATCGTGGTGCAGCCGAGGCAGACGCAAACCGCCGTGAGACCCAAGAGGAACGCTGCGACCGGCCGTCGCCGAACACCCGTTTTACCTTCGATTGCCATGTCGTCTCCCGTTTTAAGGCAGAGAGAATAATGGAAGCGGCCTCCGGTGTCAAATGCCCCCCGCCGTTCGGCAGGCCTTTGCCCCGCCGCACCATCCTTTTCACCTCCGCCCCTTCTCCGCTGGCCTCCCCGGGAATCTCATCGTGGTTGCATCCACATACCACACCGAGCCGAGGCAGGATGCCCACCGCGGCGGGGTCCGCTGCGGAAACCGAGCTCGTGTTGACACGCCGCGTGCTTTCTGTTAGCGGACCGGGAGAACGGACGACCCACGGAGAGGAAAACGCATGGCCTCCATCGACGAGCAGATTCTGAAAGCCGCCAAGGAAATCGTGGTCAAGTTCATCGAATGCGGCCGCCTGTCGCCGACCGGTTTCGCCGAGACCTTTCAAAGCGTTTACAAAACGGTGGACGAGACCGTCAAAAGCCGGCAAACTCCCCCGGAAAAGGAATCCGCCGCCAGGATTGTGGCCCCCGCACCCAAGCCGCCGAGTCCGGGCAAGCGATCCTAACTGACGATGGACGACCCGTGTCCATGCAGCGGCATGCACCGCGGAAAAAGAGCATCGACCCCCAACACGCTGCCACCCCAATTTCAGGCACTTTAGCGCACCCTAAACACTTTAGGCACTTTAGCGCACTTTAGGCACTTGCCTAGTGGGCCTCGGCCCAGTTGGCCCCGGTGGCCGTGTTCAGCCGCAGCGGCACTCTCAAGTCCCAGACCCCTTCCATGATCCCCTTCACCCGCCGCGTCAGCGCGTCGACCTCCTCCGGCGGGGTTTCGAAGACCAGCTCATCGTGAACCGTCAGGAGCATGGCGGCCTGGAATCCCTCTTGGGCGAGCGCCGCGTCGATCCGGATCATGGCCACCTTGATGAGATCGGCCGCGGACCCCTGGATCGGGGTGTTGATGGCGGTGCGCTCGGCGGCCTGCCGAACGACGGCGTTGGGGCTGTTGATGTCGGGCAGAAGCCGGATGCGCCCGAGCAGGGTGCTCGTCCGGCGGGTGTTGCGCGCCTCCTCGATCGTGCGATCCAGGAAGCGCTTGACCCCCGGGTAGCGGGCGAAATAGTTGTCGATGTAGGTCTTGGCCATTTTCTGGCCGATCTCGAGCTGCCGCGACAACCCGAAGGCGCTCATCCCGTAGATGATGCCGAAATTGATGGCCTTGGCCTGCCGCCGCAGATCGGGGCTGACCGCGCCTGGGTCCACCTGAAAGACCTCCGACGCCGTCCGGGTGTGAATGTCCTCCTCGTTGCGGAAAGACTGGATCAGGATCTCATCCTCCGAGCAGTGGGCCAGGATGCGCAGCTCCACCTGGGAGTAGTCCGCCGACAGCAGACGCCATCCCGGCCGCGGCACGAACGCCCGGCGGATCTCGATGCCCTCCTCGCTGCGGATGGGGATGTTCTGCAGGTTCGGGTCCGAGCTGGACAGCCGCCCGGTCGCGGTCACCGTCTGGTGGTAGGAGGTGTGAATGCGTCCGGTGTCGGGGTGGACCAGATCGACCAGGGCGTCGGCGTAGGTGGATTTCAGCTTGGACAGGGTGCGCTGCTTCAGAATCACGGCCGGCAGTTCGTGCAGCGCGGCCAGCGCGCTCAGCACGTCCACGTCGGTGGAGTAGGCCGTCTTCTTCTTGGTCTTCTTCTGGACCGGCAGCTGGAGTTTTTCGAAAAGAATGTAGCCGAGCTGCTGGCTGGAGTTGATGTTGAAACGCTCCCCGGCCAGCGCGTAGATGTCGGCCTCGAGCGCCTCGAGCCGCTGCGCGAACGATTTGGAAAGCTGGTGCAGCCGCTCGATGTCGACCGCGATTCCCCGCATCTCCATGCGCATCAGGACCGGCACCAGGGGCATTTCCACCGTGCCCATCAGCTCCGTCAGGCCCACCTCCTCCAGGCGCCGGCTGAGCACCTCGCACGCCATTCGCGTGACGTCGGCGTCTTCGCAGGCGTAGGGCGCGGCAGCCTCCACCGGGACCTCGGCAAAGGTGGCGACCCCCTTGCGCTTTCCGACGAGATCCTCAAAGGCGATCTTTTTGTGATCGAGAAAATCCAGCGCGATCTGGTCCAGGTTGTGGGCGCGCTTGGAGGGGTCGAGCAGGTAGGATGCGAGCATCGTGTCGAAGGCCACGCCGTCGAGCGCAACGCCGTGGCGCGCCAGCACCATCCCGTCGTACTTGATGTTCTGGCCGATTTTGCGCAGGCGCGGGTCCTCTATCAGCGGTTTGAGCTGCGCGAGGACGAAACTCCGCTCCAGCTGCCGGGGGGCCCCGAGATAGCGGTGGCCGCAGGGGATGTAAAAGGCCTCGTCGGCGGCGACCGCAAACGAGAGGCCGACCAGCTCGGCCCGCATGGGGTCCCGGGAGGTGGTCTCCGTGTCGATGGCGAACATCCCGGCGGCCCGCAACCGTTCGATCAGCGCCGAGAGTTCCCCGGCGTCCAGAACGGCCCGGTACTGCTTGCCGCTCAGATCCGAGGCCTTGGGGAGGTCGTGCTGAAGCTGCCGAAACTCGAGCTCCCGAAACAACCCGGAGAGGGCCTGGTGATCGGGGTCGCGGACGCGAAGGGCCTCGGTTTCCAGCTCGACGGGGGCGTCGGTCCGGATGGCGGCCAGATCCCGGCTCAAAAACGCCTGGTCCCGGAATTTCAACAGGTTCTCCTGCTGCTTCTTGCGGGTGACGCCGTCGATCTGCGCGTAGAGGTTCTCGAGCGTTCCGAAGGATTTGATCAGCTCGAGCGCGGTCTTGGGCCCGATCCCCGGCACCCCCGGGATGTTGTCCGCCGCATCGCCGGAGAGTCCCATGACCTCCACCATCTGCCGCGGCTCGACCCCCAGACCCTCCCGGACGCTGCGTAGGTCGGTGGTGGTCTCCTTCATCGGGTCCCAGATGCTGATGCGCTCGGTGACCAGCTGCAGAAAATCCTTGTCGCCGGTCACCATTACCACCGAATGGCCGGCCTCGGCCAGCCGCCGTGCGAGCGTCCCGATGAGATCGTCGGCCTCGTAGCCGGGCATTTCAAAAAGCGGCAGCCGATAGGCCGCCGTGATGGTCTTGATGTAAGGGATCTGGACCGCCATCTCCTCGGGCATCGGCGGCCGGTTGGCCTTGTAGGCTGAAAAAAGGCCATGGCGGAAGGTGGGGCCGCGGGCATCGAAGAACATGGCCGCGTAGACCGGCCGGCGCTCTTCCATGAGCTTGATCAGCATGCGGGTGAACCCGAACGCCGCGTTGGTCGGAAGCCCCCGGGAATTGGTCAGGCCCTGGATCGCATGAAAGGCGCGATGAATGTAAGCGGAGCCGTCGATGAGATAGACTGGGTCTTTCCGGTTCATGTCGAAGGGCCTCGCGAAGGCGTCCCGAGCCCCCGGGACCCGGCCGGGAATTCGGAATCGTCGGTTGACACGGAGTCCGCCTTGGTTTAATTTTTGTCTTAAAAACGCGGCCGCGCCCGCGTGTCGTCTATAGCACCGCATCGGCCGCGCGGCAAGAAGAAGAGGAATCATGAAAACCGGACGCATTCTTACCGACGACGGCGACATCAAAGCCGTTCTGGGGTCCTCGAAAATCGTCGCCGTTGTCGGCCTGAGCCCGAAGCCGGATCGAGATTCCTACAAAGTGGCGGCCTACCTGAAGGCCAATGGCTACGTCGTCATCCCCGTGCGCCCCGCTCAGGCGGAGATCCTCGGCGAAAAAGCCTACCCCGGCCTGGACGATGTCCCGGGGCCGGTGGACATCGTGGACGTTTTTCGCAGCTCCGCGCAGATCCTTCCCCACGCGCAGGAGGCCCTGCGTCTGAAGCCGCGCGTATTCTGGATGCAGGAAGGCATCGAAAACCGGGAAGCCGCCGCACTGCTCACGGCGGCCGGCATCGACGTGGTGATGGACCGCTGCATCAAGCACGATCATGCCAGACTCTTCGGCTAAGCCGCCCTACCGGCGCAAACACCGCCGGGAGCGTGATGCCCGGTGCCATTGCTGCCGCACGGCAGTGCCCTTCTGCTGGTCCTGCCGGTGCGGCTTCAGGATCTGCCAGGAGTGCATGCTGGACAACCTCTGGGGCATGTCCTGCAATGCCATCACCTGGGACTGCCCGGACTGCGGCGCCCCGAACGGGTTCGGAAACCAATAACCGAAATTCTCTCAGAGACCTATGCACTACGAAGGCACCATCATACGCCCCCCCAGCGAGGCCAACAGCATCCTGCTGCAGGTGACCGTGGGCTGCTCCCGGAACAAGTGCACGTTCTGCGGAACGTACGCGGGCGAGCGGTTCCGCATCAAACCCGATGAGACCATCATGGAGGACATCGCCTTCGCGGCCGCCTATTGCCGCCGCCAGCGGCGGGTGTTTTTGTGCGACGGCGACGCCCTGATCCTCCCGCAGGCCAGGCTCCTGCGCATCCTGAAGGCCATTCGCGACCAGCTGCCATGGGTCACCCGGGTGGGGGCCTACGCCAATGCCAAGAGCCTCACGCTCAAACGCCCCGGCGAGCTGGAGGAGCTGCGCGGCCTGGGGCTGGGCATTCTTTACATGGGGCTTGAAACCGGCGACGATGAGACGCTGGCGCGCATCCACAAAGGGGCCGATGCCGCCAAGATGATCGCCACGGGCCGCAAGGCCAAGGACGCCGGCTTCAAGCTGTCGATTACGGTCCTTCTGGGCATCGCCGGCCGCGAGCGCTCCCAGATCCACGCGCGCGAAACCGGCCGCGTGCTCTCCGCCATCGACCCGGACTACGTGGGGGCGCTCAGCCTGATGCTTATACCCGGAACGCCCCTTTACAACGACTGGCGCTCGGGGGCTTTCATCCTGATCGAACCTTCCGAGATGCTGGCCGAGCTGAGGACGATGGTGGCCGAGACCCGTCTCTCCCACGGTCTTTTTCACGCCAACCACGCGTCCAACTACCTTCCGATCCGGGCGCGCCTGCCCCGGGACAAGGATGCCACTCTTGCCCTGATCGACAAGGCCCTGACGGGCGGCGTCGCGCTCAAGCCCGAATTCATGCGGGCCTTGTGAAAACCACGCGGAACGCCGAATTCAAACGGCCGGAGACTCGCGTCAAAAAGAAAGGAACAGGAAGGATATATGGACATCAAGCTGCTGCTGACCACCTTCGGGTTGGTGTTTCTGGCAGAACTGGGGGACAAAACCCAGCTGGCCACCTTTTGTTTTTCCGCCGACTGCGACAACCGGCTGTCGGTGTTTCTGGGGTCGGCCGGCGCGCTCGTGCTGAGTTCTCTCATCGCCGTGGTTCTAGGGGCCAGCATCAGCCGCTTCGTTTCACCGGCCGCCATCAAGATCGGCGCCGGGGTCTTCTTCGTCGTTGTCGGCGTCTGGACACTCTACGCGGCATTGCGCGCCTGAAAGCGCCGGGAGGGTCGACCCAGGATGCGTGATCTTTTCCGATGGGCGATCGCCGCGGTTGTCCTGGCGGCGGTGCTGTGGAGCGCCCCGGCCCGGGCCCAGACCGTCGGCGCAGCGCCGGCCCTGGATTTCTCGCCTCTGATCCAAGCCGCCCGCATCTCGGGCCCGCTGGATTTCTGCGGGGAACCCGTCCCCCTCGAGGACCCGGATGTGCGCGAACGCATGGAGCGGGAGATCCTGGTTGCGTTGGCGGACCCGCACCAGGTCATTCTCTGGATCAAACGCTCCCGCCAGTACCTGGCCCCGATTGAAGAGGCGCTGCGCAGAAATCATCTGCCGGAGGACCTGAAATACGTCGCCATCGCCGAGAGCGCCCTGCGGCCGCATGCCGGCTCTTCAAAGGGCGCCATGGGGTTCTGGCAGTTCATCGAATCGACCGGGCGCAACTACGGGCTGCGGGTGGATTCGGAAAGGGACGAACGCCGCAGCCTCTCGGACTCCACGGAAGCCGCGATCGCGTACCTGCGCAATCTCCGGGACATGTTCGGTTCGTGGACCCTGGCCGTGGCGGCCTACAACATGGGCGAAAACGGGTTGCGCGGGGACATCAACCAGCAGAACATCCGGGACTACTACCGTCTCTATCTCCCCCTGGAGACCCAGCGCTACGTGTTCCGGATTCTCACGGCCAAGCTCATATTGAAAAACCCCGAACGGTACGGTTTTCACCTCGAGCCCGCGGACATCTACCCGCCCGCCGCCACGGAACGGATCACACTGGATGCGGCCCGGGAGATCCCGCTGCTTACCGTCGCCCAGGCAGCGGATACCCATGTCAAGCTCATCAAGGACCTCAATCCGGAAATCCGCGGCTTTCGGCTTTCGCCCGGCCGGCACCGCCTGCTGGTGCCCATGGGCTCCGCCGGCCGGTTTCACACGCGCCTGTCGGAACTGATGGACCGGATGCCTGAGAAGCGCGGGGAAGTGGTCTATGTCGTCAAGGAAGGGGACACGCTGTCCGAAATCGCGGAGCGTCACAAGGTCTCGGTTGCCGATGTGAGGGCGTGGAACCGACTGGACCCGAAGAAACCGATCCAGCCCGGGATGCGGTTGACGATCCTCAACCAGGAAGTGCCATCCGGAAATTCCAACCCGTGAGATCGGCAGAGATGGACGCGCTCAGGGAAACTTGCCGGCGGTTAAACAGCTCGTTTTTACTCCGGCCAACAGGTCCAACGGGGGCCGATGTCAGGCGGAGCGGGAGATGCGGGAGTCGAGCATATTCAGTCACCGGGTTAACACTATGGTTCCGCCCGGTGTCGGCTCGCGTTGGACCTGTTTATTTGGTGGAGCCATGGCTCCTGGGTCTAACCGGGAAGCGATATTTTTCGCTTTTCGGGGTCCGGATGGGGCCGGTAGAAAATGGCCACGTGGCCGATGGCGCCGGCCAGAAAGCTGTCCGTTTGTTGTTGAACCTCGGCCGTGCCCTGCGCCAAGGCGCGCCGGTCATCGACGTCGCGAAACCGGATCTTGATCAATTCATGCGCGGCCAGCGCTTCGCGGACGGATTCCAGAACGGCCGGGTTGACCCCTTTCTGGCCCACGAACACCACCGGTTTGAGGTTGTGGGCCAGGCCGCGAAGGTATTTTGCCTGAGAACTGGTCAACGGTTGCATACACCATCACCTGGGAATGTAATCTTCAGCAGTTGACTAAACGGGACACCCCTGAGCGTGAGATGCCGTGATTCGACACAATTGAATTGCCGGTGCCATCAAGCGAACCGGGGAGTCATTATCAGCAAAGGAGCCGCCCATGGAAAAAACGAATTACCCCCAGGAAGCCGTATCCCTGCAACTGCAGGCATACCGCAAACCGAAGGACCTCCGTGTTCTGCGGCTGGAAAACGTATCCTTTGCCGGAAGCCCCCGCAAGCACCCCTATGACCCGGAGAAAATCATCCTGCTAGCGGACCCTTACAGCACCAACACCTTTTTCTTCGAATTTCAGAAGGAAGACATCACCTTCGTGGAGGAGCTGCCCACCTTGACGGACATGGACGGCAACTCGCTCACCATGGTGCGCATCTGGGTCAAAAAAGGCAGCATCGTCCTGCGCTCGACCCCGTTCATCGCGGGCGACACTCGCGAATCAGCGGATTAACCGTATTCCTGAAGAAGCCGCTGGCGGAAGTGTCCTCAAATTATGATGTTGCAAAAAGGCCCCTGGCTGAAAAGAGGCCAAGGGGCAGGCACCAAGGCATCAGCCCTGGGCGAAGAACCGCCTTGTCGGAACAGGCCTTTTTACAAAATCATCAGAATTTGATGTTCAGCTGAAACGACATTTCATCCATCGGGGCGTTGCGCTTGCCGGTTTCGTCCGCCGGTTTGGCGTCCGGGTTGTAGGCGTGGGTGCCCCAGAGGGAAAAACGAAGAGATTCGGACAGGTGGTAGTGAAGGCCGAGCGCCACGTTCATCGTCTGCCAATCCGGAGAAGCCCCTCCCAGCGGGCGCTCGAAAAGGTCGTCCTGGTTCTTGGCCTGCGCCGCCATGAACACCGCCATGCCGGAGCTCGGCAGGATCATCCACGTTTCAAGTCCCAGCTTCTGGTAATCGCCACCGCGATCTTCCTTTCCGCCTTCGACCTGCGTCACGGACGGGATCAGCTTGAACCATTCCAACGGCGACAGGATGGCGGCCAGTCGAAATCCGCCTTCGGTCTCGCTGTTGGGTTCGGGGCCGGCCAGGCTCGCCGATGACGGCATGGCACCGACCGGGCCGTTGTTCTCAAGCGAGTTGATAAAAAAACCGCTTAACAGCAGCTCCAGGGAATCGTTGAGCTTGATACCGAAATCGAGGAAGCTGACATCGGCGTCCCCGCCATCGGCGAAGGCGGCCGACATCGAATCCCGCATCAGGTCCCTGTGCAGCTCCAGATCGTCCTCGCCCTCATCGTTCACCTCCAGGCCCTGCATCCGCTTGGAGAACATGAACCGCGATTTCCAGTAGCTGTCATCGAGGCTTGAAATCGTGACGCCTTCCGAACGCGCCGCGTGCAGGAAGCGTCCGCTGGCCAGGTACATGCCGACGTGGTTCACCTGCTTGCGGTTGGGGCCGAAGAAAACCAGATCCCCCGTCTTGAGGTCGTCGCGGGTTACGGTGTCCAGGCTCCCCAGCCGGCTTTGCTCGGTGGAGCTGCGCGGCAGGTTGACCCCGAAAGCTTCCGAGTAGACTTGCTGGATCAGCGCCGAGCAGTCGATCCCGCTCTTGCCCTCGCCGCCGAAGCGGTAGCGCAGCCCGAAAAACTTGCTGATTTCCTGCTCCAGGTTCGACGGCAAATCCGGGGCGATTTCGGAGGTGATGGCCTCGGCTTTCGCCTTGGTCTTGGCGGAAACCAGCGGCGGGGTTGCCGCCTTGGGCTTGGGTTTGGGTTTGGATGCGGTCTTCGTTTTGGCGGCGGGTTGAGGCGAAGGCTTCTGCTTGACCTTGGCGACCGCTGGTTTTTTCACGACGCAGGACGGCACGGCCGCCCCGGCCGCGGTGCTCTTTTGGGCATGCGCGTCAAAGGAAAAAAAGAAAAACAAAAGGAAGCAGGCAGCCATGACAAGGCTCCTGGTTCCGGATGACCTGGGGAATCTGAGGATGTGTTCGTAAGGCGATACGTCGTGAAGCGTAAGCAATTTTTTATTCCTCGATGATCGTCTCGAACTGCTGGGGCGCTTGCGTTGCGCCCTTGGCCTCCCAATGACACGCGGCGGAAACCTGGTTTCCATCCATCAGGCGGTTTATGTGTTTCCCGTCAACTTCGGGCCTGATAGTAACGTTATCGGCCGTTAGCTACAACTGTTGACAGGCGATCGCGTTTTTAGCCTGACGCCATGACCCCTGTCAAGCATTATTAACGGCCAAAAGGCTTTTTCCTTCTTCCCAAGCAACACCTGTGCCAGCAAGACAGATTTACCGTTATTAATTGAAATTATTGGTTTTGCCCTGTTGCCGATGCGTGTCGTCCGTCCTCGTCGGTGACGACCATGAAATTCGAAATTCGGATTCCTGACGCCTTGAAGATCTGATGCCTGCGGATAAAAAACAGTACCTCTGGCCAACCTGAAATTCACGCAATGCAGCGAAGTTTTCATACTCGCATCATCCGACATTAATCAGCTTGACTTCAGGGAGACCTTTGTGTAGCTACTATGCAGCTAAATGATAAAAAATGCATTAAAATAACACCGGTCATTTAATGAAAAAAATTCATTTAAGGAGGAACGTCATGAGACATGGCCCGAATCGTTTCAGCTTGATGGCGCTGGCGTTGGTGGCAGG
>CAZLSV010000118.1:0-3379 GCA_964562235.1 uncultured Desulfatibacillum sp.
CGGGGACACATCCCCGAGCTGGAGGCGCAATTCGACCGATTGAAGCGAGCGATGATAGAAAACCTGTGAACCGGAGAAGCAGAACGCCACGTGACCGTTGCGAGGTCGAAACAGTTTTCCGCTTTTTGTAATGAAACAAAGATCCGCTGGCAGTGGGACCATATCCGGGTGTTCGCAATGACAGAACAAACGCCCGGGGCCGGTCCGCGCGGCCATCCGTCGAGGGTCCGCGCGGCCGGGTGATGATGGTGCCGGCGCTCACTTGGGCAGGGCGTCGATGGGGCCGCCCAGGTTCTCGGCCACAACCGGGTGGCCTTCGATCTGCTTCGGCAGGCGGGCGGCTGCGTCGGCATCGCGGACGTAAACCACGATGGCCGGGTTTCCGAGTTGGTCCGCGCCGATGCCGACCCCCTCCACGCCTTTCATGGCCATCAGCCTGGCTTCCTGCGCCTGTTTGACTTCCTCGATCGTCTTGGGCTTCATGGGCACCCCCTTCCCGGGATGGACACTCCTGGCACGAGATATGGAACGATCCGCAGAAAAACGCAAGCGCCCTTTACCCATCCGACGCGGCGCGGCCGGGCGGCACCGGGCGGTCCCAGGGTGTCGAAGAGCGGCGTCCGAGGCTATCGGAACGCCGGCTGCACTTCCGGACTGATCTTCGACACCCTGACCGCGCCGCCCGGCCATCGCCGCTCAGGCACGGATCACGATATCCAGCAGGGACAACACCCGCCCGATCTTGTTCGCGAAAGTCACCCCCCCGCCGCCCGCGAACAGAAGGCCGACCGGGTTGCGCCGGGCATCCCAGGTCCAGATCAGCGAGCCCGAGTCTCCGCCGGCCGAAAAGTTGCCCCCGATCCCCCGGATGGCCATCTGGTCGGCGAACAGCGCCACCTTGCCTCCGCCGTAGTTGACCCGGATCGTGGCGCTGCAGTCAATGACGATCCCGCGCGTCAGCTGGGTCGTCCGGCCGCTCTTGCCGACCACCATGTTGCGCTGGCAGGCGACCGGCGCGCTCGAAATGCGGAAGTAAAGGACCCGCCCGCCGGAGAGGTACATGAGGTAGGGGTACTTCACCAGGGCCGACCAGCACCAGCCCGTGGCGCCGTCCACGTAGTTGACCCCGCCGCTGAAATTGATGGGGATGAACCTTTCGAGAATGGCGATCCGGTCCGCCGGGTTGGCGCCCCCGTCGTAGGGTCCGGGCTGGAGAATGTTGTCGCCCAAGTTCGCAAGGTTTGAGTTCGCCAGCACGTGGTTGTTGCTGAGCATCAGCACGCGGTTGGAGCGCGGCGCGGTGCGGCCCCGGGCGAAGCACCCGAGTGTCCCCGCGGTGACCCTGAAATGCGCGACGGATATCCCGGCCGGCGCGGGCCGCAGGCGCATGCGGTGCACGTCGGCGTCGATGATGCCCGTGACGACGACGTTCACCGGAACGCTATCGATGTCCGCGGCGGAAACACCGGCGCTGGCCACGACGACGCTCCTGGCCTCATCGGCCGCCATCGGCTCGGCGACGTACAGCGTGAGCCCCATCTCGCCGGGCAGGCCGCCGCCCTCGCCGCCGGCCTCCGAGAAGCCCACGCCCTGGATGTTGGCCATCCCGGAAAAGCTCTCCGGAAAGACCTGCCCCTGGGCCAGGCCCTCGATCATCTGCTGCTTGATCCCCGAAACGATGCTCTCCTTTAAATCCAGGAGCCGCGCAGCGACGGCGCCTTCCTGCGTTTCACTTCCGCTCTCTTCGGTTCCCTCTTCGCCCGGCTCATCGATCTCTTCCATCTCTTCCCCCTCTTCTTCGGCGTTCAATTCCCCGCCGACTTCCGGATCTTCAATTCCCCCCGACAACGATTTTTTTTCAGGTCCGTTGCCGCCCGAAGAACTGCTCTTGGTCGCCATAGTCCCTCCTTTCGTTTCGTTACCATTGGGTGGCCGTTTCGGCTCAGCCCCCTGCCCTTGCCTGCGGGTCCCGCCGGGATCGACTTCTTTCGTCCGCTCGCATGGCGGCTGCGGTGAGCCTGCCCCCGCTGATCCAGGGGGCTCGACTCGTTCGGCCGCCCTGCCCCGCCCTGTTTTTACCGCCGACTACGTGCCGCCATCGCCGTTGCCGCCGACCCGCTTCCGGATGTCCGCCAACCTGTTCGGGTTTACGGTGTAATAGGCGTCCGTGCCCGGGCCGCTTCTTTTCAAAAGGAGCCCGGCCTCGACCAGGCGCGTCAGAGCCTGCCTGAGCGTGCTGGCGCGGCGCACGATCTCCTCTTCCAGAAGCCACCATTCCAGGATTCCCCGCTCGTTGTCCTTGGCTTCGGGGTATTTGAGCAAATAGGCGAGAATTGCTTTTTCGATCTGCGACAGCCGCATGTCACAGCCCGGTCTTTGGGTTTCTGACCTCGCATAGCATCAAGCGTGCCGCCGCCGGCGCTCCGGGGACGGTTGCGTCGTCGAGCTCGGAATTATCAAGGATGACGGAGTGTAAGAGGATCGTAAAATGGCAGGAGGCGATCGTGCGGGGGGATACGGAATCAGCGTGGTTATGAGGTTTTAGACCGGGCGGTTTTTCGAAAACGGCCCAACCTGTTCGACTTATGGTCAAAAAAACCAGGCCCGATTCAACCTAGCGGCCGGCGCGTAAATGTCCTATCCAACCGCGAAATCCAAAGCACCGCATGCCTTTTTGCCGGGTTCGAGCAGCGCCTATTTGTGAAGTGATTTGAAACGTTCGGCGGATATGTCGTGTTTGCGCATCAGCTCCCAGAAGGCGCGCCGGTTTTTGTGCGCGGCGCGCGCCGCACGGCTGATGTTCCCTGCGTGGTTCTCGAGCATTTCCGTGATGTAGGTGCGGATGAACCGCTTTTTGGCCTCCTGAAAGGACATGACGTTGCCGAAGTCGGCCCGTGAGGGGGGCAGGTCGATATCGGCGGCGTCCAAAACAACGGCTTTCGAGAGAATGACGGCTCGCTGGACGGTGTTTTCAAGCTCCCGGATGTTGCCGGGCCAGTCGTGGGAAACGAGCTTTTCCAGCGCTTCCGAGGAGAGCTCCTTGAACCCTTTGCGGTGCTCGAATGCATATTTTTCGAGGAAATGGCTAGCCAGCGCCGGGATGTCCTGTTTTCTCCGGCGCAGCGCCGGCAAAACGATGGGGACCACCATCAGCCGGAAATAGAGATCCTGGCGGAAAACACCTTTTTCGATCTCCTGCTCCAGATTCGCATTGGTGGCGGCAATCAGCCGCACGTCGGCCGAGCGGATTTTGCTGCTGCCAAGCGGCTTGTATTCCTTTTCCTGAACGAAACGCAGCAGCTTGGACTGCGCGCGGGCCGGCATTCCCGTCGAGTACATCTCGATGCCGCTCACCGGCTTCGTCGCGCCCGGGACGCTG
>CAZLSV010000118.1:3389-11361 GCA_964562235.1 uncultured Desulfatibacillum sp.
GAGCTCCCTTCCGCGGGCGCGGCGCCGTCTTCCTGCGCGCGGGCCGGCAGGCAGTCGACGTCATCCAGGAAAAGCGTGCCGCCCTCGGCTTCGCCGATCAGCCCGGTTTGATCCGTATCCGCCCCGGTGAACGCACCGCGGACGTGGCCGTACAGTTCGTTTTCGACCAGCTCGGGCGGCATGGCACCGCAGCTGGCGGCAATGAACGGTTTTTTCGCACGCGGGCTGAGGTGATGAACGGCCCTGGCGCACAACTCCTTGCCGGTCCCTGTTTCGCCCGAAATCAGGACCCCGGCCTTGCATTTCGCGACGACCGGGATTTTTTCGATCTCTTTTACGAAAAAAGGGTCCCGTCCGATCAGGCGGCCAAGACCGAGCTTTTTCACGATCTCGCGCGTGAGGTCGTTTGCGGGTTCCCGCCTTCCGGCGACTTCCCGCACCCGGGCCAGCACCTCCTCCCGCTGCACGGGTGCACTCAGCAGATGATCGTAGCCCCGGTCGCGCACTTCGGCCGGGTCCTGAACCGTTCCGGGCTCGCAGACGGCGATCATCAGCGGCCGATGGCCTTCAGATTCCAGACAGCGGGCGAGCAGCCCGATACGGCCGATCTCCCCGGCCGTGAAGGCCACGAACACCAATTCTACTTCTTCCCGGTTGATGATTTTGGCGGCGGCGCCGATTTCCGCTGGCGTCGCAGGCTCCCGGAACAGTCGCTGGATGCGGACGGAGGGGTTGGTGGCGGACGACAGAATGGCGCTCAACTCTCCGCTGCCGATTCGGCCCGAAGAGAAGTCTATGACGCAGGCCTTGAGGAATCCGGATTCCATAGCGGCCACGCCTCTCGTTCGAATCGATGGCCGGCGGCGCCGAAGGCGAATCGAAAGTGACCGGGACCGGCAAGACAGATAGAGCACGGAAGGCAGGAGCGGGAGGTTTGCAAGGCAGAGCCGCTTGAGCACGTGGGTCGGAGGAAGTTGCGCTCTACATTGAGATGAGCAATGACTTACCGGAGTGGAACGAAAAAGTCAACCCTGCGCCGCAGGCCGGACCGGCGGCGCAGGGTTTGCGCAACCGCTCAACCGGGCGCCTTCTTTTTCAGACCACAAGCCGCCTTTTGAGAGACGGGCTTTCGTTCGAAGTGCCTCACGGCCATCGGCGCCTTGGGTTTCTGAGATTTGGAAGCGAAGGAAAGCTGATACGCTTGGGTCTTTTTGGTCAGGCGCAAAGAGAAATCCACGCCGAAGAGGTTTCAGCGCCCGAGACTTCAACGGCGTCGCGCAAAGCCCTTGTGCGAGCCTGCCAAAGAGGTTAATATTCAATTTTGACTTGTCAAAGTCAAACCCGGTCGCTGACGTAACGTCAGCCGCCGGCAGACAGGAGTCAATCGATGAAAACCGCCCTTGGCTTTTTCTTGATCTCGTTTACTATACTGCAACCGCTCACCCCGGCCTTCTGCGACACCGTGACCTACGCCTGCCGGTACGACACCTACAGCAACTCGAAGGGGCTGCACGATGTGAAGGACGAGTTCAAGCTGGTCTTTGTGGTCGACAGCGACAAGCAAACGGCCCAGATCGCCACCGACAAAGGCAAATTCAATGTCGACATGCTTCCCTCCCTCAGTGGGGGGATGACCTTCGTCGAGGTGATCGACGGGAGCAAGGTTTTGACCACTTCCATCGACATGGCCGGCAAATCCGTTCACAGCCGCAACATCATCCTCGAAGGACGCATATCCCCGTCCCAATACTACGGGACATGTTCAAAGCGGTGAGCAAGCCCCTGCCCCTCTAAAGGTTTCCTCGTTTCGGGTCGATATCAGTTCAATCCCGGTGATTGAACAGGGTCGATCCCGGGACATGCGGCCGAAACGTTCAAAGGGACGAGGGCAGAGATGGGCGCCGACACCTACCAGGTCATATACAAGGGGGAAATTTTAGCGGGTTTCCACAAACAGACGGTGCTGAGGGAGGCGGCTATAATACTCTCCCTCAGCGAAGAGATCGCCGGAAAGGTATTCAACGGCAACCGCGTGGTGTTGAAGAAGGGGCTGGATGAGCCCACGGCGCACCGCCTGTGCGTCTCCCTCAAAAAAGCAGGCCTGCGGGTCGCCCTCGGAGTGCCTCGGTCCGAGGCCCCGGTCTCCACGCCGCCCCCACGAATGCCCTCCCCCTCGGCGGCCTCGAAGGAAGCGACCTCACGGCCCTCCCTCGGGGCTTCTCCCGGCCCATCCGCCACCGCCAAGCCGGATCTTTCCGCAACGGTTGAAACCCCGAAAGCATCGGCATCGCAGAGCGCCGCCCGGATCCCCTTCGAGTTCAACGGCAACGGCTCCGAATATTTCCGCATCTGGATCGTCAACATTCTGCTCTCCATCGCCACGCTCGGAATTTACTCGGCCTGGGCCAAGGTCCGCCGCAAGCAATACTTCTACGGCAACACCCGGCTGAACGGCGCCGGCTTCGAATACCTGGGAAACCCCGTCAAGATCCTTAAAGGCCGCCTCATCATCGGCGCTGTCATGCTCATCACCGGCGCGGTGTCCCACTTCTTCCCGTTGATCCATTTCCCGCTGGTGCTGGTGCTGGCCGTCCTCGCCCCCTGGCTCATCATCCGTTCGCTCATGTTCAACGCCCACAACAGCGCCTGGCGCAACATCCGTTTCGGATTCAAGGCCGGCTACGGCCGGGCCTTCAAGGCCTACCTCCTTTGGCCTTTCCTGGCCATGCTGACCCTGGGCGTTCTCTCCCCGGTTGCGTTCTGCCGCCAGAAGCAATTCCTGGTCGAGAACAGCTCCTTCGGCCGAACCGTCTTCGTTTTTGGCGCGTCCTGGAGGGATTATTACCGCATTCTGATGGTCGCCTCCCTGATCGGGATCCTGGCCGCGGCCTTCATTGCGGCCGCGGCGATTTTCTTTGCCCCGCTGGCCGTCCTGGCGCTGCCGCTCTACCTTTTCGTGTATGCCTATTATGCGGTCAAAACCGGCAATCTGCTTTTCAACGCCAGCCGCCTGGGGCCCCACCGCCTGCGCTCCACCATGGAGGTCAGGAGCTTCATGATGCTGGTGCTGACCAACACCCTCGCCACGGCCTTGACCCTGGGCCTGTTTCACCCCTGGGCCAAAGTGCGCACCATGCGGTACAAGGCGCAGCATCTGGCTTTGATCGCCGCGGGCGACGTGAATGCGTTTGTGGCGGATAAACACAAGGAAGTCGGGGCCATCGGTGACGCGTCGAGCGACTTCTTCGACTTCGACCTGGGGCTATGATCCTCATTCGCGGAAGCTTCTACGACGGCAAGACCTCGGCGCGCGTGCCGGCCGAGTGCCGCGTCTTCGACAACGGGGCCGTTCAGGTTCACGCCCCGGGTCGGGGCGAAATCCTGCTGGCCCTGTCGCGTTTCGATATCGAGGCCTCCCCGCGCCTGGCGAACACCGCACGCTACATCTATTTCCCGCAGGGCCAGAAGCTCGAAACCGAGGACAACCGCGCGATCGACGACCTGCTGAAACGCTTCCAACGGCGGCCGCGCCTGCACCTCGTTCACGTTCTGGAAAGCCGCAAGCGCTACATCCTGATCTGCCTGGCGGCGATGGCCGCGATTCTATGGGGGACGGGCCGCTACGGCGTGCCCGCCGCCGCCCGGGTGATCGCCCACCACCTGCCCTCCGCCATCGTCCAGACGGCCGGGGGCCAGACCCTGGATCTCCTCGACCGGGCGGCTTTCAAACCCTCGAAACTCGACGGACCAACCCAAAGCCGGCTGCTGGCCCATTTTGACCCGCTGATTCAAAGCCACGCGGATCTTCACCTGCGGGTGGTCTTCCGCCAAGGCGGACGCCTGGGGGCCAACGCCTTTGCCCTGCCCGACGGCGTCATCGTCTTCACCGACGAGATGGTGGCACTCGCCCGGCACGACGACGAGCTTCTGGCGGTCATGGCACACGAGGCCGGCCACGTGGCCCGCCGCCACGGGATTCAACGGGTCGTCCAAAGCTCCCTGCTGGCATTTGCCATCATGGCCGTCACCGGGGATGCCTCCGGCACCTCCCAGGTTTTTCTGGGGCTGCCGGTGATGCTGACGGAACTGGCCTATTCCCGTGAATTCGAGCGCGAGGCCGACCGCTACGCGCTCGACCGTCTTGAGTCGATGGAGGTGCCGCCGCAACGGTTCGCGGATCTGATGCGGCGGCTGCAGCGGGAAAAATCTCCGGAAGGCTCGAACGCGGAAGGGCGTTGGAGGGACTACCTCTCGACCCACCCTGACATGGAAGAGCGGCTGCGGGGTTTTGAAGCGAAGCCGTGAGGGGCTGCCCGGCGGGTCTCCGGGTCTTGTCGTTTGTCAGCCCGACATCCCTTGAATCAACGCGAGCGCGTTTTTTCCCAGAACATCGTAATTGTAACCACCCTCCAGGAGGGCAAAGCAGCCACCGCCGTTGCGAAGGGCGGCGCTGCGCACCATGCGCCCCATCTCGCGGTAGTCCTCGGTCGTGAGCAGCCCGCCCCAGTCCTGGCGGTGATTGTCGAACCCGGCGGAGATGCCGATGATGTCCGCCGGAAAATGGAACACCACCTTCATGCCGCCCGCCGTTCTCACCTTTTGGCCAGTCGCGCGACCGACTCCACGTGAAAGGTGTGGGGAAACATGTCCACCGGCTGGATTTCAAGCACGCGGTAGCTCTCCTTGAGCAGGGCCAGATCGCGGGCCAGGGTCGCCGGGTTGCAGGAGACGTAGACGATGCGCTGCGGCCCCATTCGAAGCACCTGATCGACCACCTCTTTCGCCATCCCAACCCGCGGCGGGTCGATGACCATCACCTCCGGCCGCAGGTCGATGGAGGCGAGCCCCTCTAAAATGTCGCCGCGAATGAACCGGCAGTTGGACACCCCGTTCAACGCGCTGTTTCGCTCCGCATCCTCCACCGCGCTGGCGACGATCTCAATGCCGACGACCTCGCGGCACCGCTCGGAGATGTAGATGGGGATCGTGCCGGTGCCGCTGTAAAGATCGAGCACGCTCTCCCCCCCGCTCAGCCCGGCGTAGTCGACCACCGTCTCGTAGAGCCGCTCGGCCGCGCGCGTGTTCGTCTGGAAAAAGGAATTGGCGGAGATGTCGAATTCGAACCGGCCGATGGCGTCGCGGATGCGGGCCTCGCCGCCCACCACCCGCTCGAACTCGCCGATGGCGATTCCGGCCGGACGGCCCGTGACGTTGTTGACGACGGAGGCAATCTCGGGAAAAGCCGCCGTCAGGTCCTCCGCCAGGGCCAGCAGCGGCGGCCGGTCTTCGAAGGCGGTGACGAGGTTGACCATCCAGCGGCCGGTGGCGGCCGAGTTGCGCAGCATCGCAAAGCGCCAGAACCCCTCGTGGCTGCGCAGCCCGTATACGGGCCGCCCGGAGGATCTTATGCCGGCCCGGATCCGCGCCAGAATCCGGTTTCCCAGGTCCGGCTGGAGCAGGCACTCCTGGGTGTCGATGACCTTGTGAAAGGTCCCCGGCACGTGCAAACCGATCGCAAAGGATCTCTCCTCGGCCGGGTCGTCCATTTCAGACGGCAGCAGCCAGCGGCGATCGGTGCAGGTGAATTCCATCTTGTTGCGGTACCCGAAGACGGACGCGGACGGAAGGGTCGCATGAACCGGCACCTCCCGGATCGCGGCGATGTGCTCGAGGGATTCGGCCACGTGGCGGCGTTTGTATTCCAGCTGTTTTTCGTAGCGCAGAAACTGCCAGGTGCACCCGCCGCAGAAACCGCTGTATCGGCACGGCGCCGTCACCCGGTCCGGGGAGGGGCTGAGGAGTTCCACCAGCCGCGCCTCGGCAAAGTTCTTTTTTCGGCGCGTGACCTGGATCAGGGCCCGGTCGCCCGGCACCGCCTGCGCCACGAACACGGCCATCCCGTCGATCCGGGCGATGCCCTTGCCCCCGAAGGCCAGGCCGACGATCTCGGTTTCGATTATGGATCGTTCTCTTTTTCGCATTTCGGGTGTAGATTACAAGTGGTTTCATAACCCCGTCTGACGCCCGGGGGCGGCGTTGCAGGCCTCTCGAAAATGCTCACAACCCATAAAGGTTGCTCCGCTTTCCGAATCGGCCGGCGCCTTGCCCGCAGGCGTGATCCAGGGCTTTGAAACCACTTGTAGTGGAGGAACGCGTGAACTTCAATAGAATTCGGGGGGCGGGGGGACACTGATGGAAATGGATGTGGACTTCACGGCCGACGGTTTTAAACTGGGGGGAACGCTGCATCTCCCGCAGTCCCCCTCCCCGCCCGTCGTCATCGGCTGCCACGGGCTGCTGAGCGACCGGAACTCGCCCAAGCAGCTCGCACTGGCCCGCGCGTGCCTGGGTCTCGGCCTGGCTTTTTTTCGGTTCGACCACCGCGGCTGCGGGCAGAGCGAGGGGCGGCTGGAAGCGCACACCACGCTCGACAGCCGCTGCAGCGACCTGCTGCATGCCATCGGCCATCTCGCGAAACGCGGCGATCTTGGAAAGCGCGTCGGGCTTTTCGGCAGCAGCATGGGCGGGGCCGTCTGCCTGCGGGCCGCCGCCCGCACGCCGATCGCCTCCCTGGTGACCTTTGCGGCGCCGGTCCGGAGCGGGCCCTTGAAAAGCCCTGACCGGCACACGCAGGCCGACTCCGAGCGGACGCGAATGGCCGCCGTGCTGAGGGAGGATTACGACCTGGCTGCGGAGCTGAAACGCCTTGGAAACATCCTGGTCTTCCACGGAGAGGCCGACGATGTGGTCCCGGTGGCGCATGCCCGCGAGATCTTTCAGCGGGCGCGCCTGCCAAAGCGCCTCGTCATCCAGCCGCAAGGCGATCACCGCATGAGCGACCCGCGCCACCAGGAGGAGTTCGTCCGCGAGGCCTCTCTCTGGCTGGCCAGGGGCTTGGGCTCACAACCCCCGCCATAGAATATCCCCCACCGCAAAACTTCACGGAAAGGCGGAGCGTGGTTATTGCGCCGGTAAGCTGCCAGGCTCAACGTGGGCCGACGCCAGGCGGTGCGGCTGGTTTTTCCAACCCCCTCCTATCCGGCCTCAAACTGCCTCACGCCGTCGATGAACACCTCTCGGACATGTTTCAATTCGGCCGGAAGCCTCGACGGTTCGCCGTTGACCGCGACGAAGGTCGCCGGACGCCCCTTCTCCAGCCGCCCGAAGCCGGCGCCGATCAGCTTCGCCCCGCCGCGTGAAGCGCAGCCGATGGCCTCCTCGAGGCCGAACCCGGCCTGCACCAGCAGGCTCAGCTCTTCGACGATGCCCCCCCCGTGAAGGACCCCGGGGCTGCCGGAATCCGTGCCCACGGCCACCTCCACCCCCAGCCGCCGCGCCATGGCCAGCTGCTCGAGCTGGTGATCCAGCGTCCGGCGGGCCACGTCGGGGTTTTTCCCGATCTGCCGGAAATGCCGGGCATAGGCCAGCATGGTAACGGCCGTCGGCACCCAGGTGACGCCCCGGTCCGCCAGGCGGGCGAGATTTTCCCGCCCCATGAAAAACCCGTGCTCGACGGATCGGCATCCCGCCAGAACGGCGATGCGCACCGGGGCCTCGCCGTTGGCGTGCACCATGACGGGCAGCCCGCGTTCGGCCGCCGCCTGCACGGCGGCGGACATTTCTTCCAGATCGAACTGGGGGGAGCTTTGGCGGCCGTACTCCGTCAGGCTGTTCAACCCGGAGTTTACGATCTTGATGTGATCCGCCGGGTCGCCGTCGCGCCGGATGGCCGCCGCCAGGCCGAGGCCTGCTTCCGGCGGCCGCCCGATCAGCCGGCCGTAGCGGCCGGGCCGGTGCCAGGCCCGGCCGGCGGCCAGCACACGCAACGGCGGCTCCCGTTCCTGACGGCGTTTGGCGAAGCGCAGGGCGTTGCCGCGACAGCCGCCGCCGTCGCGCACGGCGACCACCCCGTGTCGGAGGTGTTCGCGAAGGTTCTCCCGGATCTGCCGACGGACCACCTCGAACGGCGCCT
>CAZLSV010000119.1:0-2455 GCA_964562235.1 uncultured Desulfatibacillum sp.
CACCCGTTCCCATCCCGAACACGGAAGTTAAGCTCTTCAGCGCCGATGGTACTGCACGGGGTCCTGTGTGGGAGAGTAGGACGCCGCCGAAATTTCTAATAAAAAGCCCGGGTCGTTAACGACCCGGGCTTTTTGCATTGGTCCGGAACCGTCATGCATCAGTTTGCGTGGCGGTTCTTTTTTTTGGCACCATAATTGCTTTAAATAATTTTATAAAAAAATTTTCCAGCCATAAATTGGGTCTGTGCTTTCTCATACGTCGGGCAGGACAGCAGCCGGGAGTCGCTTTTTGTATCATAAAAACAATATATTTCAGTTGGATAAATTAAATTCTGACGAGGAAGATGGCCGCCAGGGGACTTAAAAGCAAGATCGCCATCAACATCTCCTTGTTCCTGCTGCTGGGGATGGTGTCGATCGATCTCGTCACGATGCTGACAGCCCAACGCAACCTCATCCGAGCCGAGGTCGCCAAAGGCAAAGCCGTCAGCCGGCTGCTCGGCGACTACCTGATCGTCCACCGCATCTGGGAAGACCTGCACCAGGAACCGAGCGCCAGGGCGGAGCTGGGGGTCACCCTTGAGGAAGCCGGCGTTACCTCCTTTCTCCTTCAGACCCTGGAGCCCCAGCAGATCGCCTTCGGCCCCAGCCCCTCTTCCAGCGAAGAGGAGATCCTGGCCCTCACGCAGAAAGCCATCTCAAGCGGCATCGAAAGCACCCATTTAATCGGCAGCACTTTCGGGTTGGTCTGGATGCAGCCGGAGTACCTCGTCCTCACCAGCCCCCTGCGCCTGAACGGAGATGTGGTCGCGGGGTTCAGCCTGGTATTTTCCCTCGAGGGCATCTATCGTTCGCTGAGGCAATCCCAGAAAATCATGTTTCTGTTCATATTCGTCAACACCGCCATCCTGTCATTTTTAGGGATTTATCGCGTTTTCAAGCTCTACCTGCAGCCGTTGAGCCGGCTGGCCCAACGGGCCGAGAATTACAAAGAAGACGAGCAGGTTCTTTTTTCCGTGCGCAAGGAGGACAATGAGCTGCAGCGGCTTTCCGCGGCTCTGAACGGTCTGCTGCGCCGGCTTTCCGCTGAAAAGGAGAAGCTCCGCGATACGGTGGCCTCGCTGGAAACGGCCAACTTCGAACTGAAAAAAGCCCAGATCGAAATCATTAGAGCGGAGAAGCTGGCGTCGGTCGGCCGGCTGTCGGCCGGCATCGCCCACGAAATCGGCAATCCCATCGGCATCGTGACCGGGTATCTTGAGCTTATGAAACAGGCGGACCTCGCCGACGACGAGCGGGTCGAATACCTGGGTCGTGCCGAAAAAGAGATCGAACGCATCAGCGCCATCATCCGACAGCTCCTGGAAATTTCCAGGCCTTCCCAGGCAGGGCCGCAGCCGGTGTCGGTGCATGCGATCATCGGGGAATTGACCCAGGTTTTGGATGTCCAGCCTTTCATGTCCCACGTGCGGTTTGCCGCCGACTTGAGTGCCGACAGCGACGTGGTCACGGCGGACGCGAGCCAGCTGCGCCAGGTGTTTCTCAACCTTATCATCAACGCCGCGGATGCCATTTCCGCCAAGGGGCCCAGGACTGAGGGAGATCTCGTCATCGCCACCGGCAACTCAACGGGCCCCGGTCTGGCGACCGGGCCGGCCGGGCGCTGGCTTCGCATCCGCTTCAGCGACAACGGCTCCGGAATCCCGGAAAAGGACCTTGCGAACATTTTCGATCCTTTTTTCACCACCAAGGAGCCGGGGAAGGGGACGGGGCTTGGCCTTTCGGTCAGCTTCATGATCATCGAAAGCTTCGGCGGGAGCATGCAGGTCGAAAGCGTGGTCGGGCAGGGCACCTGTATGACGGTGTCCCTGCCGGTCGGCCATTTGCAAAAGGGGATTGGTTATGATTCAGACTGAACCTGCGGGCCAGAGGATATTGGTGATCGACGACGAGGAAAACATGCGGCATATGCTCGCGGCCGTTCTCACGAAAGCCGGCTATGAGGTGGATGCGGCTCCGGACGGGGAGGCCGGTCTCCGGAAACTGGAGCGTGCGGTCTACGACTTCATCCTGTGCGACATCAAAATGCCGGTGATGAGCGGCATGGAGTTCCTCAAGGCCGGAGAGGCGCGCATCCGGCAGAGCACGGTCATAATGATGTCGGCCTACGGGAACATCGACACCGCCATCGAAGCCATGAAACAGGGGGCTTACGATTACATCTCGAAACCGTTCAAACCCGACGAGGTGCTGTTGACCCTCAAAAAGGCCGAGGAGCGCGAGAGCCTGCGAAAGGAAAACCGCCAGCTCAAGGCCCGCATTGAAGAGATCGAGAGATATTTCCGGTTCGGAAACATGGTGGCCAAGAGCCGGGCCATGATCTCCGTCTTTCAGCTGGCCCAGAAAGCGGCGCGTTATTCGACGACGGTGCTCATCCTCGGCGAAAGCGGGACCG
>CAZLSV010000119.1:2465-11225 GCA_964562235.1 uncultured Desulfatibacillum sp.
CGGAAGCTCATTCAGGATGTATCCCATTCCGAAGCGTCGATTCTCATCCTCGGCGAAAGCGGGACCGGCAAGGAGTTGATTGCCCGCGGGATCCACTATGAAGGCGAGCGCGCCGACCGGCCGCTGGTGCCGGTCAACTGCGGCGGGATCCCGGAAAATCTGCTTGAAAGCGAATTGTTCGGCTACAAGAAAGGCGCTTTCACCGGGGCCGACCGCAACAAGAAGGGCCTGTTTCAGGAGGCGGACGGAGGTACTATCTTCCTGGACGAAATCGGGGAGATGCCGGTCTCCCTGCAGGTCAAGCTGCTGCGGGTGCTTCAGGAAAGCGAGATCCGGCCGGTGGGAGATTCGAAGCCGACCCGGATCGACGTGCGGGTCATTGCCGCCACTTCCAGAAACCTGGAGGAAGAGGTCAAGCACGGGTTGTTTCGTGAGGATCTATTCTACCGGCTCAACGTCCTGGCCATCCCGCTGCCGCCGCTGCGGGACCGGCCGGAAGACATCCCGCATCTGTGCCGGCACTTCCTGGAGCGTTTCAATGCCAAGATGAGAAAGGCCATCGAGGACGTGAGCCCGGCGGCGATGGGGTTGCTGCTGGACTACGGCTGGCCCGGAAACGTGCGTGAACTGGAAAACGTTATGGAACGCGCGGTCCTGCTGGCGGAGGAGAACATTTTGATGCCGGAGCATCTGCCGGCGGAGATCGGCGCGGGCGGCAAGGTCGAACGGGCGGAGGGTCCGAAAGCCGGTCTTTCGCTGAAAGAGGCGCAACGAGCCATCGAAAAGCGGCTGATCACGCAGGCCCTGCAGGAAACCGGCGGCAACCGGACCCAGGCCTCGCGGCTGCTCGAGATCAGCCACCCCTCCCTGCTGAGCAAGATCAAAGTCTACGGGATAGATTTGTGAGGCGCGCGGCCGTTGCGGCGGTGAAACGGCCTACTCCGGGTCCGCGTTGATTTTGTTGCGAAGTTTCCCGGAACACTTGAAGGTGATCACGCGGCGTTCCCGGAGCATGAGGTCCTGCCCGGTGGCCGGGTTGCGGCCGCGCCGCTCGTTTTTTCCCTTGACGCAGAATTTCCCGAATCCGGAAATGAGGACATCATCGCCTTTTTCGAGATTGGCCTTGATGATTTCGATGAGGGTTTCGACGAGGTCTACGGCCTGTTTAGTGGAAAAACCGACCTCATGAATCCGCGCGACGATATCATCCTTCGTCACCGCCATAGCTCCTCCTGCGAAACGATACTGAAAACCCGATCATCCGCTGATGCGCTGTTCCTCGGCGCCGCCCGGCGCCGAGGGTTTCGGCGGAAGGGCGGATTCGATTTTTTTCATGATGGTTTCGACGCTGCGCATGATTTGATCAATTTCCGATTTCAGTTCAATATCTTCGATATCTTTCATGATGGCCCCTGCACCGCTTGGTTCTTGGTTTTCATCCGCGGCCCTGCACACGGCGGCACGTGCGACGATTGAAGCATTGACGAGCTTCCCGGGTGTCGGCCATGACCGGAGGTCCGGGCCACCCGTTCACAGGCAACCGTTGACCGGCGCGGTTGACCCGCGCCGGCCAAACAGTTGAGTACAGCCTACCTGTAATCCCTGGACATGTCAAGCGACTTATCCAAATATTCGTAGATTTTTCAGATGATTACTGTGCGGCGGCGGCGAACGGGCTCCCCCGGGTGCCATAGTGGTTGCCTTGCCAGCCAAATTGATCTAAATTCGAAAATTTAAGACGGGGTCGAAACGCCGCTTCCGACCGCTTTGCTTCTACAGGGGATACGGAGCGTTGTCGGTGAGACATTCCAGATCCGGCGGAGGTCAGATGGAGCCGCACCACGGACTTGAACCGTGAACCTACGCATTACGAATGCGTTGCTCTGCCATTGAGCTAGTGCGGCATGTCATCGTCTGATGATTCGGGCCTGCGGTGATAACGTGTCAGCCGCATCCGTCGCTTGCGAATCAGCCGGTCCGCCGATTGGGTTGCATCGGCTTAATTTTTTATTTTTACTTCGGTTATGGATCAAAATCAAGACCTAAATAACGCTCCGGCCGTTGCAGAGGCCGTCGCCGCCCGCGATCGCGCGGTCGAGGTTTGCGGCGTTTCCGGCAGCGAGCGCGCCCTGATCATCACCGCGATGTATGCCCGCCGGCGATCCGCGATGCTGGTGGTGGTGCCCTCCGTGGACGAGGGCCAGCGGCTGGTCGAAGACCTGCGCTTTTTCAGCCATCGCCAGGCGGTCCCGGTGCTGTTTTTCCCTTCCTACCACCTGCTTCCGTTCAAGTTTCTTCCCTACCACAACGAGACGGCCGCCGAGCGCGTGCGGGTCCTGTACCGCATGCTGACCGATGAGACGCCGCCCGTCGTGGTGGTGCCGGTCCAGGCTCTGCTGCAGCGCCTGGTGCCGCGGCAGGAGATCAGCCGGTACGCCGAGCTGATCCTGGCCGGTGAGGAACTCGACCGCGAGAAGCTGGTCTCGAAGCTGATCGCCGGCGGTTATCTGCGCACGGCGATCGTCGAGGAGCCGGGCGACTTCTCGGTGCGCGGGGGCATCGTGGACGTCTTCTCGCCCCTGTATCCGGACCCTCTGCGCATCGAGCTCTTCGGCGACCGGGTGGAATCCCTGCGATTCTTCTCCGCCGGCGACCAGCGACACATCGGCGCGGCGTCCGAGGCGGTTCTTTTGCCGGCGCGCGAGGCGATCCTGAAGCCCGACGCACTGCCGGAGATCCTCAACCGCATCCGGCTGCAGGCCGCCGACCTCAACCTGCCCCCCACCCAGGTGCGCAAGATCACGACGAGTCTCTCTCAACAGGAGACATTCCCGGGGATCGAGAGCCTGCTGCCGCTGATTTATCCGCAGCTGGAGTGTTTTTTCGACTACCTGCCCGCGGACGCGCTCTGCGTGGCCGCCGACCCCGAGGCGCTGGAAATCGCCGCCACGGAGTTCGAAGCACTGGCGGCCACGACTTACGCCGCCGCGGTCGACCGCCACAGCTTTTGCGTGCCTCCCGAGAGTCTTTATCTGCCGTGGGCGGAGGCCCGCCGCCGACTGGCCCAGCGCCGTCCGGTGGCGCTGAAGCTCCTGGAGGTGGTCCGGCACGGGGACGGCCGCGATGCGCCGGAAGCCCAGGTGATGAAGGTCGGGGTCCAATCCAACAGCGAATTGACGGCCGGGCTTCGCCAGCACCGGGACAAGGAGCAGCTCCTGATGCCCCTGGCCGACTGGGTCTGCGACCAGCAGCGCCAGGGTCACCGGGTGCTGTTCGTGTGCCGGAGCAAGCCCCAGGCCGAGCGCCTGATTTCGCTGCTGGCGCCCTACGGCCTGCATTTCCAGCGGTGCGAAGGCTTCCCGGCATCGTCGGCGGCTTCCCATGCGGCGGTCTGCCTCGGCCGGGTGAGCAGCGGCTTCGTGTGGCCGGCCGAGCGCCTGGCGGTGGTGAGCGAGGAGGAGATTTTCGGCGTCCGGCAGATTCGTCGGGCGAAGCCGGACGCCAAGGCCCGCATTCGGCTCCTTGACCTGCAGGAGCTGAAACAGGGTGACCTGATCGTGCACACCGAACACGGGATCGGCCGCTACGAGGGACTCCAGAAGCTTTCGGTCGAGGGGGTGCGCAACGACTTCCTGGCCCTGACCTACCACGGCGGCGACAAGCTCTACCTGCCGGTCGACCGTATGGGCATGGTCCAGAAATACATGGGGGTCGAGGGACACACCCCCGGGCTGGACAAGCTCGGCGGGAAATCCTGGGAGCGCGTGATGGCGCGGGTCAAGCGCTCGGCGGAGAAGATGGCCGGCGAGCTCCTGAAGCTCTACGCGCAGCGCAAGGTCGAGTCCGGGTTCGCCTTCGGCGAGGCGGACGGCTATTTCCGGGATTTCGAGACCGGGTTTGCCTATGAGGAGACGCCGGATCAGCTCAAGGTCATCGATCAGGTGCTGGAGGACATGCAGCAGACGGTCCCCATGGACCGGCTGGTCTGCGGGGACGTCGGTTACGGCAAGACCGAAGTGGCGCTGCGGGCCTCCTTCCTGGCGGTCAACAACGGCAAGCAGGTCGCCGTCCTGGTGCCGACGACGATCCTGGCCGAACAGCACTACGCCACCTTCCGCAGCCGGTTCCAACGCTATCCCGTGAACATCTCCTGTCTGAGCCGTTTCCGTCCGCGCAAGGAACAGCAGGCCATTGTGGAGGGCTTGAAATCCGGCACCGTGGACATCGTGATCGGGACCCACCGCCTGATCCAGAAAGACGTCGTCTTCAAAGACCTGGGGCTGCTCGTGCTGGACGAGGAGCAGCGCTTCGGGGTCAAGCACAAGGAAAAATTAAAACGTCTGCGCTCCACGGTGGACGTGCTGGCGCTCACGGCCACGCCGATCCCCCGCACCCTGCACATGTCCCTCACGGGCGTGCGGGACATCAGCCTGATCCAGACCCCGCCGGAGTACCGCAAGGCCATCATCACCTACATCTCCGAGTTCGACCCCGACGTCGTCGCCGAGGCCATCCGCCGCGAGCTGCGCCGGCAGGGGCAGGTCTATTTCGTCCACAACGTCATCCACGGCATCGATGCCATGGCGCGCAAACTCCAGGAGCTGGTCCCGGAAGTCCGGCTCGACGTGGCCCACGGCCAGATGGCGGAAGAGGACCTGGAGCGCGTCATGGTCCGGTTTCTCAACCGGGAGATCGACCTGCTGGTGTGCACCACGATCATTGAATCCGGGCTCGACATTCCCTCCGCCAACACGATCATCGTCAACCGGGCGGACTGCTTCGGCCTGTCGCAGATGTACCAACTGCGCGGCCGGGTGGGTCGTGCCGACGAGCAGGCTTACGCCTATCTGCTCATCCCCGGCGAGAGCCTGCTCACCGCGGACGCCCGCAAGCGGCTGAAGGTGCTCATGGAGCACAGCGACTTAGGCTCGGGCTTCAACATCGCGATGAACGACCTGGAAATCCGCGGCGGGGGCACCATCCTGGGGGCGTCGCAGTCGGGCCACATCGCCGCGGTCGGCTACGACATGTTCCTAAAGCTGATGGAAGATGCCGTGGCGGAGCTGAAGGGCGAGCCCGTGGTCCAGCCGCTGGACCCCGAGATCAACATCCCGCTGTCGGCCTATTTGGCCGAATCCTACATCCCCGACATCGACCAGCGCATGACGCTTTACCGGCGCCTGGCGCGGGTGAGCGGTCTGCAGGAGATCGGCGAACTGCGCTCGGAACTGACCGACCGCTTTGGTCCTCTCCCGGAAGAGGCGACCCATCTGCTGTTCAAAATCATGCTCAAGACCCTGGCGCGAAACGCCGGGGTGTCGCGCCTGGACGTGAACGATCATAAACTGGTTCTCTATTTTTCCGACACCCACCCGAAAAATGTCGATGCCGTAGTGAAGATGGTTCTCGAGGAACCGGGGCGCTTCGAAATGTCCCCCGGCGGGGTGGTCAAGGCGCGGCTGACCCAACCCGGCACGGTGGGGCAGCTGGCCCAGGCTAAAAACATCTTGCAAGCCATCGGGCAACGTGTTAATAATCAAGAAAATTAAAATCTTATCCAAGAAAAACGGCTTGGGCGCAGCCGCCCCGGCCGGGCGAGGTGGACCGTAAGGGTGATGAGGGCTAACGGGCGCTGGGCGGCCCAGTGGATCAGGATGGTCATCGGGATCCTGGCCATGCTGGGGTGCGGCCCATCCGAGGCCGAGCGACCCGAAGCCTACCTGCTTCGAGTCGGCAACCGAACGATCACGGTGCGCGATTTTCTTCAAGCATTCGAATTGGCAGAAACCGCTCATCCCTACACCGCTGACCCGGGCGCCGCCGCGCTTCAGGAGGCCCGCCGGCAGTTGCTGAACGAAATGACGGTTGAACTGGTCATGCTCAACCGTGCCGAAGAGGTGGGCCTTTCCGTTTCAGACGCGGAGCTCGAGGCGGCCATCGCCGCGATCAGGGCGGATTACCCGCCGGGGGTCTTCGAGCAGACGTTGAGCGAGGCCGCCGTGCCGTTCGAGGCCTGGAAGCAGCGGATGCGCTCACGCCTGCTGCTGGAAAAACTGGTCGAGGCGGAACTGGGCCCGCGCATTCTGATCACCCGGGAGGAGGTGGCCGCTTACTACGACCTGCACTACCTGGGAAAAGCCGGGGCGGCCGACTCGGAAGAAAAATTTCGAAGGCTGAAGGAAACGATTGTCGCCGACCTCCGGCGGAAAAAACTCGAAGACGCCTTTGGCGATTGGATCGACTCGCTGAAGGGAAAATACACGGTGGACGTGAACCCGCAGCTGTGGGCGGAGCTCTCGGATCGCGGCCTGGACCCGTCTTCTCCGGCGCTTCCCCCGCTGCCGCAAGGCAAGTGACTTACTAAAAGGTGCATGCTTGTATAGACACGGACACCCCTCACCCTTCCCTCTCCTCCGACCTGGGGGAAAGGGAAGGGTGAGGGGGCCGCTTTCGGGCTATACTATTGCGAGACGATAAATAAACGCCCGATGCCGCGAAGGGGCGTCGACGCACGATACGGTATAGGATCATGAGTCTCTGGTTGTCGGTTTTTCTATGGGCTGTCACCGTTGGAAGCGGGCTTGCGCCCGCCGAGGCCACGGCGGCAGAGGCGGCCGTCGTCGATCGCATTGTGGCGGTCGTCAACGAGGATATCGTCACGCAGTACGACATCGAAACACTCCTGCGCCCCACGATTCAAAGTCTGAAGAGCCAAGGCCTGCCGCCGGAGCGCGAACGCCAGACGCTCTCCCGGCTGCGCGAGGAGGTCCTCGACAACCTGATCAACACCAAGCTGACCGAGCAGGAAGTCAAGCGCTACAAGATCGCGGTGACGGACGAGGAGGTCGAGAATCACATCCGCCAGGTCAAGCAGCGCAGGTCCCTCACGGATGAAAACCTCAAGGCCGGTCTGGCCCAGGAGGGATTGACCCTGGAGGAGTACCGCAAGGAGGTCAAGCTTCAGATCCAGCGGTCCAAGCTGGTCAACCGCGAGGTCCGATCCAAAGTGGTGATCACGCAGGCGGATATCAAGGATTACTACGAAAAGAACCGATCGAAATACGGCGGTGGAAAACAGTATTACCTCTGGAACCTGTTCGTGAAGCTGCCGCCCCGAGCGGCCCCGGCCGACCGGCAGGCCGCAAAGGCACTGCTGCAGGAGACGCTCGCCGAGCTGAACCGGGGCCGGTCCGTATAGCAAAAGGCGAGTCTCAACGATGTTAGCGCAAAGAGGGTTCTGGGCTCGGATATCAGCTTGTTTCGCATCGAAGAGCTCACGCCCCAGCTGCGGGATGCGGTCCAGGGCATGAAGGCCGGCCAGGTTTCGGGGATCTTGGAGTCCGATTTCGGCTATCAGGTCCTCTATGTGCAGCAGATCAGCGAAACCGCCGGAAAGCCCATGGCCGAGGTGGAGGCGGAGATCCAGGAGCTGCTTTTCCGCGAACGCGTCGACAGCCGTTTTGGCGCTTGGCTGGCGGATCTGCGCAAGAACTCCCACATTAAAATCATGGGGGCGCCATGACCATCGGTGTCGGCGCATGAATTCGGGGCGCGGAGGCAGGGCGGCATGAGTGTCAAGCAGGCATCTCTTCTGTTGAGCGACGCCGGGGCGGACGTTGCTGCTGCGCCTGCTTCCTTTGGGCGCTACCTTCAGGCCATCCGGACCGAAAGAGGCATCGGCCTGGAGCAGGTGGCCGAGGAAACCCGCATCGCGGTATCCACCCTCAACGCCATCGAATCCGAGGATTTCGATCGGCTGCCGCCGGATGTTTTTCTGAGAGGATTTTTGCGGACCTGCGCCAAGACCGTCGGCGCCGACCCCGCGGAGGCGGTGCGGCGCTACGATGCCCGTCTCCGGCTGCTTCAGCAGGGCGCCGGCGCGGTGCCAGCGCCCCAGAGCGCCCGCACGGGGCTGGGAAGAAAGTTGGCGGCCGCGCTGACGCTGCTGGCGGGGCTGGTGGCGGCCACTCTGGTCGGTTATCGTCACTGGGGCCAGGGTCCGCAGGAGGCGCCGCCGGCGCCGCTGGCGGTGAATGCCGATTCGGAGGCCCTCCCATCGCCGGCCGCGGCAACACCCTTGCCTTCGGAAGCCGTCAAGCGGCCTGCGGTACCGGGGATCCCGAAACACGTCCTGACGGTTTCCGCTCAGGAGGACAGCTGGGTCAAAGTTTCCATCGACCAGGGGACCCCCTCCGAGCACACGCTCAAAGCCGGCACCCAGATCAAGCTGGAAGGCCAAAGCGGGTTCAATTTGCTGATCGGCAACGCCGGCGGAACACGCCTGAACCTCGACGGCAAACCGGTTCAGGTTCCGGGCAAGCGCGGAGAAGTGGTCAATCTGCACCTGCCTTGATATCCATCAAGCTGTTTTCTTCCGGGCTCGGGCGGCATCCAGCCATCCGGAGGAGCGGGGTTCCCGCCGCGGCGAGCCGCAACCAATTTTTCAGGCGATTCTGCCACGCCCCCCAGACGTCTCAGGGTTACCGCAGACAGGCAGCGACGGCCGGCGGCTCCGTGAGAGAATGCCTTCCGGGGCTGTCCGGGTCGGTATGGAGCGAGCTGGCTGCCGTGCGTTGGTTCGTTGAACGGATGGTTGCGGCTCGCCGCGGCGGGAACCCCGCTCCTCCGGCGCCGTATCAAGTGTTTCCATATTTGATTGCCGGTTTCAAGATAACGGGATAAGATCATTCACATGTCTCAGCACTCCACCTCCACCTCCACCTCCACTTCCACCAATCTCATTCGGCGCACCGACTACGG
>CAZLSV010000120.1:0-11188 GCA_964562235.1 uncultured Desulfatibacillum sp.
CATCAACCCCAACCCCGACATCAGCGAGGACGCCAGCATGGCCAGCGCCGCCGAGCACGCCGGCTATTCCCACGGGGAGATGGCGGAATATCTCATCAAGCTGGCCTCCAAGCGGCATCCGGTTTTCGGGAAAAAGGCCGCACCCGAAGCGCACTGATCCCGCCGGATTTCCAATGATACGGGTCTGGCGCACCGTCTGCGCTGCGCGCGGCTGCCGGGGTCGAATCACGGTTTTTTTTCTGTTTTCCGGGATGCCTACCAGGGCAGCGGGAATTTGGCGCGGCCGTGTGTGTCAAAAAGACCCCAGTGCGGCCCGACCCCGCCCATCTCTTTTTTCCACGGTTCGTCGAACATCTCGAAGACAAACACACGGACGGCATTCGACCGGGCGAATTGGAATAAATTGCGGGTGAATTGCCTCTGGTTCTCGAGGCCGGGGACGGCCGGGCCGTTGGGGGCCCCGGCACTCGGCCACCCGGTTTCACCGATGAGGATCGGTTTGCCGGTCCGCGAGTAGAGCTCGATCAACCGGCGATAGGATCCGTCGAGGTTCGGATGGACGGCCTGATCGACCGCGGCGGGCGCAAAAAACGGGTGGATGTTGACCATGAGCACGTCGCAGTGCTCCGCGACGCGACGTCCCTGTGCGGCGTGCTCCCTCACGGCGGCGACCATCGAAAGGGCCGAGGTGACCCGGACCGTTTTGCGCGCCTCCGGGCTCAGCCCTTTTTTGACATAGTCGAGATCACCGATCAACTGCTCCACCGACGGCGCCTGCGGGCACGCCTCGGGTTCGCCGGGGAGGCATTCATTGCCGACCACGATGCCGGCCACGTTGCGATACCGGTTGGCCAGCCGGATGGCTTCGTCCATCTGGGAGCGCGTGCTGCCGGGGTGGGCGAGGTCATCGTGGCTCCGGCCGCAGACGTAGATGCCGACAAAGATGCGAAGCTCCGGGAAATGGCGATGGGCCAGCGGGACCACGCGGTTGAGGCCCTTGTCCACCGCATAGGTGCGAACCTGCCGAAACCCGGCGGAAGCAATGACGCGAAGGTCTTCCACGATCTGCGCTTCCGGTATTTCGGCAGCCGCATCGGGCCGCTGGCCCTCCCTATGAAACGGGCCGTAGTTCACCCCGATGAAGGGTGCCGCCGGCGGTCCGTCCGCCGGGCAGCCCGGGGGCCAGATCCACAGGGCGCAAGCCCATAGCGCTGCCCACCAGGCGTTGGCCGAACGACGGGCGCTCATGGGTTAACGCAGGCGCTTCCAGCGCAGGGTGTGGCCCGGCCGGATGCCGAACCGGTCCGCAAAGCCGGCTTTTGTTTCGAGCACGTATTTGGCGGGACCGGCCGAGGAATAGAGCTGGTCCGACATGGGAGTGGTATGGGCGGCGATGTTCAGGACCTTTCCCGCCGCGTCGACGAACAGCATGTCGAGGGAGCTGGGGGTGTTGCGCATCCAGAAGGTCTGGGGCTGGGCGGATTCGAAGATGAAGAGCATCCCGGCCAGGTAATCCGTGAGATCTCTTTCCATGAGGCCGCGGCCGCGCGCCTCGGGGCTTTCGGCGATTTCCACCACCAGCCGCGCGGCCACGGAGCCGTCCGGTTTGACCATTTCCACGGCGGCGTCCGGGCGGATGGCGGCGCCGGCCCCGGCCGGCCTCGGCCCGATGCCGACCGGCCCGAATCCCAATGCGATGGGAACGGCCATGGCGGCGGCGATCATCACCCAATGGAACCTGTGCATATCGCTTTCCTCCAAAAGCTCCGGTCCGACTTCAGCCGAACAGGAGCCGGCATATTGGATGGCCGGTTTGACCCTCCAAACCTCTCTATCGGATCTCTCGTGCAAAGGCAATCCGCATCGGATGCGCGTTTTGGCATTGACAGTCCCGGGATCATTTCTTAGGCTTTCCTCTGTTGCGCCTGCGCCCCGGGGAGGGTGCGCCGAACTCAGGCCCTACTAATGCCAAACCCCGAATGGGAGGGAGTATGCACGTTACCTTTTACGGTGCGGTAAGGGAAGTCACCGGCTCGATGCATCTCATCAGCACGGAGCGCGACCGCGTTCTGCTCGACTGCGGGCTTTTCCAGGGCCGGCGCCGGGAGACGGCTGAAAAAAACCGCGTGCTGCCCTTCGATCCCGGAATTCTCACCAACGTGGTGCTCTCGCATGCCCACATCGACCACTCCGGCCGTATACCGGTCGTCACCAAGAACGGCTTTGCCGGCCGCATCGTCTGCACCCGGGCAACGAAGGCGGCCTGCGAGTACCTGCTGCCGGATTCCGCCAGCATCCAGGAGTCGGATGCGGATTACCTCAATTACAAGACCCTGCGCACGGCACTGTCCCAGAAAGGCGCCGCTTTTACGAAAAAAAACGAAGCGGCTCCGGACCTTGCTGAAATCAAGCAGCTGCTGAAAAAAGGCCGGCACGCGCTGAATGTCGAGGCCATCGGCGAGCTCATGGCCCAGCTGCGGCTCGAAACCGTCCAGCCCCTCTACAACCTGGCGGATGCCGAGAAGGCCTTGACCCATTTTGAGCCTTACCCCTACCGGGAGGCGGTCGAAATCGGCCATCAGATGACCTGCAGCTTATATGACGCCGGTCACATCCTGGGCTCGGCCATCAGCCTGGTCACGGCCCGTGAAAACGGGCGGACGCTCAGAGTCTGTTTTTCGGGCGACCTCGGCCGCTTCGACAAGCCCATCCTCAAGGACCCCGAGCTTGCGTTTCCCGAGGCCGAGCGCGACGTCGACCTGCTCATCTTGGAGAGCACCTACGGCGACCGGCTGCATGAACCGGTGGCCGACCTGAAAGGCCAGCTGGCGGGTATGCTGAAGGAAACCCTGGGGCGGGGCGGCACGGTCCTGATCCCGGCCTTTGCCTTCGGCCGCACCCAGGTGCTGCTCTACGTGCTGCACGAGCTGTACAACGAAAAGCGCCTGCCCCGCGTCCCGATCTATGTGGACAGCCCGCTGGCGGTCAATCTGACCCGGGTGTTCGGCGAGCACCCCGAGGTCTACGACCAGGAGGCCCAGCGCGCGTTTCTGTCCAAGGGGCAGAACCCCTTTCTCTTCGACCAGGTCCGGCTGGTGCGCTCGGTGGAGGAGTCCATGGCCCTTAACCGTGAGGAGAAGCCGCAGATCATCATCGCCGCCTCGGGGATGTGCGAAGCCGGCCGCATCCTTCACCACCTGCGCTTCAAGATCCACAACGAACGCAACACCATCCTGATCGTCGGCTACATGGCGCAGAACACTTTAGGGCGGCGGATCGAGGAGCTGGGGCTGGAGTACGAGAAATCCGGCCGAAGGGGGGAGGCGCCGCTCGTCAGGTTTTTGAACAAGGAGTACCCCCTCAAGGCCCATGTGGCCAAGATCGGCGGCTTCAGCGGTCATGCCGACAAGGCCGAGATGCTGAGCTTTCTCAAGCGGTGCAACCTGCGGATAAAAAAAATCGCACTGGTCCACGGAGAGGAGGCGCAGGCGTTGCCTTTTGCCGAAAGCCTTCAGCGTGAAGGCTATGCGGTGACGGTGCCCCGCCGCGGCGAGGCGCTGCCGGTGGGCTGAAAGAGCTCGAAGCTCAAAGCGCAAAGCAAGAAAAAGGCGGTGGCTTCGTCAGAAGGAAAGCGCGGCCACAAAGGAGTTCTGGAAGTCGGGGTGGGCCGCCAGGTCGAGCACCCGGGTGGCGCGCGCCAGCTCCCGCGCCTGCGTGAAACACTCCTCCCGCAGGAGCGCCAGGACGGCGCCGGCCCCGGCGGCGTTGCCCACGACTTCGATCGCGTCGGCTTCCATTTCCGGAAACATGCCGAGCGCAAGCGCGTCCAGCCGGTTGATGAAGCTCCCAAAGGCCCCCGCCAGAAGGATCCTGCCCGGCCGGGGCATTCCGTTCTCGCGGCAGAGCAGGTCGATCCCCGCGCGCAGAGCCGCCTTGGCGAGCTGGACGGCGCGGACATCGGCCTGGGTCAGCGTGATGGCGCCGCGGTTGCGGTGGGTGCCGGCCGGGACGATCACGAATTCGAGCACTCCGTTTTCTCCCGGCCGCAGGCAGGGCGAGCCGCAGCCTCCATTGAAGCTGCCGCTTTTCGTCAGGATGCCGGCCCGCAGAAGCTCGGCGACCGCGGTGATGACCCCCGAGCCGCAGATTCCCGCCGGCGGCCTGGGGTGGTCCGGGTCGCGTTGAATGAGGGTGTAGTCGAGGCAACCTTCGTCGCGGTTGAAGCGCACGGCGTCCACCGCACCGGAACTCGCCTGCATCCCGTGGCGTATGGCGGCGCCCTCGAAGGCCGGGCCCGTGGCGCAGGAGGCTGCCGCCGGTCCCTTCCCCGATTGAAAAATGATTTCACCGTTCGTCCCCACGTCCACCAGCAAGGTCCCGGCCGGGGTATCGAGCAGGTTGGCGGCGATGGCCGCGCTGATGACGTCCGCCCCCAGATACCCGCTGATCAGCGGCAGGGTGCGCAGCCGGGCGGAGGGGTTGACGCGCAGCCCCACCCGGCCGGCGGTGACGGCCCGGTCCTCGGAAAACTTGGGGGTGTAGGGGAAAACGCCGATGGACGAGGGGTCCTCGCCCAGCAACAGGTGGATCATGGTGCTGTTGCCGACCGCGACCATCTCCCCCACGGCGGCCGGCTCGATGCCGGCGCGGCGGCACAGGGCGGAGGCCGCCCAGTCGATGGCGCTGACGGCCATGGCTTGCAGCCGGGGCAGGGTTTCGGGGTCGGTGCCCACGGCGCTGATCCGGCTGATGACGTCGTCCCCGAAGATGGCCTGCGGGTTGCGGGCGGAGGTCGACCCGATGATCGCCCGCTCGTTAAGATCGCACAAGTAGACCGCGATCGTCGTGGTGCCCAGGTCGACGGCGAGCCCGCAGCGGGGCGACCCGTGACGTGAACGCGCGGACGGCCGGCTCTCCAGCTTCGAGAGCAGCAGCGGCAGTCCCTTTTGAACCACCTCCGGCGCGAGCAGGCTCTCCTCGGGTATTTCGACGGCGGCCGCCCCCTTTACGAAGGCGCAGCAGGCCAGTCGGTACCCCTGCGCGATGCGTTCGGCACCGAGGACGTTCAACTCGGCGTCTCCTGCCGCGCTCAGGGCTTCCGGCGCGTCGGCGGTTGCGTGGACCATGCACTTTCCGCACCGCCCCCTGGCGCCGCAATCGGAACGCAGCAGAAAACCGGCTGGAACCAAGGCCTCCATGAGGCTGATTCCGTGCTTCACGCTGAGGACGCGGCCATCGACTGTTAGTTGGACGTTGGGCTGGCTCATAATGCACACCGCCCGGACCATATCTCATTTTCGCCCGGGGAACGAGGTTTTTCCGTTAATCTTCACTTGAAATGAGGGAACGGAAGGCTCTATTACTCCATCTGTGCGTGCGATGGCGAACCTGGCCTGTTGGGTGGCCGGAGCAGAAATGGACAGACGGTATCCGGAGGCGGAGCAAGTTCTCGATGACAAAGCTTTCCAATAGGATTCGGCGAGGCGCACGGCTTTCGGGGCCGGCGCGAGCGCTGGAGGCCGCGCCATGAGCGGACCCCGCGGGTTGCACCCGGCCTGGGTCATCCTCGGAATCGGCTTCATCGATTTGTTCATCAACTACTCGGTGCGTTTGGGCTACGGCGTGGTCCTGCCCGAGATGATCCGCACGCTCGGCTTCAGCCGGGCCGAGGGCGGGTCGATCTACAACGCCTATCTTCTGACCTACATCGTCGTCACCCCCTTTACCGGGTACCTGACCGATCGGCTCGGCGCCCGGCGGGTGATTTCCGTTTGCCTGGTGCTTCTGGGGTCCGGTGTTTTTCTGCTCGGCTCGGCCCAGCACCTCTGGTCGGCCTGCCTGTTTTTCGCCCTGGCCGGCCTCGGCGCCACGGGGCTGTGGGTGCCGATCATCACTGTCGTCCAGCGCTGGTTCGCCTTCCGGCGCAAAGGCCTGGCGCTCGGGGTGCTCTCGACGGGTTACGGCCTCGGCTTTGCCGTGATGGGGGTGGCCTTCCCCTGGGTGGTGAGCCATTACAGCTGGCGCCATGCCTGGTTCATCCTCGGTCTGATGGCCCTGGCGCTGGTGGTGCCGAACGCCCTAACCCTGCGCAGCGACCCGGCCGACCGCGGCCTCAGGCCCTGGGGCCAGACGGAAGCGCCGCCGCCCGCTCCTGGAAAGGCCAGGTTCAAGTTGCCGTTGCGGAAAATTCTGCGAGACCCCAATTTCTGGATCATCGGGGCATCCTATTTTTTCCTGTCCTACGGCCTGTATGGGTTCACCACCTTCATGGTGGACTACGCAACCTATCAGCTCGACCTCCCCCTCGAACAGGCCAGCCTTCTGGCCGGCATTCACGGCTTTTTCCAGATCATCGGCGTGCTGACCGTCCTGCCGCTCTCCGATTACGCCGGGCGCAAGCGAACCATTCTTTTTTCCAACGCCATCATCACGGTGCTGCTGAGCGGAGTTCTGCTGGCCGGGGGCTCATGGACCGGGCTTTGTCTGATCACCGGCGCCATGGCGGTGTTCTACGCCGCCACCTTTCCCATCTACGGGGCCTGCGCCGGGGACTACTTCCCCCAGGAGGCCATGGGGACCGTGGCCGGGGCCTGGACCCCCTTTTACGGCGGAGGCGCCATCTTGACCCACTGGGTGACGGGCCGGCTGCGCGACGTGACCGGGGTCTACGATCAGGCTTTCATGATCTGCGCCGCCATGGCCGGCATCTCGGTGGTGCTGATGAGCCTGGTCAAGCCGATGCACTTTCGGCAGTCTGAAATTGCATCCTCTCCGGATCTGGACTAAGATGGGCGCCCTGCGGACCTCGCTGCCGGCGCACGGCGGACGCCGCCGGTCCACCCGATCAATCCATCTGTCCTGGAGGTTCAGAATGAGACGGTTGTTACTGCTGGTGCTTCTGTTGGTACTCATGCCCGGTGCGGCCTCGGCGCAGTCCGAGATGGTCACGGGGAAGGCAACCCCGAAGGAGGTCTTCCAAAAGGTAACCGAGGCCGCCCAGTTCCTGGCAAAATCAGGCGAAAAAGGGCTTAAGGAGTTCGAGAACCCCAGGGGCCGGTTTGTCTGGAAGGACACCTTCGTGTGGGTGACCGAGTGCGAAAAGAACTACTGCCTGCCGACCCCCAAAAGTCAGGACTTTGGCCTGAACCTGGCCCAGATGAAGTGCCACCAGACCGGCAAGCTTTACATTCTGGGTCTTTGCGACGATGTGGCGAATCACCCGGAAGGCGCCTGGGTCGAACACTGGCAGCCGCGACCCGGCTTCGACAAGCCCCAGCGGAAAGTGAGTTTCATGATGCAGGTGCCGAAATCGCCGTATCAGGTGGTGTCCGATGTTTTCGACGATGCGACGACGCTGGAGGACCTGAAGAGAATTTCCCTGAAAAAATGACTTGTTTTTGAGCAAAGGTGAAAGGCGGCCCCGATGACACCTGCAGAACGCCATGCAAAAATTGCCGAGTATGGGCAGGCGAGTGACCTGCTCCTTTCCGCCCTGAAGCAATTCCCGAAAGAGATGTGGACCTACAAGCCCGGGCCTAACCGTTGGAGTATTCACGAAATTATCGTCCACATCGCCGACAGCGAGGCCAACAGTTACATCCGCTGCCGGAGGTTCATCGCCGAGCCGGGAAAGACGGTCATGGCCTATGACGAGAACCGTTGGGCCGATTTGTTGAACTATCACGGCCAACACCCCGAAGATGCCCTTGAGCTGTTCAGGTGGTTGCGGCGGATGAGCCACCAACTGATCAAGAATCTGCCGGATGCTGTCTGGGCGAATATGGTGGATCATCCCGAAAACGGCCGCATGACCTTGGATGACTGGCTGAGCGTCTACACCAACCACGTGCCGGAGCATGTTCAGCAGATGCAGGCGACCCTCGCGACGTGGTTGGCTGAAAGAAAAGGCCGGCGGCCGGATCCGGAGGCCTCCCTGTTTGGATTCGCGAAAAAGTGAAAGTGTCAAGGCCGGCAGCTTTTAATCGATCGCTTCCAAAGGCCCGGTTGACAGGCCTGATTCTGTACAGGATCCAACCATGAGCCGTTTTTTGTGCGTGGACATCGGCGCGGGCACCATGGACGTCCTCTGGTTCGACACCGAGGCGGTGCACCACTACAAGGCGGTGGCGGTGTCGCCGGTGCGGACGATCGCCGAGCGGGCTGCCCGCCTGCCGGGGGACCTCGTCGTCACCGGCTGCGAGATGGGCGGCGGCCCGGTGACGGAGGTTTTGCGCCGGCGGGCCGCCACGAACGAGGTTGTCGCATCGCTTTCGGCCGCGGCCACGCTGCACCACGACCCGGGGAAGGTGGCCTCCTGGGGCATCACGGTCGTGGACGATGGGGAGGCGGAGAGGCTGCGCCAGGGCCGGCGCCACGCGCACCTGGTGCTGCAGGACGTGGAGGCCGACCGGCTGGAGCGGATCGTCGCGGGGTTCGGCGTCCCCTTCGATTTCGATGCCGTGGCCGTCTGTGTGCAGGACCACGGCGTCCCGCCGCCGGGGGTTTCGCATCTGGATTTCCGGCACCGGGTCTACCGGGAGCGGCTGGACGCCCGGCCGCAGCCGCATCTCCTGATGTTTGAGGCCGGCGCCATCCCTGTGTTTTTGAACCGCCTGCGGTCCGTGGCCGCCGGCGCCCTAAAACTGCCGGCGCGGGAGGTTTTTGTGATGGACAGCGGCATGGCCGCCATCGTGGGCGCCGCCCTCGACCCGCACGCCCCGCCGGAGCGTCCATTTACGGTGCTGGACGTGGCGACTTCCCACACCGTCTGCGCGACGTATGCGGAAAACGAACTGGCCGGTGTGGTCGAGTATCACACAAAGGACATCACCCGGGAGCGGCTCGAAGGGCTGCTCGAGGGGTTGGCCGCGGGCCGGCTCGACCATCGCCGGGTGCTGGAAGAGGGCGGCCACGGCGCCTACATCCGCCAAGCGGTCGGCCCGGAGGCGCTCAAAACCATCATCGCCACCGGTCCCAAGCGGCGCCTGGTGGTGGGGTCGCGCCTGCCCATGACCTGGGGCGCACCGCTGGGCGACAACATGATGACCGGCTGCCTGGGGCTTCTCGAAGCCTTGCGCCGGCGCAAGGGGCTGGCGCCCGTCCTCTATGTGTGAGCGCCCGGCCGGTCGGACGAACGGGGAGGGTTCGCCCCGTTCGGCGGGCGAAGCGGGGCGGCCGGGAGGCACAAAGAGTGCTTGCATTCGGGTATCATATCCAATATGGGTAACCCCGATAAAATCAACCGATCCACGATCCGCTTCATCGTCATTGCCCCGGAAGGTTCGCTTTTAACGTCCGTCCAACACTGAGAAAAGGAGGAGAGAAATGGATTCGGGAAAGCGTGTCCCACGAACGGCTGGAATGATTTTGGTCGCGGCGCTCGTCGCCGGCCTGCTGCTGGGCAGCGGGCCGGCCGCTCCGCTGTTTGCGCAGGCCCCGCTCAAGGTGGCCGCGGTTTTTGAAACACCCATCGAAGAGCCCTGGGTGAACCAGATTCATGTCGCCCTGCTGCGGGCCAAGAAAGAAATGGGCATTCAGTACGATTGGTCCGAGAGCGTGAAATCGGCCGATTTTGCCAGGGTCATGCGGGAATATTCGGAGAAGGGCTACCAGTTGATCACGGGCGATTCGTTCGGCGCCGAGCGGATTGCCCGCCGGGTGGCCTTGGATTATCCCAAGATCGCGTATGTTTTCGGCTCCGGCATCGGCCCGGCAGAGCCCAATTTCGGGGTTTTCGACAACTGGATCCACGAGCCGGCCTATCTTTCCGGAATGATCGCCGGTAAAATGACCAAGAGCAACACCATCGGCGTGGTGGCGGCGATGCCCATCCCGGAGGTCAACCGCCTGGCCAACGCCTTTTACGCCGGCGCCAAGGAAACCAACCCGAAGGTCAAGTGCAAGTTCTCCTTCATCGGCTCCTTCTTCGACCCGCCCAAGGCCAAGGAAGCCGCCCTGGCCCAGATCGAAGCCGGGGTCGACGTGATCTATGCCGAACGGTTCGGCGTCATCGAAGCCGCCAAGGAAAAGGGGATCCTGGCGATTTCGAACATGTCCGACCAGGCCTCCCTCGGGCCGGACACCGTCATCACGGGGCCGGTGTGGGACATGTGGCCGACGGTCAAATACATGGTCAGTCTGGTGAAGGCCGGCGTGTTCACCGCCCAGGACTTCGGCGGCTTTTCCTTCATGTCCAAGGGCGGCTCCTACCTGGCGCCGTATCACAAGTTTGACACGAAGCTTCCCGCGGACATCAAGGAACTGGTGGCCAAGCGCCAGCAGGAGATCCTGGCGGGAACCTTCCGCGTGGACATCGACGAGTCGATCCCCAAATCGCAATGAGGCGGTGATCGAACCACTGCTGAGAAGAAGTTGAGCTTCCGATAAAGTCGCCTGCAAATCCCCCTGCGCCCCCTTTACCCATGGGGGTTGGGGGGATTTCGTTCCGCTCCACGCCCTTCGTTTTTCGCAGGCCGGAAAGACCCGATATGCAGAACCCCCCACTTCTGGAGATGCGCGGTATCGCCAAACGCTTCGGCGAGGTCCACGCCAACGACGGCGTCGATCTGACGCTGAACCGCGGCGACATCCTCGGGCTGCTCGGGGAAAACGGGGCCGGCAAAACCACGCTCATGAACATTCTTTTCGGGGTCTACGCTCCGGACCGGGGACGGATCGCCATCGATGGGCGCACCGTGCGTATTCGCAGCTCCGCGGATGCCCTGGCCCACGGCGTCGGGATGGTGCACCAGCACTTCCATCTGGTGCCGCGCCACACGGTCGCGGAGAACCTGATGGTGGGCCAGGCCGGGCGCGGGTGGCGCCTGGACCGCGGTTTCGTTCGCCGGCGCATGGGGGAGATCGAACGCCGGTTCGGCCTGCGCCTGCCCCCGGAGGCCCGGGTCGGCGATCTGACGATCGGCGAGCAGCAGCGCCTGGAGATCATAAAAGCCCTGATCCGGGGCGCGCGCATCCTGGTCCTGGACGAGCCCACGGCCGCCTTGACCCCCCAGGAAGCGGACGGGCTCTTCACCGCTCTGCGGGCCATGGCATCCCAGGCGATGGGGGTCATTTTCATCACCCACAAACTGCACGAAGTCATGGCCATCACTCACCGGGTCGTGATCCTGCAGCAGGGCAAGGTCGCCGCGGAGGTTCCAAACGACGGCGCCGTCAGCCAACAGCGGCT
>CAZLSV010000121.1:0-10862 GCA_964562235.1 uncultured Desulfatibacillum sp.
CGATCGTGGCTGAGTCTGTGGAGCATGCCGACCCGGTGCACAAGATCTCCATTATCCCACGCGGGATTGCGGCCCTCGGCTATACTCAACAGCGACCGACCGAGGACCGCTACTTGATGACCCGCTCCGAGCTGCTGGATCGGCTGGCCGTTCTGTTGGGAGGCCGGGTAGCGGAGGAACTGGTTTTTAACGAAATATCCACCGGGGCACAGAACGACTTGCAGCGCGCCACGGACATCGCCCGTTCCATGGTCACGGAATATGGTATGAGCGATCGCCTGGGACTGGTGACGTACGAGAGAACCAGGCAGCCCATGTTCCTCCCGGGGAATTTTGCTCAGAGCAACACCTACAGTGAAGAAAAAGCCGCCCAAATTGACGAAGAAATCGCTCGGTTCATCGACGAGGCACACCAACGAGTGAAAAAAGTCCTTTCGGAGAGGCGGAAGACCCTGGATGATTTGGCCCACCTCCTTTCGGAGAAGGAAAGCGTTCAGGGAGAAGAACTCAGAAAGATGCTGTCTGAATCCAAGCTTGAAATAGTGAATTGATCATCCGGGAAAGTCAGCATGGACCCTGACCGCGAAGTCGAAACCAAAGAGAAAAGCAGAACCGGCAAGGTTCTAAAAAAAAGACGGTGAGATCAAAAAGATCGTTGAGAAGGCGGATAAAGAGAGGCTCATGGTTGTTCCGTTGATCGAATTCAGGGACGTCACCAAGCGGTTCGACGCCCGAACCATCCTTGATAGCGTCAACCTGCAGATCTATGAGGGCCAGGTCACGACCATCATCGGCCTTAGCGGTTCGGGCAAGAGCGTTCTGCTCAAACACATCGTCGGATTGCTCAAGCCGGATGAGGGCACCATCCTTTTCCGAGGAAAACCCCTCCACCGGATGGGAAAGAAGGAAATGGATGCCTGTTTAAGCCAGATGAGCTACATGTTTCAAGGCAACGCCCTTTTCGACTCGATGACGGTCTATGAAAATGTCGCCATCCCCATTCGGGAAACGACGAACTTGAGCGAGGCGGAAATCGATCGCCGGGTCATGGCCAGAATCGAACAGGCCGAACTCGGCCAAGCGGCGCAGAAGTATCCCTCGCAGATCTCGGGGGGCATGCAAAAAAGGGCGGCGCTGGCGCGGGCCTTGATCACCGATCCCAAGATTGTCCTTTTCGACGAACCCACCACCGGGTTGGATCCGGTCCGCAAAAATGCGATCCTGAGCATGATTTCGCAATATCACAAAAAATTCGATTTTACCGCGATCCTGGTCAGCCACGAAATCCCGGATATTTTCTTCATCTCGAACCGGATTATCGCCCTATATGATCGAGCGATCGTTTTTCAGGGAACACCGGAGGAGCTCGAGGCCTTTGAGCATCCGTTCAAAGACGAGGTCCTCCAAAGCATCGAAGGACTGCAGGAAGAATTAACCGGCCTCTATTCCAGACGATATTTCAAAGTTCGGTATCAAACCGAGCTGAAGCGAGGTGCGTTGCGTGAGACGTATGCCATTGTGGTTTTTTCAATAGAGAACCTGGACGCCATCAGAGCCGACTTGGGCCATGAAGCGGCGCCGGAGGCCATCCGATGCATGGGAGCCTATATCGACAAGCACTTTGGCGCTGTGGGCGGCTTCTCCACCCGCCAAAGCACCAACGAATTTGTGACGGTGGTCCCCAATTCCGACATGGTTGCCGTCGAGGGAATTCTCCAGGATCTTATAAGGGATTTTCAAGAGCATGGAATCCGTCAGATTCAGGCGGAGGGTCACAAGAGCGCCGCTTCGATGGAAAACGTTGAATTCGCGATCCGTGCCGGGCTTGCCCAGGGACCCCAAGGCCAATCCACTGTCGAATTGGAATCCATTATAGCGCTCGCGAAAAAGGACCAGAAGGAGATCGCCCGGCTCCGTTGCGACGGGCGTGAAAATAGAAATTAAAAGAATGTGCCTGCCGAAAATAGATATTTCAGAATGGGAAGGTGGTCTATGGCAACTCGTCCGGTTGCAAGACAAAAATTCGTCCTGGAACAGATCGCCCGCCGGGCAATGCAGGAATATGGCTTTCTGCCCGATTTCTCGACGGCCGCACTCAACGAACTGAAGACGGTTTGGCCGGCCGGTCCTGCGATGGAATCTCACGGGGTAGACCTGCGCCACCTGCTCTGGGCGTCCATTGACAACGATGATTCACTGGACCTGGATCAGTTAACGGTGGCGGAGGCTTTGACGGCTACGGAGGTAAAAGTTTTGGTGGCCGTCGCCGACGTGGCAGCCTTCGTCAACAAGAACTCCGCCATCGACGCGCACGCCCGCCACAACACGACATCGGTCTACACCGCCGGCGGGATCTTCTCCATGCTGCCGGAGAGGCTCTCCACGGATCTCACCTCTCTCAACTATCATGAATACCGCCCGGCCGTGATCATTGAAATGGTGATCGGCGACGGGGGTGTGATGCAAGACTCGAAAATCTATCGCGCCCGGGTGCACAACCAGGCCAAACTTGCCTATAACAGTGTGGCGGCCTGGCTGGACGCCAAGGGGCCCATGCCGGTGGCCGTGGCGGCGGTCCCGGGGCTGGCCGAGAATCTCCGGCTTCAGGACCGGGTGGCCCAGCAGCTGAAAGCCCTGCGCCATGAGCACGGTGCCCTGGGCCTGGCGACGCTGGAAGCCCGCCCGGTATTTGCCGAAAACGAGATCCGCGATCTGCAGGCGGATGAGCCCAACCGGGCCAAGGAAATCATCGAAGACTTCATGATTGGGGCCAACGGCGCGACCGCACGCTTCCTGCACGACAAGGGAGTCGCCTCCCTGAGACGCATGGTCCGCTCTCCCAAGCGCTGGTACCGGATCGTGGAGATCGCGGCCCAGCATAAATTCAAGCTTCCGGCACAGCCGGATTCGAAGTCGCTCGAAAGGTTCCTGGCCGCGCAGAAAGCCGCCGACCCGTTGCGCTTTCCCGATCTGTCGCTGGCCGTCATCAAACTGCTCGGGCCGGGCGAGTACGTCGTCGAGGCCCCGGGCGAGGCTTCCCCCGGCCACTTCGGCCTCGCTGTCAAGGATTACACGCACTCAACGGCACCCAACCGGCGGTTTCCGGATCTAATCACCCAGCGCATCCTGAAGGCCGCTTTAGAGCGATCGCCCTTGCCATACAGCCGGGAGGAATTGACAGAACTGGCCCATCACTGCACGGAGAAGGAAAACGATGCCAACAAGGTCGAGCGGCTGGTTACCAAAGCGGCTGCGGCCATGCTGCTCTCCTCAAGGATCGGAGACCGGTTTGACGCCATCTGCACGGGCGCAGCCGACAAAGGGACATGGGTCCGGATATTTCAGCCTCCGATAGAAGGCCGTCTGCTCTACGGGGCTGAAGGGGTCGACGTGGGCCACCGGCTCAAGGTGCAGCTTGTGCGCACTGACGTTGAGAAGGGGTATATTGATTTCAAGAAAGTCCAATAAAAACTTTGAGAGAACATCTCGTCGACGGACAACAATTGTTTCCAAATGCGCTTGGCATTGGCTGAAGTCAAGTGGTGCCGGAAGCTATCCGGCAGTGACATGAAAGCACGTGCGGCGATGCTGAACGGGGTAAGAAAGCTTGCCGATGCGGTTGTTATTACATTGGGCCCCAGAGGAAGAAATGTCGTCCTCGACAAGTCTTGGGGATCGCCGACGATCACAAAAGACGGTGTCACGTTAGCCAAGGAAATCGAGTTGGAAGACAGGTTCGAAAAATGGGCGCCCCGATGGTAGAGGAATTGGGGATAAAAATTGAAAACATGGCGGTATCTGACCTCGGCAAGGCCAAACGGATCAACATCGATAAAGTAAAAACGGCGAGGGGGCTTTTGGTTACAGCGCTGAAACGGACGCCAACGAGGATCTGATGAAAGCCGGTATAATAGGCCCGACCAAAGAGGCGAACGGCTCCGCAGCCGTCACCGCAGGGCCGTCCGCATTTCGACCATTCCGATCGAGCTGTTCAGGCCTTTTTTTCAGAAACCGGGGGGGACGGATAGCAAAGAGAAGGGTTAGTCTTGGCATTGCAAAAGGATGCTTTTCTTATCTCTTGTTAAGATTATTGCCTATCGGTAACGAATGCGGTTGACATCTAAACATAACGAGCTTACTTTGCTCCAACAAGGGCGCCTGACCCTCTCCGGCGGGTATCGAATACCGCCAAGGATTGGATTAAAAGACATTTTGCAGTGTAGGACTTAACCACCACACCCTTCAAAGTGCGGTGGTTTTTTTATTCTGGCGTCCTACTCCGCCCCTAAAAAATCTACGTAAGGAGGATGAAAGCGACTATGCAAGGAAAAGTCAAATGGTTCAATGACGGCAAAGGGTTCGGATTTATCGAAGCCGAAAACGGAAGCGACGTGTTCGTGCATTTCAGCGCTATCCAGGATAGCGGCTTCAAAAGCCTGCAAGAAGGTCAAACCGTTACTTTTGATGTTCAAGACGGGCCCAAGGGCAAGTCTGCGGCAAACGTAAAACCGGTCTAAATCTCCACCCTGAAATCGGCTCCCCCTCCCAGGCAGAGGGGGACGCTCCGTCCTTATCCACTTCTTCATGGTCCACCGGATCTTGGTTCTTTTCGCCAGTTCTACGCGTACGATTTGAGCAGTTTAATCGGAATTTTTCCACGGCCGGAAAGGTCACCTCGAATAAGCACCCCTGAATGATGAAGTGAGTGAAGAATTCAAGAATGACAGCATCAGCTATTCACGAGTACAGGGCTCTGCACGCAATCTCAAAACCGGCATGGACCAGGCTATGAGCATCGGCCTCTCCGGCAGAAGGAGACAGTAAGAATGGCGGTGAGCGGCAAGACAGTTCGCAGATCCTTATTTCGTATGCGGCCGCGTCTCGGCGTAAGCGATCTGGCACAAACCCATGACGGCGATGAACTGCCCCTTCGATCGGAGCTGTTCAGCGCCGATCAGATGGAGCAGCACGGCAAGGTCCTTGCGGGTGAGCACCAGCTGAAGCCCGGCGTTCCTCGGGACCGACTCCTGGCGCGGCTGGCCGAGAATGAAAGCCTCCTGCTAGACTCCCACCACCTGCTGACGGAGGACATCAAGGCGGAGCGCCGGATTATACCGGCCGGGGAATGGCTGCTCGACAACTTCTATTTGATCGAGGAGCAGATTCGCACGGCCAGGCGACACTTGCCGAAAGGTTTTAGCCGGGAACTGCCGTGCCTGCAATACGGCCCATCGGCCGGGCTTCCGCGGGTGTACGACATCGCGTTGGAGACGATCTCGCACGGCGATGGCCGGGTGGACCCTGAAAACCTCAGTCGGTTCGTAGCCGCCTACCAGTCGGTGACCATTCTGAAAATAGGGGAGCTTTGGGCCATCCCCATCATGCTGCGCCTGGCCCTGATCGAGAATCTTCGGCGGGTGTCCGCCCGGGTCGCCGCCGACAGGATCGAGCGAAACCGTGCCGACGTTTGGGCCGACCAGATGACGGAAATCGCCGCGAAGGACCCCAAGAGCCTGATTCTCACGATCGCCGACATGGCACGGTCGAACCCCCCGATGGTGAGCTCGTTTGTGGCGGAGCTCACACGCCGCTTGCACGGCCATGGTCCCGCCCTGGCCCTTCCGCTCACCTGGATCGAACAGCGGCTGTCGGAGTCCGGCCTGACCATCGATCAGCTGGTACGCGCGGAGAACCAGCAACAGGCTGCGGACCAGGTCTCGATGAGCAACAGCATCGGCAGCCTCCGCTTTCTAAGCGCGATGGACTGGCGCGAGTTCGTCGAGACGATGAGCATTGTCGAGCAGACCCTGGGCGAGGACCCTGCCGACGTCTACGCCAAGATGGACTTTGCCACCCGCGATCGCTACCGCCACGTCGTGGAGGAGACTGCGAAGAGCAGCCCGCTCACCGAGAGCGAGGTGGCGCGCCAAGCGATCCAGCTCGCACATGAGGTTGCTGCTCAAAAAGGCTCCGGCGACCGTGCGGCGCACGTCGGGTTCTACCTGATCGATCAGGGGTTGTCGCAGCTTAAACGAGGGGCCCATGTGCGCATCTCCCCGGTGCAGGTTCTGCGCGGTGTCTGCCGCCGTGTTCCTTTGCTGCTTTACGGCGGAACCATCCTGCTCCTGACGGCGATCTTCACCGGGGTCTTGACGGCGAAGGCCTATGCCGGCGGGGTGCACGGTTGGTCGCTCGGGCTGGTCGGAATGCTTTCGCTTCTGTGCACCAGCCATCTGGCGGTAGCGCTCGTCAACTGGCTGGCAACGTTGCTGGCGACGCCGCGCCTGCTGCCGCGCATGGACTTCTCCAAGGGGATCCCGCAGGAATTTCGCACCCTGGTGGTGGTCCCGACGATGCTCACGAGCGCTCAAAACATCGAGGCGTTGATCGAGGCACTGGAAGTCCGTTTTCTGGCAAACCGTGATGACCGCCTGCACTTCGCCCTGCTCACTGATTTTTGCGATGCGGCCGAAGAAGCGCTGCCGGAGGACGGGCCGCTGTTGCGGCTGGCGCAGCAGGGGATCGAAGATCTGAACAAAAAATACTGCAGCACGGCAAACAATATTTTTTTTCTCTTTCATCGCCCGCGTCGCTTAAACCCCATGGAGCGGCTTTGGATGGGGCACGAGCGTAAGCGTGGCAAGCTTGAGGATTTGAATCGGTTCCTGCGCGGCGGATCACGCGATCGCTTTGCGCTCGTCGTCGGTGAAACCGATGTTTTGTCGAACGTGAAGTACGTGATCACGCTCGATACCGATACGCAACTGGCCCGCGATTCGGCGTGGCAGTTTGTGGGCGCCATGGCACACCCCCTCAATCGTGCGCGCTACGACGAAAACCGGCAGCGGGTCGTCGCGGGATACGGCATCCTTCAGCCACGCGTGGCGGCGAGCCTGTCCGGTACAAACAAGTCGCGGTATGCGCGCATGTGCGCCAGCGAGCTCGGCATCGACCCCTATACACGCGCCGTTTCCGATGTTTACCAGGACCTGTTCGGTGAAGGCTCGTTCATCGGCAAGGGCATCTATGAGGTCGACGTATTCGAACGGTCTTTGGGCGGGCGTTTTCCCGACAACCGGATCCTCAGCCATGATCTTCTGGAAGGATGTTACGCCGGGGCCGGGCTGTTGAGCGACGTCCAGTTGTACGAGGAGTACCCTTCCCGCTACAGCGCGGATGTGAGCCGCCGTCATCGTTGGATTCGAGGCGATTGGCAAATCGCACGCTGGCTGTTACCGGGTGTTCCGGGCCCCGATGGACATTTGCTCAAGAATCCGCTCTCGTTGCTCTCCCGCTGGAAGATCTTCGACAACCTGCGACGCAGTCTGACGGCCGCGGCGTCCACACTGATGCTGCTCCTGGGCTGGACGGTGTTGTCATCGGCCTGGTTCTGGACCTTGGCGGTGGTCGGCATCATCCTGATTCCCTCTTTTATCGCTTCGATCCTGAATGTCCTTCAGAAGCCGGTCGATGTGACCCTGGGGCAGCACCTTGCTGCCGCCACGGGCTCGGCCCGCCGGCACTTCGTCCAGGCTGCGTTTACGCTTGCTTGCCTGCCATACGAGGCGTTTTTCAGTGTGGATGCGGTCGTGCGCACCGTCTGGCGGATGCTGATCACGCACAAGGGACTGCTTAAATGGGACATATCAGGCGTCTCGGATCGGCATAGCCGCATGGGCCTCCTCGGTTCGTTTCGGACCATGTGGATCGGCCCGCTCGTTGCCGCTGCCGCACTGACCACGCTCGCTGCATCCCAACCGGCCACGTTGGCTGTGGCCGGGCCCTTACTGGGACTGTGGTTTGCCTCCCCCGCGATTGCCTGGTGGGTCAGCCGGCCGTTCGCTGTCCGCCGCGAAAGGCTGACACCGGGACAGACCCTCTTTCTGCGGACGCTTTTCCGGAAGACCTGGTCGTTTTTCGAAACTTTTGTCGGCCCCGACGATCATTGGCTGCCGCCCGACAACTATCAGGAGCATCCCGTCCCCGTGGTCGCGCATCGCACCTCCCCGACCAACATGGGGCTTGCGTTGCTGGCGAATTTGTCCGCATACGATTTTGGCATCATTTCGGCCGGAAAGCTCATCGAGCGGACCACGAAGGCGCTCCATACCATGGAGGGCCTCGAAAGATACAGGGGCCACTTCTATAACTGGTATGACACGCAAACCCTGAAGCCGCTGCCGCCCCTCTACATTTCTTCGGTAGACAGCGGGAACCTCGCCGGTCATCTGCTGACATTGCGTCCGGGGCTGCTGGCGGTCGCCGACGACAAGATTTTAGGGACGCGGGTCTTTGAGGGTTTAAGCGACACGCTACGGATTGTCATAGAAGCTGCCGCCGCCTCCCCGGGAGCATCCACACCTGCCCGGCTCGCTCAACTTAAGCAGGATCTGGAGTCCGTGACCGGCTCGCCGCCCGCCTCGCTTGCGGCGGTGCGCCTGTGCCTGGATCAGCTGGCCTCGTCCGCTGCGTCGGTGGTTGCCGGCGCGGACGCTCTGGGAGCCGTCCCCGAGAGCCCATTCACGTGGTGGGCGGAGGCCTTCGCCGGGCAATGTCGAGATGCGCTCGATGAGCTGGCGCTTCTCGCCCCGTGGACAGAACCGCTGTCTTCCCGGAACCGCCTCGGAGACTTTCCCGACTTAGACCGGATCCCGACACTGCGCGAACTGGCGGCGCCGGAGGCGAAGCTCCTGCCTGCGATCGCCCATCGGCTCAGCTCTGCCGGCACGCCGGCGGAATCCGCCTGGCTGGGCGAACTTCAAGGCCTCATCGCGGCCGCCAGCGGGCACGCCAGGGAAAGGATGGAGGCCCTCGAAGGGATTGCCTGGCAATGCGGAGCTCTCGCCCGGATGGAGTATGACTTCCTGTTTGACAAGACGCGTCATCTGCTGGCGATCGGTTACAACGTCGGCGAACGCCGGCGGGACTCCGGTTACTACGATCTTCTGGCTTCGGAAGCGCGGTTTTCCAGTTTCGTGGCGATTTCGCAGGGACAGCTGCCGCAGGAGAGCTGGTTCGCCCTCGGACGTCTGCTCACCACCGCCGGTGGAGGACCGATTCTCCTCTCATGGAGCGGTTCGATGTTCGAATACCTGATGCCGCTCCTGGTAATGCCCACGTACGAACACACGCTGCTCGATCAGACGTATAAAGCGGTCGTGGCCAGGCAGATCGAGTATGGAAAAAAGCGCGCCGTCCCGTGGGGCATTTCGGAATGTGGCTACAACGCCATCGATGTGCATCACAACTACCAGTACCGCGCCTTTGGCGTACCCGGCCTGGGGCTCAAGCGCGGGCTCTCCGAGGACCTTGTGGTTGCACCCTATGCTTCGGTGCTGGCACTGATGGTGGCGCCCGAGGAGGCGTGCCGGAACCTCGAACAGCTGGCTGCTGAAGGCCTTGAAGCCCGCTATGGGTTCTACGAAGCGATCGACTACACTTCGTCGCGTCTGCCGCGCGGGCAATCGAGCGCCGTGGTGCGGTCCTTCATGGCCCATCACCAGGGGATGACGATCCTGTCATTAGCCTATCTGCTCCTTGACCGCCCGATGCAGAAGCGGTTTAAGTCGGAGCCCTCGTTCCAGGCGGCCATGCTGCTGCTCCAGGAGCGGGTCCCTAAAGCGTCGGCGTTCTATGCGCACACCTCCGAGCTCTCCGAACTCCACCCGGCTTCCAGCGCTCCGGAGGCGCCGATACGCGTCTTCAACAGTCCCGACACACCGAGCCCGGCAGTGCAGCTGCTCTCAAACGGCAGATACCACGTGATGGTCACCAGTGGCGGCGGCGGATACAGCCGCTGGAAGGACCTCGCCGTCACCCGTTGGCGCGAAGACAGCACCTGCGACAACTGGGGAACCTTCTGTTACCTCCGCGACGTGGAAAGCAATGAATTCTGGTCAACCGCATACCAGCCGACGCTCAAACGATCGAAGGGTTTCGAGGCGATTTTCTCGGAAGGGCGAGCCGAGTTTCGCGGCCGTGACCACGACTATGACACCCACACCGAGATCGCCGTTTCGCCCGAAGACGACATCGAACTGCGCCGCGTGCGCATCACCAACCGCGCGCGGTCGCGCCGAACCATAGAAGTTACCAGCTACGCGGAAGTGGTTCTGGCCCCGGTGGCCGCGGACGCGCTGCACCCGGCGTTCAGCAATCTCTTTGTGCAGACCGAGATCGTCCGCCGGCAGCGGGCGATCCTCTGCACTCGGCGACCCCGCTCTCAGGGTGAGCCGGTGCCCTGGATGTTGCACATGATGGCCGTGCATGGGGCGAAGATCGGCGAAGTCTCCTATGAGACCGATCGCATGCAGTTCATCGGCCGCGGAAATACCGTTGCCGACCCGGATGCGATGAGCGGGGGTAGGGGTTTTCATTCGGGAGCGCTATCGGAAAGCGCGGGCTCGGTGCTCGACCCGATTGTCGCCATCCGCTACCGGATCCTATTGGACCCGGATGAATCGGCAACGATAAACATTGTCTCCGGCAGCGGTGAAACGCGTGATGCGGCCATGAGCCTGGTGGAAAAATACCAGGATCGGCGGCTTGCCGATCGCGTCTTCGACCTTGCCTGGACTCATGGCCAGGTGCTGCTGCGCCAGCTCAACGCCTCGGAGGCCGATGCGCAACTCTATGGGCGTCTGGCCGGTTCGGTCATCTACGCCAATGCAGCGCTTAGAGCCGACCCGAGCGTCCTCGTCAAGAACCACCGGGGGCAGTCCGGGCTCTGGGGATATGCCATCTCAGGCGATTTGCCGATGGTGCTGCTTCAGATCGAAGATCCGGACAATTTCGAACTGGTGCGCCAACTCGTGCAGGCCCATGCCTACTGGCGCCTGAAAGGCCTGGCGGTGGACCTGGTG
>CAZLSV010000122.1:0-10846 GCA_964562235.1 uncultured Desulfatibacillum sp.
GGCGGACGCGCTTCGAGTGGTGGCTGCGCCGCATCGCGCACCAGATGGCCGTCTTCGACGCCGTGCGCATCGATCACTTCCGGGGGCTGGTGGCGTATTGGGAGGTGCCGGCCGGAGAGCGCACGGCGAAAAACGGGCGCTGGGTGGAGGCGCCCTCGGATGCGCTTTTTTCCGAACTGCAGCGCCGTTTTCTCCAGCTGCCGCTGGTCGCCGAAGACCTGGGGTGCATCACCGCGGATGTGCGCGAAACGATGCAGCGCCACGGCCTTCCCGGGATGCGGGTGCTGATGTTCGGTTTTTCCGGAGACCCGGCCTCGGACCCCAACGCCGTCCACAACATCGCCGAGCAGTGCGTGGTCTACACCGGCACCCACGACAACAACACGGTGAGGGGGTGGTTCGAGAAAGAGGCCTCGGCCGGCGAAAAGCGCCGCCTGTCGCTCGTTTCCGGCCGTCGCATCCGGGCCCGGGAGGCCGCCCCGGAGCTGGTTCGTCTCGCCATGCTCTCATCGGCCCGATGGTGCGTCATCCCCGTCCAGGACCTGCTCGGGCTCGGCGCGGCCGCCCGCATCAACACCCCGGGAGAGGCCCGCGGAAATTGGAACTGGCGCATGACGGCCCGGCAGTTCGACGCCCTTCCGGTTAAACGTCTGCTGGAGTTAACCACCACCTTCGGCCGGGCCTGACCGCCGCCGTTATTTCGCGGAATCCGAGGCCCCGGGCGTTGAGGCCGCATCCGCCAGCATCCGCAGCCAGCTCTCCACCTGGGTGAAGACCAGAAAGCGGTCGTAGACCCGCCGCTGGGCATTGCGGCCGTAATTTTCCCGCTGCACCGGGTTGGACAGCATCTCGTCGAGGTTCTCGGCGATTTCATCTGGATCCTGGGGATGGCCGGTCAGACGGCCGTCGATCCGGTCCCGGATCTGCAGACGCAGCCCGCAGGCCGAGGAGCCCAATACCGGCACCCGCTTCCACATGGCCTCGGTCGCCGTCAGGCCGAACCCCTCCTGCAGCGAGTTCTGGACCACCACCGTGGAGCAGCGCTGGATCACGTTGACCATGAGATGATTCTGCTTGACGGAGGCCATCGGCAGGGAGAGCAGGGCGACACTCTCCTGCTCCTCGGGCTTCAACCGGCGAAAGGTCCGGCACAGGGAATCCAGGACCTCCCGCCCCTCGGGGTCGTCCTGGATGGCGGATGGGTCCGGGCCGGCCAGCACCAGCCGCGCGATCTCGATCCGGTGCCGCCGGCGGCCGGAGGCGCTTTTTTTAACACGATAGCGCCGCTTGAGCTTGAGAAACCCCTCCAGCAGCGGCATCCAACCCTTCAGGCGGTCCCACCGGGAGACCTGAGCGACGACCGGGCGGAACATCAGGCCGACGCCGTCTCCCTCGTGCGTGGGCAAAAAGCGCCCGTCGGGATCCAGCCGGAGCACGCGGTGTTCCCAGTCGGGCGTCAGCACCGGATGAACGCTTTTCATCAGGCCGGCATTGCACAGGATCCCTGCCAGCTTGTGGGCCGAAAGCTCCCGGTTCTTGTGGCTGAGGGGGTCGATGGCCGGATGGATCACCGAGGCCTTCCCGGCCAGGTAGGCCGGAATGTACTCCGCCGCTGAGAACACCGCCTGGTCGTAAGCTTGGGCATGGGGTCGCAAAAATTCCCAGGCGGCGCCGGTGCCGGCCGTGCGCCGGTCCAGTCCGATGTGGCAGCGCCAGATGCTGCGGATGCCGGTGCGGCGCTTGAGCTCGGCCCCGGCGCCCAGCGGCTGGGGGTCGTGCACGACCAGGATGTCTTCGGGCGCGAGCAGGCCCGCCAGCGCGGCGGCGGCCTCCCGGCTGGCCGCCCGGTAGAGCGCCTTCTCCCGCGCACTGAAACGGGGGGTTCCGGAATCGTGGATCAGGTTGTGGATGCGTTTGGTCAGCCCGAAAAACGCCGGGTCTTGGGACCCCATCACCCGCCACTCGGTCTGGACGCCCAGATCCCGCAACAACCCGACCAGACGCGGCATCATCTCCGCCACCCCGCCGCCCTGGGCCGTGGAGTTGACCATCCAGACCGTGCGCCCCTTGAGCTTGGGCACCAGCTGCCGGGCCGCCATGCGCAGATCGTGAACGGCAGAGGAGAGATGGGCCACCCCGGCGTAATCCGCCAGGTGCAAACCGTCCTTGAGGTCAACCTTCTGGATCATTGAATTCCTCCTTCCCGCACGAGCAGCGCCACCGGGAACGGCGCGAAAATCCGCTCCAGTTCCTGCGCCCCCGCGCTGAAGCATTCGCCGCTGAACACGTTTGTCCAGCTCCCCGCCGGAAGCTCGACGAGGGTCTTTCCCCAGCCTCCGCTTAAGCCGACCACCAGCCTCGGCGCCAACGTCGCCACCTGCCCCCCGCGCAGGAACGCCACCAGGTGATCGCCGCGCTCCCCCTCGGCCGCCAGCGGACGGTACTCCCCCTTCGGTCCGAAGGCCGCCGAAAAACGCCGGCGCGCTGCGAGCGCCCGCTGCAGCACCAAGAGCTTCGGCAGCCCTTCGGGGGTGCGGTTCAGGATCTCACCCACCGTGAGCGCGCCGATCTCGGACAGTCGCCGGGCGCGCAGCTCGAAATCCACCGGTCGGCGGTTGTCCGGGTCCATCAGGCTGCGGTCCCAAAGCTCGCCTCCCTGGTATATGTCCGGCAAGCCCGGGGCCGTGCACTTGATCAGGGTCTGGGACAGGGAGGCGACCGCCGCCGGCCAGAGGAGTGGTTCCAGGAAGGCCGCGAGATCCGCCGTGAACTCCGCGCTCCCCATCACCCCCTCGACAAACGCCCGGAGCGTCTCCTCGAAAACCGGATCCGGGTCGGTCCAGGAAGTGTGCACCTTGGCCTCTTTGGCGGCCTTCAGCATGGCGGGCACCAGACGGTCGCACCCGATGGGCCAGGCGCCCGCAAGGGTCTGGTAGAGAAAATACTCCGTGCCGGGGTCGGGAAAGCCGTTGCGGCGAAAGCGCGCGTTCATCCGCGACCAGCGCCGGACCGCATCGACCCAGCGCTCCGGGATCTCCGAGAGCAGCCCGATCCGCAGCCGCGTCTCCTCTCCGCGCTTGGTGTCGTGGGTGGCGCTGGCCAGCAGGGTCTGCGGCCATTGCGACTGGATCCGCAGACAGAAAGCATGGAAATCGTCCGGCGAGGTGCCGAACGCCCCGGGGTTCCCGCCGACTTCGTTGAGCGATATCAGCCGATTGAAGCAGTAAAAAGCCGTGTCTTCAGCGCCCTTGGCCATGACCGGCCCGGTCAGCTGCTGGAATCGCAGCACGAATTCGCCCTCCGCCGGCCCGGTGCGCTGGAGCAGCAAAAGATCCTCGATCAGCCGCCAGGCGCCGGGGTCGACGTCTGGCTGCCGTTGGCGCGCGGCTTCAAAGGCCTCCCGGACCACCGCCCGATCCCCGACGCCGACCCTGCCGGTGGCCGGCCGGACGTAGGTCCGGTAAACCGGAAAACAGGCGATGACTTCCGCCAGGGCGCGCCGGGCCTCCGCTTGCAGAAAGGCGGCGGGCCCGGGGTGTCGGCGCCGGATCTCTTCCAGAAGATCGGCCAGGTGCGACAACTCGCTGCCGAAGAGCCGCTCCAGGACCAGGTGCTTTTTTTCGTGCACGAGCGCCTTGTAGTCGGTGGATTGGCCGGTGAATTCCCCATAAAAGTCCGTCAGAAGCCGCTCGCTCCGGGGATCGACGAAGAGCCCGCCGAGCAGGTTCAGAAAATCATAGCCGGTGGTCCCGGCCACCGGCCACTCGGCGGGGAGCGCTTCCCCGGGTTCCAGGATTTTTTCGACGACGACCCAGGCCCCAGGCGCCGCCGCCCGGAGCCGCTCCAGATACGACGCGGGGTCCCTCAGCCCGTCCGGATGGTCGATTCGCAGCCCGTCGACCCGCCCCTGCCGGACCCAGCCCAGCACCAGATCGTGGGTGGCCGTGAAAACCTCTTCCTTTTCCACGCTGACGCCGGCCAGTTGGTGGATGTCGAAAAACCGGCGGTAGTTCAGCTCCTGGTTGGCCCGCCGCCAGAAGACCAGCCGGTAATTCTGAAAGTCCAGAAACTTTTCCAGGCGGTCGGGGTCCGCGTTGACCGCCGCAATCGATGCATCCAGGGCCGCCGCGGCCGAATCATCCATGGCGCCAGAGTGCCGCCGGCTGCGATCCGCCGAAGGCGGGCCGCAGCCGGCGGCCGCGCCGTCCGAAGGCCCGTCGCCGGCGAGCCTATCGGCCAAACGGGCCAGAGATCGGTCGCCTGAAGCCCCGGCGGCGTCGCGCACCACTTCGAGCAGCGAGCGGGCAGAGATCGGAAACTCGTGTTCGAAATACGCGAGGTAAATCTCGGACCCACGGCGCCGGAGTTGGATCTGTGCGGCCTCCAGGCAGCGCTCGATCTCATCTCCCAGCAGCGGCAGCAGGACCCTGCCGCTCCGCCGCGGATCCGGATGATCCCAGCGGATATCGAAAAACCCGGCATAGCGGCTGCCGCGGCCCTTGGCCAGGACGTCCCGCCACCAGCCATTCTCCCGCCCTGCCGCGGCCATGTGATTGGGCACGATGTCCAGCACCAGCCCCATTCCGGACCTCGCCGAGGACAGGCAGAGCCGCTCGAAATTTTCACTGCCGCCCAAATCGGGGCTCACCTCCGAAGGGTCCACCACGTCGTAGCCGTGCGTGCTTCCGGCCGCCGCTTTGAGGCAAGGCGAGAGATAAAGGTGGCTGATCCCCAGGTCCTTAAAGTACGGGAGCAGAGAGCACACCCGGTCAAACGATAGATCCGACCCCAGCTGAAGCCGATACGTGGCCAAAAAATCCCTGGAGACGGAAATACCCATCACTGAACGCCTTTCAAATTCCTTCGACGCGAACGCTCCGCGCGCACCTCCTCGTAGTAATTCAAGGTCTGCCGGGCAATCGCATCCCAGCCGAAGTGCGCTTCCACCCGTTTTCGGCCCCCATGGCCTGCCGCCTTTCCGGAGCGTTCAGCAATTGATTGACGGCCGCCGCGAGTTCCCGGGCGTACGCATCCGGGTTTCGGGGCTCCGGGTCGACATCGCTGACCGGCTCGAAGGGCACCAGGATCCCGGTTTGGCCCTGAACCACCACCTCCGGGATGCCCCCGACGGCCGCCGCGACCACCGGAGTGCCGCAGGCCATGGCTTCCAGGTTGATGAGCCCAAAGGGCTCGTAAACCGAGGGACAGACGAAGAGCGCCGCATGACTGTAGAGCACCACCAGGCGTTCCACGGGGACCATCTCGGGAATCCAGACGATTTCATTGGGGCTCCCGGCCCGGGCGCGTTCGACTTCAACGCTCATCTCATGCAAAATCTCTTCCGTATCGGGCGCGCCGGCGCACAAGACGATCTGCACCCCCTTTTCGATGTGGGCAAGCGCATGGACCAGGTGAATGATCCCTTTCTGCCGGGTGATGCGGCCGACGAAAAGCACATAGGGTTTGAGGGGGTTGACCCCATAGGCGGCGAGGATGTCGGGATTCAAGGTCTTCCGGTAGTGGCCGGCGTCGATCCCGTTGTGGATCACCCGAACCTTTTCGGGATCCGGCCGGTAAATGCTCAGAATGTCGTTTTTCATTCCCTGGGACACGGCGATGATCCCGTCGGCGTTTTCCATCGCGGTCTTCTCCAGCCAACTGCTGACATCGTAGCCGGTGCCGATCTGCTCCCGCTTCCACGGGCGCTTGGGCTCGAGCGAGTGGACGGTGATGAGCATGGGGATGTTCATGAACTGCTGGGCGAGACAGCCGGCCAGATACGTGTACCAGGTGTGGCAGTGCACGATATCGGCTTCCCCGGCCTGGCCGGCCATGGCGATGTTGCGCCCCAGGGCGTCTATGACCTTTTGATGGTTGCCCTCCCGCCGGAAAAAATCGGGCATCCCGGGGATCCCTGTCACCGCGAAATTGGCGGCGCTTTCCCGCTGGTCGCCGAAGCACTGCACCTGCAGTCGATGCTCGTTGCCGCCCAACTTTTTGATTTCACGGCAAAGATAGTCCACGTGAACGCCCGCGCCGCCGTAAATGTGGGGCGGGTACTCGTTGGATATCATCAGGATTCGCATAGGCCTCCTCGAAAAAACGGGTTCTGGCAGGGGATGTTTTCTTGGTAACGCTTTTAGGGAAATTTGTAAACCTCACCGCGGCCGGCCTGCAAAGGTCACCTCCGGAAAGCCTCCGGCCGTCGGACTTGCCGCTTCCGATTGTTGACAGGACCCGGCGAGCCGGGTATTTAGCTGGGCAATTGCCACCTGATGAAATGCCACGCCTGATCTTTTGCCCGTTTCGGCTTCGGTCAGCTCGCCGGCCTCGTATTTTTTCCTTCCCGGGCCCCTACCCGGGAAGGAAAAAATGTATTGACCGCTTTGCAACCATCTGCTAAAAGTACCAATTTTTAAAGATGTCCGCCTGTCCATCCTTGCTCCGGGCCTTGGTCCCGGGGCTTAATACCCGTGAGGAGGAAGTATGCGACGTTACGAAACATTCATCATCCTGGATCCGGATCTCTCCGTCGAACTGCGTGTGCCGGTGATCGAGAGAGTGAAGGAAATCATGGCCCAAATGGGCGGGTTCCTCGTGCGCACCGACGAGTGGGGCTCCCGGAAGCTGGCCTACGCCATCGGCAAGAAGGAGCGCGGTTTTTACGTGCGCTTCGATTTCTGCGGCAGCGGCCCGATGGTCAGCGAAATCGAGCGGTTCTGCCGCATCGACGAGCGCGTGCTCAAGCACATGACGGTGCTTCTCGACGCGCTGCCGAACATCGAGCGCATCAAGGAAGAGATGGCCAAGGCCGAAGCAGAGGCCCTGAAGCCCGCCGAGAGCCCGCCGGTCGCGACCATTGCGCCGGCCGTCGCCGCCGTCGAACCCCAACCGACCGAATCCCCGGAACCCGCACAGGAGGCCTAAGCCATGCCCCCCTATACTCCTAGAGACTCCAAGCCGGGCCCTGGAGGCCCGAAACGCAAACGCCGCGTCTTTCACCGCCGCAAGGTCTGCCGCTTCTGCGCGGACAGCAGCCTGGCCATTGATTACAAGGACCCGCGCATGCTGCGGTACTTCATCACCGAGCGCGGCAAGATCATCCCCAAGCGTATTTCGGGCTGCTGCGCCCGGCACCAGCGTTCGCTCTGCCACGCCATCAAGCGCGCCCGGACGATCGCCCTGCTGCCGTTTGTCGGCACCACCGAACAAGGCTGAACGGAACGCGGGGGCGGCCGGCCTTCGGGTACGTGCGCAAAACCCGCACCGGGGACATGAGCAAGGACCTCATCACCGGCACGCTGATCACCTGCCTGGCCGTTGTTGTTTGTGCGCTGGTCCCGATTGTCGGGCTGATGGGCTCGGTCTTCATCCCCATCCCGCTCATCTTCTACCGGATAAAGGCCGGCCTGCCGACGGCGCGGATGATCGCCCTGGCGGCGGCGGGGTTCGTTCTGCTGCTGGGCGGTAGCCTGGAGCTGTTGTTTTTCGGCGAACTGCTGCTGATCGGCGTGCTGATGGGTGAACTGATGGTGCGCCGGTGGCCGCTGGAGCCAATGGCCTTCGCCGTCTGCGGAATCACGGCCGGGGTGGCCGCCGGCGGCGTGTGGGCATTGGGCCTTGCCACCGGCCGAGGCCTGTTGGAGACTCTTGCCGACGGGATCCGGCACAACCTGGACCTGACCCTGCAGCTGTACCGGGACATGGGGATGGCCCGGGAGCAGATCGAATTCCTGGCGGGGTCGCTGGATGTGATCCAGCAGGTCATGATCGGCCTGATGCCGGCGCTCGTGATCGGATCCACTCTGATGACGTTCTGGGTCAGCCTGCTGACCGCCCGGCGGCTGCTCCAACGCTATGGGTTGCCGGTCCCGGACTACGGCGCCCTTGATCACTGGAAAGCGCCGGAGCTGCTGGTGTGGGGGGTGATCGCCTCCGGCCTGCTCCTGCTGATGCCCAGCCTGACGGCGAAAACCGTGGGCCTCAACGGGATGGCGCTGTTCATGCTCGTTTATTTTTTCCAGGGAATGGCCATTGTCGCTTTTGTCCTCAGGAAAAAGCAGGTGCCGCGCGTCGCGCGCATGGTGCTCTATGGCCTGATCGCCCTTCAGCAGTTGGTCATGCTGGCCGTGGTCGGTGTCGGTTTCTTCGACACCTGGTTCAATTTCAGAAAAATCGGAAAACCGCTCACACCGGGCTGAAACCGCGTCGGTAAGCGGAGAAGAAAGATTGTGGAGGATACGCCATGAAAGTGATTCTCACCCAGACCATCGAATCGTTGGGCATCATCGGCAGCGAGACCGACGTCAAGCCCGGCTACGCCCGCAATTTTCTGCTGCCCCAGAAAAAAGCCGTCCTGGCCACCCCGCAAAACCGCCGCCGGCTCGAGCAGGAGAAAGCCAAGTTCGATCTGCAGGTCGCCAAGGAGCGCCAACTGGCCGAAGAGATGGCCAAGCGCCTGGAAGGCGTCGTCTGCAAGATCGCCGCCAAGGTCGCCGAGGAAGACCGCCTTTACGGCTCCGTGACGGCCCGGGACGTGATCGACGCCCTCGCCGCGCAGAACATCACGATCGAAAAGCGCATGCTGCTGCTCTCCGAGCCCATCAAGCAACTCGGCAGCTTCAAGGTCCCAATCCGCGTCTACAAGGGAGTGGAGCCGGAAATCACCGTCGAGATCGTGGCCGAAGCGTAATACACAGGATTGTGCTCCATGGCCGAGAAAGAGCTCCTGGCGCCGAAACAGTCTGACCCGCTGAACCTGCCGCCCCAAGCCATCGAGGCCGAGGAATCCCTGCTGAGCGCCATCCTGGTGGACAACACGGCGCTGCTGGAGGTGGTGGAGATCCTGTCCCCTCTGGATTTCTACCGCACGGCCCACCAGAAAATCTTTGCGGCCATTTCGGATCTCTTCAACCGCGGAGAGCCGATCGACCTGGTGACGCTCGCCAACGCACTCAAGGAAAAAGGGCACCTCGAGGGGGTGGGCGGGGCCGCCTACCTCGCCCGCCTGGTGGACGCCGTGCCCATGGCGGTGAACGCCCAGCACTACGCCCAGATCGTCCACGACAAGGCCGTCCTGCGGCGGTTGATCGAAAAAGCCAACGCCATCACCAAGCGCTGCTTCCAGGAGCAGGGGGGAACCGACGAGATCATTGATTTCGCCGAAGCGTCGATTTTTGAGATCACCGAAAAAAAAGCCCGCCAGGCCTTCTATCCCCTGAGCAAGCTCATCGACGGCAACATCGACTTCCTGGAAGAGAAGCAAAAAAACAAAAGCATGGTGACGGGTGTTCCCACCGGCTTCACCTACCTCGACAACCTGACCTCGGGGTTCCAGAACTCGGACCTCATCATCCTCGCCGCCCGGCCGAGCATGGGCAAAACCGCACTGGCGCTCAACATCGCCCGCAATGCCGCCGTCGACCACGGCGTGCCCGTGGCGGTCTTCTCCCTGGAAATGTCCAAGGAGCAGCTCTCCCTGCGGCTGCTATGCTCCGAGGCCCGCATCGACTCCTCCCGTCTGCGCAGCGGCTTCTTCAGCATGGAGGACTGGGACCGCCTGACGGATGCCGCCGGGGTCCTTTCCGCCGCGCCCATTTTCATCGACGACTCCCCGAGTCTCTCGGCCATGGATGTCCGGGCCAAATCCCGCCGCCTGAAGATGGACAAAAACATCGGGCTGATCGTCATCGACTACCTGCAGCTCATGCAGGGCCGGGTCGGCGCCGAGCGGCGGGACCTCGAAATTTCGGAGATCAGCCGCTCCCTGAAGGCGCTGGCCAAGGAAATCAGCCTGCCCGTGATCGCGCTCTCCCAGCTCAACCGCATGCTGGAACAGCGCACCGACAAGCGCCCGCGGCTCTCCGATCTCCGGGAGTCGGGCGCGCTTGAGCAGGACGCCGATGTCGTCGCCTTCATCTATCGCGACGAGGTCTACAACAAAGAGGAGACCAACCCCCACAAGGGCACCGCCGAGGTCATCCTGGCCAAGCAGCGCAACGGCCCCACCGGCGATGTCCTGTTGACCTTCCTGTCCGCCTACACCCGGTTCGAAAACATGGCGCCGGAAGGCATGCGCGCATCGGCATAACCGGGCGCCGAAAAAACCCGTTCCGAATTGCTCCGGATGAATTACATTAATATGACGAAGCCTGGAAGAGCTCACCGGTTAAAATGGATATAGTCAAGAGCCGGAGCCATCCGGAGCAATAATGAAGCGAATTTTCGGCAACACCACCGGCCTCAAGTCCAACCAGATCCGCCGGCTTGAAAACCTCTACCGCCGGCGCACCCCGCCGGAGTACCTGGTGACGCCCGAGCTGGCGCGTGAGCTCACCCAACTGTCGCAGGAGATCCGCCGCCAGATCGGCCTGCTGGTGGATCGCCAGGGCCGGGTTGCGTACGTGGTGGTCGGCGACCACCGGCGGATCGTGATCCCCGCCACCGATGACTACCGGGCCGCCCCCGGCCGGCTCAACGGCCTTCGCTGCGTTCACACCCACCTCAGCGGCGAGCCTCTCAGCCGGGACGATCTCACGGACCTCGCGTTGCTGCGGCTCGATCTCATGGCCGCCGTCACGCATGGGGCGGACGGCTCCCCGCCCACCGTCCATGTGGCGCACCTGCTCCCCGGGACCGCCGAACGGCTTCCCCATCGCCAGATGCCGCCGCTCGGGCCGGCCGCGCTCGACATCGATTGCGCGGCCATGATCCACGCCCTTGAGGGTGAGCTCGAACGGGTGGTCAGGGGCCGTGCCGCCGGCGCCGCGCCCGACCGGGCGCTTCTGATCAGCGTCTCCGCTCTCTCCCGCCGGCAAACCGAGGAGTCCATGGCGGAGCTGCGGGA
>CAZLSV010000123.1:0-10826 GCA_964562235.1 uncultured Desulfatibacillum sp.
GACGTTGAATATCGGAAACGATGCGATCTCGAACCACTTCTGCCGGCTGTGGCGGCAGGTGGATTGAAACACCTGGCAGAAGTCGACATCGGTCGTCATGGACTGGTCGGTGATGTCCAGGAAGTTCGCGCCGGACAAAATCCCCCGCCGCCGCGCCAGGGTGTTGGCCTGCTCCATGACGCCGCTGCCGCCGCCGGTGACGATCCCGATGTTTTTTCCCCAGAAAGCGATCAGGGCATCCAGGAGTTCCCCAAGGCGCGCCTCGCCCTTGCGGGACAGTTGCTGGTTGGACCCGTAGAAGGCGAAAAGCATGGACTTGTGAAAGTCCGCCAGGCGCTCGGGCGCGACGAAATACCCCATGCCGTCGCGCATCGTGTGAACCATCAGCCGTCGGTTCAGCCCGCACACCCAGGTCACGTCCAGCCCGAAGGCGTGGTATTCCTGCAGCCGGTTGTGATCCATCTGGGACAGGAACGGGCCGTGTTCGCTCGAGGGCTCCAGGAAATAGAGGCCCTCGATCTTCCCGTCGCAGGTCAGGTTGATCAGCTCCCGGTGCTCGATGAGATTGGGGAAGTAGCGGGCCACCAGGGTGACCGGGCCGTCGGGGACGGCGTCCCGCAGCCGGTGGGTGGCATATACGTGCGCGCAGGTGCTCCGGGACGAAAAATCCCTGCGGGCCAAGGCGCACATGGCGTGGGTGATGTCGCAGGGCGCCGACGGGCCGTTGAGAAAAACCTTGGCCGCCCGTGCCGCCCCGGATCCGTTCGGGATCACGGCGATCGGACGGTCGATGAAGTGGCAGTTGGAGCGCTTCAGTTTCCGGAACCGATTTCCAACCCCCGACAGCTTCCCGTAGGAGAGCAACGGCTGGGGTTTCGGGCGATGGCCGTTGCCGGCGGCCTCCCGCCGGCTCGCGCGGTAGATCTTGGCCGTGATCAGCGGGTTGACGATGGGGTGCGCGCTCTGGTTGATGATCTCCAGGTAGATGCGGATCCCGCGCGTCTTGATCGGGTCCAGGACGGTGGCGGCCAGGTTGCGCCCGAGGGAGAACCCGCTCTGCAACACGACGAAGTGCTCGTTGAGGTACATCGAACAGGTCGTGACCAGCCCCTCTCCGGGGGCGATGACCACGGCCGCCACGGGGTGCCGGACCTGATGGCGGTTGAGGACTTCCCGGCCGTCCTCGCGCAGCAGGATGCGCCCCAGGACATCCTTGGTGAGCGGCTCCTTGAGGCGGCAGGCGATCTTGTGAGGCGCGATGACGATGCTGCCGTCGCTGGAGATGGCGGCCGAGGCCGGCAGCTTCAGCTCGGAGCGCTCGACCGCGCCGAGGACCTCTTCGGAGGAGAGCAGCGCCGCCGGATCGCAGTAGACCAGCCGGCCCACCGGCAGCCCCGGGCTGAAAAAATCCTTCAATTCCATCAAGCCGGGGTAGCCGGGAATGACCGAGGAGGCCTCCAGAGTCAGGACGGCCTGGTCGTTGACCACCCGGGCCTCGGCGGCGGGGGCGCTTTCGATCTGAACCCCCAACCGGGCGATGCGCGAGCGTTCGCTGAACAGCAGATGCTCGGGCTGCTCCTTCAGCAACCCGGCCAGCGGCCCGCCCAGCCCGAAAGCGGTTTCGAAAACGATTTTCCGGCGGCCGGCCTTTATCACCCGCGTGATGATCCCGTCCTCGGATTGCAAAAGCCCTCGAAAAACATGATGGTTCTTGCGGCGATGGTTCATGAGATTCTGAGTCCCGTGGATGAATTTAGCGGGCGGCTGCCCGCGTCTCTGTCAGCGACAAGTTATACATTGCGGCGAAGGAAAGCCACCCGGGGCGGAAATTTAGCCCCGGCTTGCTTTCCCCCGGAGAGTTGCCTCCCTCCGGGTAACCGGGAAAGGCGCCGTCCGGCAGGCACCGGGGCGTGGGCGGAATGAAAAGGTGGAAAGCGCGATCGCGCGCCATGACGGCAGGTATCGGGGCGCCCATCACATGATGGGCTTCTCCGACAGGATGACCTCAATCATTTGCATCAGCGAGCGGCTCGGCATCTCTTCCTCTCTGAAGATGCTGAGCCGGACATCCTTCAGTACCGTGCTGTCGACCACCCACCCGAACCCCAGCTTGTCGAAAAAAATGATGGTTCCCTTTCCCATGGTCAAACCCCCTCCGTGGTGCGCGCTGCCTTCCGGTCGCTGCCGGGCCGGGCGTGGTATCGACTCTGCCCAAGCATCCCCTCCGGCGCTGTAGTATATATCGACCGCTTCGCCGGTGGACTTTAGGAGCGCTTTTGCTTCGATTTAGGTTTGACTCCGGGCATCCGCTTTTCTATAGTGGTGGTCGAAACAACGATCCGCTTGCCGGGCGTTGCTTTGTTACAACCCCTTATGCCGCCCTCCTTTTTTCCGGAACTTTTCCGGAACTTTTTTATGACATGCGGTATTAGCGGTATAGAGTGGATTTCATTCATGACGATCATCAATGAAAACAACGGATGGGATTTTAAGGCCGGCCGGCCGCCGGCAGGTCTTTTCGTCACCGACCTGGACGGCACGCTGCTGCGCTCCGACCGCACCTTCTCGGAAAGCGACCTGACGTCCCTGCGCCGCCTCGGGGAGCATGGCGTGGTGCGGGTCGTGGCCACGGGGCGGTCGATGTTCTCTTTCAGACGGGTCCAGGCGCCGGGGCTTCCCATCGATTACCTGATCTTTTCAACCGGCGCCGGCGTCGCCGAGCACCCCGGCGGTAAAATAATGCGCCGCGCCAGCCTGGAGCCGCCGGAGGTCTGCCGTGCCTGTGCCGAACTGCGGGAACTGCGGCTGGATTTCATGGTCCAGCGGCCCATTCCCGATACCCATGTATTCGGCTACGTAGCCCTGAACAACTCCAACCCGGATTTCGAGACCCGCATCGCCCTGTACCGTCAATTCGCCTTTCCCCTGGACGGCGAGATCAGCGGCTTCGGCCCGGCCACCCAGGTGGTGGCCATCGTGCCGCCCGACCGCGCTCAAGACGCCCTGGCGCAGGTTCGTCATCGGCTGGCAGACCTGACCGTCATCCGGACCACCTCTCCGCTGGACGGGCTCTCGACCTGGATCGAGATCTTCCCGGCCGGCGTCTCCAAAAGCCGGACGGCGCAGTGGCTGGCCTCGCGGTTGTCTATCCCGCGAACGCAGACGCTTTCGGTGGGAAACGACTACAACGATCTCGACCTGCTCGAATGGGCGGGAACCCGCTTCGTCACGGCCAATGCCCCGGCCGACCTCCGGCAGCGCTTTCCGGCGGTCGCCTCCAACGACCACGCCGGGGTGAGCGAGGCGGTCGAACGTTGGCTTGGGGAAAAAGAAATTGATGAGCAACGAGTAACGAGCAACGAGTAAAAAAATGCCGTTCTCCGCCAAGGCGCACAACTTTCTTTTACTTGTTGTTTGTTGCTCGTTACCCGCGACGCTGACCTCATCGGTTTGCCGGCCTGCCGGCAATTTCCAACAGGCAATCCACGAATACAGAACGGCAAGGAGTCGTCTATGGCCGCCAAGGTCAACCGTCGGATTACGCTGCACCAGGGGCGCGTGTTTCGCATGATCAGGGAAAACGTGACTCTCGACAACGGTGTGAGCACGGACCTGGATTACATCGAGCACCCGGGCGCGGCGGCCATCGTCCCGCTCATCGCCCCCGGCGAGGTCCTGATGATCAAACAGTACCGCCACGCGCTCAGGCAGTACATCTGGGAGATCCCCGCCGGCACCCTCGACCCGCTGGAGTCGGTCACGGACTGCGCCCGGCGCGAGCTCATCGAGGAAACGGGGTATGCGGCGCAGGTGTGGCGAAAACTCGGGGAAATCACTCCCGTGCCGGGCTACTCGGACGAACGCGTCCATCTCTTCCTGGCGTCCGAATTGGCGGCCGCCCGCCAGGAACTCGATGCCGACGAGATCCTCGCCGTCCACCGCATGCCCCTGACCCGGGCGCTGGAGATGATCACGTGCGGCGAGATCCAGGACGCCAAGTCGATCTGCGCATTGCTGCTCGCCCAGAAGTGCGTGAACCACACATCACAGGCACTTTAGGCATTTTAACGCATTTCAGGCACTCATTTTTACCCTGCCTTCTTCCCCGTCATGTTCGTGGTCTTCACCTGCAGCACGACGGTCTTGGCCAGGGCGGCGTCGGCATATTCGAAAGACCCCTGCGCGTAGTGCGCCATGATGAGGTCCAGGGCGCGGCGCTTGGGCGCGTCCGCATCGACCCGCTCGGCGCTGCCCCACGCGATCACGCTGCGGAAATTCATCCCCCAGTCGCAGGCCTTGGCGCCGGCATTCAGCGACACCCCGGCTTCCAGCTCAAGGCAGACCCTGGGGTTCTTCTGTAATACATCCAACTTTCGACCGGCGGCGGCGCAGTGGAAATAAAAAGTGCCGTCGGCATACCCGAAACTCAGGGGAATTACGTAGGGTTGGTCGCCGTCGCACATAGCCATGCGGCAGACCTGCGCATCGGCGATGACCGCCTCGAGCTCCGCGCGATCGGCGATCTCTTTCTCTTTTCGGCGCACAAGCACCTCCTTTGATAGTGTTGAAAAAGGTGGGGCTCACTTACCAGGGCGGAGCGGAGAGATCAAGTGGGATCGAGGCGGCCGGTCGGACGGGGCCAGACGGGCAGCGGCCGGGGGGCCTTTTCTACCGAGGCGGGCGCCTCCGCCTGGATCATCGGAAGCACCGCAATGATCCCCGCGAAAAACCAGAACGGCTCCATGATGCGCACCAGGATGAACGTGTTGGTGCCGAGCGAATGTACCACCAGCCCGATAAAACCGGCGATGAACCCCATGATGAGGCCTCTGAAAAAAGGCTCCTCCGTCTGGCGGAGACGCTGGAGCGCCAACCGGAATATCGACGCCAGGAGGTAGAGGAATGCCGCCAGACCGAGCAGTCCGGTTTCGGTCAGGACCCGCGGGAACTGGGCGTCGAGGAAGGGATAGCCCGTGACGCCGTAACCCAGGAGGGGGTGTTTCGAAATGTCCCGCGCCGCTTCCTTCCAGCTCTGCAGCCGGGCGGAGGTGGACGTGTCGAGCCGCAGCTCGCCGATGGTGATCTGCCCCGGCTCCTCGGGCTGGTTGAAGGTGAAAAGAATGCGCTCCTTGACGATTCCCGGCAGAAACAGGGGGCTCAGCAGCAGGCCCACCGACAGCAGCCCCACGATGATCAGCCGCCGCTCGGTCATGGCCCCCAGCACCATCATGGCGGGCACAAAGGCCAGGTAGGAGGAGCGCGACTGGGTAAAGAAAAAGGGCGGCACCAGGCAGACGATCAACAACAGCAGCAGGCGTCTCGCCTTGGGCTCCTTCACCTTCGCCGCGATGCCGGCGGCCACCATGCCGATGAACAACAGGTAGCCGCCGAAGGTGTTGGGCTCGCCGACCTCCCCTTCGAAGGGTGCGCTCACCCGTTCTCCGCCGGGGATTTGGAACATGCCGACGATCGCAACGATGAAGGCGGTCAGGAAGAGACAGAGCACGAAGCGCTTGACCTGCGCGCGGTTGCGGACGTGGTTGACCATCATGAAAAAAACGATGAAGTACTCGAGGTACTTGAGCAGGAACAGGAAACCCGTTTTGAGCTCCACCCGCCCGGCCATGACGCCGAAGCCCGTCGAGAGCACGCAGGCCAGCATGTAAAAAAGGATCGGCTTGTTCAGCGGCGTCTTGAGAAACAGACCCAGGTCCTTCATCACGGCGTTGCGGGCGAACCAGCTCAGACCGATCAGCACCAGCAACAGGTCTTCCAGCCGCAGCGTCACGCCCCGGCCGAGGGAGTTGGCGCCCGTCTCGCCGGTCAGGTATTCGGGGGAGAGCAGCATGGAGAAGATCAGGATGTACAGACCCCAGTCGACCTTGATGAAGGCCGCCGTAAATATGACCAGGGCGGAGATGATGATCAGCATCTTTGCCGGCGTGACCTGCGCGACCATAGCCCCCGTCAGCAGGGCGACGGCGACCAGCGCTACGGCAAAGGCGATCGATCGCATGAAAGGCTCCAGGGAAATGCGGCGCGGCCGCATGAAGTTTTAAAGCGGCAACGCATCCACTGCGTCCAGGGCATTCGGTGGTCGAACTCGGTTACACATCGGCATGCCCACCGCCGGTTCAATTGCTGAACAGCGTCTGCGCGTACGACAGCGCCCACTCGGGCAGATAGGCGGGCAGCTCCTGCCAGAAGACCCCGAGGGTGAAAGCCGACAGCGCCAGCACAAAGGCGGCCAGACCGAAAGCCTTGGCCAGCGCGCCCGGCCAGCGGAAGCCGCGGTCTTCCGAACCGCCGCGTCCGGGATGGGGTCCGGCCGTGTCCGGCCCGTAATAATAGTGGGAATGGTATCGGAAATAATCCGGGCCGGCCTCGGGCTTGACGTTGTTCAGGACGACGCCCAGGACCTTGGCCTCCACGTTGTCGAGGTTGGACTTGGCCCGCTTCAGCACGCCGCGGCCGATCCGACCCACGGTGTAGACCAGAAAGACACCGTCCATCAGCGGGGCGATTTCCGTGGCATCCGCCACCGGGAGAATCGGCGGTGCGTCCACGAAAATGAAATCGTAGACCTGCTTGGCCTCCCGCAGGAATTCCCGGAAGCGCTCGGAGCTCAGGATTTCGGTGGGGTTGGGCGGTTTGGTGCCGGCCGTTACGAAGTGCAGGTTGTCCATCCCCGGGGTCTGCAGGATGTCCTCCATTTCGAAATCCCCGAGCATCACGTCGGAGATGCTGTCGACCACCTCCCGCCAATGGTAGTTGCCGAGCACGTAATCCGTGATCCCCGGCTCCCGTTGCAGACCGAACACGCGATGGACGTTCGGCTTGCGCAGGTCCGCGTCCACCAGCAGGACCTTGTTGCCGGCCTGGGCCATGCTGAGCGCCAGGTTGACGATGTTGAGCGTTTTTCCCTCCTGGATGAAGGAGCTGGTGATCAGGAAGAGCTTTCCCTTGGATTCCACCCGCAGAAACTGGAGGTTGGCCCGCAGCGCCCGGAAGGATTCCGCGGCCTGGGACTTGGGCTCGTAATGGGTCACCAGGTCCCGCGAGCGGTCCCGGAGGCTGGCGTCGCCCCGCTCCGAACGGCCTTTGCGCTTGGGGTCGTTACCCAGCTGGGGAATCACGCCGAGCACCGGAACTTTCAGCAGCTCCTCCACATCCTCGATGGTGCCCATGGAGGTGTCGAACACCTCGGCCAGGAAGGCCAGCACCACGCCGATGATCAGTCCCATCACCACTCCGGTGAGGACGATCATGAGCTTGGAGGGCACGTTGAACGGGTTCGTCGGCGCCACGGCGGGTTTGACCACCGAAACCTCTTCCACCTTGCCGGACTCCTGGATCAGGACTTCCTGGTATTTACCCTTCAGCTGCGTGTAGAGCGACTGCTGCAGGTCCGCTTCCCGCTGCAGCCGCACCAGCATCAGTCCCTTTTCGGGCAGGCTCATGTTTTCCCGGTGCACCGCCTCGACCCGGCGGGCCAGCTCCGATTCCCTGGCGGCGGCCACCTGCAGCAGCGACTGCAGGTCTTTGCGGGCCTCGGTGGTCACCGCCTGGATCTGGCGCGTGAGGTCCTCCACCTGCGGGTGCTTCTCCGTGAAGGTGATCAGGAGGGTCTGGCGCTTCAGGTTGAGATCGCCCAGCTGGCCGCGCAGCCGCTCCAGCGGGGAGCCCGCCGGGGCCGCCATCACGATCCCCATGAGCCTTTCGTTCTGTCCCTTGCCGGCGGCATCGACCGCTTTCAGCTGGTTTTCAATTTCCACCCGGTCGGCTTTGGCACGTTCGTGCTCGATCTCCAGGCCGTTGAGCTTGGTCAGGGTGTGGGTGGTCTGGGCATCCAGGGCGATCAGGCCGTATTGCTCCTTGAACCGCTGCAGTTCGCGCTCGGCCTGCTTGAGACGCTCCAGGGTCAGGCGCAGCTGCTCCTCGATGAAGGCTTTGGTCTCGAAGGTTTTCTTGTTGCTCTGCTGGATGCTGTAGTCGCGGTAGGCGTGCGCCAGCGCATTGGCCACGCGCGCCGACTGCTGGGGATCATCGGACACGGCGCGGATGTTGATGATGTGGGTGTTTTCCTGGGTCTTGGCCTCCACCATGCGCTTGAGCCGTTGGATCTCATCCAGGACCGCCTTGTCCTCGGAGGCCGGCGCCGCGGCCGGTCCGGGGGAGACCCACCCGAGGGCCTCCACCGCGCTCTTCAGCACGGGGTAGCTGGAGATAATGTAGGCATGGGTTTCCATATTTTCGGCCTGACGCCAGTACCCGCCCGTCAGGATGGAGGCCAGGTTGGAGAACCGATCGATCTTGATGGCCGAGTGGGCCTCGTAGAGCGCATCCGGTTCACGGAATTTGGCGAAGCCGTAGCTGCAGAGCCCGACCAGCAGCACCATGAAAAGGATGGAGGCCTTGCGTTTGCGCACGATGCGCCAATAATCCCTCAAGTCGACGTCGTATTGTGCCATGCGATCGTTTCCTTATTTCACGCCCGTGATGTCCGCCGCGCTGTTCCAGTCGATAACGACCCGCGCGGGCCAGAGCACCATTTCCAGCAGCGGCCGGACTTGATCGTAGAAGAGTTTGATGTCGCCGAAGCGGCTGCGCGGGACGTAGACCATGTCGCCGCTGGCCAGCAGGAGGTTCTGAGAGCGGTCGCCTCTTTCGATGAGGCGGCCGAGGTCGGCCGAGAGGATCTCCGGCTGCGTGATGTCCCCGCGCACCACTTTGGTGTCGGTCCGATAGGCGAACGGCGTCGTGCCGCCGGCCTCGGAGATCGCATCGATCAGGCGCATCTCCGAACCGCTGAAGGTGTAGGCGCCCGGCTTCTGCACCTGGCCGAACACGTAGACGCGGTTGGCCTCCTTGGACAGGGTGGGCACATAAATCAGGTCGCCGTCGTTCAGCACCATGTCCTGGCTGAGATCGCCCTGGATGATGGTCTTGTAGAGGTTCAACGACACGGTCTCTCCGTCCTTGCGGCGGATGCGCACGGATTTGAGATCGGCATCGGAGGTGGGCCCCCCCACCGCCGTGAGCATCTCCAGCACGGTGGCCTTGCCCTGCAGTTTGTATTCCCCCGCCCCGCTGCCCGATGCGCCGGTCTTGACAAGCGCCCCCAGCAGCCTCACGGACTTGCTGTTGTACTGCTTGACCCGCACGTCGACGCGCGGCCGTTTAAAAAACTGTTCGAGTTTGGCGCTCAAGCGGCTGTCCAGTTCGCCGGCGGTCAGCCCGGACACCTTCAGGTTCTCGACCAGGCCGAAAGAAATCTGGCCGTTCGGCCGAACCAGGAGATCCTGGCGAGTGGCGGTGTTGCCTTCCCAGAGCGTGATTTCCAGGAGATCCCCCGGGCCGATCTTGTATTCGGGCGTTCCGTCGACGATTTTGAAAACGTCGTTCTCCGGCGGAATCACGGCCGCCGCGGGCACCGCTCTGCCGGCAATGACACGCGGCGCCCGGCCCGCCACCGCCGAAGCCTCCATGCGGCCGTTCAAAATGACGACTCCCTCGCCCCAATTCGCGGCGCACAAATCCGGTCGCCCGTCGGCGTTGAGGTCCGCCGCCGCAAAACCGTAGAAGTTCCCGGACCGGGGGAAATCCGGGGCGTGGGGCTTCCAGCCCTTCCCGGCCTGGTTCAACCAGGAGTAGACCCCCTGATAATCCAGCGAGCCGGCAACGATGTCCATCCAGCCGTCACCGTTGAGGTCTACCGGCAACGCCTGCCAAAAACTGGTTTCACGTTCGGGGGATTCGAGGGTCTGGGTTCCGGCCGCTTCGGCGGAGGCCTCCTCCGGCCGCAGTGCCTTCAAACGCATTTTTTCCTCAAAGCCACCGCTCCCGTTTCCGTAGAAAAGCCGAACGCCGGTTTTGTAGGAGCCGGCCACTAGGTCCAAATGCCCGTCGTTGTTAATGTCCGCCACGTTCAGCGCGTAGAAGTTGCCCGAGGTCACCGGATCGACCGCCCGCCAACGTCCGCCCCCGTCCCCGAGCCAGACCCGCAGCGCCCCGTGCGTTCCCCAGCCGGCGCCGGCGAGGTCGGGAACCCCGTCGCCGTTTAAATCGGCAACGGCCACGTCCATGTAAGTCCCGGTCACGCTCGGGCTCAACCCCGGGACCCAGCTTCCGTCTCCGGTGCCCCACCAGACCTGGAGGCCGCCTTGAAGATCGAAGGCGGCATTGGCGGCGACGATGTCGACGTGGCCGTCGCCGTTCAGGTCCGCGGCCCGCAGGCCCTCGTACTTGTTTATCTCCGTCGGCCCTTTGCCCGCGGTCCACCGCCGCCCGGTCTGATTCAGCAAGACCCGGATGCCCGAGGATTGGCGCTGAACGCTGTAAATAAGGTCCGGCAGCCCGTCCTCGTTGACATCGGCGACGGCGATCGAGCGTACGTCGCCCTCGACCGGCAGTAGCCGGGGCGTGGTAAAACGGCCTGAGCCCTCGCCGTAGCTGATCGTGATCACGCCCGGGTCGACGGAGCCGCTGACGATGTCCGCCATCCCGTCGTTGTCCAGATCGGCGATGACGACCGCCACGGTTTTCGCGCCGGAAGCCGGGCCTTTGGCCTGGCCGATGCCCGCCGGCGCCGGCGCGTAGGCGGCATTCTGGGCGCAGCCGAAAACGGCCAGCGTCAGCCCGGCGCACAAGAGAAGCACGATCGCGCGGCGGCACCCGGCAGCTGCGTGCGTGTTGAATGTGGATGGCGGATGAAGGCGCATGCTCACTCCTTCGTGTCGTCGATGGCGGCGCGCATGATCGGGCTGTCCACCAGGCGCGCATTGGACATGACCCCGATCAGCAGGCAGCGGTCGCAGAGATTGTTG
>CAZLSV010000124.1:0-6945 GCA_964562235.1 uncultured Desulfatibacillum sp.
GCTCATCGCCACCCGGGCCATTTACGGCAGCAAGCTGATCGCCAAGGTGGCGCTCGACGGCACGCCGCAGATCGCCGCGTTGCGGCCGAACGTTTTTCCGGCGGCCGCAATCGAGAAGACCGGCGAGATCGAACGGATTGAGGTGAAACCGGCGGCGCCCCGCGTCCGGCTGCTCGAAAAGAAACAAGCCGTCTCCAGGCTGGATCTCATGGAAGCCGATGTGGTGGTTTCCGGCGGGCGCGGCATGGGCGGCACGGATTTCAGCGTGCTGGAGGAGCTGGCCGGTCTGCTGGGCGGGGCCGTCGGCGCTTCCCGCAGTGCGGTGGACGAGGGGTGGCGGCCGCATGCCGACCAGGTCGGGCAGACCGGGAAGGTGGTGTCGCCGAAGCTCTACGTGGCCTGCGGCATTTCCGGGGCCATCCAGCACATCGCCGGGATGTCTTCCTCCGGCTGCATCGTGGCCGTGAACAAGGACCCTGACGCACCCATTTTCCGGTATGCCGACTACGGTGTCGTCGGAAACCTCTATGAAGTGGTCCCGGAGATCGTCCGCGAAATCAATAAACAGAATAGAACGAGACAAGGATAGACGGGTATGATGCCGCTTTCCTCGTTGCGTGAGCAGATCTATCTTTACCTGCGGGGTGAAATTCAGCAGGGGAAGATAGCGCCGGGGGCTTCGATCCACATCGACACGATGAGCCGGGAGCTCGGCATCAGCAAAACCCCTCTCAAGGAAGCCATCATCAAGCTGGAGTGTGAAGGGTTTGTGAGCTTTCTACCGCGCCGGGGCGTGCAGGTCCGGGAGCTGTCGCTGCAAGAGCTGAAAAACCACTACGAGATCATCGGCTACCTCGAATCGGGCGTGGTCGGGGCGGTCTTCGAGCGGTTGAGGGCAGGGGCCTGCCTGAAACGTCTCAAGCAGTCCAACGACGAGCAGAAAAAAGCCCTCAAGAATAAAGACTATGACCGATACTATCATCTCAACTTGGAATTTCACGACATTTTCCTGGACCTCTCCGACAACAAGGCGTTGAAACAGATCGTCGTTCCGCTCAAGCAACGGCTGTACGACTTTCCCCGGAAAGCCTATTGGCAAGAGTGGGAGGCGGTGAATCTGCAGGAACACGTCGATTTTATCGCCGCGGTGGAAAAAGGCGATCCGTTCAGGGCGGCCGCCGTTATTCGGGACGAGCATTGGGGGTGGCGAAAACACGAGCCGTTCTTCATCAAGTTTTACCAGTTCGGCGAATAATCCCGCCGGCGCATGTTTTTCCGCCTCAAAGATCACCCCGGGCGGCGCTCTTCGTCTCTGAGAACAGATCGCCCAGGAACTCCAGACGCTGCTGGTCGTCGAGAGCGCCTTCGTGCTCCGGGAGTTTTTGACATGCCCCGGGGAACCCGCCTCACGCACGGGAATGGACGCCCAGGCAATCCTTAAACCGGATCGAACAATCCCAAGTCCCGTCATCTTTCATCTGGCAGTTCTTCGAAGCCAAAATGCACCGTTTCATGCGTTCCTCAGGGACAGGGCCTCTTTTTTGAGTGTTCATCGCGACCTCCTTTTCCAGACCTCAGTCACCCCGCTCCGCTTTCATCCGAACAGGGGTCGGCATATTTTATCGCCGGTCCGATAGCAACGTGAGATCGCATGCGAATCGTGTCAAGTGCCGACGGCGATGATTTTTCGGCCAAGTCGAGGCGACCTTTTTCGTCTGAGCGATGCCGCTGCTGGGGAGCCGCGCGGTCGGCGGGCCGCGATGCGATCACATGGGCCGGCGTGAAGGCCAACTCCGGTTTCCTATCGCGAAAGGGGCGGACCCGGCACGGGGTGGCACGGCGGGGTTAAGGTTTAGCATCGATGGCCATGCGCACCGAATGGGCGAGTTCGTGGATGGTGAGCGGCTTCAGCAGCAGGCCGCGGATCCCCATCGCCGGCAGCATCGCCTCGTTCACCGTGTCGCTGAATCCGGTGCACAGAACGATGGGCAAACCGGGGCGGATTTCCAACAAAGACCTGGCCAGTTGGATCCCGCTGAGCTCCGGCATCGTCAAGTCCGTGATGACCAGATCAAACGCATTCGGTTTTGACCTGAATATCTCCAACGCCTCGGCCGGGCTGTTGGTCGTTTGCACCCCATATCCCAATCGGCCGAGGATTTTCTTCCCCATCAGGGTCAGCGCCGGTTCATCATCCACAAACAGTATGCGTTCGGTCCCTCCTACCAACGGCGTATCCAGGGGGTCCGTTTCGGGTGTTTCCCCCTTGACGCTGGGCAGGTAGATCTCAAAAACAGAACCCTTTCGGACGACGCTGCTGACCCTGATCGCCCCCCCGTGGGACTTCACGATTCCATGCGCCACGGACAGGCCCAACCCGGTTCCCTTCCCGATTTCCTTGGTGGTGAAATAGGGCTCAAATATCCTTTTCAGTATCCAGGGCTGCATCCCATGACCGGTATCGGACACGGAAAGCTTGACATATTCTCCGGGCGCAAAGCCCGGCTCCACGGGAGGGTCGTTTTCATCGATGCGCGTATTTGATAGCGATATGGTAAGGACCCCGCCCTCTTTTTCCATGGCATGCGCGGCATTGGTGCAGAGGTTCATCAACACCTGCTGCATCTGGGTGGGATCGGCAAAGAGCATGCCGGTGGGCGCGGCCAGGTGGAGCTCCAGCCGGATGGTGGCCGGCAGTGAAGCCCGCAGCAGCCCGACGGTCTCCTTCACGACGGGTTTCAGGTTCATAAGGATTTTTTCCTGCTTCCCGCGGCGGCTGAAGGCGAGGATTTGACGCACCAATTCTCTGGCCCGCTTGGAGGCGGTGATGATTTGATCCAGGCTCTCTTTGGCGTCGCCGTTGACCGCGCCGGAATACTCCAGGATCTGGGCGTTTGCCAGGATGATCGCCAGAATGTTGTTGAAATCATGAGCGACCCCGCCGGCCAGCGTGCCGATGGCTTCCATTTTCTGAGCGTCGAGGTACTGCTGCTCGAGTTCCTGCTCCTTGGTGATGTCGCGTTTCACGGCCACGTAATTGACGATGTTTCCGGAAGAATCGAGCACGGGTGAAATCGTGGCCTCTTCGGTGTAGAGGCTTCCGTCTCTCTTTCTATTGACCAGCCGCCCCTGCCAGGTTTTTCCGGACGACAGCGTGGCCCACATTTTTTGATAAAACGCATTCCCGTGTTCACCGCTTTTGAGAATGCGAGGGTTTTTGCCGATCACCTCCGACGGGCCGTAGCCGGTGATGTTCTCAAGGGCGGGGTTGGCGTAGAGGATTTCAGGCTTCTCGTCGGTGATGAGAACGATTTCAGCCGCCTGTTCGATGGCCGCCGCCAGGCGCCGCAGCTCCTCCTGGGTCGCCTTCGCGCCGGTGACGTCCCACCAGGCCCCGATCACCTGCCGACTTCCATCCGGCCGCACGATGAGCCTCTGCTCATCGTGAATCCAATGGTACTTGCCGTCGGCGTCCTTGAACCGGTACTCGAATACCTGCTGGCCGGTTCTCTCCAGTTGGGCCAATCCATCCAGAACCGTGGACAGGTCGGCCGGATGAAGGCATTCCCTCCAACGCTCGAAGTTTTCGGTAAACCGTTCGGGTTTCCAGCCCAGAATGGACTCAAGGTTGCGGCTGATGTATTTCAGGTGCGGCTGGGGCTTGAGGTCGTAGGTAAAGACCACGGCGGGGCTTTCGGTCACGAGAAAGTCCAACCGCCGGTTGGCATCCATCAGTTTCTGTTCGGCTTGGCGGAGCTGGGTGACATCCCAGACCACCCCCAGGACCCGCGACGGTTGATCGCCTTGATCACCGATCACGCGCCCCTGGCTTCTCATCCAACGCACCTCGCCGTCCGCTCGGCAAATGCGAAACTCGACCCCGAAGGGGCTCCGGGATTCAATGGCCGCCCGGGTCGCCGCCTGTATCGATTCGCGATCCTCCGGCAGAACAAATTGGTAGAAACCCTCCGCCGTCCCCGCGAACTGGTCCGGCGTTAGGCCGTACAGCCGGTGGTGGGCCTCGTCCCAGGCAACACGGCGGGTCTTCAAGTCCAGCTCCCAGACCCCCATCTGCGCCGATTCCAACGCCAGCCGCAAGCGGGCATCGCTCTCCGCCAGCGCCGCCTCCGCCTTTTTCTGGGAGTCGATTTCGGTGGATGTTCCATACCATTTGACGACCCGGCCATCGGGGCCGCGCACCGGAGTGGTCCGGCTCAGGTGCCAGCGGTAAGCGCCATCGCGCTGAAGCAGACGGTGCTCGATTTCATGGGTCCGGCCGGTGCGGATGGCGTGCTGCCAGGCATCGACCGTCGCTGGGAGATCATCGGCGTGCACCACCGCCGACCACTCCCAACCGCCGCCGGGCAGCTTCACGAACCCGTGAAATTCCTCGATCCGGCGGTTGAAGTAATCCATCCGCCCCTCCGGGACGGCCGTCCAGACGAGCTGGGGCAGGGAATCGGATAAATTTCGAAACCGGAGCTCGCTGTCTCGCAGAGCCGCTTCCGATCGCCTCCGCTCGGTGATGTCGCGGCCGATACTGATCAGGGTTCGCACCCCGTTGAAGGTGGCCCCTTTGGAGCTGATCTCGACCGGGAAAGAGGATCCGTCTTTCCGGCGATGGCTTGTCTCAAAAAGGATGCCTTCGGCATCCGCTTTGGCCATCTGGTCGGAAACCAGGCCGATCGTGTCGGGCGCCCGCAGGTCTTGCACCCCGAGCTGGAGCAGTTCATCCCGGCTGTAACCATAGGCCTCGCAGGCGGCCGTGTTGGCCTCTACGATCCGGCTGTCTTCCCGGCGAATGAAAAGAATAATGTCCCGGCTGTTTTCGATGAGGACGCGGAAGTTGGATTCGGTGGCTCTCTGGGTCTCGACCGCCTTGAAGAACCGGACCATCTCCTTGCGCATCAGAAAAAAGATCAAAACACTTGTCGTCAGGACAAACGCCCAGCCCTTGACCGTCTGAACCAGCGTCACGGTCTCCACGGTGCTCGCGGTCGCCGCCAGAAGCCGGTCCGAAAAAAGTATCCAAGCCACCGAAACAAGGGCATAGATGGAGGCGACTTTGGATGCGGGGAGGGTCACGTTTCGTTCTGATCTCATGCCGATACCCTCTCTGCGGGATGCGGGAGTTGGACATAATCAACAGGAGGAATAATATCATACGCCGGGGCGGATTTCACCTTCCTCCCACGCCGGATGCCGGGGCCCGTTGACAAGTCGGAGTTCGGGTATAGCATCCGTTCAGATTCCCGCTTGACCGGCCCTCGCTTCACCGGCTTCATGCGCCCGCCCCCCTGTGCCCGACCAAGCGGGGAGTCGACGATCCTCAACGCATCGCAGAATCTTTTCAGCCCGGAAGGGAGGCTGTTATGGACAAAGCCGAAGTCAAAAATTTCGAAAAGCCGGATGAGGTTCGGACATTTCCGAAAGGCCGGTTGGAGCTCATAAAGATAGGCGGCGCAACGATCGGCCGCGCCATATTCGAACCCGGCTGGAGATGGTCGGAATCGGTCCAGCCCCTTGCCAAAACCAAAAGCTGCGAAGCCCCTCATTTCCAGTATCATGTTTCCGGGGTGGTCAAAATCCGGATGGACGACGGCGCCGAGTTTGTTTGCCGAGCGGGGGATGTGTCCCTGCTGCCTTCAGGCCACGATGCGTGGGTGGAGGGAAAGGAGCCCGCGGTCGTGGTGGATTTTCAAGGAATGGTCGATTACGCCAAGAGTTGAAGGCGTTTTCCTGCCGGTAGCGTCAGGCGAGGGTTCCCTGCAGGCGGACGGCGTCGGCCTTGGTGATGCGGACATCCGCCATCCGGTTCATCAGCCGATCCTCGCCCTCGAAAAGCACGGGAAGGTAGTTTGAGGAAACCCCCTTGAGGTGGCCGGTCTTGGGGTCGCGGCGGCTTTCCGCAAGCACCTGCACCTGCCGGCCGATGAAGCCGCGATGAAAATCGAGCCGTTTGCGACCGCCGAGCTGCCGCATACGGTGGCAACGCTGCTTGATCCGGTCCGGCGGCACTTTGTCCGGAAAATCGTGAGCCGCGGTGCCCGGCCGCGCCGAGAACGGAAAGACGTGCAGGTAGGTCACCGGCAGGGCCTCGATCAGGCGGAAGGTGTTTTCGAAGGCCGCCTCGGTCTCGCCCGGGAAGCCGACCAGGACATCCGCCCCGATGGCTGCCTCCGGCATGCGGCTGCGGATTTTCAGGACGAGCGCGTTGAAGGCCTCGGGCGAATAGGGCCGTCCCATGCGCCGGAGGATATGGGCGTCGCCGCTCTGAAGGGGAATGTGGAAGTGGGGGCAGAAACGGTCGGAGCCTGCCACCAGGGAGATGATCTCGTCGCTCAGCTCAAGGGGTTCGATGGAGCTCAGCCTCACCCGGATCGTTGTGTTCAGGGAGGCCGTTCGCTCAAGCAGTTCCAGCAGACTGGAGCGCGGTTCCAGGTCGCGGCCGTAGAAGCCCAAGTGGATCCCCGTCAGCACCACCTCGTGAAATCCCAGCCCCCCCAGGTGTTCCATGCTCGCCACCACGGTGTTAAGCTCGCTGCTGCGGCTGCGGCCGCGCGCGCGCGGCACGATACAGTAGGTGCAGAATGCGTCGCAGCCGTCTTGAACCTTCAGAAAAGGCCGGGTGCGGCCGGCCGCCGTGTCGAAAGAGAAATCCGCCGAGGGAAGAGAGGGGTCCCCGGCCCCGCTCAAAAGGGCCGGCCGGTCGCACTTGGCGATGCCGCAGGCCCGAATGATCTCGGGCAGGCGTGTCTTGGCGGCCTGGTCGACGATGCAATCCAACCCCTGGATGGTCATGAGCGCCTGGGGGTCGGTCTCGGCATAGCAGCCGGTAACCGCCACGCTGGCCCGCGGGTTGGCATGAATGGCGTGGCGCACGGCCTGGCGGGACTGCATCGCCGCCTTTTGGGTCACCGTGCAGGTGTTGATGATGCACAGGTC
>CAZLSV010000124.1:6955-10785 GCA_964562235.1 uncultured Desulfatibacillum sp.
GGATGCCAGTCCGGTCCGGTCAGCCGGGAGGCGATGGATTCGGACTCGGCCTGATTTACCTTGCAGCCGAGGGTGATGATTTTGAACGTGGGCATGGTAGATAAAACCATCCGGGATGCTGGATACTGGATGCGCGAGAACTAAATGACGCTTTAGCTGTTTGCTTTCATCCTGAATCCTGTATCCCGTATCCGGTGTCGGGTTGTTGTGAAATGAATCCCCCGCCGAGCACTTCGTCCCCGTCGTAGAAGACCGCCGCCTGTCCGGGCGTGACCGCGGCCTGGGGCGTGGCGAAACGCACCCGGGCGCTGTCCGGGCTCAGCGGAATCAGCAGGGCGGGCGTCTCCGGCGTGCGATAGCGCACGCGCACCATGGTTTGAAACGGCGCATCGGGAGGCGCTGCGATCCAGTTGATCCCTGTCACATGGCACTCCTCCGTCGGAAGGTCCTTCTTGCGGCCGACGATCAATCGGTTGCGGGCCGCATCCACCCGCACCACATAATAGGGCTCGGCCGCCGGGCAGTCGATCCCGCGGCGCTGGCCGACCGTAAAGGCCTGCAGCCCCTTGTGCCGGCCGATCACCGTACCTTCGGTTGTCTCGATCAAGCCGGGTTCCAATGGGCGCCCGCACCGCGCGGCAATGAACTCCGCGTAGGTTCCGGACCGGATGAAACACACGTCCTGGCTTTCGCCCGCCACTACGGGCCGCAGGTCGTTGCGGGCGGCGATTCGCCGCACTTCGGCTTTGGTGAGGCGGCCGAGCGGAAAGCACGCGTGGGCCAGCTGGGCCTGGGTAAGACGGGACAGGAAGTAGGATTGGTCCTTGCGGGCGTCGGTGCCCTTCGAGAGGCGGCACCGGCCGGCGGCGTCCCGTTCGACAACGGCGTAGTGCCCGGTGGCCAGGCGCTCGGCGCCCAGGCCCCGGGCGCGGCGCAGCAGCACCCCGAATTTGATGGACGGGTTGCAGCGCATGCAGGGGTTCGGGGTCTCGCCCGAGAGGTAGGCGGCGCAAAAATAGTCCACGACGCTGCGCTTGAACTCGGCGCTCACGTCCAGCTCGTGCACCGGGATGCCGAGCTGCTCGCCGATGGATTGCGCGGAAGGCGCACTGCGGTCGGGTGGCGCGGGTTCGAACCCCGTGCGGAAATGCAGGCCGAAAACGTTCGGGTGATCCTGTTTCAGGAGGTGGGCGGCGATCATGGAGTCCACGCCGCCGCTGACGGCCACGGCAATCGCGCGTTTCATCCCACCCAATCGTCCTTGATGGGCCGGACTTCCATCGCGCGCGGCGGGCAGGCGGTGACACAGAGTTCGCAGATGCTGCATTTTTCCTGATCGAACAGCACTTCCATCTCCGGCCGTCGGATGGACAGGGCGCCGGTCGGGCACACGGCCGTGCACGCCCCGCAGTGGGTGCACTTGTCCGTCACGCGCTTGACCTCCTGGGAGGCGTTCTGGACCCGGATGCCGTTTTCCTTCAGAAACTTGACCCCGTCGCGGAAGTTCTTCTTGGCGCCGAAAAGCTCCATCACCATCACGCCTTCCTTGCCTGGCAGAATCGTCGCGTTCAGGATGTTGAACACCAGGTCGAAGTCTCTGGCCAGGTGGCAGACGACAGGCTTCTGAGCGACTTCCTTTGAAAAACGCAGGACGAGAATTTTTGAGTACACGCCGAACCTCCCGGTAAAATTCCTGTAGAACATGGTGAACTTAAATGGATTTCGTGACGGTGTCAACCATGGGCGCACCGGACGCCGGCCGGCCGCGGGTTCCAGGGAAATTGAAAGGCGGTCGAATTTCAACTATACTGAAGCCATGAACAAGTTCGCCTATCGCACGACCGGGCTCGCCATCAAGGCCATCTCCAATCTTTCCAAGGCCCGCATCCACCTTCACGGCGAGGCGAACATCCCCGACGGGTCGATCATCTTCGTCATCAATCATTTCACCCGGATCGAAACCGTTCTGCTGCCTTACCTGATTCACCGCGTGACCCGGGTCCCGGTGTGGTCGCTGGCGGACGCGGAATTCTTCAAGGGACCTTTCGACCGTTTTCTGGAGCAAATGGGAGCGGTGTCCACGAAGAACCCGGACCGCGACCGGCTGATCGTGAAGTCGCTGCTCGAAGGCACGGCGAACTGGGTCATTTTTCCGGAAGGCGGCATGGTGAAAAACATGAAGGTCATGGAACGCAACCGTTTCATGATCTCCTGGGCCGCGGGCAAACGGCCGCCGCACACGGGGGCCGCCACGTTGGGGATTCGCACCGAGTTTTATCGCGAACGGCTGCGGCGCCTGGCCGGGAGGGACCCGCTGGAGTGCGACCGGCTCATGCGGATGTTCAAGATCGATGCGCTCGAACCGGTTTTGAAGCGAGCGACCTATCTCCTGCCCGTCAACATCACCTACTACCCGGTCCGGGCCCGCGACAACATCCTGATCGACATCGCCCGGCGGCTGGTGGACGATCTGCCGGAGCGGTTGATGGAAGAGCTCATGACCGAGGGCTCCATGCTGTTGTCGGGGGTCGACATCGACGTCCGGTTCGGGGCCGCGATCCCGGTGGCCGATAGCCTGAAGCGCGTGGCCATTGCCCAGGACGTCCGCTCCAAGACGCGCATCGGCTTTGATGACCCCATCGCCTCGCGCACCGTCATGCGGCGGGAGGCCCTGGCCCTGATGAACCGCTACATGTCGGCCATCTACGGCATGACCACCGTCAACCACGACCATCTTTTCGCTTCTCTATTGAAGCTCACCCCGTATGGGCGCATCGACCGGGACGATCTCTGCCGGCGCGTTTTCCTGCTGGCGACACAGGTGCAGCAAGCCAACACGCTGCACCTGCACCGCGGCCTGGCGGGCGGCCAGCTGCACCTTTTGACCGACGACCGCCACGGCATCACGGCCGACTTCATCGCGCTCGCTCTGGAAAAAGGCAACCTCAAACAGAGCGAAGGATGTTTTCTGAAGCAGCGGCGGTCTTTCAGCTCGCCTTACCGGTTCCACCGGGCGCGCATCGACAACCCGGTCGATGTCATGGCCAATGCCGCCGTGCCGCTGCGGATGCTTCAGCGCCGTGCGCGGCGGATCGCCTGGCTGCCGAGTTTCTGGGTGCGCCGGCAGGTCCGGGATCGCCTGATCCGGGAGGCCCTGGAGGAATTCGAGGCGGATTACCAGAGCTTCCAGAGTCCCACCGAATCCAAGCCGCCGGAGGTGGGCCGGCCGTTCCTGGTGCCGGGCCGCTCCGCGGGCCTCGGGGTGGTCCTATGCCATGGCTACATGGCCGCCCCGCTTGAGGTCAAAGGGCTGGCCGAACATCTCGGCCGGCTGGGGTACTGGGTGTACGTGCCGCGATTGCGGGGTCACGGCACTTCCCCGGAAGACCTGGCCACGCGCAGTTACCGGGACTGGATGCACTCCGTTGACCGCGGCTATGCGATCATCAGCAGCATCTGCCGCACCGTGGTCGCCGGCGGGTTCTCCACGGGGGCGGGCCTGGCCCTGGATCTGGCCGCCCGGGTCAAGGGCCTGGCGGGGGTGTTCGCGATATCGGCGCCGCTGCGCTTGAAGGACTTCAACACCCGGTTCGCACCGGCCGTGGACGCCTGGAACCGGCTCATGAAGATGGCCGGCCGCTCCGGCGCCCAGATGGAGTTCGTCGAAAACCGGCCGGAAAACCCCCACATCAACTACTTTCGAAACCCCATTTCCGGCGTGCGGGAAATCGAACGCCTGATGGACGAGCTCGAGCCGCGCCTGGGCGGCATCGAGATTCCCGCGCTCGTCGTGCAATCGAGCGACGACCCGGTGGTGGACCCGCGCGGTT
>CAZLSV010000125.1:0-10714 GCA_964562235.1 uncultured Desulfatibacillum sp.
CGGCCCGGAACCCGGCGGCGACGGCCTGGCCGATCTTGCGGCCGAACTCATGGCAGGCGTCCAGGGCCGGTTTCTCGGGAACGAACTGGGTGCGCAACCCGGGCTGGGTCAGTTCGATCTTCATCTCCGCCAGTTCGTTTTCGACCAGCTTGACCGCCTCCCCGCTCCACCCGTAAGAGCCGAAGGCCGCCCCGATCTTGTTCTTGGGCTTGAGCCCTTTCATGTAGCAGAGAAAATCCGCGACCGTGGGGAAGAGGCCGTTGTTGAGGGTGGGAGAACCCACCACCACGGCCCGGGCATCGAAGACCTCGGTCATCACCTCGCTGCGGTGCCAGGAGCGCAGGTTCATCGGCTTGGACGGCACCCCCTCCGCCATGATCCCGGCATTGATGGCCTCGGCCATCTTCTCGGTGCTGTGCCACATGGTGTCGTAGACCACGACCGCCTTTTTCTCCGGCGTCTGGCCGCACCAGTCCAGATAGGCCTGGACGATCCGGCCCGGGTCCTTGCGCCAGATCACCCCGTGGTCCGGGCAGATCATGCGCAGATCCAGTTTCATCCCCGCCACCTGCCGGATCAGCTTTTCGATGTGCGTGGCGTAGAGGAGCAGAATGTTGGCGAAGTATTTCTTGGCATGGACCATGATCTGCTCCCCGATCTCGTCATCGAAGGTCTCGGGGCCGGCGTAGTGTTGGCCGAAGCCGTCGCTGGAAAAGAGGATCCCGTCCTCCTTCAGGTAGGTGAACATGCTGTCCGGCCAATGGATCATGCGGGTTTCCAGAAACGCCAGCGTGCGGCGGCCCAGTTTGAGCTCGTCGCCCGAGCCGACGGCCTGGTAGTTCCACTTCTGCGGAAAATGGCGCGCCAGGTTTTTGGCCCCCATCTTCGAGCAATAGAGCGGCTTGTCTTCGCCGACCCGGTGCATGATGCGGGCGAGGCTTCCGGAGTGGTCGAGCTCGGTGTGGTTGCTGATCACCACGTCGATTTTACGCGGATCCACGATGCGGGCAATGTTGTCGATCAGCAGGTCGGCAAACTCCTTTTTGACCGAGTCGATCAGCGCAACCTTCTCATCCATTACCAGAAACGCGTTGTACGTGGTCCCAAGATCGGTGGAATAGCCGTGAAAATCTCTGACATTCCAGTCTCTGACACCAACGTTGTAGATGCCGGGGGCAATTTGAACAGGATCCATTTTCAACCTCACCTCACGCAACAAACCGTTCGTTGTTTATAAATTTTAATCATCAGAGGGGGGAAGGCAACCGCAAGCGGCCGCAATGAATACGCCGCCTTGCGTCCGGACGTGAACGGGCCGCGAATCGAAGACCCGAAAAGGGGATGCCCTTTTCCCAGCCCTGCGGCTGAAAGCAAAGGGCATCCACCGTAACCGCCGTCAGAAGCCCGCTTCAGGCTTCTTTCGTGAAATCCGCCTTGGAGGCGCCGCACACCGGGCATTCCCAGCTGTCCGGAACTTTTTCAAAAGGGGTCCCGGCGGCAACCCCATTGTCGGGGTCGCCCTGGGCGGGATCGTAAACGTAACCGCACACCTGACAAACGTATCTATCCATGTTCGCTCTCCTCCTTTTATGGGTTTGGATTGTGGTTGGATCTTGATGAGCCGTTTCGCTGACGCGGCCCCGGCCGGAAGCGTCGAATCGCGGCTGGAAAACCGCCCCCACACCTCGCTGCTAAGCTTTGCATGTTTGTCTTGACGCGGATGCCCCCGCTTCCAGTCAATTCCATTTCGGGGGATCTTATCCCGTTTGTTCGTCCTGGACCGAGCCCGGACCGGCCAGCGGTTTGAACATTTTTTTCCCGGCGCCGCACACGGGGCAAACCCAATCATCGGGAAGGTCTTTGAACTGGACCCCCTTGGGGACCTTGCCCCGTCGATCCCCGCGATCGGGGTCGTAAATGTAGCCGCAATTGACGGTTTGGCACTGGTACATCTCTTCGGGTTTGGCCACGGGCAATCCTCTTAACGTCTCAGGTTCATATTAATCGTCTCGAAATAGTATCGACCGAGATCGACCCCCTCTCCTTAATCCTCTCCCCCCAGTCTGGGGGAGAGGGCAGGGTGAGGGGGGGGGGGCCGTGTCAATACAGATATTCGACCCTTAATATCACCCGCACAGCGTTGTGATCAACTCTTTTACGCGGGATTCGATCTCGTCCCGGGACTGGCGCATGGCCTCTATCGACTGGCCGGAGGGATCCGGCACGTCCCAATCCCAGCGCGCGGCGCCGGCCACCACCGGGCACTCCTCGCGGCAGCCCATGGTGACGATGGCATCGGGCCGACCGTTGGCCAGCGCCGCTTCGATACCCTGGGGGGTGCGAAAGGCCAGGTCGATTTTTTTCTCGGCCATGACGGCGACCATGTCGGGGTTGAGTTTTTCCGCCGGCTGGCTGCCGCCGGTCGCCACATCCAGCTTCTCGCCCGCGAGATGCTGGGCGAAGGCCCCCGCCATCTGGCTGCGGCCGGCGTTCTGGCGGCACAGGAAGAGCACCTTTTTGCGCGCGGCATAGGGGGCCATGAGGGCTTCGACCGCCTGCTCCACTTCCTCCCGGGCCGTGAGGTGGTTGACGAGGTCCTTCGGGCCCTCGATCCCGCGATAGAGGAGGCTGCCTTCGTAGCGCGCGTCGATGGCGTCGAAAAAGTACTTGGCGGTCAGCTGCAGCCCCTCGAAGAGGTTCTTGCCTTTCGTGGCCCCGACGCTGAGCAGGTAACCCCGGCGCGTTGCCTTGAGCGGGTCGCTCAGTTTCAGCCGGTATTTGCGCGCCCAGAAGGTCTGGCAGCGGTCCACCAGCGCCTTGAGCTGGGAGGTCATGTTGTAGAAGAAGATCGGCGAGGCGAGCACGACGACTTCCGCCTGCCGCAGCAGCCCGTAGATCTCGCTCGCCATGTCGTCGTCGATGGGGCAGGTGCCCTTTTTCTCGCAGACCACATACTCTTTGCAGGGCAGGATGTTGCGCTCCACCACCTGGAGGGTCCGGGTCACCGCACCCCGCCGCTCAGCCGCCTGGAGAAACGTGGACAGGAGAAAATTCGTGTTGCCCTTCTTGCGCGGGCTTCCCTGTAAACCGAGAATCAGCATGGTCCGGGTCCGATCACTGTTTGACGTGGCAGGTCGTACAGGAGGTGGGGCCGGCCTTCTCGCCGGCCTGCTTTCGCTCCCTGTGGCACTTGGTGCACTGCTCGTTCATGATCTGCTTGCGGGCGAGTTTGCCCTGGGCCTTGAGCTCCTCGATGACGCCGGCCTTCTGAGGAAAGGCGGAGTGGCAGATCGTGCAGTCCGCCAGCTTCGCCTGGTGGCGCTGGTGCGGAAAAGTGACGTTTCCGCTGGTCCCTCCGTCCAGAATGATCTCGGCGGCGCCGGGGTTTTGGGGTTGCGCGAAAACGGCACCGAGCCCGACCGAAAAAATGCCGACGACCAGCAGCGCCATCAGCCGTTTGCCAACTTTCATGTTTACCGACTCCTCAGATGACCGCACGCGTCCTCTCCGCCCCCACAGGCGCTCGTTGACCGGAAAACGACCGGCCGCAGCCCTCAGCGCGGGGATACGCTCTTGCCTTCCCCGGCGAGGCTGCAGGTCTTGAAATCGATCACCGCCCCGCATTTGCCGCACTTGTGGGAACGTTCGAATTCGTCTGAAAAAATCTCCTTTTCGGCCCCGCACGCCTGGCAGTTGCAGGTGAAGGATTTCAGGCTCTTGAAATTGGCATACCCCGGACAATGCTTGGGGGTGGTGTCGTTGGCTGCCATGGTGTGTCCCTCCTTCGTCTTGTAGAGTGGGTTTTCAAGCCTTCAGTTTTTGGGCCAGTTGGCGGCCGTAGGCCTGGGCCATGTTCACGCCGCCGCCGAGGTTGCTCGACTTCAGCCGGAGGCTGTCGGCCGCCATGTCCATTTTAAAAATGTTCTTCATGGTCTGGTAGATGCGATCGTTGGCCTCTCCGCTCCAGCCGAAGGAGCCGAAAGCCCCGCCGACCTTACCTTCCAGCTGGGACTTCTCCGCCAAGAAAAGGAAGGTTTTCATCGCCTGGAGCATATCGCCGTGGTAGGTGGCCGATCCGAACACGTACCCGTCATAGCCGGCCAGGTCGGCCTCGCTTTTGATCGTCTTCACGTCGGCCACCTCCGCCTGGTGCCCGGCCATGCGGACGCCCTCGCCGATCAGGTCCGCAATGGCCCGGGTCTCGCCGGTCCGGGAGGCGTAGACAATCAGGATCTTTCCCATGATCAACCTTTCTCACCCTCGCGGGGCGCGGCCCAGGGTCGCATCGGGCCCTTTTTCGTTTTCCCGGTCAGGGTTTCGTCTTTCCGATCCGCGGGTCGATCCCCTCGGCCGTGCAGTCCGGCGTGTAGCAGGTGTTGTCCACGAATTCGCACTTTTGCTTGCACGACGGGCACTGGTCGGGATAAGCGTCCGCCTCGAACGAGTAACCGCAATTGGAGCATCTCCAGCTCGCCATGATTCACCTCCATCTCCCGAAACCCGCGCCCGCCGCGGCGATACGCCGGGGCGGGTGCTTCCGGCATCCGGGTTTGATTGTTAAGCCTTCCACAGGCCATGCAGGTTGCAGTACTCGCGCGCCGTGGCCTTGTCGGCCTTGATGCAGAAGGTCGCCTCCGGGGCCTGGCCGGGTTTCAGGAACTGACGGTAGACCTTGCCGTCGACGAGCAGCTCGACCCATTCGATCCAGTGCTTTTCTTCCATGGGATGGGCCACGCTGCCGACCTTCACCTTGAAGCCGTCGGCTGTTTTTTCGACCACCGGCAAGTGCTTTTCCTTCGCGGCGTCCACGGTGTTCTCTTTGAACAGTTTCATGGGCTGCCCGCAGCAGACCAGCTCGCCGGCGCCGGCATGCATCACCTCGACGATGTTCCCGCACACGTCACATTTGTAAACCTGAAGTTGTTCGGCCATGATCTCTCTCTCCTTTCAATGGATGGGATGGAAGGGTTACCAGTTTTCCCCCAGCAGTTCGAAATGGGCCTGCGGGTGCAGACACGCCGGGCAGAGCTCGGGGGCGCTCACGCCCACGTGGAGGTAGCCGCAGTTGCGGCAGCGCCAGGTCGCCTGGGCGTCCCGCTTGAACACGCGGCCGGCTTGAATGTTGGCCGCCAGGTCGCGGTAGCGTTTCTCGTGCTGCTTCTCGGCGATGGCAATCGCCCGGAAAGCGGCGGCGATCTCCTTGAACCCCTCGTCCTCGGCCACCTGGGCGGAGCCGGGGTAAATCGAGGTGTGCTCGTGCTGCTCACCGGCCGCGGCCGCCATGAGGTTGTCCAGGGTCGTCCCGACAACGCCGGCCGGAAACGCGCAGGTGATCTCAACCTCTCCGCCCTGCAGAAACTTGAAGAAACGCTTGCCGTGCTCTTTTTCCTGATCGGCGGTCTCGCTGAAAATGTCGGCGATCTGCACGAAACCGTCCTTGCGGGCCTGGCCGGCAAAATAGGTGTAGCGATTGCGCGCCTGGGACTCCCCGGCAAATGCGTTCAACAGGTTTTTTTCGGTTTGGCTGCCATTCAATTTCGTCATGTTTCGGGGCTCTCCTTTTGCGCCGCGCGCAATGAAACGTTGATTTACGGCTTCTCTTCAGACCACCACCCCTTGCGGATGTGGTTTTGCTTCTCGGTTTCCGCCAGTTTTCGCAGCTTGAAGGCGGAATCCCGCAAGACCCCGTACAGGATGCCGCACCCGTTGTCCTCGCGATCGGTTTCTCCCAGATCGGCCAGGCGGATCATCTCTTCGGTCAACTTCAGGGTTGTGGCAATGTGAAGGTTGCAGGGTTTCACGGCTCTTCTCCTGGAATCGCATGACAGCTTGAATCCTCAGAATAGATAATCAAATTCTGTGCCAGGAGATGACCGCCGGTGGAAGCGCTTCAAATCGGTAAAGATTTTATTGAGTTAAACCGGCGGCGGCAATTGAGGGGGAGCCCCCTGCCCGGCTGTCCCGCGCATCACCCGATACAGCCTAGCGGCGGGTCGGCCCTGTCGCCGGTTTCGCATTCTTTGAATAATCGTTGAATATCACGGTAAAAAACACATTGCAACCCGTTCTCGGGTTGCAATGTGAGACAGGCTTGTCTCATCAGACAGGTTTGAGATGCACGCCGGTTGGGATTGGAGGGGCACCGGATGCTTGGCCGGATCCAGATCAGGCGGCCTGGACCTGGCGGCGTTCCAGGATCTTGCCCCGCACGCTGATGACGACCTCCTCCATGGGGATCTTGGCGCAGGCACGCTCCATGCCTTTTTTCACGATCACCGGCAGCGCGGCGCAGCAGGGCACCTCCATCACCACCGAGGTGATGCTGCGGATGCCGGACTGCTGGCAGATCTGGGCGAATTTGTCGATGTACGCCTCGGTGTTGTCGAATTTCGGGCAGCCCATCATCACGCGTTTGCCCTGGAGAAAATCGCGGTGCAGGGTGGGGAAGGCCACGGGCACGCAGTCCGCCAGCACCAGCAGGTCGGCGCCCTTGAGAAACGGGGCCGTCGGCGGGACCAGCATGATCTGCACCGGCCAGTGGCTGAGCGCGGATTCCGCCGGCTCGCCGGCCGCGGCCGGGCCTCCGGCGCCGGCGGGCGCAAAGCTTTGCATCATCCGCGCCGAGGGGCAGCCGCCCCCCGCCATCGGAAGCACCCGGTGCTCTGCCGGCGGCGCCGCTTCGCTCTTTTTCTCCGCGAGCATTTTTTCGACGGCATGCTCGTCGAACTCATCGGCGGTGCGCTCCTCTATGGTCAGCGCCCCGGTCGGGCACTCCCCCAGACAGGCCCCCAGGCCGTCGCAGTAAATGTCCGCGATCACGCACGCCTTGCCGTCAATGATCTCCAGGGCCCCCTCGGCGCAGGAAGGGACGCACTCGCCGCACCCGTTGCACAGCTCTTCGTCGATCTTGATTATCTTGCGAACGACTTTCATGGAATCACCTCGAAGTTTTTAATCGTCTCGAAATAGTATGGGCCGAAAGCGGCCCCCTCGCTCTGATCCTCTCCCCCGGAACGAGGGGAGAGGGAAGGGTGAGGGGCCGTCCGTGCCTAACCAATTATGCAACCCTTTGTAAAAGGGTCTCGCGCGCCGCCTGGCGACCGGCCGCGGTCAGAAAAGAGTTTTCAATGCGCTCGGCCAACTGATCGGCATCGAGCGCGCCGTTCTTGTTTTCTTCATCCAGGTTTTCAAGGGTATCGGCATCGTGGACCACCTGCCAGTTGATCGATTCGCCGGACCGGGGCTCGCCGCGGCGGGCGATGATGTCGCAGACCTCGGCGATCAACTCCTCGCGGGCGCCGAGTTTGGCGAGGATCTCCCGCGCCGCGGCACTCCCTTCGGCCGCCGCCGGCTCCGGGGCGGCGCCGTCACGCGTCCGCTCGGCGGCAGTGCGGTCGATGTCGCGCAGGTAGGCGGCGGACAGGATCACCGCCAGATTGCCCTTCTCGGCCTTGCCGATGCGCTCCGCGTAGCGGGCCACCCGGCCGGCGCGGCCGATGCGCTTGAAGTCGCTGCGATAGAAGCGCTTCATCTCGACGGCCACGCGGTCCTTCAACAGATTCTCCTTCTGGGCCGCAAGCCCCTCGGGCAGCGTGCCGAGGCACTGTTCGGCGTAAGGGCAGTACGCGGCGCAACCGAAGTCCATCTGCGGGTTGACGAAGCGGTGCCCGCACTGGCCGCATTTGCGCGCGGTGTCGTCCTTGAAAAACTCCACCGGGCGGCCGCATTCCGGGCAGGTGGCCTCGAAAATGGCCCCCGGTTTCCAGTACTGCATGTCTTGACCTGGGCATCTCATCGCCGACTCTCCTTGACACAGATTGAACTCATCGGCTCCGATCCTAACTTAAGCGCTTTCCGGTGTCCTTGACCTAAATCAAGAGGTATTACTAATCGTCTCGAAATAGTATTGACGGAGAGCGGCCCCCTCCTAACCCTCTCCCCAAGCCTGGGGGAGAGGGAAGGGTGAGGGGGTGTCCGCGTCAATACAATTATGCAAAGCTTAGTAAGCATGTTCAGTTACCACGGCCATCGGCATGAATAACTCCGAACCGGGGCCCCGACGGGGGCCCCGGTCGTTTGCACCGAACGCGAGCGCCTACTTCAAAATGGCCTTGAGGTCCTCGTCCGGGGTCTTGATGGGAGCGATGTTGAACTTCTCCACCAGCACGTTGAGCACGTTCGGGGTCACAAACGCCGGCAGGCTCGGGCCCAGCCGGATGTTCTTGATGCCGAGGTAAAGCAGCGTCAGCAGGATCGCCACCGCTTTCTGCTCGTACCAGGAAAGGATCATGGACAAGGGCAGGTCGTTGACGCCGCAGTTGAACGCCTTGGACAGGGCCACGGCGATCTGGATGGCCGAGTAGGCATCGTTGCACTGGCCGATGTCGAGCAGGCGCGGAATCCCGTCGATCGCCCCCAGATCCTGGTCGAAGAAGCGGAACTTGCCGCAGGCGAGCGTCAGCACGACGCAGTCCTTGGGCACCTTCTCGACGAACTCGGTGTAGTAGTTGCGGCCGGGCTTGGCGCCGTCGCAGCCGCCCACCAGGAAGAAGTGCTTGATCTTGCCGGCCTTGACCAGTTCGATCACCTTCCCGGCCACGCTCATCACGGTGTTGCGGCCGAACCCCACCATGACTTCCTTGCCGGCCGCGTCATCGGCAAAACCGGGCAGGGCCAGGGCCTTGTCGATGGCGGGCTTGAAGTTCCCGTCGGCGATGTGCCGCACGCCGGGCCAGCCCACCAGGCCGGCGGAGAAGATGTTGTCCCGGTAGGCGTCCGTGGGTTTCTGGATGCAGTTGGTGGTCATGACGATGGCGCCCGGGAACTTGCCGAACTCCTTGGCCTGGTTCTGCCAGGCGGTGCCGTAGTGGCCGAAGAAATGGGGGTACTTCTGCTTCAATTCGGGGTAGCCGTGGCAGGGCAGCATCTCGCCGTGGGTGTAGACGTTGATCCCCTTGCCGGCGCTCTGCTTGAGGACTTCCTCCAAATCCTTGAGGTCGTGGCCGGAAACCAGAATGGCCTTGCCTTTTTTCTGGCCGAGCGGGACCTTGGTGGGCACCGGATGACCGTAGGTTCCGGTGTTGCCGGCATCCAGCAGTTCCATCGCCTTCAGGTTGGTTTCCCCGCACTTGAGGACCAGGCCGAGATAGTCGCCCACGCCCAGGGATGGGTTCAGCGTGGCGGCGAGGGACTCGCGAATGAACGCGTAGACGCTCTCGTCCTTCTGGCCGAGGATCCAGGCGTGGTCGGCGTAGGCCGCGGTGCCCTTGAGGCCGTAGATCAGCAGCTCCCGCAGGGCCTGCGCATCGGCGTCCGCCGCCGGGGCCTTGACGCCGCCGGTTTTTTCGGCCTGGGCCACCAGGGCCTCCACGGTGGCGGCGGGCACGAACGCGGCGGCCTCATGCCCGAAATCGGCTTTGCCGCCGGCCTGCTTCACCTTGCTCTTCAGGCCTTCCCGCAGCGCCGCGCAGCGCTGGATCAACTCCACGAACCGGGCCGGGTCGAAATCGACGTTGGTGAGCGTCGCAAAGGTGGCCTGCAGGGTGAAGCGATCCACCTCGGCGAGATCGAGCTTGAGCCTGCCGGCCTCCACGGCCACCAGGGAAAGGCCTTTCAAGCCGTAGACGAGAAGATCCTGAAGGGCCGCCACCTCGTCGGTCTTGCCGCAAACCCCGATCTTGGTGCAGCCTTCGCCCTTGGTGGTCTGTTCGCATTGGTAACAAAACATAGTCATGCTCCTTTCGTTATGGGATTCGTTTTCGGTTTGATCCGATTGAGTTTCGCTTTTCAAAGCGTGACCGGATCCTATCCGCCGCCGGAGGGTTGCGCCTTGACCTATATCAAGAAATTGAATTTTAATTACTCCGGCGGTTAATTATGTTCAATTCCCGCATCTCCCGTAGAGGCGAAGCGGGGTGCCCGCCGGACGTCGACTCAAGTTGAACCTGTTTATTTACCGGAGTAATGGCATGCCTTGTGAAATGCAGCGCCCGCGCTCCCCGCACGCGCCCGGTCTGGATGGATGGCTGATCCGTAAGAATAAGACCCGCTGCCGCCGGTGTCCACCCGAAAGCGAAACCGATTCCGGCATTGCTTCTCTTCTGCCGTATGGCCTTGACTTGCCATCCAAATGTTGTCAAAAGAAACGGCATGGAAAAACCGCTCGACGTCATCGCCCGGATCCCGCTCTTCAGCGGCCTGAACCACGAGCAGCTGAGCCAATTCCGGGGCATCGCGCTGGAGAAAAGCTTTGCCAAAGGCGAAATGGTCTTTTCCGAAGGAGAAGAGGGCAGCGGCTTCTATGTGATCCTGGCGGGCACCGTAAAAGTCTTCAAGGTCTCCCCGGACGGCAAGGAGCACATTCTTCACATCTTCACCGCCGGCCAGACCTTCGGCGAGGTGCCGGTGTTCGCCGGCGAGCACTTCCCGGCGAACGCAGAAGCCCTTCAGGACACCCGGGCGCTGTTTTTCCCGCGCTCGGGATTCCTGGCCCTGCTTCAAAAAAACCCGGCGTTGTCCCTCAAGCTGCTGGCCGATCTGTCGATCAAGCTGCGGCAATTCGCGGTTCAGATCGAAAACCTCTCGCTCAAAGAGCTCCCGGCGCGCCTGGCCACCTATCTGCTGTTTCTGGCCGAGGAGCAGGGCCGCGCCGACCAGGTCACCTTGAAGATCTCCAAGGGCCAGCTGGCCAGCCTTCTCGGCACGATCCCCGAAA
>CAZLSV010000126.1:0-10358 GCA_964562235.1 uncultured Desulfatibacillum sp.
GGCTCGCCGCGTGACCTCAATCTTTCGAACCGCCCGGTGCGGACCCGCATGCCGGGTGGTGTGGCAGGGGCGCCGTGAAATCCTCACGGCCCCCATGCCGATCCCGGCAATGGATACAGACCGGCGCCTCTTTGCCGACCTGTTTCCCGCCACTGCATTTTTATATAAATTTCCAGCAAGTTATAGCTTTCAATTAATTTGTTGTTAAGTTTGTTTTTTTAATATAAAGCCTATCTCGTTTTCATCCCGAAGCGGCAGTGTCCGTTGCGACACGCCCCTCTTCGGGACTCAACAGCGGACGATGCGAAGGAGGGGGCCATGTCATTCCGACTTTTTCCGAAAGCGCCCAAGTTTTTCGGATTTTTCCGAGAGCAGAACCGGATCATCGTCGAGGCCGCGACGGTGCTCAACACCATCGTTCTTGACTTTGAAGACTGCGACGTGCGCTGCCAGCTGATCAACCGCCTCGAAGCCGACGGGGATGCCCTCAACCGGACCATTTCCCAGCTGCTTTCGACCACTTTCATCACCCCCATCGACCGCGAGGACATTCACCTGATCAATTCATCGCAGGAGACCATCCTCAACCACATCCAGGCCATTTCGAATCGCATCGGGGTTTACGAGTTCAAGCGGATGCGGTTCCCGGCGCAGCGGATGGTCTCCAACGTGAAGGACATGGTCACGGCAATCGGGGATCTGCTCGGGATGCTGGAAAATAAGGGCGAGGTGGCCGACTCCGTGGGGCAGGTCAAGCACCAGAAGAAAGAGTGCGAGATGCTGCTGCTGAGCGGCCTGGGCGAGCTGTACGACAGCCCCAACTCCTCCCCGGCGGAGCTGATGGAAATCATCAAGTGGACCCATGTGTACGATCGCATCGACAAAGCCTTCAACCGGGCGTGGCAGCTGGCCAAGGCCATCGAAGGGATCGTTCTGAAAAATGCCTGATCGGCGCGGATAGGCCCGCTTGCGGTCCTTGGCTGTCGGCGGGGGAGGCAAACCAATTTGGAACTGACCGGAATCTGGGTGCTCGTGATCTTCACGGTGGCGGTGGCGCTCGTATTCGATGTCATCAACGGCTTTCACGACGCCGCCAACTCCATCGCCACGGTGGTTTCCACGCGGGTGCTTTCCCCGCGGACCGCGGTGCTGTGGGCGGCCTTTTTCAACTTTGTGGCCATGTTCGTGTTCGCGCCCAAGGTGGCGGACACGATATCCAAGATCGTTCACATTCAACAGGGCGACCCGGTTTACGTGGAGGTCGTCCTGGCCGGGCTGGTGGGGGCCATCGTGTGGGACCTGCTGACGTGGTGGTGGAGCCTGCCCACCAGCTCCTCCCATGCGCTTATCGGCGGGTTTGCGGGCGCCGGCGTTGCCTTCAAGGGGTGGGGCGCCGTGCACTGGGACAAGCTCTGGACGGTCATGGCCTTCATACCCATCGCGCCGTTGATCGGCTTCGCCTTCGGCTTCGGGTTCATGGTCGCCGTCTACTGGATGTTCCGGCGCTGGCGGCCCGTGGCGATCGACCGGTTTTTCCGGAAAGGGCAGCTGCTCTCAGCCGCCCTTTATTCGCTCGGCCACGGGGGAAACGACGCCCAGAAGACCATGGGCATCATCGTGGCGCTGCTGGTGGCCCACGGCACCTTCACCAAAGACACTCAGCTCTCGCTGACGGATTTCAGCACGGCCTGGATCATCCTCTCCTGCCATCTCGCCATGGCGATCGGGACGATGCTGGGCGGTTGGCGCATCGTCAAAACCATGGGGATCAAGGTCACCAAGCTTCAGCCCGTGGGGGGCTGCTGCGCGGAAACGGCCGGGGCGGCCACGCTGTTCTTGGCGACCTTCCTGGGCATACCGGTCTCCACCACCCACACCATCGCCGGGGGCATCATCGGCGTCGGAGCCACCCGCCGGCTGACCGGCATCAAGTGGGACATCGCCTTTCGCATTGTCATGGCATGGGTTGTCACCATTCCCTGCTCGGCGATCATCTCCGCGCTGACCTTCTACGCCATCGCCGCCATGCGGTGAGCGGCCAATCTATCCGAACAGTTTCACCCATCCCATGAACCGCTCCACCTTGTCCGCGCCATAGGGTCTGAGGCCTGCGACGACGTCAGCGACGGACTTCCCGCGGGCAGCCCCGCCGCCGTTTTTCGAGAAAAACTTGTCGGCGTAGCAGACGATCTGCTCCTCGATCGCGACGGGCCGCATGTCCCGGGCCGGCAGGGGCAGGTTGAAGCACCGGATGTCCTCGGCGCTGATCCCGACCCCCACGTGGCGCTCGCAGACCAGGCCGTGGCGGGGCATGCCGAGACCATCGAGGATCTCCCGGCCGAGGATGCCGTGCCGCAGATACGGCTCGGTGCCGTGGCAGTCGATTCCGGGGCTGTCGGTGAGAAAGATCGCGATGTCGTGGAGCATGGCGGCTTCCCAGAGAAAGGCCCGGTCGGGCTGGAGGTGCCCGACCCGGGCGGCCGCCTTCAATGCCCGATCAGCAACCCGCTCGCCATGCTCCTTCAGGATCCGGAAGGCCTTGGTGGAGGGGCCGTAATAGCGGGTGAGGATGTCGAGAGGGCGCATGGGTCCGTTGCCGCGGCCAGTGCTCAGGACGCCTTGGCGTTCCGGGCGAGCAGCACCCCTTCGATGAAGCGATCGATGCCGCCGTCGAGCACCTCGTTCACGTTGCCGATCTCGAGCCCGATGCGGTGGTCTTTCACCATCTGGTAGGGCTGCAGCACGTAGGAGCGGATCTGGCTGCCCCAGGCGATCTCCTCCTTGCTGTCGTGGATCTCCTGGAGCTTTTCGTCCTGTTTCTGTTTTTCGCGCTGGTGCAGCCGCGCCCGCAAGACCTTCATGGCCAGGTCCTTGTTGCGGTATTGGGATTTCTCCTGCTGGCACTGCACCACGATGCCGGACGGCAGATGGGTGATGCGCACGGCGCTGCTGGTCTTGTTGACGTGCTGGCCGCCGGAGCCGCTGGCGCGAAAAACGTCGATGCGCAGGTCCTTCTCCTCGATGTCCACCACGATCTCGTTTTCAAGCTCGGGATAGACAAAGACCGAGGCAAAGGAGGTGTGCCGCTTGCCGCTGGCATTGAAAGGCGAGATCCGCACCAGGCGGTGGACGCCCCCCTCGGACTTTAGATAGCCGAAGGCGTTTTCACCGGAGGCGGTGAACGTGGCGCTCTTGATGCCGGCCTCCTCGCCGGGCTGATAGTCGATCAGCTCGAGCTTGTAGCCCTTGCGCTCCACCCAGCGGGAATACATGCGATAGAGCATGTCCGCCCAGTCCTGGGCCTCGGTGCCGCCGGCGCCGGCGTTGATGGAAACGATGGCGTTCTTGTCGTCGTCCTCGCCGTCGAGCATCAACTCCAGCGCAAAGCGATCCACCCGCTGCAGCAGCTCCGCGGCCTGGCGGGAAAGATCGGCGAGGGTCGGCTCGTCGGACTCCTCGACCGCCATTTCGTAAATACCCTGGGCGTCCTCGATCTCGGATGCCATCCCGTTGAAACGCTCCAGGCGATGGCTCAGAACGGTGCGCTCCTTGAAGATGGTTTTGGCATCGTCGGGCTTGTTCCAGAAACCTTCCTTGGCTACGAGGGACTCGATTTCAGCCAGCCGTCGCTGCATGCCTTCCAAGTCAAAGACAACCTCGGACCTTGTCGAGTTTGGCGGCCGCGTCCCTCAATGCTTGTTTGATTTCGTAAGACATTTTTGCCTCCTTCTGAGTCGGGATTTAAGTTTTACGTGTTAAGTGTTAAGCAACATATCATGTCTGCAGACGGTAAGCGCATGGATTTCTTTTTTTTGCTTAACACGTCACAATTAAATCTTAAATCTGCCTCGCCTGCGCCGCAAAACCTCCCATGCGCAAATCAGGATCGAAGCGACCAGGCAACTTCCGGCAAAAATATCTCCGAACCGGGTATAGACGGTCGCCGTGTCCAACAGGGGCAACTCCCGCACGACCGCCGCTTCTTCCATCAACGGGGTCGGATCGAGCACCCGGCCGGCCGGGTCCACGAACCCGCTGATGCCGGTGTTGGCCGCCCGCGCCAAGGCCCGGCGGTTTTCCACCGCGCGCAACACCGCCAGCGAGAAATGCTGATAGGGGCCGGCGGTCGTGCCGTACCAGGCATCGTTGGTGATCGTTATTAGAAGCTCCGCGCCGTTTCGAACCATGGCCCGCGCCAGCGCCGGGAAAATGATCTCATAGCAGATCTGGATCCCCAGCTTGCGGCCCTGAAAATCAAGGGTTTGACCCTTTACCCCCGGTTTGAAATCACCGACGTGTTCTACAATTTTACCGAGGAAAGGCAGATACTCCTTAAACGGCGTGTACTCGCCGTACGGCACCAGGTGGGCCTTGTCGTACTTGCCCAGCACCCCGGCGTCGGGACCGACCAGGTAGGCGCTGTTGAAGTAATCCGCCTGATTTCCCCTTCGGTCGAAGGAGGGCGCCCCGATCAGAAAATGGGCGCCGGCGGCCGTGACCCCCTGCATGACCATCCGGGTCGGCGGTCCTTCCGCCAGAAAGTAAAATGGAGCGGCCGACTCCGGCCACACGATCAGATCGGGCGTTTGCGGCCGGGTGGAAAGCGACAGCCGGTTGTAGGTCTCGATCGTGGCGGCCTGGAAGGCCCGGTCCCATTTTTGTGACTGTTCGATGTTGCCCTGGATGACCGCCACCCGCAGGTGGGGGGCCTGCGCAGCCAGTCGATCGATCTGAGCGATGCGCAAATCACCGTAAATCCAGGCGGCTCCAACCCACGCCACGGCCGTCGTGATGCCTGCCAGCGCCAGGCGCTGTTTCGCCGGCCGGCTTTGCCAGAATCGGCCTGAAACCGCAAGAATCCCTATGAACAGGGCGGCGTTGGCCCACGCGATCACGCCGGAAAGGCCATACACTCCAACTATATCCGATAGTTGAATCAGATGCAATTGCTCATATTGGGAATGCCCGAGAAACCCCCAGGGAAAACCGGAGAACAGAAATGAACGCAGGAATTCGCTGCCGACCCAGAAGAGTGGAAAAAACAAGAGAATGCGCGCGGGTGTCCGGGCGACCCGGCTGAACCCGTAAACGGCCGGGGCAATAAAAACCAGGCTCAGAACGGCGGCAAACAGGAAGAGGATGCCGATGCTGAGAATGAGAGGGAGGTGGCCGTAGGTGACCATCGTCGGCACCAGCCAGTAAAGCAAGGAGACGAAGTGGGACAGGCCGAAGACCATCCCCCGCCGAAACGCCTCGCCCGGGGCGATGTCGTTGAGCACCCAGAGCAACGGCACAAGCGCCACCCAGGCCAGCCAGGGCTGGTTGATTTTGGGGAAAGACGCCGTCAGCAGCAACCCGCCGAGGATCGCGATGCCGGTGGTTTTCAGTTCGATTTTCAGCCAGGTGCCCATAATCGTTTCGCCCAACGTCGTGGCGGCTCCCAAACCGACCACGGATATCGTCGGATATCCTCCTCGAAAGCGCCATCCCCCGCAAGAGATCCGTCGCCCCATCTATAACAAGAATCAGCGAATTTTCAACTCGTACCGAAACTCAGGCAGATCGGTGGGCGGCTTTCGCCTGGCCAAGGAGATGGCCTCCGCGCCCTTGACTTCCGTGCTGCAGTCGTATCATATAATTCAATCCGCTCGCGACCGTCCGGCAAGGCGCCTGGGCCTGAACCGGCAGAATCCAAATATTGAATCGATCGGGCAGTCTATACCGGGAAGAAAGCCCGGGCCGGCCGGGGAAACCCGAATTTCCCAATCCAAGACAAATCAACTCCGTGCGAGGAAGCAGGCGATGCCGAAGCCGATCATCATCAAAGTTGGCAATGTCGTCCTAAAAGGCGAATTCAATGACACTGAAGCGGGCCAGGCCATGGCGAAGGCCCTGCCCATCGAGTGCCAGTGGTCCCGCTGGGGGGAGGAATATTACGGCACCACCCGGCCGATCTTCGGGACATATCCGGGGCCGGCCACCGACCTCATGGAGGTGGGCGATCTGGCATTTCACGCTCCCAACGGCTGGTTTTGCATGTTTTTCGGTCCGACCCCGGCCAGCCGGGCCCAGGAGCCACGCGCCGCGGTGCCCGTGCTGAAGGTCGGCAAGGTCAAGGGCGATTGGGAGGCGGTCAAGGCCCTGGGAGAATCGGTGAAAGCGATCGTTCAGGCGGCTTAGCCGTTTTATTGGGCCGGCCACCCGACATGGCCACTCCTGATACGGCACCGGCGGCACCCGCAGGTGCCCCGGAGGGTCTGCGAGCTAACGCTTCCGGCCCCTTGGCCCGGGAAAACCGGTTCCCGGCCGCCCCCTCTCCGACGCATCTTTTCCGATTTCCATGACTCTCCCGCCGTTGAAGAATTGTTTGCGGCGCGCCGCGGCGGGCCCCCGCTCCGTTTGAACCTGAACAGGAGTCGGCATATCAATTGTCGGTTTAGTATCAGGTGCATGTAAACCTTTTCCGGCCGCCGGGCATCTAACGTCTATAAAAAGAACCGGTTACCGGGTGAGGGCGACCATGAAAACCAAGTTCGTGAAATTGTTCGTCGTCGGGCTGGCGTTGAGCGTGTTGGGAACGGGCGCGGCGATTGCCGGCGGAAACAAGAATCATTCAAATTACTCCGGACACCAGGGCTACGCCGGTCCCTATCACGGCGGCAGGGCCTATCATCGGCCCCCGCCTCATCACCCCCGTCCTTATTACTGGCAGCACGGGCCGTACCATTACCGGCCCCCGGCGCGCCATTACAACTACCGGAACTACTACAGGGGTTATGACCGTTACGACGGAGGGTATTATTTCTCCGGGGACTACGCGGAGCCCGGATTCGGGTTTGTCTTTGGCACGCGCGGCAGTTGGTGATATAGTGCCCGATCGTGAAAAAAAGAGAACCCATTGGAAGCGGGCCGGACGGGCCCCCGGCGGGCGCAACCGGCCTTCAGGGTGAGGACGGTGCGAGACCGGCCGGCGGCGCGCAACCGGTTTCGCCGGGCTCAACCGCCGTGTCGGAGGAGCTGGAGCTCATCCGCCGGGCGCGGGACAACGACCCGTGGGCGGCCGACCAGTTGGTCCGGCGCTACCAGAAAAAAGTCTACGGGATCGCCTACCAGCTTTGCGGTTTCGATGCGGAGGAAGCCCGCGACACGGCCCAGGAAGCGCTTCTGCAGGTGTTTCGAAACCTCGGGCAGTTTGAGGGGCGGTCGCGTTTTTCCACCTGGCTGCACCGGATCGCCGTCAACGCTTGTCTGGATGCGCGCCGGCGACGGCGGCGATGGTTCCGAACGATTTTACCGTGGCGAACCGAAAGGGGCGACGAGCCGGGCTCCGATGACCCCCTCGACAATGTCCCGGCCCCGGAGGATGGCACGGACCCGGTTGCGAGCCTCAGCAGTGCCGAGCTCAAACGGGACGTGATGCATGCGTTGCGCGGGTTGTCGGAGCACCAGCGCACGGTCTTTCAGCTCAAGGTGTTTCAGGAAATGAGCATACCCGAAATTGCAGCTTTGACGGGCATGGCCGAGGGTACGGTCAAATCCCACCTGTTCCGGGCGACGCAGAGCGTCCGGGCCCAGTTGAGCCAATGGGTGGCGCGTTGAGCCGCGAGGAGATGGGGAATGGAAAAAATCTGCCGCAATCAAAACGAAGCGTTGATGCTGGATGTCCTGGGGGAGTTGCACGATCCCCGGATGCGCAGCGAATGGGAGAGCCATCTTGGCGGTTGCGAAAGCTGTCGCAGAGAGCGGGGCCGCATGCTCCAGGTGCTCGGGAAGGTGCGCCAGGCGGGGACCCCGCCCGAGCTTTCGGCGGTCCAGGTCGACGCCATGGCCGGCGCGCTCGGCTGGCGGCTGAGAAACGAGCGCCTGCAGCGCACGCCACAAACCGGCCGGCGCCTGCGGTGGGTTCCGGCATTGGCCGCGGCCTGCGCGCTGCTGGTCGTGGTGGCGTTCGGGTACCGTTTCAAGGACCATTGGGTGGCTCCCGAAGAGGGCCGCGAGATCGCCATGGAGATGTATCCGGATGATCTCGACATTATTAAAAATCTTGACCTTTTGAAGGACTTGGATACGATAGAGAAGCTGATTCACGTCGTCGACGTCGACCTTCCGCCGGATGAGCAGGCCCCGGATCAGGCTGCTCCGCAAACCCAGGGGATGCACGGGGATGGCAATGGGAAGGCATACACCTAAAGGGAAAAGACATCGCCGCCTGAGGCTTCTGGGGCTGGCGGCGGCATTGGCCATCGCCGGGGCGGGGGTCGCCTTCGGCGCTGTTCGGCCGGCCGAGCAGGAGATCGTTTACCTCCCGTCGCATGCAATCGGATTCGGGCAGCTTCCCCTCGAAGCCCCTTCCTATTGGTCCCAAAACAAGGGGCGGTCAAACCCCACTTTCGACAACATGCCTCCGGAGGAGCGCTCCCGCATGCAGCGGCAGTACAAGGAGTGGAAATCGCTTCCGCCGGACCAGCGCGACGACATGCGCCGGCGCATGGATGAATGGAAGCGCATGCCGCCGCAGGATCGCGATCGCTATCAGCAGCGTTACCAGCAGTGGCAGCAGTTGTCCCCGGAAGAGCGTCGGGGGTTGGAAAACAATCTCCAGCGATGGGACAGCCTCTCCCCGCAGGAGCGCGACTCGATCCGCCGGCGCTTCAAAAACTAGTGCGCACGTTTGTGGTTTCCTCCCGCCGCCCATGCGTTTTCTTCTCTTCAGCGAAGTAAAAAAAGAAGTAAAAACAAACGCCCGCCGACCACCGGGATCGCCCCTTCAGAAAACGCCATTCTCCGGATGTTATAAGTAATCGTTAACTTACAACATTCTCAATTTACCGCCCCCTCCCCACCCGATCAAGCCATAGGCAAGGGTTTCTCCGGGAGCTCCGGAAGGCCTGTTTCCAGCCGATGCGGATCAGGCGGAAGCGATTTTGGGAAAAACACTTCCTATTTTTCTTCTCAAGTCTCTTTTTTCCTTTGATCTAACTGAAATGATATATAAATACTTCTGATAGCAATACAGTTCAATATCTAAATTAACACAATGCCAGAATGGGTGAGCATTTTCGGAATACCAAATATGGTGTGATAATAATGCTTGACACACAATTTCAGCTTGTCTATAATCTCAACAATGCTCGTTTTTTGTGTAACCATTTGACTTTGGAGGCAAAAAAGCTTTTTCGGCAAGAGGCGGCCGAACTCGCAATGTGAGCCGCTTTCCGGGAAAAAAGTACGCACTCGATACGGACCCTGCGATGCGGGCAGGCCCAGAAAGTCCGCTTCCCTTAAAGGCATCCAGCAAGGGCATCCAGGCTCCGGGTGTGGATCTGAGACAGTTGCCGGTGCAACTTTTTAAATATCGTTTTTCGGCTGTGGTAATTCGTTGCATCGTCTTGGGTCACCGAGATGCGGAGAGGAGGTTGTGAGTGCCTGCTAACTTTTCCCCGGCGGAAATGAACGTCTTGCTGCTGTATGATTACAGTCCGCAGTGGACGCCGAACGAAAAAGAAGAAGTGGCCGATGCCCACTCCCGCCTCACGGCCGCGCTCTCATCCGCAGGCTTTTCCATCGACCTGCTCCCGGTCCTCGATCAGCATTTCCCCCAGCGTCTGAGCTCCTACGACTCCCGGGATTGTGTTCTGTTCAACTGGTGCGACGGCATCCCCGGCCTTCATCACAGCGAATATCTGGTTGTTCGCCAACTCGAGCAGATGGGGTTCGTCTTCACGGGGTCCGGATCCGCCACCTTGTCTCTCAGCTACGACAAGCATCAAGTCAAGGAGATCCTCAATCGAAACGGCGTGCCGACCCCGCGCTGGCGTTTATACAATTCCTCCAAAAGCAACGGCTGGCACGAGTTCCCGGCGATCGTCAAACCCGCCGTGGGGCACTGCAGCGAGTGGCTCACCTCGGAGTCGGTGGCCATGAACGAAAAGGAGTTGCACGACCGGATATCCTATCTGGTCGACGAGATCGGGCTGCCGGCCCTGGTCGAAGACTTCATCGACGGGCGGGAATTCCACGTCTCGCTGTGGGGAAACGGCCGGGTCTCGATGCTGCCCCCGGCTGAAATGGATTTTTCGGCCTTCAGCGACGTGCACGACCGCCTGTGCACCTACGATGCCAAATTCAATCCGGGTTCGGTTCACTACGAAAACATCCACACGGTCCTTCCCTCCTCGTTGAGCGGCCCGGAAATCACGGAATTGGAGCGGGTCTGCATGGCCGCCTACAAGGCCATCGGCTGCCGGGACTACGGCCGCATCGACCTGCGCCTGCGGGACGGGGTGTTCTACGTGCTCGACATCAACCCCAACCCCGACATCAGCGAGGACGACAGCATGGCCAGCGCCGCCGAGCAC
>CAZLSV010000127.1:0-10093 GCA_964562235.1 uncultured Desulfatibacillum sp.
CGGCTGTTTGATGGGTTAACCAGCGTTGCGTTCAGCTCCGTGAAATCCGGATTACGGGGTGGCCGCTTTGCCTCGGAATGGGTGGCCGGAATGGTTCGGAATCAGTGGCCGCTTTCGTTCGGAATCGGTGGCCGGCTTGCGTCGGAATACGCAGTTTGCACCGCTGCGCCAAAAATTAGAGCGCTGGCTGGCGAACAGGCCGTGCCAATAGTTAACAAGACCCAGTTTTCGGAAACTGCCGCTTGCCAAACTCGATGCGCTCATCGCCAAGAAGCGCGACCTCAAACAGGCCGCCATGCAGCAACTCCTCACCGGCCAGACCCGCCTGCCGGGGTTCAGCGGGGAGTGGGAGGTAAAGTCCATTGCCGAATTGGCAGGCGGCGATGAGAACATCGTGGATGGTCCCTTTGGTAGTAACCTCAAAAATTCCGATTACACACCAACGGGAGTGCCTGTTTTACAGGGGCTGAACATTACGGGTGATAGATTTGTTTGGAAAGGGGTCCGGTATATTCCCGAGAAAAAAGCCAAAGAGGTGTTTCGCAGTAACGCCCAGATCGGAGACCTTTTGACAGTAAAGATCGGCAGCGTTGGTTTCAGCGCGCTGATTGATTACCTGGATGGTCATCAGTTTGCGATCATTCCAGCTAACCTAATGCGGGTCCGGTTTCGTGACGCTGCCTGCGATCCACATTTTCTTTATTACTTTCTAACCTCCATTCGAGGCAAACAGACGATTAAGGATCTTGCTGCAAATACAGCGCAGCCTGCTTTGAGTTTGAGCAAATTTAGGGAGCTACTTGTCCCAGTACCAGACTCTGTAAAGGAACAAACCGCCATCGCCACCGTCCTGTCCGACATGGATGCCGAGATCGCCGGTCTTGAGGCTCGCCGCGACAAGACCCGGGCTCTCAAGCAGGGCGTGATGCAGGAGTTGCTGACCGGAAGGATTCGGCTGGTATGATGCGGTTCTGTTGGTTGGGCCACTGTAAAACCAAGTACTGAGCCGAAAATGGGCGGCGCAGATGCAAACATATTGCTGATAATCTAAGCAGATACGAGTTTATAACAATTTATTTGTATGTATACGAAAAAAACGATATACATACGTATAAAATAGTATAAAAGGTTATAATATGGATAATATCAGAAACCCCTTTTCACCTGGTGCAGGGTCCCCTCCACCCGAATTGGCGGGCCGGGAAGGTATTCTTGAACAGGCTCGCGTCCTGCTGGGGCGGATACTTGCCAAACGTCCGGAAAAGAGCCTGTTGCTGACGGGCCTGCGCGGGGTGGGAAAAACCGTTCTGCTCAATGAAATAGAGCGCATGGCTCAAGGCTTGGGGTATCGAACGATACTGGTTGAGGCCCATGAGAAGAAACCGCTATCTGTTCTTTTGGCGCCTCCCCTACGCCAGTTGCTGTTCGAACTGGATCGTCTTGCAGGGGCTGGAAATAAGGTGCGCCGGGGCATGGCCGTGCTCAAGAGTTTCATCGGTGCCGTCCGAATCAAGGTGGGGGACTTCGATATCGGTGTGGACATCGAGCCTGAAGCCGGAGCTGCCGACAGCGGTGATCTGGAGGTCGATCTGCCCAGCCTTTTCACCGCGCTTGGTGAGGCGGCCGAAGAACGGCGTTCGGCTGTGGCGATCCTGATCGATGAAGTCCAGTACTTCAATCCGTCCGAATTGAGCGCACTGATCATGGCGATGCACCGGATGCAACAGCGACAACTGCCTCTGGTCTTAATTGGCGCCGGGTTGCCCATCCTCCCCGGGATGGCGGGAGAATCGAAATCCTATGCCGAGCGGCTATTCAGTTTTCCAGACGTTGGGCCGCTTACTGAAGCGGATGCGAACAAGGCATTGCGAGAGCCGATTGTTGCCGCCGGAGAATCCATCAAAGCCGAGGCATTAAGGGAGATTTACCGTGTGACCAAGGGGTATCCCTACTTTCTTCAGGAATGGGGGTACCAAGCCTGGAACCATGCGATTGTTTCTCCGATCAGCCTGAAAGTCGTGAAAAAAAGCAGCGAAACGGTATCGAGGCGGCTGGACGAAAATTTCTTTCGGGTGCGTTTTGACCGTCTAACCCCAAGGGAAAAGACTTACTTGCGGGCCATGGCAGAGTTGGGTCCCGGCCCTTATCGGTCGAGCGATATCGCCGACAAATTAGGGGCGACCATCAATACGCTCGGCCCTGTGCGGGCTAACCTGATCAAGAAAGGAATGGTTTACAGTCCATCTCATGGCGACATGGCCTTCACCGTGCCGCTGTTTGATGAATTCATGCGGCGAGCGGTACCGGAATTTGAAAGATGAAAAATGGATCGCCGTCGGTCAGGTCGAGGAGAAAAACCACGTCGCTGCCCTCTCCGGCGATGATGCCGTGATTGCCACCCTCGAAGCGCGCCGCGAAAAGACCCGGGCCTTCAAGCAGGGCATGACGCAGGAACTGCTGACCGGGAGGAGACGCCTGGTGTGATTGAGTAAATTTACTCAATGACTGAGTAAAATGGTTTGTCTGCATGAAAAACATATGATATAAGTAAGTTATGTACAACAAATAGCCCCTGAAGACAGGCCTCATGTCCGAAAGCACCACTGCTCTTATCGAATGACATTCACTTTGCCATTGCCAAGGCACCGTGCGAAATTGACTTAACCGTCAACACCCTCAAAGCGAGGCGCGGCAAGGCCTTCGTTCTCATAGATGGCATGAATAAATGACCACCGTCGGCCAGATCGAAAAGAGAACCCAGGCCCGCGTCGTCGAGCTATTCCGCGACCGGCTGGGCTATGGCTACCTGGGCCCCTGGATCGACCGCGACAACCGCAACATCGAGCCGAAACTGCTGACCGCCTGGCTGAAGGGGCAGGGCGTCGGCGACACGCTCATCAACCGGGCGCTGCATGAGTTGAACAAGGCGGCGACGGATACCGGCAAACACCTCTACGACCGCAACAAGGCGGTCTATGACCTGCTGCGCTACGGCGTGAAGGTGCAGCCCGGCGCGGGCGAGAACCATGTCACGGTCTGGCTGATCGACTGGAAGCACCCGGAGAAAAACCACTTTGCCGTCGCCGAGGAAGTGACGGTCAAGGGCGCCGATGCCAAGGCCGGCGCCAAACGGCCCGATGTGGTGATCTACCTCAACGGCATCGCGCTCGGCGTGCTGGAGCTGAAACGCTCCACCGTGTCGGTGGCCGAAGGCATCCGCCAGAACCTGGACAACCAGAAGAAGGAGTTCATCGAACCCTTTTTCTCGACCATGCAGCTGGTGATGGCGGGCAACGACAGCGAGGGGTTGCGCTACGCCACCATCGAGACGCCCGAAAAGTATTACCTGAGGTGGGTGGAGGAGAACGGCCCCTTCGCCGGTGAGCCGAACCTGCTCGACCGGCAGTTGATGCAGGTCTGCGCCAAGGAGCGGCTGCTGGAGTTGATTCACGACTTCGTCGTGTTCGATGCCGGCACCAGGAAGCTGTGCCGCCAGAGCCAGTATTTCGGCGTCAAGGCCGCGCAGGATTTCGTCCGGCGCCGCGAGGGCGGCATCATCTGGCACACCCAGGGCAGCGGCAAGTCGCTGATCATGGTCTGGCTCGCCAAATGGATACGCGAGAACCGCGAAGGGGCGCGGGTGCTGATCATCACCGATCGCACCGAGCTGGACGAGCAGATCGAAAAGGTGTTCAAGGGCGTCAACGAGGCCATCTACCGAACCACCAGCGGCGCGGATTTGATCGACAAGCTGAACCGCACCGAGGAGTCCCTGATCTGCTCGCTGGTGCACAAGTTCGGCACGCGGGGTAACGGCGAGTCGGAGGGCGAGGAGGGCGCCCGCGCGTTCATCGAAGCCATCCGGAAACTGCCGCCGGGCTTCGCGCCCAAGGGCGACATCCACGTGTTCGTCGACGAGTGCCACCGCACCCATTCGGGCGAGCTGCACAAGGCCATGAAGGCGCTGCTGCCCAATGCGCTCTTCATCGGCTTCACCGGCACCCCCCTTCTCAAGGCGGACAAGCAGAAGAGCATCGAGGTGTTCGGCCGCTACATCCACACCTACAAGTTCGACCAGGCGGTGCGCGAGGGCGTGGTGCTGGATTTGCGCTACGAGGCGCGGGACATCGACCAGGCCATCACCTCGCAAAAGAAGATCGACGACTGGTTCGACGCCAAGACCAAGGGGCTGAACGACCTGGCCAAGGCGCAGCTCAAGCAGAAGTGGGGCACCCTGCAGCGCGTGCTCTCCAGCCAGTCGCGGCTGGAGCAGATCGTGGCCGACATCCTGCTCGACATGAACACCAAGCCGCGGCTGATGGACGGCCACGGCAACGCCATGCTGGTGTCCGGCAGCATTTACGAAGCGTGCAAGTTTTATGAGCTGTTCGCCAAGGGCGAGCTGAAAGGCAAGTGCGCCATCGTCACCAGCTACGCGCCGAGCGTGGCCGATGCCAAGGGCGAAACCACGGGCGAGGGCGAGACCGACAACCTGTTCAAGTACGGGGTCTATCGCCTGATGCTTTCCGACTGGTTCGGCGAGCCGCCGGAAACGGCCATCAACAAGGTGGAAAGATTCGAGCAGGAGGCGAAGAAGAAGTTCATCGACGAGCCGGGCCAGATGAAGCTGCTGATCGTGGTGGACAAGCTTCTCACCGGCTTCGATGCCCCGTCGGCGACCTATCTCTACATCGACAAGCAGATGCGCGACCATGGACTGTTCCAGGCGATCTGCCGCGTGAACCGGCTGGACGGCGACGACAAGGAATACGGCTACATCATCGACTACAAGGACCTGTTCAAGAGCCTGGAAAGCGCCGTGGAGGACTACACCAGCGGCGCCTTCGACGCCTACGAAAAGGAGGATGTGGCCGGCCTGCTCGAGAACCGGCTGGAAAAGGCGCGCGAGGACCTGGAGGAGGCGCGGGAGGCGGTCCAGGCGCTGTGCGAGCCGGTGGCGCCGCCCAGGGACTCGGCGGCCTACCGGCGCTATTTCTGCGCCAGGGATTCGGGCAATGCGGACCAGCTCAAGGACAACGAGCCGAAGCGGCTCAAGCTCTACAAGTTCGTGGCCGCTCTTCTGCGCGCCTATGCCGGCATCGCCGGCGAACTGGCCGAGGCGGGGTATAAGGCCGAGGAGATCGAAAAGATCAAGATCGAGGTGGATCACTACACCAAGGTGCGCGACGAGGTGCGGCTGGCCAGCGGCGACTACATCGACCTCAAGGCTTATGAGCCGGCGATGCGCCACCTGATCGATACCTATATCCGGGCGGAGGAGAGCGCGAAAATCTCCGCCTTCGATGACCTGAGCCTGATCCAGCTCATCGTCCAGCGTGGCCCCGACGCGGTGGACGCCTTGCCCAAGGGCATTCGCAAGAACCGGGAAGCGGTGGCCGAGACCATAGAGAACAACGTCCGCAGGCTCATCATCAACGAGTCCCCGGTCGATCCGGCCTACTATGAGAAGATGTCCAGGCTGCTGGACGCGTTGATCGAGCAGCGCCGCAAGGGCGCGTTGAGCTACAGGGAGTACCTGGAGAAGATCGCCGCGCTCACCCGAGAGGCGAAGATGCCGGGCGGCGGCCCGGGCGGCTATCCGACGGGTGTCAGGACGTCGGCGCAGCGGGCGCTTTACAACAACCTGGAGAAGGACGAGGGCTTGGCGCTGGCGGTGGACGCGGCGATACTGGGAAGCCGGCAGGATGGGTGGAAAGACAGCCCGATTAAAATGAAGCGCGTGCGCAACGCCATCAAGACGGCGCTGAAAAAGGCATCCGACAGCGGCAAGCCGGTCGTTGGATTCAGTATCGGGGATGGCGCTTCCGACGCTTACGCCATCGACAGCCAAACAACCCGGATTCTCGAACTTGCGAAGCACCAGCATGACTATTGAAACCAGGACGCTCACGGTTTCCGGCATCAAGGTCGAGGTGGTTCGCAAGGACATCAAAAACCTGCACCTCGGGGTCTACCCTCCCCACGGGCGGGTGCGGGTGGCGGCGCCGCGGGTGGTGAGCGATGAGGCCAACCGGCTGGCGGTGATCGAAAAGCTGGGGTGGATCAAGCGGCAGAAGGCCAGGTTCGCGGAGCAACCGCGCCAGTCCCAACGCGAAATGGTGACCGGCGAGAGCCACTATTTCCTGGGACGGCGCTATCGCCTGCGGGTGCATGAGCGCAACGCTCCGGCCAGGGTCGCCCTGCGCGGGGTCGCCGGCCTCGACCTTTTCGTGCGGCCCGGCACCAGCGCCGACCAGCGCGAGGCCATCCTCTTGCGGTGGCACCGGGAACAGCTCAAGGAGTTGATCCCGCCGCTGTTAAAAAAATGGGAAGCACGCCTTGGGGTCAAGGCGGCCGACTGGGGCATCAAGCGGATGAGGACAAAGTGGGGCAGCTGCAACCCATCGGCCCGGCGCATCTGGGTCAATTTGGAGCTGGCCAAGAAACCGGAGCTGTGCCTCGAGTACATCGTGGCGCACGAGCTGGCGCACCTGCTTGAACGGCGCCACAACGAGCGGTTCACGGCGCTGCTGGACACCCATATGCCGCAATGGAGGCAGTATCGGGCTCTGCTGAACCGTTTCCCGCTGGCACATGAGGATTGGGCGTATTGAGCGGGCCATGGCGCTTGGCGTTGCTTTATCGGCCAGCAAGTTTGTTCTTTGTGGGAGAGGCTTTCAGCCTCGATCCGCGCGGCTGGAAAGCCGCTCCCACAGAAAAAAAAGCCAACTTGCTTGAAAGAAAGCGCTCCCGTTCGCCCTTAAGAAAAATAAATAGTGTTGCGCCACCATTATCGATTGCAGTCCCTGCTCGCTAAGCCCTTTTAGGAAATCACAGACCTGCCGCTCGGCTTAAGACCTTGAGAAGACTTATGATTTTTCCACTTGGTGTTTTCCAAAGGGAACCCTGTCTGGGCCGGCCGCGAATCACTTCCGTGTAATTGACATGAGGGTGGCGTGTGATTACTTATTGTGCGAAATTTAAATTGATAATGCATCGCTTGACCGGCCCGTGGAGGAGGCAAAATGCGGCTTGACCGATTCACCATCAAATCCCAGGAGGTTGTTCAGAAAGCGCAGTCGCTGGCGGCGCAGTACGGCAACCAGCAGATCGAGCCCGAGCACCTTATGAGCGCCATGCTGGCGGACCGGGAGGGCACGGCCATCGCCATGCTGCGCAAGCTGGGGGTGTCGGCCGAGGCCATTTCCGGCGAGCTCCTGCGGGCCGTCGAACGGCTGCCGAAAGTCAGCGGGGCGGGCATGGGCGAGGCCTACATCTCCGGCCGGACCAAGGCCGTGCTCGAGGCCGCCTTTGCCGAAGCGACCCAGATGAAGGATGAGTACGTCAGCGTCGAGCACCTGATGCTGGCGATCGTGGCGGAGAAGAGCGGGGAGGCGGCCCGGATTCTCTCCCGCGCCGGCGTCACGCGGGATGCGCTGCTCAAAGTGCTCCAGGAGATCCGCGGCACCCAGCGCATCACCGACCCGAATCCCGAGGAGAAATACCAGGCCCTGCAGCGCTTCAGCCGCGACCTCACGGATCTGGCCCGCCTGGGCAAGCTCGACCCCGTGATCGGCCGGGACGAGGAGATCCGGCGGGTGGTGCAGGTGCTCTCCCGGCGCACCAAGAACAATCCGGTTTTAATCGGCGAGCCGGGGGTGGGCAAGACCGCCATCGTCGAGGGCCTGGCCCAGCGCATCGTGGCGGGCGACGTGTCGGAGACGCTGAAAAACAGGCGCCTGGCGGCCCTCGACATGGGGGCGCTCGTGGCCGGCGCCAAGTTCCGCGGGGAGTTCGAGGACCGGCTCAAGGCGATGCTGCGCGATGTGGAAAACGCCTAGGGGCAGATCATTCTCTTCATCGACGAGCTGCACACCGTGGTGGGGGCGGGCGCGGCCGAGGGGGCCATGGACGCCTCCAACATGCTCAAGCCGGCGCTCGCCCGCGGCCTGCTGCGCTGCGTCGGGGCCACCACTTTGAACGAGTACCGCAAGCACATCGAGAAGGATGCGGCCCTGGAGCGGCGCTTCCAGCCGGTCATGGTGCGCGAGCCGAGCGTGGCGGACACCATCTCCATTTTGCGGGGCCTCAAGGAAAAATACGAGGTGCACCACGGGGTTCGGATCAAGGACTCGGCCATCGTGGCCGCGGCCACCCTCTCCCATCGCTACATCGCGGACCGCTTTCTACCGGACAAGGCCATCGACCTGATCGACGAGTGCGCTTCCAAGCTGCGCATCGAGATCGACAGCATGCCGGCCGAGATCGACGAGATCCAGCGCCGGATCACCCAGGCCGAGATCGAGCGCCAGGCCCTCAAAAAAGAGAGCGACCCGGCCTCCCGCGAGCGGCTCGCCCGGCTGGAGGAGGAGCTGGCCGAGTCCAACACCGAGCTCGAGCGCATGAAGGCGCACTGGCAAAGCGAGAAGGAGTTCATCCAGGAGATTCGCACCATCAAGGGCGAGCAGGAGCAGCTGAACTCCGAGGCGCAGCTCGCCGAACGCGAAGGCGATCTGGCCCGGGTGGCCGAAATCCGCTACGGCCGTGTGATCGCGCTGCAGAAAAAGCTCGAGGAGGCCAACCGGCGGCTGGCCGAGCTTCAAACGAACAGCAAGATGCTCAAGGAGGAGGTCGACGACGAGGATGTGGCCGAGGTGGTCTCCCGCTGGACGGGGATCCCCGTCAGCCGGATGCTCGAGGGCGAGCGCGACAAGCTCGTGCGCATGGAGGAGCGGCTGCAGCGGCGCGTCATCGGCCAGGAGGAGGCCGTCAGCGCGGTGTCGGATGCCGTGCGCCGCGCCCGCTCGGGCCTGCAGGACCCCAACCGGCCCATCGGCTCCTTCATTTTCATGGGCCCCACGGGCGTCGGCAAGACCGAGCTCGCCAAGGCCCTGGCCGAGTTCATCTTCGACAGCGAGCAGGCCATCGTGCGCGTGGACATGTCGGAGTTCATGGAGAAGCACTCCGTGTCGCGGCTGATCGGGGCCCCTCCGGGCTACGTGGGCTACGAGGAGGGCGGTTATCTGACCGAGGCGGTGCGGCGCCGGCCCTATTCGGTGGTGCTCTTCGACGAAATCGAAAAAGCCCACCCCGAGGTGTTCAACGTGCTGCTTCAGATCCTCGACGACGGCCGCATGACCGACGGCCAGGGCCGCACGGTGGACTTCAAGAACACCATCATCATCATGACCTCCAACGTGGGCAGCCAGTACATCCAGGAGCTGGGGACCCGGGACCGGCCGGAGATGGAGCGCCGCGTCATGGACGCGCTGCGCTCGACCTTCAAGCCCGAGTTCCTCAACCGCATCGACGAGATTATCCTTTTCCACAACCTGACCCCGGAGCAGATCGGCGCCATCGTCGAGATCCAGCTCGAGCGCCTGCGGAAACGACTGGAGGAGCGCAAGATCGAGCTGCGGCTGTCGGAGGCCGCCCGGAAACTTTTGGCGCGCAAGGGGTTCGACCCCGTTTACGGCGCCCGGCCGCTCAAGCGCGCCATCCAGCAATCCATTGAAAACCCGCTGGCATTGGAAATCCTTAAAGGACGATTTGCGGAAGGCGCGACGGTGCTGGCCGAGGCCGAGGGCGATCAAATCGTTTTTACAGCGCAGTAAAGCGGGATGTGGAATACCCGCCCGGCCGCGGCGCGGACCGGGCGGGTATTCGCATTCGTTGCCGATGCGCCCCTGCCGGTCGAGGCCAAACATCTTGTAATCCCCAGCGCCAGCCGTTATATTGGTTTCCCATGAGCGCAGAGGCTCTTACCGAATGAAAAGATCAAGCGCCGAGAGACTGTCCGAATTTTTCAAGCAGTTTTCGAGCGCCGACCGGGTGCTCGTGGTGATCTCCGCGGACCCGGATGCCATCGCCAGCGCCCTGGCGGTGCGCCGCCTGCTGGCGGGCCGGACGGCCGGGGTCACCATCGCCAGCGTCAACCAGGTCAATCGGCCGGACAATCTGGCCATGATCCGCCTGCTGAAGGTGCCCCTGGTCTCCTTCAGCGATGTCCGCACCGATCAGTTCGCCAAGCTGGTCATTGTGGACTCCCAGCCGAAGCACAACCAGCTCATGGCCGAGCTTCACCCGCAGGTCA
>CAZLSV010000128.1:0-10082 GCA_964562235.1 uncultured Desulfatibacillum sp.
CCGGTTTTCTAACAATTCCGATCGCTCCGTTGCCCTGCTGTTCGGAGATGCCGGCTCCGCCACCGCCATCGAGGCGGTAAAAGCTGGGGAATCCCTTAAATGGGTTTTCAGTTTACACACCGATGGCACTGGTACCGACGACCTCATCATCGAGGGTGGTGGGTTTCGAGACCGATTCCCCGAAGACAAGGACAAGCTGTTCGTCCGCATGAACGGGGGCAATATTTTTAATTTCACGCTAAAACGCGTGCCATCCTTGATTCAAGACACCCTGGCGGCCGCAGGCGAGGCCATGGTCGACGTGGACTATTTCATCTTCCACCAGTCCAACCGTTTCATTATGCAGCATCTGGCTAAAAAGGTTGGTATTCCCAAAGAGAAGATACCGCTCACGATTGAGGAATTCGGAAGCGCCGGTGGCCCTTCCGTGCCGTTAACCATAACCCGTGGGCAGCTTAACCGGCCGACCGACCGCCCCCTTCGGCTTCTGCTCATCAGCTACGGCGTGGGGCTGTCCTGGGCATCGGCGATGATCGACTTGGTGCCGGCTGCCGTATTGGACCACATCCAACTTTCCGAATAGAGAGTAGGGTTTCATGGCTGTAGAACCTTTCATCGATTTTCAAGGAAGGCAAGTCCTGGTGACCGGCGCCTCGTCCGGAATCGGGCGGGCCATAGCACTTGAGCTCGGCCGTCGGAATGCGAAACTCATTCTTCTTGGCCGCAAACTGGAAGCGCTTGCCCAGGTCTCTGCGCTGATAGGTGAAGACCTTTGCCACATAATTCCCCTGGACCTGGTAGGCGCTGATGGCATATTTGACGCCGTACGCAGCGTGGTAGAAAAAAGAGGTCGAATTTACGGCCTGTGCCATGCCGCCGGCATCGTCGAGACGCGGCCGATGAGCGCCATCAAGCCTGAAGGTCTGCGCTCGGTGATGGAAGTCAACCTGACAGCCGGAATTGAACTGGCGCGGGTCGTCTGCCGGCGGGACATCATGACCGACGGAGGGGGCTCGGTTTTATTGATATCCTCCATCTACGCTCGGGTGGGCATGGCCGGGCAGATCAGCTACAGTGCCAGCAAGGGGGCGGTGACGGCGGCGGCCCGGGCCATGGCCGTTGAACTCGCGCGCCGGAAGGTCCGGGTTAACAGTTTGTCACCTGGTTTGGTTCACACCCAGATGACGGAGGCATCCTTCGCGAAACTATCGCCGTCCCAGGTGAAGGAACTCGAAGAAGCTTATCCGCTGGGCCCGGGGCGGCCCGAGGACGTCGCCCGGGCCGCGGCGTTTTTGCTGGCGCCCCAGAGCCCATGGATCACCGGCATCGACCTGGTGATCGATGGCGGTTACACGGCCCGATAGCCGGTTGCTGAAAAACGGCGCATAAGGCCGCGGTCCATCGTAGTAGGGCTTATGGTACTGCTCACCTGCGTAACGGTAATAGCTCCCCGCGGAAAGTTGACGGCTAAACTCCAGGACGGGGTTAATCTTCTCGTGGAGGTTTTATAACGTATGAATCAAAAAGAAGCGCTGGCTTGGATTGCGGACCTGTTCGAAATGCCATTGGAAAAGATCCGGCCGGACACCAAACGTGCAGCGATTCCCGGCTGGGACTCACTGGGAGTGCTGACCCTGATGGCCGCTTTAGATGAAAAATTTGACACGTTGCTGACCGAAGAAGAGATTCAGGCGATGCAAAACGTGCAGGATATCCTGAACGTGATGAGCAAGAACGGCAAAATCGGGAGACAAGGAGTGGCGGGTGCGGTTCATCTTGGTGGATAGAATCCTGGAACTGATGCCTGGCAAAACCATACACGCCGAAAAACGGTTTTCGCCTGATGAGGAATTCTTTGGCGATCACTTTCCGGGGTTTCCGGTGGTTCCTGGGGTTCTGCAGACCGAGATGATGGCCCAGGCGGCTGGAAAATGCCTCGATGCGGAAGACCCGGCGCGTGGCAAGGCGATGCTCGCCCGCATAGTTGCGGCCAGCTTCAGAGGGTGGGTGAAGCCAGGCAGTGTTTGTGACATCTTCGCCGAGGTCAAATCCAGCCGGCCGAAATTTGCCACCGCAGGGGCTAGGATCGAGGTGGGAGGCCAGCGCGTTTCAGACGCCGAGCTTTTTTTTACCTTTGTCCCGATGCAAAATTTTGCACCAAGTTACCGGGACGATGTATTGGAACGATATCTGGCCGGGAAGCCCTGACGATGGTGGATTTGTTTTCACTGCAAGGCAAACGCGTCCTCGTGACGGGAGGAACCCGCGGCATCGGTCGGGCGATTTCAATGCGCTTTGCCCGGGCCGGAGCGGAGGTGGTCGCCAACTACGTTCGCGACCCGAAAACGGCGGAGGCGCTTAGCGTTGAGGCAGCTGAAGAAGGGCTACCTATCCACCTGTGCCGGGCGGACCTGACCAGCCCGAAGGGGATGGAGCAGCTGGTGGCGCTGGTGCAGGAACGCTTTTCCACCCTTTCCACCCTGGTGCACTGTGCAGCCACCGGAGTCCACCGGCCCTTCGACCAGTTGACCCTCCGGCATTTCGATTGGACATTCGCCTTGAATTCCAGGGCTTTTTTCGAATTGGTGCTGCAATTGCTTCCGCGGTTCGATGCCCAGGGGGGCAGTGTGCTGGCGCTTTCCTCGGAAGGGGCCACGCGTGCCATCCCCCGATACACCGTCGTCGGTGCTTCCAAGGGCGCCCTGGAAGCCCTGGTGCGCCACATGGCGGTCGAACTGGCGCCCCGGAGGATTCGAGTCAATACGCTTTCCTGCGGGTCGGTGCAGACCGACGCCTGGAAAACGATGCCGGATGCGGAAAAACGCCTCTCCGAAACCTGTTGCCGATCTCCGGTGGGTCGCCTAGTTACCCTGGATGAGGTAGCCTGTTCCGCCCAGTTCCTTTGTTCGGATGCGGCCAGCGGTATCGTCGGGCAAGCGCTGGTGGTGGATGGGGGCGTTCGCATTGTCGCCTGAAAAACCTGAATGCGTTTGAAAGAGGATACACCCGGGGGACCGGCAACGTCGCGATTTGGGCCTCGAACACGAGGACCCGGCCGACCGTTTTCTGCGGCAACAGTCATGGTTTACCAACTCACCCTGGTTACGGCTGAGACGAACCTCCTCGCTGGTCGGGGTATTTCGGTTCTGCGAGTGACCGGCGGCAGGTCCCGCAAGAGAAAGCGCGCGTAGCTCTGCAGAAATGAAATATTCAGGAACGATATGTGCGGTATCGCCGGCATAATCGACTTCGGCACGGCGGAGGATAGGATTCCGCTCCTGCGCCGCATGATCGCGCAGTTGCAGCACCGGGGGCCGGACGCCGGCGGGATTTTTGCCCGAGCGGTTGCGGGGCTTGCGCATGCGCGGCTGAGCATCATCGACTTGAGCGGCGGCGACCAGCCGATCCACAACGAGGACCGCTCCGTGTGGGTGACGTTCAACGGGGAGATCTTCAACTATCCCGAGATCCGGGAGAATCTGGAAGCCCGAGGCCACCGCTTCTACACCCGGACCGACACCGAAACCCTCGTGCATCTCTACGAAGAAGAGGGCGAGGGGCTTTTCCGCCATCTCAACGGGCAGTTCGCTTTTGCCATCTGGGATGACCGCCGGCAGCGCCTGCTCCTGGGGCGGGACCGGATGGGCATCCGGCCGCTGTTCTATCATCATTCGACCGGCCGTATCGTTTTCGGGTCTGAAGTTAAAGCCCTGTTCGCCGACCCGACCATTCCCCGAAGGCTCGATGCGCAGACCATCAGCGATGTGTTCAGTTGCTGGACCCCCGTCGGGGAGCGGACCGCTTTCGAGGGTATATACTCATTGCCCCCGGGAAATTTTGCCGTCTTCGATGCGCACGGCCTGACCACTCGCACCTACTGGCGGCTGCGGTTTCCGGGCGTTTCCGAATCGATTCAACACGCCGAGCGCTCCTTCGAAAGCTGGCTCGAAGAGTTGAACCACCTGCTCTACGATGCCACCCGCATTCGCCTGCGCGCGGATGTGCCGGTGGGGGCTTACTTGAGCGGCGGCCTGGACAGCACCTTCACGAGCGCCCTGGTCAAACGCCACTTCCACAACCGGCTGTGCACCTTTTCGGTTGGGTTTTCAGACCCGCGCTTTGATGAAAGCGCATTTCAGCGGGAAGCGGTAGCCGCCTTGGGCACCGAACACCGGGAATGTCGCTGCACGGAAAGCGATATCGGAGAGATCTTCCCCCGGGTTATTTGGCACACGGAAGCGCCGATCCTGCGGACGGCCCCGGCGCCATTGTTTCTGCTTTCACGACTGGTGCGCAGCGCCGACTACAAAGTGGTTTTGACCGGAGAAGGGGCCGACGAGGTCTTTGCGGGATACAACATTTTCAAGGAAGACCGGGTTCGGAGGTTCTGGGCCCGACAGCCGGACTCGGCCTTGCGGCCACGTCTCATCGCCAAGCTCTATCCCTACATCTTCGGCGATCAGAAGGCGAAATCGCAGTCGTTTGTCCAGGGTTTTTTCAAGCGGCATTTGAATCGCACCGACTCGCCGGTTTACTCGCATTTGCTGCGTTGGGAAAACACCGGCCATCTCAAGAGCTTCCTCAGCCCGGATGTCAACGCGGCGTATGGCGGTGCCGAGCAGTTTGTCGAGCGCTACACCGCGCTGCTGCCGCCCGAGCACAGGACCTGGCACCCGCTGGCCCGGGCCCAGTTCATCGAAATCCAGCTTTTTCTCTCCAACTACCTTTTGTCGTCCCAGGGGGATCGCATGGCCATGGTCCACTCGGGCGAAGGCCGCTACCCTTTCCTGGACTACCGGGTGGTTGAACTGGGCGCCCGTATGCCGCCCGGCTACCGGCTGAACGGGCTGACGGAAAAGTATGTCCTCAAGAAGGCCGCCGCGGGAATGGTTCCGCCGCAGATCGTAGACAGGCCCAAACAGCCCTATCGGGCGCCCATCGGCCGCTGCTTTTTTGGCGACCGCAAGCCGGCCTACGTCGAAGAACTGTTTTCGGAGAGCGCCATCCGGCAGACCGGCTGCTTCAATGCCCCCAATGTTTCCCGTTTTCTCGAAAAATGCCGCAGGCAGGATGGCCGCCTGCAAGGTGAACGCGAGAACATGGCGCTGGTGGGCATTCTGTCGATTCAGCTGCTCGATCATCTTTTCATTCGGCAGCACGCAGTCGAACCGGAGTCCTTGCAGGTCGATGCGGGCGCCGGCAGCGGGGCCGCTGGCGTTGAAATCGCCGTGATGTCTTAAGGGTTCACGGTTCAGGGCTCAGGCAAGAAAAAATGTATTCAACCGCCGACGGACGCGGATGAACGCAGACTTTTTCCTCCGCCGACCTGGCGGAGAAAAATAGGCTCGCCCTGCGGGCGGTTTTTTCCATCGCGAAACGGTTGCGGTTTTAGGCTCCGGAAGTCCCGGAGTTAAAAAAATCACGTCTGCGTCAGTCTGTGCGTGTAGCAGTGAAATTAATCAGTTTGTCATTCTCAATTTTAGGTATTTTAGGCACTCGCCGTACCATGTTTGCATCTCTGCGGTAATTATCCGCATTAATATTCAAGGAAGATATTAAGGAGCGCGCCCATGCCCTCGTTTCAGGACTTCTCTAAAAAAGTGCTTGAAATCGACTCCGAACGGGAGACTGGCGATATCTGCCGTAGAATGCGCGAGCTGCTCGCTCGATCGTTTCGGCGGCGGGGGTACGTGGTTGCAGTGTCAGGGGGGATCGACAGCAGCGTCACGCTGGCCTTGGCCGCGAAGGCGGTCGGTCCTGAGCGCGTCCTCGCGCTGCTGATGCCGGAAACCCACTCGGCACCCGAGACGCTCGATCTGAGCCGCTTAGTCGCAGACCGCTTCGAAGTGGTCCATTACCACGAGAACATTTCCGCGGTACTCGATGCCGTAGACTTCTACGACCGATACGTGGAAGCTGTGCGCAGAGTCATCCCGGGTTATGACCGAGGTTGGAAATCCAAGATCGTTTTGCCTAGCCTGCTTACCCGAGAAGGCTTTCGCCTGTTCTCCGTGGTGGCCGAGAAACCAGACGGCACCCGGGTCGAAGGCCGCCTGCCGCTCGAGGCCTACCTTGAAATAGTGGCGGCAACGAATTTCAAGCAGCGCATCCGCAAAATGCTGGAATACTATCACGCCGATCGCCTCAACTATGCCGTGGCCGGCACGCCCAATCGTCTGGAATACGACCAGGGGTTTTTCGTCAAACTCGGCGACGGCGCCGCCGACGTGAAGCCGATCGCGCACCTCTACAAAACCCAAGTCTATCAGTTGGCCGAGTATCTTGGGGTCCCCAAAGAAGTTAGGACCCGCCCGCCAACGACAGACACCTACTCGTTGCCCCAAGGCCAAGACGAGTTCTTTTTTTCCCTGCCGTTTGACAAAATGGACCTCTGCCTTTACGGCAAGAACAACGGGGTCGGCAGCGAGGTGGTGGCCGGAGAAATCGGGCTCACCCCGGATCAAGTGGAACGCGTTTATGCCGATATTGAGACCAAGCGGAAAGGGACCCGGTACCTGCACCTGCCGCCTGTACTGGCCGGTGCGGTCCCCGAGATCAACACATAGGATTCAAACCTGATCTATGCGTGAGAGACAAGGTGGATATGGCAGATATCAATATCAAAGTCAGAGGTTTTGTGATTGACAATTTCCTGTTCGGCAATGGGAACGGGCTCGCGGATGACACCTCGTTTCTTGAGGCCGGCATACTCGACTCGACCGGTGTCATGGAGGTGGTTGCTTTTCTTGAGAAGCAGTTCGGCATCCGAGTCGATGACGAAGAGCTGACACCCGAAAACCTGGATTCGATTGCGAGCATCGGGGAATTCGTTTCCCGAAAGCTGCAGGCGTGAGTGAACAGCTTTCTGCGCCATACCCTAGTCCATCACTTCCTCGAAGAAAGCGCCAGGCGGTATCCTGCGAAAACCGCCTTGGTACACGGCAAGACGCGGGTGTCTTATGACGAGATCAACCGCAAGGCGAATCAACTGGCTTACTGGCTGCTTGATCTGGGGTTGTGCAGGGGCGGGCGCGTTGTCCTGCTTCTCGAAAACAGCCTGGAGTATGTGGTCAGCTATTACGGGGTTCTGAAGGCCGCTGGCGTTGCGGTGCCGTTGAGCCCGGATCTGAAAGTGGAAAACCTGGCTCCCATCTTGGAGCAGTTGGGGGCCGGCTTCATCATTGGCGGCCCCAAATCCGCCAAAACCCTGCAAGCCTTGTCCTCGACAGGCACCGTTAAGTCGCGGCTGGTTTTAAATGCACCGAAGGCTATCTGGCCGAACGACCTGGCGGTGGTGGCCTGGGAGGACCTCTTCGGGAACGGCGACACCCGCAATCCCGACCCGATTGCCGATGGCGCCGACATGGGCAGCATCATCTACACCTCCGGCTCTACCGGTCGGCCCAAGGGGGTGGTGTTGAGCCACACCAATATCGTGTCCAACACCCACGCCATCTGCGAATACCTGAAGCTCACCGCAAGCGATATCCAGATGGTGGTTCTGCCGTTTTTTTACGTGATGGGCAAGTCACTTCTGAACACGCATTTTGCCGCCGGCGGTCAGGTGGTGATCAACAACCAGTTTGCATACCCGGCGGGGGTGGTCCAACAGCTGGTCAGCGAAAAAGTCACCGGTTTTTCAGGAGTGCCCTCGACTTTCGCCTATCTCCTGTATCGCTCGCCGCTCGAAAAACACCGGGATAAGCTGACCCACCTGCGTTACTGCTCCCAGGCAGGCGGGGCCATGCCGCGCCACCTCAAAACAGAGCTGCGGCGTGTATTGCCTTCCCACGTCGAGATCTTCATCATGTACGGGGCGACGGAGGCCGCTGCACGCCTCTCCTATTTGGCGCCGGATGACTTTGAAGAAAAGATGGATTCCATTGGTAAGCCGGTGCCTGGGGTCCGGTTTCGGTTACTGGATGCGCATGGAGAGGACGTTGCGATCGGTCAGCAAGGAGAGTTGGTCGCAAGCGGGCCCAACATCATGCAGGGTTACTGGATGGACTCGCAGTCGACGGCGCAGGTATTAGACTCGAATGGCTACCACACCGGAGACATGGGTTATCGGGACCGGGAAGGGTTTTTTTATGTGGTGGGCCGTAAAGACGGCCTCCTGAAAGTCGGCGGGCACCGGATAAACCCGGATGAGGTAGAGGAGATTCTCATGGAAAGCGGGTTGCTGGTGGAGGCGGCGGTCGTTGGCATCCCGGATAAGCTTTTAGGAACCCGGCTGTGTGCTTTGGGTGTGTCAAAGGCTGAGGGCTGCTCTGAAGAAGAGATCCTGTCCTTCGCAGCAGAGCGGCTGCCTCGGCACAAAGTGCCCGGCCGCATCCGGTTGCTCCCAAGACTGCCTAAGAACGCGAGTGCCAAGACCGATCGCCAGGAATGTAATCGCCTGGCGATGGAATTCCTGGAATCCGATTGATATGTTTTAACGTTAAGAGTATATTTCAAGCGAGCCAGCCGAACTGAAGTCACTCAAAGGGGCCATGTCGAGGATAGCGACATGACCCCTCTTTTTTTGCGGCGACCGGAAAGATCAGCCGGTGTTTTGGTGAGGATATTGACTGGCTAATGTTGTCCATAACCAGTGCCCATGGTATGCTATGATGTAACAAGAGAAATGCAGCCGCGTTCTTGATGAAAGCAGAAGCCGCAATGATTCCCCGATTCAGGGTGTAGAATGAAACTCCTGCCGACCGAACTGGAAGAGGTGGTGGTGATCGCGCCGCGGGTGTTCGAGGACCCGCGGGGGTTTTTCATGGAGACGTTTCACCGGGAGCGCTATGAAGCACTGGGCCTGCGCGCGGACTTCTGCCAGGACAACCTCTCCTTTTCGTGCCGAAACACGCTGCGCGGGCTGCACTACCAATACCCCCACGAGCAGGCCAAACTGGTGCAGGTCCTGCAGGGTGAGATCTTCGATGTGGCGGTGGACATCCGCCGGGGGTCGCCGACCTTCGGCCGTGCGGCGGGGGTGGTTCTTTCGGAGAGCAACCGGCGCCAGGTGTTCATACCCAAGGGCTTCGCCCACGGCTTTTGCGTGGTGAGCGAGACGGCGTTGTTCGCCTACAAGTGCAGCGATTTTTACGCTCCGGACTGCGATCGAGGCGTGCATTGGTCCGATCCGGACGTGCGTATCGTGTGGCCGATCGAAGCACCGCTGCTTTCGGCCAAGGACCGTGGCTTGCCCTTCCTTAAGGATATCCCGGAGGAGCACCTGCCGGTTTATTAAAGCCCAATAGTTGAAAAAAAGAGGGCGCATTAGCTTTTTCGAGGCCCACGGCGCACGCCTTGCGAGACCCAGCCGACCCTGCAGTGGTCTTACCTTCCGGTAACTCGAATTTCAAAGACCGTCCGGTTCGATGAACCGATTCTCGACGCCTTTCGCTACTAACCGCTTATTCATAAAATTTCCGGTAAGTTATGGATCTTGTGAAAGCCTTGTGTCAATGGCACTGCTTTTGCTCGTAAACGCGTTGATAATACGACGCGAGCTTCGCTCATTGATTCACTATTCGCTTGAAAAAGGCAAACCAGCCGAAAGACTGGGACGCAAAGCCACCGGCCTAAGTCCTGCGGTAGCGGGATACGGCAGCGGGGTTGCCAGGCAAACGCAGCACCTTCCCAACGTGCTGGTCGTTAGCCGGCCAAACGCTTCGGGAAGGTGCCATGATGAAAACGACCGAGTCCGGATCCGGGAAGTTACTTCGAAACCTGCTGTTTTTCTCCACGTTGCTGCTGGCGCTGCTGATTTCGGTGTGGGCGCGGGCGGAGCAAGTGACCCTCGCCTGGGACGCCAACACGGAGTCCGATCTGGCGGGCTACAAGATTCACTACGGCACGACCAGCGGCAGCTACTCGGTTCACATGGATGTTCACAACGTGACCACCTACACCGTGACAGGTCTGACGGCCGGCCAAACTTATTACTTCGCGGCCACCGCCTACAACGCTTCCGGCAACGAGAGCGGGCACTCCAATCAGGTGAGCTATGCCGTGCCGTCACCTAACGGCGCCCCCGCGACCCCGGCGACGCCGACGGGGTCGTCGAGCGCGCTGGTGAACACGGCGCTCAC
>CAZLSV010000129.1:0-5013 GCA_964562235.1 uncultured Desulfatibacillum sp.
CCTGCAGCTCGGGGGAGATGAGCCCGATCCCCGCCTTGAGCTCTTGGATGCTTCCCCCGCCGCCGCGCAGTTTGCCGAACACCCGCACCGCGTGGGCATAGGCCTGGGGGTGGTCGCCCACGACCAGGCTCAGCAGCGAGCTCTTGCCGGAACCGTTGGGCCCGCAGATCGCCCAGTGCTCGCCGGGCCGGACCTTCCAGTTGAGGTTTTCGAACACCGCAACCGTCTTGTGCCTGACCGTGACGTTGCGTAGATCCACGAGCGCCTCGGAGGAACGGAGCGCCTGCGGCGCCCCGGCGGCCGGGGGCTTGCCGGCACCGAGAGGCTGCCGTGCGTACAGGGCCTCCATCCGTTCCGGCGTCAGCACATCCTCCCGCCGGCCCTGGAAGGCCACCTGCCCCGCTTTCACCCCGATCGCGTGGGTGATGCGCGGCGGGATCTCGCTGCGGCGGTGAGTGACCAGCACCACCGAACGCTCGGAATCCATCACCTCGTTGATCAGGTCGGCCAGATCCGTCCGGGCCTCCGGATCGAGGCCGTCGAACGGCTCATCCAGAACCAGCAGCCGGGGGGATGCGGCGAGCGCCATGGCGATCTGAAACCGGCGCATTTCGCCGGAGGAAAGATCCCCGATCCGGCGCTCGAGCAGAGGTTCGATGCGGACCCGTTGCAGAAGGCCGACCGCCCCCCACCCGGCCTCCGCGCGTGAAACGCGGATGAGCTCCCCGACCCGCGAACCGCCGTCCAGAACGCCGCTGAAATGGAGATGCTCCTGCTGCCGATCCTCCCAGGCCATCAGCGCGCGCTGGCGTTCGAAGGAGACGCAGGCCGCCTGTTGCCGCAGGCGCGAGGGCTCTGAGGGGAAGATCTCCCCTCGCACCACCGAGACGTCGCCGACCAGGGCCCGCACCAGGGTGGACTTCCCGGCGCCGTTCGGCCCGAGCACCGCCCAGTGCTGACCGAGGCGGACCTCCCAGGACGTCGCGGCGAGGATCTGTCTGTCCCTCACCCGCAGGGTGACCCGGTTCAGCGAAACGAGTGGTGTCGTCTGAAACGTATCCGCTTCCATATGCCTGCGAATATACTATCCGCTTCCAGACATGTCGAATGGATTAACGCCGCGGATTTTTCTCGATCTTTAATGGGGCTTGCCGATTCGTCGCGATGAACGTACAATTGCAGAATTCCTCCCCCCAAGGGGGTAGCGGGAAGGCTCCTCACCCGCCAGCGGTTTTCCGCATAAAAAATCAACGGACCAAAGGAGGCGATCATGATCGACATGCGAAACGCTCTGAGCATTTCGGCCCGGCGGCTCGATGAAATCAACGCACTGCTGACCGACCCGGACAACCCCGTCATCTCGGAGCTCCTCGAGTTGGTCGAACGCTACGGTGGGCCGCAGGAGATCAACCGCAAGGCGGCCGAGGCCGCCAAATTGGAGACCCTCATCTCGCGTCTGGAGCAGGCGAACTCCCCCTACGTCAAGGACCTCGCCTGGCTGATGGAACAGCGCGACCGGAGGGCCTTCATTTCCTTGGCGGACTACCTCCGCACGGTCGAGGGGGCGCCGGCGGCGCTGAACCGGAAAAATGCCGTCACGCTCGAAATCAGCGCGCTGCAGTATTTTCCCTGGCTGATCACCGAGGCCAGACACTGCCTTCAGCAGGGCGAGCTGATGCCGGGCCGGTTCATCCGGGTGCGCCGGATGGTCGAGCAGGAGGCCGACCACGGCGACATCATGGCGGTGGCGGCGGCTATGCAGATCATCGGCGCCAGCTACGTGGAGACCCTGGACACCAAGGGCACCGACGGCTCCAACGTCCACCTGGGCGGCCCCGAGACCATCACCGGCTATTTCGGCGGCATCGGCCAGCCCAACCACTACCCCCTCAAGTGGGCCGACGAGTACCTGAAATACTACACCACCTACGGCGTGCGCCAGGTGCTCAACATCAACCCGGGCACGGTGCTCGTGGGGTACCTGATGCACCGCCTCGGCATCGACAACGAGTTCAAGATCTCGGTCTTCATGGGCAACGACAACCCCTTCGCCATCCTGTGGACCCTTTTGGCGGCGCGGATGTTCGCACGCGAGGACGGCCGGACCTCGCTGATCGGCTTCAACCTCTCCAACTCCGCCGACAACGGGACCCTGCGCCAGGCCGCCTATCTGCGCCGGTCCCTGGGTCTTGAGGAGGTCGTGCGCTTCGAGCACCACATCACCGAGACCTGGAAGTCCATCGTGCGCCAGCCGTACAACCGCCGGGCCGAGCTGGTGGAAATCGCCAAAGAGGTGCCCAATATCTCCGCCAAGCACGAGGGCGGGGAGCCGGAGATCGAGCCGACGCTCGCGCACCCCTCGGACATCCTCGACTATTTCCTCGCCAAGGCCGACGTGGAGAAGGCCGGCCTCATGCCGGCCCTCGAGAAAAACTACATGGAGAAGCACCGCTCGGTGGCGCTGACCGCCCAGGCCCTGGTCAAGGCCGGCATCGGGGTGGTCTGCGCCTCCAGGCTGCACGCCTAGCCTCTCGAGGCGTTCGGTGGAAGATCAGGCGCTCGCCGTACGCCTCGGGAGCCGGTCCGAATTCCCACAAAGGGGCGTTGATTTCAACCACCCCGAATGTTATTGTATTTTCGTAGTGTTTTCTGAAATAAGTTCCAAAACCATCCGGCGAGCGCGACGATGAAAAAACCGCTTTACGATAAAATGACGCCTTTGTTCCCCCTCATGGCGCATGACTACCGCGAGATCGGGCCGCTCGAGGAGTTGATCTACCGTCTGGCCATGGGCAACACCTTCGACACCCGGGTGGTGGGGCTGGAGCCCATCAAGCGGTTCCGCCGCGAGAACCCCAACTGCGCCATCACGTTCAAGCCCAACCACCTCAGCGAGGCCGACTTCATCGTTCTGGGGGTGCTTTTTCGCCGCAACGGCCTGCGCGTGCTGATGGAGGGCGGCAACAACCTGTTCATCGAAGAGATCGACCTTTTCCGGGATGTCTTCCCGGCGCTGCTCCATCCGGACTTCCAGAACCTCGCCGAGACCCACCAGCTCACCATCGCCCAGTACCTCAGCCAGCGCGGGGCCTTCAAAGTCTTCCGCAACCCCGTGGATTTGAAGCAGCCGGACGGCACCGAGATCAAGCTCGGCCGCAAGGACATCCTCTCCCTCAGCCGCGCCTACCGCCAGCACCTGGTGGAGCGCAACGAGATGTATCTGACGTTTCCGGGGTTTTCCGCCGTCCGCTCCAGCCTGCTAAACCTCTTGAAAATGGATGAGATCAAGACCGGCCGGAGCTACACCGGCAAAATCGATGGCTTTCACCACCTGCCGTTCCAAATGGACATCGAGGCCGCGGTCGACGCCGGGGTGGATGTCTACATCGTGCCGGTCAACCTGGCCTATGAACGGGTGCTGGAGGATGAGAACTTTCAGGAATTGACGCGCATGCGCGAGGCCGGGGTGAGCCAGGAGAAGATCTACATCCACGACATGGGCTTCATCATCCGCCGCTTCTGCGAGGACAAGCGCAAGGTCCATTTCTCGCTCAAGTTCGGCGAGCCCCGCAAAATCGACGCGCGGCCGCTGCGCGGAGACGTCCTCGGCACCAAGATCAAGTTCGCGGCCCACGCCGCCGCCAAGGAGACGTTCGAACGTGTCATGGGCATGCAGCCCGTCTTTCCCGCCAACATCTATTTTTCAGCCTTCGACGAGCAGTTCAACCGCATGCCGACCCAGCAAATGCGCGAGAAGATCGACGACCTCCGCGACCACCTGCGGCATCTTGTCTGGGGCAAGCAGCGGCAGCGGATCGATCTGCACTACGTCCTGGGATACAATCTTCAGATCATGTCCGCCGACGAAATCATCAACCGCACGTTCGAAGTCTTCGCCGCGCTGGAGCGGCCCATCACCTCGATGGACGGCGACACCTTCGTCGTCCACAACCACGACGTCGCCATGCAGTACCGCAACCACGTGGCGCACTTTTTCGAGGCTGCCAAGAAATAAGGGGACGCGGGGAGAGTGCAAGCTGGAACGGGGCCTGGTGGTTTACCGGCTCTGGGAATCGGGCTTGTCCACGAACGGCGATATCGCCCGGCCCTTCGGAATGAGCTCTTCGGCGCTAAGCCACAGTGTCCAGGCGGTGCTCAGCGCCCTAAAAGCCTACGGCCGGCTGCGGGAAAACTGCGTCCTGTTTAATTCATAATTCCGGGTTTGACCCCACTCATCGTTTAGCTGCGGCCGTAAATTTTCAATAAAGAGTAAGCAAAATTTTTGAAAATATCGTGCGAGAACTTCCCGGCGTCGACGATTTCGGTTTGAATGGTGCCGAGTGCGGCCAATGGATCCACCGCCTTCCGGTATACTCTCTCATCATTGGTTAGCGCCTCATAGCAGTCAATGATCGACACTATCTGGGCGAACTCTGAAATTTGGGTCTTTTGATCAGGATAACCGCTCCCATCCAGTTTCTCGTGATGTTCAAGGGCTGTCGTTTTTATTTCACTGTTGCTGAACCTGCAGGTGCTTAGGATATTATAGCCTTTCGTCGTATGCTTTTTCATCTCTTCAAATTGATCATCCAGAAGCACGCGGGGTGACTTCAGAATTTCCGTGCCGATTCGAGATTTGCCGACATCATGCAACAGGGCGGAAATTCCCAGAATTTTCTTTTTGTGCTTGTCAAAATCCACATGATCGGCATACCCCAAAGCCAGCGCCATTACATTCACGGAATGTCTGGTGGTTGTGTAGTCCTTGCTTGTAAGATCAAACAGCACCTTCACGACATCGCGATTCTTTGCAACCTCCGCGGCCAGAATACCGACCGTGGCACTGACCCCTTCAAGGCTTCCGGTGACAGGCTCGTCCAACGTAATTTGAACAATCTCCCGAACGATGTCCCTGACCTTACCGATATTTTTCTCTTCCATCCACTGGGCAATCTTTATTTTTGCTTCCTGGTTGTCAAGGCCGTTAAATTGCCCGGAATTAACCTGAATACC
>CAZLSV010000129.1:5023-10078 GCA_964562235.1 uncultured Desulfatibacillum sp.
TTTTTCTCCCGCAGGCACTTTTTGATCTCCTTGTTGTACTCTCTTTGCACCTCCTGAATTGCCTCGATTTTGTTCTTGCGTTTGATATACAGCTTTTTCGGGTGCATCCCTTCCCGGATTCGCATTTCACTGAGCGCCACACCGATTGGCTTGTAGAGCGCAAAGTGGCCGTGGCTGTTCTCGTAATAAAATGGAACCTTACGATAAAAGTTTAAATTTGAGCCTTTTACCCGTATGAAATTCGAGTCCATTAAATCACATAGGTGCAATTGGATTCATTCGGAGCCAAGGAAATATATCGGCAGAATTCCTGTATCCTTGAAAAGCAAATTGTTTTAACATCCGCAGTCTTGCGTCTTCAAAATTTAGTCGCCTGGTCCACTGACTCCATGACCCGCGAAATCAAACCACCCAGGTCGGCATGTTTCAACCCAAGGAAATCCATCGTGGCCGCCTCCACTTCGCTCTGGAGGTCATCTTCGTAGCAGCCGATGCCGCTCATCGTCGCCAAGTGGTCGGCCATGCTGAGGATGTGGGCGAGCAGATCATTGCCGGAATTTGACGGCTCATGATGCCAACCGATCGCATTTATCATTATCTCGGGGAACTTCCATTTTCGGCAGGCCTCGGCCCCTGCTTCCGCATGGGTCAGGCCGAAGAACTTGGCTTCTGCATCCAGAAAGGTTTTCCGCTCATTTTCCATGAAGGCTGCGATTTCGGTCTTTTTTTCAACAATGAATCTGTCCAGGATGATCCGGCCCACATCGTGAATAAGCCCTGCCAGATGCGCAGTGTGACTGATCCCCGGGTCCTTCTCAAGCGCCAGCAGTTTCGACCCGCAGGCGACCGCCAGCGAGTGCTTCCACAGCTCCTCCGCTCCATACCCATAGCCCGCCAGTTTGCCCAGCATAACTTTTCGGGCGCCGATCAATGAAACTATTTCCATCAGCCCCTTCAGGCCAATAATGTTCAGAGCACCTTGGGTAGTGGAAATCTTCCCGCTTCGACCGAAGAATGCCGAGTTTGCAAACCTCAGGATTTCGGCTGCCACGGCCGGGTCAGATTCGATCAAGCTGCAGATCTTCCGAGTGTTGATTTCTGCGTCGGTCATCTGCTTTTGGATTTCGGTGATCACCTGGGGCATTGGCGGAAGCTCTCCGATGCTGTTCAGTATCCTTTCTTTCGTCAATCGGTTCCCATTTGGGTCCGGATGATTGAGCCTCGGATTGAGCCCCGGGTGGACAATAGCAGGAACCGTGGCTGTCTTTGAAAACCCATCTTCTGCAACCGAGCCGCCCGCGCTCCGACATCTCTTACACGTAAACCGGATCTTTTTCTCGGCTGGGACGAGTCCATCCTGGATTTTAAAGGTGGTTTTACAGACCTCGCACTGTAAGTCCATTGCTCTCCGCCGAAATGTAGCCTTTACCGTTGCTCATCTGTCCGGAAAAATTCCTATATTCTGATAGTGGCTCTGTGTTTGACTATCGGCTGTTAACGTGGTGGGCCTTAAGGAAAGCGAGGATGAATAAATATCGATCAAGTATGGACATGCCCAAGCTGCACGGTTCCCATGCCTTCCAGCTATCGAGTGACCTTCTCTTTGTGTAAGTGGTTTTTACACTCGGACGTACCAACCCATTTCCTCAGATTCGTGTGACCATAAACTGGCGGTTAGGACAGCTCTCTCCAGGATCTTGAGGTTGCCTCCCAGGCTTTTTCCGATATCGCGACCTGAACTCCGTTGTAACCCTGTTTTTCACGATCGGGTCTTTATCCCATATGAATCACGCGACTTTAGAAATCCACCGGAGGTGATCCCATGGCCACGGCCATATCCGACCGTCCTATCCGAGTTGGAATAGTCGATGAAAACGATTTATTCAGGTGCATCTTGCATACGAGCCTTGACCTTCTTCCAAACCTAAAAGTGGTTGCGGAAGCCAAGAATGGCGAAGAAGCCATTGCCATGGTTGAGGGTCTCCACCCGGATGTTGTTTTGATGGACATTAACATCCCCGTCATGGACGGGATTGAAGCAACTCGGATCATCCACTCCAGGTTCTCCGACACCAAGGTGATAATCCTCACATTGAACGGTGATCAGACGGCCTCTGACAGCGCACTTCAAGCGGGTGCTTGCCAGTTCTTAAACAAGTATTGCGGCCAAGAAAAACTGTACCGGTCGATCAAAGAATGCTCTCCCGGGCCGTTAAGGGTCGTTGGCCATTCACCACATTGACAAGCTTCAATTCCCTTATCTGTCTGTACTTCCCATTGAGACGGCACCGATGGACACTCACCAAGTCAGAGTGGCTTTAGTCGATTGACCAGAAAAACTCGATGCCGCCCCTACTCTCCCACCCCACCGTGAACGCCAGTTTATGCGAGGCCTGGGCATGTTACTCCTTGTGCCAGAGCTGCAGTATCGAGGAGATCCTTGCTGAAATCATGGAAAGCCATCGGCCATGATGGGGGGTCGATATTCCTTGCATGACTCCCCTCGCATTCTCATCCGCCCCCCCCCCCGGCATTCACTCTGTGACTCGTCAGAGGACTCACTTAGGATTTCTGGAGACGACAGGTCTCGGCCATCACCGACGAGAATCGAGTTGATCTTCTTTGCGATGCGGCGGCCCAGGCGGCCGCAGACGTAGTCGATGCGGCGGGCGTCGGGCAGGAACCCGGTTAACAGTTCGCCGCGGTGAGGCGTAGGAATAAAGGGTTTTATGGGTTGGATTGGTTGTACTGGTCTTGTTGGTTAGAAAGCCGCCCGGATCTTACTGGCAGGCCACTCTCCACCAATGGTCAACGAAAAGTGCACCATTATCGGCAGTTGAAAAGTGTACCACCCGGAAGGGAGTTTTTAATTGACCCCTATTATTTCATTACTCTTCGATCTCGATAGCCCCCGGCACGCACTCCCGCGCCGCCCGGCGAACCAGTTCGTGATACTTTTCCGGTATCTTGTCGAATTTGACAATGGCCAACAGTTGGTCTTCATCGTATTCGAAGACTTCCGGACAAAGCTTGTGGCAGTTGCGGTCCCCCATGCATTGCTTGTTGATGCGAACCTTCATTGAATCCTCCTTTGGTTTGTTATTACACTCATCCGTCAGCTTGACATCTTTGCTCAAAATCTTCAAGCCCAGAATCGATCTGCATCGCCCAGCATATGCGTGCATCCCAAAGGAATTCGATGGCCGCCTGGCAGAATCACGGTTAAAAGCTCGCCGCGAGAGGAGTAGAAATACTGGGTTTTATTGGTTGGGTTGGTTGTATTTGTTTTAGTGGTCAGGAAGCCGTCCGGATCGTACTGGTAGGCCCACTCCCCGGCCTCGAGCAGGTGGTCCTCGTCGGAGTACTGATAGCTGCGGTTGGGGATGCCCCGCAGGGTGTTCATCTCGAAGATGCGCGTGCCGTTCTCGTCGTAGGCGTACTCCTCGTCTGCAACGTTGTCCTTCAGGACTTTCAGAAGACGGCCGTTCACGTCGTACAGGTAGTCGTAGACCGCCGTGACCCCGCCGACGGTCTCGCTGCGGCGCGTAATCCGGCCGGCCATGGTGTCAATGGTCACCTAAAAGCGTACCACCCGCAAGGGGCCTTCTGGGCCAGGTAGTTGAGTTAATCAGTTCCTTTGTTCTTCCAGGGATGCGCTCTTCGTCGTTAGGCCACAGTGTCCGGGCGATGCGCTACGCCTTAAAATTCAATGACCGGCTGCGGGGAAAATCCGTCCTGTTTATTTAATTCATAATACAAGGTGTGACCCCTTTTTCGGTGCACGGGGAAAACTGCGCGGGAATGCGGCCTTGGGGCCGCCACACGATACTTACTTGGGTTTTTGCCGTTTCTCGGCGGCTTCCTTGAGACAATCGGTGAGCAGCTCCGATGCTTCTTTTTCCTGCATTTCCTTGTGTTGCTTGAGGTAGCCCAGGAAAGTATTCAGCACCTGATCCGGGGTCATGTCAAACGTCGCATCCAGCACTGATTCAAAGGAACAGACCTGTTTGTTTTTCTCGAGATGATCCAGGCAGGTCATGAACATTCCGCGGACGAACCCGTTGACGAAGCCATCCTGAAAGGACTTCGGCGCCTTCAGGAACTCGCCTCCGGTCATGGCGGCCTGGGCCGAGGCGGCGCATGCCAGAAGCGCAGTCGACAAAATCAGGGCCGGCAACCATGCTGGGCTTTTCATTTTCATTGCTCTCCAATGGGTATCGGCAAGCCGCCGTGGATAAACGACGCAAGGCGGTGGCCATCAGGCTTCCGAAGACCTGCGCCTTCTTTCGGTTTTGGGTGGGAGCGGCATTTTGCCGTAGCGGTATCGCGGCTGGAAGCCGCTCCCACGAGTAGGGAATCTCGTGACCCGTCAGGGTGACCCTGCTTGCCGTATCCGGCTTACGCGGAAGTCGCTGTTATTGATCCGTGAAAATCTACAGATTCAATGTGAGTCAATGACCGGCGGAGTATTGTTAAGTGTTGCATATTTGTATAGGCACGGGCACCCCCTCACCCTGCCCTCCCCCAAGACTGGGGGAGAGGGTTAGGGAAGGGGGCTGAAAAAGCCGGGGGCGAGGCGTCCCGGCCGGCTACTTCGCGGCGACGAGTTTGAAGCTGTCGAAGACCCTCTCGAAGGTCTTCAGGTCCTTCTGGAAATACTCCTCCTCGGTGGCGCCGTAGCGGATGTTGTAGAAGGTGTCGCCCTTGATGAAGCCGTAATAGAGGGTTTTAAAGACGAACCCGTCGGCATCCGTGTAAACGAAGGCCAGTTGGAAGCCGCTGTTGCCGGCGATCCGGGCGGGTCTGTTTTCCATCACGCTGAAATTGCGGACGTTGCTGTCGGCGAGAATCTCATTGACGACGATCTCCGCCGCCGCTGCGCGCTGCGCCGCGACGTTGCCCGCCGAGCGCACCGACCGGGCCGCCCGCCTGCGGACCGAGGCCGGCCGCCGCTCCCCCGCCACGTGGCTCGACGAGCAGCTCGCGCTGGTGCCCTGAGCCGTCCGGCGCCGCCCGCCATCCACCAACTCCGTCCCACCCCCTGCGCACACTCGG
>CAZLSV010000130.1:0-9643 GCA_964562235.1 uncultured Desulfatibacillum sp.
TGGACGGGACTTTAACCCGCAAGATGAACAGCTGTTACTGCGAACGGACGGGTATAAAATTATAACATTTTTCCCTTGGCTACAGATAAAAGATAAAAGATGAAAAAACGGGCTATGGGCTATAGGCCATGGGCTATGGGCGATAGAACAACAGGCGATGGGCGGTAAAAGACGGGTTTCATCAAGCTTTCGTTCAGACTCTGTTACCCCGGGTCTTGGTCGCCGGCCTCTGCCAACAATCGTGAGCAGGTATCGAACAGGTCATCCAGCTTGTTTTGAACAACATCCCAGATAATCGGCAGGCTGATGCCAAAATACCCATGAGCCAAGATGTTCCGGATCCCGACCACTTTTCGCCATTCAATCCCGGGAGCGGCATGACGCACCGCCTCGGGCAGCCGCCCGGAGGCCTCCCCTATGATTTCCAGGTTTCGAACGACCGCATCCTGAGTCTTTATATCCTCTTTGAAGGCATCGAAGTCCATCCGGTCGGTGAAGGCCCTTATTCTTCTTATCGCTTCGATGATGTCGTCCAGATAAAGCCGATAATCCCTAGACATAACGAACCTGTTTCTCGATAATCGGCCTGAGCCTAGGCTTTAATTCATCCTTAAGAACCAGATCCACCTCGCGGCCCAACATTTCCTCCAACCGGAACTTCAATCCCATGTAATGATCAAATGTAGGCTCGTTCAATTCGACCAGAACGTCAACATCGCTATGCTCATTCTCATGGCCTGTGGCAGTCGAGCCGAATACACCGATGCTACGGACGGAAAATTTTTCTACCAATTCCCGACGCTTATCTTGAATCTTAGATATAATCGCGTTTTCTGATGACATTGGTTCCACCGAAAATGTGGGGGAACTTGGGGACGTTCTTCAGTTCTTCACATTCTAACATAATGAATAACAACAAGCGAAATAAAAGAATTGGCTATGGGCGATGGGAAACACCCATCCGTTATCGATACTCCCTGCGCTGCAATTTATTTTCGACCCCTTACAATACATGCTCGGTTGAATGCTCCAGCGTTTGGAGAATCCAGGAATTCAAACTCGATCCCGACTTCTTGGCAGCGACGTAAACCTTACGGTGCAAATCAGGCGGAATGCGAACCACGAATTTACCAGTAAACGGCTTTTCTGGCTCCTCCCCGCGTTTGGCACAGAACGCCAGATAATCGTCCACCGATTCCCTAAAAGCTCTCTTGACCTCATTGACGGTTTTACCCTGGAAAGTGATCACGTCCCGCAGACCGATCACCTCGCCATGGAAAATGTCCGCCTCATCGTCGAATTCAACTTTGCCCGTGTAGCCTTTGTACTGCATCATGGCCTGACACCTCCTTCTTCCAGAAAACGCCGAACGGATTTAACGGCTCCCCGGTCAGTCTCCTTTTGGGGATGCGGCCGATGAAAAGTGGCCCGAATGCCATGCAGAGCAAAACGAATTCGCGATCCGCTGCCCTCTTCCCGTTCAGCTCCAAGCGCCACCAGTAACGATTCTATATCCGCCCATTTGATATTGGACCGAACCGGATCCGCAAATATGGCGCGCAGCGTTTTCTGATGTTTGCTAATCACTGGCCAATGATATCATTTAATAGTATCATGTCAAGAGAGGGCTTTAGGGAATTTTAGGGAAAATAGGCGATGGGAAAAAAGAAACGGGCGATGGGCTATGGGAAAAAGATAAAAGATAGAATACCGGGCTATGGGCTATAGGCTATGGGCGATAACTGAAAAAAAATAAAAAATGGCGATGGGCGAAAAAATGCGTTAATAGCGTTCGCAGCGTTTAGAGCGTTGGGAGCGTTGGGTGGTTCGTTTAACGGAAGCGATGGGTGCTTAAAAAAAGCTGCTTGAACGAATATTTATTAACCGGAATCCGATTCGTAGAGTTCCAATTTGATTTCAACTGCCAAAATCATCCAAAGATAGATCAGCATCCTCCATTATCGATTTGAGTATCTTCGGATGAAGAATTTACCGGAGTGGAAAGGCAATGTTATTCGCGTGCCCTCGGAATTGCGGAAAATTTTATGGCTCCCGCTCTGACGCACCACGACGAACCCCTTGCGCTCTAAGACCCTCGTGACCTCCTGAGCCGTGCGTCGGGGAAGCCTTGTCATACGGCCACTTCCAGTGAAGTAAGGCTGACGCTATCAGGGACATCGATTCTTTCGCCGCTTTCAACTCGATCTGCGATGTGCAGTCGAATAGCGTCTCTTACATTTTCAATCGCCTCTTCGAAGGAGTCTCCTTGAGAATAGCATCCCTGCAAATCAGGAGCAAAAGCGTAATAGCCATCTTTATCCTTCTCAATAATCACTGAAAACCGATATTTTTTCATTTATAAACCCTCTTTATGTTTCATACCGGCCTTATCACCGCTTACTTTGACCCAATGCTATACCAAGCATAAGGAATGTCAAGATTGCCCTGAAGAGGAACTGAATGGGGAGGTTGTTTCAACGTTGACTAAAATCCAGGGGTCGTCTTGGGGTCGAACTTGAATATGTAAAAAGAATGGGCGATGGGCTATGGGAAAAAGATAAAAGATAAAAAAATGGCCATGGGCGATGGGCGATAGGCTATGGGAAAAAATAAAAAACAAAAGAATCAAGGCGATAGGTTATCGGCGGTCGGGGGTGGTTCGTTAAACGGATGAATGGCGTCTGAGTTGGGAGCGTTGAGTTGATTCACCGCAGGGTCTTATCGACAAAATCGCGCGGCTTCAATACTTGGACACCGCCGAAGCCTGATTTGACCAACAAATGCTTGTCGCCGCTGACAATGACTCTGCTACGTGCCGCCATCGCGCACAAAAAGAACTTATCGTCATCAGGATCGGCGCATATTGGCTCGGCCGAATCGGCGGGTGAAACCATTTCTGCATTTAATGTTACCAATTCAAGGATCGGCCGGAGGTCTATTGCAGAAAACCTTTCTGCCAGCTCCTCGCCCACCCGGCTATATTCATCAAGTATTTCCTGCGATATGACAAGCTGCAGTGTGCCGGCGCGCCACGCCTGCAGAATCTTGTGCGGTGGACCGCTGAAAAAAACACCAGAAACAAATACGTTGGTGTCGAGGACGACCTTCACTTGCGCCGACGCACCCGCGCTATGGCACTGGAAATGTCAGCGCGCGTCAAGCCTGCCTTTTTGGCTTGGCTCCGTGCCTCTGCAACCAACCCGTCGAACTCCGCCATGGATGGAGCCGCAATCGTTTTAAGTATGATCACGTCGTCTTTGCCCACGACGACAAACCGAGAGCCGTTTTTCAGCTTCAGCCGCTTGCGGATATCCTCAGGAATAACCACCTGTCCTTTGGAAGACATCCGGGTTGTCGCAAAATTCGCCATTTAAAAACCCCCGGTTACAAATTTTCTTACTGGTAAGATTATATTCCCCGATGCGCCTAAAATCAAGGGAATAAATAATAGGCGATGGGCGATGGGCTATAGGCTATGGGAAAGAAATAATTGGCTATGGGCTATAGGCGATAGGCGATAAAAGATAGAATAAAAAGGTCCCGGGAAAACGGCTAAAGCCGCCAGAAGCCCACCCCGCTCTTCCTTACCTCCTCGATGTCCAGAATGGACTTGACGTCGATCAGGCACCCGCTTGCCGTCAGCTTGCCCAGGTACTCCCCCAGCGGCTTCTCCCGGTACACCCGATGCCCCACGGCGATGATCAGCGCATCCAGCTCCTTGACGGCATCCCATTGGTGAAGCGCGATCCCGTAGTGGTGCTGCGCCTCCCCGGCGTCCGCCATGGGGTCGTGCACCAGCACCTGGATCCCGTAGGAATCCAGCTCCCGCACGATATCCACCACCCGGGAATTTCGCAGATCCGGGCAGTCCTCTTTGAAGGTCAGGCCGAGAACGCCGACCCGCGCCTCCTTCCCGTTCAGCCCGGAGCGGATCATCATCTTGACGGTCTTCTCGGCGATGTACTTGCCCATGCCGTCGTTGATCCGCCGGCCGGCCAGGATGACCTGCGGGTGGTAGCCCACCGTCTCCGCCTTGTAGGTCAGATAATAGGGGTCGACGCCGATGCAGTGCCCGCCCACGAGCCCCGGCCGGAAGGGCAGAAAGTTCCACTTGGTGCCGGCGGCCTTGAGAACGTTCAGGGTGTCGATGCCCAGCCGGTCGAAGATGATGGAGAGCTCGTTCATGAGGGCGATGTTGAGGTCCCTCTGGGTGTTCTCGATTACCTTCGCCGCCTCCGCCTCCTTGATGCTGGCGGCGCGGTAGACCCCGGCCTCGATGATCGACTCGTAGAGCGCGGCCACCTTTTCCAGAGTCTCCTCGTCGTCCCCGGAGACGACCTTGCAAATCCGGGAGAGCGTGTGCTCCTTGTCCCCGGGGTTGATCCGCTCCGGGGAGTAGCCCACGTGGAAATCCCGCTTCCAGACAAGGCCGGACTGCATCTCGAGGATGGGGACGCAGACCTCCTCGGTCGCGCCGGGGTAGACCGTGGACTCGAACACCACGACCGCGCCCGGCTTCATGAACCGGCCCGCGATCTCGGCGGCGCTGCGCAGGGGGCGCAGGTCCGGCTGCCGGGCGTCATCGATCGGCGTCGGCACGGCCACGATGATGAAATCACCCTCGCCCACCCGGCTCGGCTCGGAGGTGACGGCCAGGTGCGCGGCCCGGCGGAAATCCTCCTCCGCCACCTCGCCCGTCGTGTCCACGCCTCTGCCCAGCCGCTCGACTTTGCCCCCGTCCAGGTCAAAGCCGATGGTGGCGTGCTTCTGTCCGAATGCCACGGCCAGCGGCAGCCCGACATACCCGAGGCCGATCACCGCAACCCTCTTTTCCGTCGTGTCGAATGTCTTGGTCAAATCGTCTCCTTAAAAAAAGAATAGGCCATAGGCGATGGGCGATGGGCTATGGGAGAAAGATGAAAGATAAAAAATAGGCTATGGGCGATGGGCGATAAAAGATAAAAGAGAAAAACAGGCGATGGGGGACAAGATGTTTTTGGGGGGCGTTGAAGCTTGAACGCTGCTCAATTTCCGAGGAAGCGCTTCGCCGAGGCGGCCACGCGTTCGGCGGTCCTGCCGTCCCAGAGCAGCGGCGGTTTTGCCGTCGGCTTGTGCAGAAAGGCCTTATTCGCTTGGGCTTCGACATCCTCCGGCGTGCACAGGCGGTTGGGCCCCTCGGTGACCGTCACCGGCCGCTCGGTGTTCGGCCGCAGCGTCAGGCACGGGATCCCGAGATAGGTCGTCTCCTCCTGGATCCCGCCCGAGTCGGTGATCGCCATCCGGCAGTTGAACACCAGGTTCATGAACGGGATGTAGCTGACCGGCTCTTCCAGGTGAATGCCGGGGGCGGCGGCCAGCCCCGCGTAGAGCCCGAAGGTTTCCAGGTTCCGGCGCGTGCGCGGGTGGACCGGGAAGACCAGCGGCAGGTCGATCGCGATCCGCCGCAAGGTGTCGCAAAGCTTTTCGAGGGTCTTGCGGTCGTCCACGTTGGAGGGCCGGTGCAGCGTGACGACACCGTAGGCGCCGTTCTCGAGGCCGTATTTCGCCGCGGCGTTTTCAGCCATGATCCGCGGCCGCATCATCTCCAGCGAGTCGATCATGATGTTGCCGACCCGCTCGATCCTCTCGGCGGCAACCCCCTCCCGCAGCAGGTTCTCGTCCCCGTCCGGCGAGGGCGTCCACAGGAGGTCGGCGATCGCGTCGGTGACGATGCGGTTGATCTCCTCGGGCATGGTCCGGTCAAACGAGCGCAGCCCGGCCTCCAGGTGCGCCGTTTTCACTCCCAGCTTCACCGCCGCCAGCGTGCAGGCCGCCGTGGAGTTGACGTCGCCCACGACCACGACCAGATCCGGCCGGTGCTCGAGCAGCAGCTTCTCGTAGGCGATCATCACCTTCCCGGTCTGCTCGGCGTGGCTGCCGCTGCCGGCCCCCAGGTGATAATCCGGCTCGGGCAGCATGAGGTCCCGGAAGAAGGCGTCCGACATGTTGAGGTCGTAGTGCTGGCCGGTGTGAACGACCACCGGCGCGGCCCAGTCCGCCTTTTTGAGCGCGTGAAAGAGCGGCGCTATCTTCATGAAGTTCGGACGGGCGGCTGCGATCAAATGGATGGTCTTCAATTCGGCACTCCTGTCAAAAAAGAGAAAAGATAAAAAATAAAAGATAAAAGAAAAAAAATGGCGATGGGCTATAGGCGATGGGCTATAAAAGAGAAAAGAAAAAAATAAAAAAAATAGGCTATGGGCGATGGGCGATGGGCTATAAAAGAGAAAAAAATAGGCGCTGGGCTATAAAAAGATTGGGGGATGAAATGATTGTTGATCGGTGCCGGCGTTCGTCTTTCCATCACTTCTGAGCGGCCCGGGTGCGGTACCACTCGTAGGCGCTGGCGAGACCGTCGTACAGATCGATTTCCGGGCGCCACCCGAGCCCGGAGAGGCGCGAGATGTCCAGGAGCTTGCGCGGCATGCCGTCGGGCCGGCTCGGATCCCAGGCCGCCTCTCCCTCGAACCCGACCGCCTTGGCCACCATCTCCGCCAGCTCGCGGATCGTGTGGTCTCGGCCGCAGCCCACGTTCAAGTGCGAGACGCCGCCCTCCCCGCAGGCCTGGCCGAAGCGCTCGTCGGAGAGCTGCATCACGAAGAGGCAGGCGGCGGCCATGTCGTCCACGTGCAGAAACTCCCGCCGCGGGGTCCCGCTGCCCCAGAGGCTCACCCCCGGAAACGCCTGGCGCAGATCCGCGGGGATGGGGCCGAAAAGGGCCTCGTCGCGGCGGATGGCTTCCCAATCCCCCTGCCCGGCCAGCTTCGCCAAATGGAACTTGCGCAGCATGGCCGGCAGCACGTGGGAGTTCTTGAGATCGAACGTGTCGTTGGGCCCGTAGAGGTTGGTGGGCATGACCGAGCGGTATCGGGTGCCGTGCTGCCGGTTGTAGGACTCGCAGAGCTTGATGCCCGCGATCTTGGCGATCGCGTAGGGCTCGTTGGTGGGCTCCAGCGGCCCGCTCAGCAGGTGCTCCTCGCGCATCGGCTGGGGGCAGTCGCGCGGGTAGATGCAGGAGCTTCCCAGGAAAAGCAGCCGCTCCACCCCGGCCTTGAAGGCCGCGTGGATCACATTGCACTCCACCATCAGGTTCTCGTAGATGAAATCGGCCCGAAAGGTGTTGTTGGCGTGGATCCCGCCCACCCGGGCCGCGGCCATGAAGACCGCGTCGACCCGCTCGGTCCGGAAGAACTCCTCCACCGCGGCCTGATCGATCAGCTCCAGCTCCGCGTGGGTGCGTGTGACGATGCGGCGGTAGCCTTCGGCCGCGAGCAGGCGCACGAGGGCCGAGCCGACCATGCCGCGGTGACCGGCGACGTAGATGCGGGCGTCCTTGGGAAGAGAGGGAGTGTCCATAGAGATGTTCAGTTTGAATTATAGGTTGGACTGGTTGGTAAAAAAAAGGCGATAAAAGATAAAAAATAGGCTATGGGCGATGGGCTATGGGCTATGGGAAAAGATAAAAGACAAGTCGGTTTCATTCCCGTTCATTCCGCGTTGCCGTAGATGCGGTAGCCTTTCTTCCGCACCATGGTGTCTTTTTCGGCCTCCTCGAGGTCGGCCGTGACCATCTCGGCGACCAGATCCTCGAAGCTGATCATGGGCTCCCAGCCGAGCTTCCGGCGCGCCTTGGAGGGGTCGCCCAGCAGGGTCTCCACCTCGGCCGGCCGGAAGTAGCGCGGGTCGATGGCAACGATCGGCTTTCCCGTGGCCGCATCGATGCCCTGCTCCTCGACCCCCTTTCCTTCCCAGCCGATGCGCATGCCCAGCCGGCCGGCGGCCACCTCGATGAGCTCCCGCACCGAGTGCTGGTGCCCTGTCGCGACCACGTAGTCCTCCGGCTCCGGCTGCTGGAGCATCATCCACATCATGCGCACGTAGTCCCGCGCGTGGCCCCAGTCGCGCCGGGCGTCCAGGTTGCCGACGTAAAGCATCTCCTGCAGGCCCGTCCTGATCCGCGCCAGCGCGCGCGTGACCTTGCGGGTCACGAAGGTCTCCCCGCGGATCGGGGACTCGTGGTTGAAGAGGATCCCGTTGCAGGCGAAAAACCCGTAGGCCTCGCGGTAGTTCACGGTGATCCAGTAGCCGTAGAGCTTGGCCACCCCGTAAGGCGAGCGCGGGTAGAAGGGGGTGGTCTCGGTCTGGGGGGTCTCCTGCACCTTGCCGTAGAGCTCGGAGGTGGAGGCCTGGTAGAAGCGGGTCTTCTCCTTCAGGCCCAGGATCCGGATGGCCTCCAGCAGCCGCAGCGTCCCCAGGGCGTCGGCGTTGGCCGTGTACTCCGGGGTCTCGAAGGAGACCATGACGTGGCTCTGGGCGGCCAGGTTGTAAATCTCGTCCGGCTGCACCTCCTGGATGATGCGGATCAGGTTGGTGGCATCGGTCAGATCCCCGTAGTGCAGCCGGAAGCGCACCTCTTCCTCGTGCGGGTCGGTGTAGAGGTGGTCGATGCGCGCCGTGTTGAAGGAGGAGGCGCGGCGCTTGATGCCGTGGACCTCGTAGCCCTTGCCCAGCAGATGCTCCGCCAGGTAGGCCCCGTCCTGTCCGGTGATGCCGGTGATCAGTGCTTTTTTCAAATGTTACCTCGCTCACGCCACGAGTTGGCCATCATACTGCCGGTCTCTCTCCATGGCGGCCGGGTCCCGGCCGCATCGCCTGCCGGCCCATGGGAAAAAACAGCATCCTCACTATAGCTCCGCCCTCTCGGCTACAGGGGGATTTCGACCATAACCATTTTAAATTGCAAAAATTTTTTATTTTTTATCAGCGGATCGGGGCTGGAATCCGCGGGACTTCAGGGCCTGCCCGCAAAAAAAGCCGGAAAAAGCGCTCAGGCGCTTCAGCACCCCTTCGCCTCAACCGGCCTTCGGCCTTTATAAATTCAACCGCCATTGCCCCAAAACATATGCCCGTTCTCGCCTTCTGCGTTCGGCAGGAGTTCTTCAGAGCCTAAGGAACTGCTATGGCGCAAATTTTCAGTGGTATATCGGACCGTGAGACCCTTTGGGACCAAGTTCTTCTGTGATGTCCAGCAAGAACTATTCCACCGGATAGTTGCCGGCCCCCGGGTTCCCACCGCCATGTTCAACAGTCTCTCACAATGAAGTATTTAACGCAAATTATTTGATAAAAAGGGGTTTCAAATTCAGCTACTTAAATTTTACTTACCCAAGCGACGCGGTCGTGTTTGGGAAAAAAATGACCCAAAAATGCTTACCTGCCATTCCCACCGACGCGGTTCCAGCCTCGAGGAACCGCTGGCTCCCGCGGCGCCCCGCAACCGGCACCCCGGCCTTGGCCTCGGGAAGGCCCGCCTGAAGAGAAGACTTTCCAACGGGGAAAATAGGTGCTATTAGACCGCCGACCGATGAGCTTGAACCGGCGCTCGCCTTCGGGGCGCCGGGGGCGGCGGTTCACGGCCGCCCGCCCCGACCCCTTTCGACTCAGCGCTCCAGTCGGAACGACTGGAGCTTTTTTTCGCCATGACGATTCTACGACAAGCCGCCGCCGAACCCGACCTTTCCAAGGTCAACGTCAAAGTGATGTTCGCGCTGTGGCTGGTGCACTTCACGGGCGACCTGTACGCCTCTTTCGTCAGCCCGCTCCT
>CAZLSV010000131.1:0-4273 GCA_964562235.1 uncultured Desulfatibacillum sp.
GCCACGTTCATTTTCTGCAGTTCGGCCGCGGCCCGGTCGCGGTATGCGCTGTCCGGGAACTTGCGCTGCACCAGATCGAACTGCTCGGCGGCGGCCTGGCGGTCGGACTCGTTCCAGGCGTGCCGGGCCAGGTCGAGGTAAAGCGTGCCGGAGTTGTAGAGGCTCGCGGGGGCCCAGGGCCCCTTGGGGTCCTGGCGATAGACGGCCTGGAATTTTTCGATGCACTGAGTCCAGCTCGAGCGCAGCTTGGCTTTCCGGGGGCTTTTGCGGACCTCCTTGGCGCAGGCCTCGGCTTCGAAAAAGGCATCGGCCGGCCCGGCGCAGATTCCCGTCCCGGCCCCCAGAAAAGAGATCAGGCAGATGATGGAGATGAAACCAACCAGGAGCTTTGTTCGCATCGTAACCGGTGTCGTCGGATTATTGTCTTTTGAGAGTAGCTTAGCCCAAAAAGCAAAACTTTTCCAGAGCGGTGGAGCGATTTTTGTCGACCTTTCGCAAACAACCCCCGCCGGGGAAACCGAAAAAATCCGGACGGGTTCCGGAGTCCGGATGTCGTGGTTCGAATTTACGGCGCCGCGCGTCCCCTGGAATTCAAACGGCCCCCATCGCGGCGGCGCCCGCACGCTCAGAAGGCCTATCGGCCCTGGATTCGGGCCATTTCCTGCAGGAGGCTCAGGAGGTTCATGGCGTCGAGCGGCGTCATCTTTGTCAGATCCAGCGCGCGCAGGCGCTGCAGGATCTGGCTCTCCGCGCCGCGGAAAAGATCGAGCTGCACCGGCGAAGGGGCCGCGGCGGCCGAGGCGAGCGCCGGCCCGGCAAATTCGTGATCGCCGTTTTCGATGCTGTAAAGGATCTTGCGGGCCTTTTCGATCACCCCGGCCGGGATTCCCGCCAGGCGGGCCACCTGGATGCCGTAGCTGCGGTTGGTGCCGCCGGGCACCAGTTTGCGCAGAAAGATGATCTCCTCGTTCCACTCCCGCACGGCGATGTTGAAATTCTTGACCCGCGGCTTGCGTTCGGCCAGTTCCGTGAGCTCGTGGTAGTGGGTGGCGAAGAGGGTCTTGACCCCCTTGCCCTTCAGGTCGTGGAGGTACTCGGCCACGGCCCAGGCGATGCTCAGCCCGTCGTAGGTGCTGGTGCCGCGGCCGATCTCGTCCAGGATCACCAGGCTGTGCTCGGTGGCGTTGTTGAGGATGTTGGCCGTCTCCTGCATTTCGACCATGAACGTGCTCTGGCCCTGGGAGAGGTTGTCCAGCGCCCCCACCCGGGTGAAGATGCGGTCGACGACGCCGACCTCGGCCTTGCGCGCCGGCACGAAGCCGCCCATCTGCGCCATGATCACCAGCAGCGCCGTCTGGCGCAGCACCGTCGACTTGCCGGCCATGTTGGGGCCGGTGATGATCAGCACCTGGTTCGCACTCGTGTCCATTTCGATCGTGTTGGGGACGAAGCGCTCCCCGGTGATCATTTTTTCCACGACCGGGTGGCGGCCGTCCTCGATCACCAGCCGCCCCTCCTCCAGGATCCGGGGCCGGCAGTAGGCGTTCTGGTCGGCGGCCTCCGCCAGGCTCACCAGGCAGTCCAGCCGCGCCAGGAAGCGCGCCGCGGATTGGATCGCGCTGTGATGCCGGGCGACCTCCTCCCGCACCTCCTGGAAGAGCCGCAGCTCCAGCGCAGCCCGCTCGTCCTCGGCCCCCAGCACCTGGGTCTCGAAGCGCTTGAGCTCGTCGGTGATGTAGCGCTCGGCGTTCACCAGGGTCTGCTTGCGCACGTAGTGAGCCGGCACCGACCCCGCGCGCGACTTCGGCACTTCGATGTAGTAGCCGAACACCCGGTTGTAGCTCACCTTGAGCGCCGTGATGCCGGTGCGCTCCTTCTCCCCGACCTCCAGCTGCGCGAGGTACCCCTTGGCATCCGAGCTGATGCGCACCAGCTCGTCGAGCTCCGGGTTATACCCCGGCTGGATCAGCCCCCCCTCGTTGAGGACGGGCGGCGCGTCCTCCCGGATGGCGGCCTCGATCAGCGCGGCGAGGCGCTCGAGCTCCGCGAGCGGCTCCCGCGGAACCAGCAGGGGCGCCGAGAACCGGCCCAGCTCCGCCCAGATGGCCGGCAGCGCCGCCAGCGAGCGCTTCAACGCGGTCAGGTCGCGGGCGTTGGCCTGGCCCATGACGGTCTTGCTGCCGAGGCGTTCCAGGTCGTGCACGGATTTCAACTGCTCGCGCAGCTCGCGCCGGGCCGCAGCCTTCTCCCGGGCCTCGGCGACGGCCTCCTGGCGTCGCTCGATGGCCGCAGGCTCGCGCAGCGGGTGACGCAGCCAATCCTGGAGCCGGCGCGCGCCCATGGCCGTGCGCGTGTGGTCCAGCAGGCTCAAAAGCGTCCCCCGCCGCGACCCGGTCCGGATGTTGCGGGTCAGCTCCAGGTTCCGCCGGCTGATCTCGTCGACCACCAGGAAGTGCTCGACCTCATACGGCTCCAGGCGAGTGATGTGGTCGGTCTTCTGCTTCTGGGTCTCGGCCACGTAGTGCATCAGCGCGCCGGCGGCCCCGAGCCCCGCCGTGAGGCCCTCGCAGCCGAAGCCTTCCAGTGTCAGGGTGCGGAACTGCCCGGTCAGCCGCTCGTAGCCGCGGCGGGGGTCGAAGGCCTTGTCCTCGAGGTAGCTCAGGGCCACCTCCGGGAACGTGCGGCCGACCCATGCCCGGTCCGGGTCGCCGCGGCCGCCCTCCGGCAGCAGGATCTCCCGCGGCGCCACCCGCCGGGCTTCGTCGATGACGGCCTCCGCCCGGCCGGACTCGGTCACGCGGAAGGCGCCGGTCGAGATGTCGAGGTAGGCGAGGCCCCAGAGGCCGGCCGAGCGGGCCACGGCCAGGATGAAATTGTGGCTGCGGGCATCCAGGAGCTCCTCGTCGATGATCATCCCGGGGGTGATCACGCGCACCACCTCGCGCCTGACCAGGCCCTTGGCGGCGGCGGCGTCCTCCATCTGATCGCAGACGGCCACTTTGTAGCCGCGCTCGATCAGCCGGGCGATGTAGCTCGATGCGGCCCGGTGCGGCACGCCGCACATGGGCACCGGGGACTCTTCGTTCTTGTTGCGGGAGGTGAGGGTGATTTCAAGGACCCGGGAAGCCGTCTCGGCGTCCTCGAAAAACATCTCGTAGAAATCCCCCATGCGGTAGAAAAGAATGGCGTCCGGATAGTCGTTCTTGATCGCCAGGTACTGCTGGATCATGGGGGTGGATTTGGGGGGCGTCATGACACCGGGGCATCCGGTTGGAAAGGTTGCGCGCTCACGCCGGCTTGATCGGCGAGGTGATGGAGGACTCCCCCGGGTCGCCCGGCTCGCCCGGAAGCGGCTCGCCTTTCAGGCCGGCCAGCTCCGTTTTGAGGGACATGAGCTCTTTTTCCCGGGCCTCCGCGGCGACCTGGAGTCTTTTGATGGCCTGGTGCGACCGGAAGCGCCCGACCGTGCTCATCCCGTAGGCCGCCACGACGCCGAAAAAGAAAAAGACCAGATGAAAGACCGCCGGCGGCAGGCTGGGCGACTTGAACTCGTCGAAAAAATGCAGGTTCAGGCGCAGGTGCTGCTGGGCGTTGAGAAAATAGTCCTCGTTCTGAAAGATCACCAGAGCGAGAAAACCGAAGATCAACAGCCAGACGACCAGCTTCACCTTTTTCATGTCCGATCCTCCATCATCGAGGGATGCCCGAGTGGTGCCGGGGGAAGCATCCGGAGCCCCGTTATCAATTCCGCCGGGATGCGGCGGACTCCCGCACCCTGGAGCGGGGAGTACTCTCGAAGCCCGCGGCCGGGGTTCTTCCGGCATTTCCCTTCGGTCCCCCCAGACGGATTTTTTCAAAATGGGGCTTGAGCAGCGCGTAGGTTTCCTGGAGGTGCTGCGGGATCACGCGGATGTCGGCGAAGACCGCCAGCGCGTTGGTGTCCCCCGTCCAGCGCGGGACGATGTGGAAGTGCAGGTGCTCCTCGATCCCCGCGCCCGCGACCCGGCCCAGGTTCAACCCCACGTTGAAGCCCTCCGGCCGCATGGCCTTCTTCAGCACGGCCACGGAGTGCCGGACCGTGGCGAGCAGGATCCCCATTTCCGGCTGGCTGAGCTCGTCCAGGCCGGCGACGTGGCGTGTGGGCGCCACCAGCAGATGGCCGTTGATGTAGGGGTACTTGTTCATGACGACCATGGTGTCCGCGCCCTTGAACAACGTCAGCTCGGGGCTCTCCCCCAGGGCGTTGCAGAACACGCAGCCCTTCTCCTTGGCG
>CAZLSV010000131.1:4283-9571 GCA_964562235.1 uncultured Desulfatibacillum sp.
CTCGATTCTCCAGGGGGCCCACATCGTCTTCATGGCGAAACCGTCGCTGCCTCCAGGGGGTGATTCATCATAGATGTCGTTCACGCGACCTCACCACCGAATAGCATAATAGTTAGTCGTTTTGCGGCCAAAACTCAACCTCTTTTTCGCGCGAGCGGGACGATTTCCACCTCTCCCCAGGCCCCCAGCCGGTCCCCGACGATGATGGCCAGGCCCGCCACGCCGCGGATGCCCCGGCCGAACTCGACCGCGTCGGGGATGTCCCGGCCGGATTGAACGCGGTTTCCGATCGCCGTGGCGGCGGCATCCGCCAGGGCGCAGGAGTCGGAGACCACGCAGACCGCATCGGCCTTGCCGAAGCTCAGCGAGGGCCCCACCGTGCCGGAGGAGGTGCAGACCCCGCAGGGACGGTCCCGGCCGCCGACGCGCACCCCCACCGTCAGGCTCAAGGGCGACGCGCCGGCGAAAACGGCCACGGTGGCCGCCTGACGGGTTTTCAAAAAAACGTCGCCCCCGTTTTCGACGATCACCTCCGCCGAGTGCGCGAGCAGCCCCTGCCCCACCTGCGCGGCGATGGCCCCGGCCACGGCCGCCATGGGCCCCACGCCGGCGGCCGCTCCGGCCGCGACCATCTCCGCCACGATGCCCGGCGCCGGCCCGGTCAACGGCCAGGGTGCGAGCGTGCTCATGAACTCCGGGTGGCGCCGGATGAAGGCCTCCAGGTACCCCCGGTGCTCCAGGACGAGCTCCCGGGCCGGGCCGGCCAGCTCGGTCTGCGCCAGGATCTGCAGGTCGGTCTCCTGCACCGTGACGGTGAAGGTCGTCAGCTCCCCGGAGTCGACGAGTCGGCGGTAGGTGCGGGGCTCGAACATAGGTCAAGAAAAGCTATGAGTCAGAGTTATTAAGGGTTGCATGATTGTATAGACACGGACGCCCCCTCACCCTGCCCTCCCCCAGGACTGGGGGAGAGGGTTAGGGAGAGGGGGTCGCTCTCGGTCCATACTATTTCGAGACGATTAATATGAGTAACGCTATATGAAAAAACGGCGACATGGACCCTTCTCGCGGCGCTCACTCCCCTGCACTCGGCACTCGGTCCTCTCATGATTGGCACTCGACAAAACCCGGCCGCATCTCTTCGGGAAATTGATTCAGGAAGTATTGGTCGGTCATGCCGGCGATGAAGTCGCGCACGATCTCGGCCGGCGCTTGCCGGCGGAGGTAGTCGGCCGACATGCCGTTCAAAAACCCCTTGAACAGCACGGAATCCTCGCGCGGGCGGGCGAAATCCTCGAGGAGCCGCTCGAAGAGCCGCTTGAAAAGGTCCCGGATGAGCGGCGCGGCCGGCTTCACGGCGGGGTTGAGGTAGATGCGTTCGAGGTTGAACTGCTTGAGCGCGCTCAGGGCCTGGGAGATCTCGGGGCTGAACTGGACATGCCCCCGGCCGTAGCTGTTGCGCAGGATGTCGCTGACCAGGTTGAACACGATGGTCCCGTTGGTGTCGCCCAGCACCCGCGCGCACGCGGCCGGGATCTCGGTGCGCTGGACGAGCCCGAGGCGGATGGCATCTTCGATGTCGCGGCCGATGTAGGCCACCGTGTCGGCCATCCGCACCACGCAGCCCTCCAGCGTCATGGGCATGAGTTCCGCGGCCGGGTCGCTTTTTTTGGCCGCCATCGCGACGGCGAGATCCTCAAAGGTTTTACCGGGGCGCGGGGCGAGCATCTGGTTGTGCACCTCGCCGTCGTGGCAGAGGATCCCGTCGAGAGTCTGCAGGCAGAGGTTCCAGCCCCGGCCCTTGCGCTCCACGAGGTCGAGAAAGTGCACGCTCTGGATGTTGTGGTGGAAGGCGCCGATGCCGTGCTCCACGCAGAGCTCCGAGAGGAAGCGCTCCCCGTCATGGCCGAAGGGGGTGTGGCCGATGTCGTGCCCGAGGGCGATCGCCTCGATCAGGTCCTCGTTCAGGCCCAGAAACCGGCCGATGGTGCGGCTGATCTTCGACACCAGCTGGACGTGGAGCACCCGGTGGGTGATGTGGTCGTTGCGCACCAGGTAAAACACCTGGGTCTTGTCGATGTAGCGCGCATAGGCGCGCGAGTGCAGGATCCGGTCGCCGTCCACCGAAAACGCCTGCCGGTAGCCCTCGTTGACCAGCGCCTCCGGCTCCCGCCGCACGGCGGCGGTGTTGAGCGTGGCATGCCCGGACAGGACCCCGGCCTCCTTGCGGTCCAGGCCCTCCCTTATCGATTTCAAATCCAGCGGTTCAGATCTCATGGCGTTCAATCATCTTCTCCATCAGGTGGACATAGTCGATGCCGGCTTCACGAAAACCCTGCAGCCCGTACTTCATGTTGGCCTCGAGCACGTAGAGCCGGCCCTCGTGGCGGCAGAGGTCGAGGCCGACGTCGTTCCAGCCGCAGGCGCGGGCCGTTTGCAGCGCCAGCTCCAGCGCCTCCGCGGGGACCGCCTCCAGGCTGACCCGGCCGCCGACCGAAAGGTTGGAGCGGAACTCTCCCGCCCGCGGGATCCGCCAGTAGGCATGGGCGACGCCCCGGCCGATCACGACGATGCGCATGTCCCGGTCGATCGGCAGGTACTCCTGGATGTAGGCCACGGCCGTGCGGGCCAGATAGGCCTCCAGCTCGGCGGGGTCGCGCACCAGGAAGACCCCTCGGCCCAGGGCGGACCCGCGCGGGATCTTGGCGATGAACGGGAAGCGGAAATCATCGCCGACACCCGCGCACCCGCGTTTCCCGTAATAGACGCGGGTGCGTGGATGGGGAACGCCCAGCAGCTCGAACAGGGCGGTCTGCTTGATCTTGTCCTGAACGCATTTGTACGTGTGGTAGCTGGGAAAGGTGTTCTTGCCGGCGGCGTTGAACAAGTCGGCGTAAAACGTCGTCGGATAATAGATGGTTTCCGCCGTCCGGATCCGTTCGCGATCCTCCGGACGGTAGTCGTTGAAATTGGTGCGCACACCCAGCGTGACGACGTTGCGGCATTGACGCAGCCGGCCCCCCAGGGCGATGACGGTCCTTTTTAACTCCACAAGCAAACACCCAACGAATAAGGTGAAGTTTAAGGTTTAAGTTAAAAGTTTAAGGTTTAAAGTTCAAAGTGCAAGAAAACGACGACGCCCGATTTTTTCTTCATAGGTTAATCGTCTCGAAATAGCATGGACCGAGAGCGACCCCCTCTCCCTAACCCTCTCCCCCAGTTCTGGGGGAGAGGGTTAGGGAGAGGGGGCCGCCGTGTCCATATAATTACGCTACCCTTAATAACCTCAAACTTTAAACTTTAAACTTTCCCGCATTACTTTTCCGATTTTTTCCAGACTGCGGGTCGTGTGACTGCCGGGCCAATAGACCCGCCCGCAACCCGGGCAGCGGCTGAAGGAGGCCTGGGTCTCCAGAACGTAATCCGGCACCGCGCGGGCGGCCTCTTCCCGGGCGGCCGCCACGATCGGCTCGTTGCAGCGCAGACAGCGTGAAAAAAGCCGCAGATCCTCCTGCCGCAGCGCGGTCCGGCCGACCACCTCGGCCAGCTGGTCCATGGGGTCGTTGCTGTGGATGAAAACCGTCCGGCACGGCAAACAGGCCCTGAGCGCAGGCCGGGTGCGCGTCAGGAAGAGCCTTTCCGGATCGATGCGCTCCGCGAACATCCCTTTCGGATAGTCGCTTTCCAAAAGCGTGTCGAACCCCATGAGCCGCAGCCACTTGGCGAGCCGGCCCATGGTTTTTTCCACTGCGAAAAGCGGTTGCATTCGCGCACCGAACCGGTTGTCGGGCCCCTGGGATGTCGGCCCGGACGGCTCTGTTTATAGACGATCACGCGAAAACGGTCAATGCCGCACGGGCCGCCGCGCCGGTCGCCTCGGCGGAAACCGTGGTGCCGGAAATTCTCAAGAATTCCCAAAAGGTACCGATACTATGGACAACGTCAGTTCATTTTCGAACCCGCTGAGGCCAACCGCGTGCGAAAACTCCTCATCTTCTTCTCCATCTGCCTGGTCGTCACGGCGGCAGCCGCGGCGGTGACGGCCCGGGAACAGCTCAACCGCAGGGTGATTCTGCTCACCAACGGAAAAATAATTCCGGTCGACCGCGTGTGGCAGATGGGTGCCGATCTTTTTTACGAAAACGAAACGGAAACCCGCTTTGTGGCCCTGGCGGAGGTCAAGGCCATCGAGAACCAGACCCTTCCGCTGATGCTGAAAACCGCCGGCGCCCAGCTGACCGGGTATTTCAACGGCTGCCGGAAAGCCATCGGAGAACGGTTTCAAGGATGCGCGGTCCCGGCCGAGCTTCTCAACCCCGCGCTGTGGCTGGTGCTGGCCGCGGCGTCCGCCCCGGCCATGCTTTTCTTTTTCATCCGCCGCCACCGCCGCCGGATCCCGCCCCAAAATGCGCCCAAAACCGCCCCGGCCCCGGCATCGAAAGAGACGAGCCCGGAGATCTCCAACCGCGCCGATGTGATCCGGTTTTTCCTGTATCTCTACCGCCAGCAAGTGGGAGCCGGCCCCGAGGCCCCGTCGGAGTTCATCCAGTTGAACGATGTCTCAACCGGGCCGAACCTGGTCTTTGAACTGCGGGTGAAACACGGCGGCGACTGGGTGAAGCGGCGCATGACCATCGGCCCTCTGGGCGAGGAGAGCGGCAGCAAAAGCAAGTGCTACTACGTCATTTTCGACCGGCACCTGGTCGTCAAAATACCGCCCAAGCCCGTCACCGACCTCGATGCCTATTTGAGCAGCATCAAAAAGGAGGGCCACATCGTCGAACGCCTGGCGCCCAAGGAGTGCATCGTCCCCAAGGTCTCGTTCATCCTCGGCCTGATCCACCCCCTGCCCGGCCTGCCGGGGAGCGCCCCGGACCAGGTCGAAGAAAAATACGTCGCCTGGCTGCGCAAAAACCCGGAGTACCAGAACTATCTGAAGATCAAGGGCACCTTTGTCTATTTCATGGACCTGTCGCGTTATTACTTCCTGAGCCAGATCATGGACGGGCTCCACGATCTGAGCGCCCCCATCCGGGCGGAGATCGCCGCGACCGCCGATCTGATCCGCTACCCGGCGAAGGTCAAGGAGCGCTACGACGATGTGGACGAAGCCGTGGGCTTCGAGATCAGGGACCTCTACAACCATTGCGAAGCCGATATCCGCCGCTGGCTGAAAGAGCGCGGAAAACCGTCCGCCGCAGGCCCCTACCGCTTCCAGTCCTGGTTTTTGCACTTCCTTGAAAAGAAGACCATCGTCAGGGACGATCCCGAGCTCTCGGCGGGGGAGATGG
>CAZLSV010000132.1:0-6185 GCA_964562235.1 uncultured Desulfatibacillum sp.
CCAGAGGATGATCGGGAAGCGGTCCATCAGCTTGGCGAGCATGGTGCTCATGAACACCACAAAGGGTATGGACAGGATCAGCCCGAAGAGCAGCAGGAACAGGTTGCCGTGGCTGGCGGCGCCCACCGCGAGCATGTTGTCGATGCCCATGCTGAGGTCGGCCACGATGATGACCCACAGCGCCTGCCAGAGGCTGTTGACCTCCTTGCCGGCGTGCTCCTCCTCGGCGCCCTCGGTCAGCAGTTTGACGGCGATCCAGATAATGACCGCCCCGCCGATCAGCTTAATGTACTGCATGTTCAGCAGCTGGGCCACCACGAACGTGCAGGCCACGCGCACGATGACGGCGCCGCCGGAGCCCAGCATGATGCCCAGCGTGCGTTTTTTCCCCTGCAGGTTCTTGACCGCCATGGCGATCACCACGGCGTTGTCGCCCGCGAGCACCAGGTCGATGAGCACGATGCTCCCCACCGCCAGGAAAAATTTCCACGAGAATTCGATGTAGCCGAGCCAGCCCAGGTCGATCATGTTTCCGCTCCTTCTCTCATCTTACGCAAGTTCAGCAGGGCCTTTCGCTTGTCGCGATGTCTGGAAACACCCCGGCCCTCCGGGGGCCATCATTCAGTGCTGCCAATTATCACGCCGGGCTTCGGGCTGTCCAGAACAAACCCGATCGGCCCGGGGCAGCGGAACCCCCCTGGTTTCGGCTGCCGGTCATGCCGGCGGGGGATCAAGGCGCTTGTGAAAAATCCGCGTCCGTCTCTTGTTCACCACGTTGAACCGGGACCAGGCGTTGACGATCGTGATGTTGGTCTCAAGCTCCCGGTTGGTTTCGATGTAGCGCACGTTTTTTCCCCGGGTCGATTGGTACATGCCGAGGATCATCAGCGGCAGGATCCGCTGCGGGTTGGCCCCGGGCCGGACGCCGGCAAAATAGAAGTCGACCGTGTCGTAGCGCCGGAACCCTTTCAGGATGTGGTAGAAGCCCAACGGCCAGAGACGGCCGCGGGCTTTTTGAAAAGCACGGCTGAGCGACGGCAGCCCCAGAAAGAACCCCTGCAGCCGGCCCTGCCGGTCCACGACCATCTGCATGAACCGCGGGTCGACGTAGCCGAAATATTTCCGGGTATAATACGCCTTCTGCTCCTCGGTGAGCGGCGTGACCCCGTAGAGTTTTTCAAAGGCGGCTTCCATCACCTCCCAGAACGGCGCGATATATCCCTGCAGTCCTTTTTTGGTAAGACCCTGCACCAGGCGCAAGCCCTCGGCCGCCGCCGCCGGCAGAACCTTTTTCTCCATCATTTTAAAAAGCGCCGGCGGCTCCAATGGGACCTCGACGCGCTGCTCGATGTAATCGACCTCTTTTTTGAAACCGAACCCCTCGAGCAAGCCGGGGTAGTAAGGCTTGTTGTAGCTGCCGGCGATGGTCGGCAGGGCCTCGAACCCCTCCACGAGCATCCCCTCCGGGTCCAGGTCGGAAAAACCGTGCGGCCCGGTCATCTCGCGGCAGCCCTCCCGGAGGAACCATTTTTCGAGCCCCCCCAGGAGCGCGGCGGCCACCTCGGGGTCTTCGACGCTCTCGAACCACCCGAACCGGCCCCGCTTGTAACCCAGTTTTTGCGTTTCGAGGCGGTGAACGGCTCCGAACACCCGGCCGGCCACAGCACCCTTGCGGCGGGCCAGGAGCAGCTTAACTTCGGCTACCTGGAAAGAGGGATTTTTCTCCGGTGAGAAAAAATCGAGTTCGTCCCGGATGAGCTGCGGGACATAGTTCGGGTCGTCCCGGTACAAGTCGAACGGGAACCGGACCCATTGTTTGAGGTCCGTGCGGTTTTGAACCGCGGAGATGGAGATCGTCATGCAAGACCGTCCTGTACAGCCGGCGAGGCCGAGGCGTCTTCGGCCATCCGGTTCCATGCCCACTGAAGTGATAGATGAATCGGTCCCTCGACCGGGCCCGTAATTACCTACCACACGCATGTTCAAAAGGCCACCGTGTCCGTGAAAATCAATTGCATTTATTTCAAGAACCGGATAAATAAAAAAATTTCGGCAAACACATTTGGTTTCAGAGAGGGCTCTTGACGCTTAACCGCCGGGCGCGCGGCTCCCGGCGATTTCAGGATTGTAAACAGGCATGGCGAACTCGATCATTACAGGCACCGGAAATTTCATTCCGGACAACCGCATCCCGAACAGCCAGTTCCTCGGCAAGACCTTTTTCGACGCCCAGGGCCAGCGCGTGCAGCGCTCCAACCCGGAGATCGTCAAGAAACTCCACGAGATCACCGGCATCGAGGAACGGCGCTACGCGTCCGCCGACATGGGCGCCTCCCACATGGGACTCCGGGCGGCCGAGGCGGCCCTGGAGGGGATCGACCGGGAGAGCCTGGACTACATCATCGTGGCGCACAATTTCGGGGACGTTCAGGCCGGCAGCCTGAGGTGCGACACGGTCCCCACCATCGCATCACGGGTCAAGCACGGCCTGAGGATCAAAAACCCCTACACCGTGGCCTTCGACCTGCCCTTCGGGTGCCCGGGTTGGCTCCAGGGGGTGATCATGGCCGACTACTTCATCAAGTCCGGGGATGCCAAACGGGTCCTGGTGATCGGCGCCGAGACCCTGGGCCGGATCGCAGACCCGCACGACATCGACAGCATGATCTACGCCGACGGCGCCGGGGCGACGCTGGTGGAGGCCACGGCCGAGGACGCGGGCGTCCTGTCCCACCTGACGCGTTCGGACACTTACGACCATGCGTATCTCCTGAGGATGGGGGGCTCCTACAACCCGGAGCGCGACCGCAGCGAGATCTTCATCAAGATGGACGGCCACGACATCTACAAATATGCGGCGAAGACGGTGCCGCTCGTGGTGAAGCAAAACTTGGAAAAGAGCGGGCTGGGGCTGCAGGACGTGAATAAGGTTCTCGTTCACCAGGCCAACGAAAAGCTGGACGCGGCCATCATCAAGCGGCTGTTCGATCTTTACAAGGTCAAGGAGATCCCCGCCGACATCATGCCCATGATCATCTCCTGGACCGGCAACAGCTCAGTGGCCACCCTGCCGACCATGTTCGACTTGATTCTGAAAGGCAAACTGGACGGCCACCGCCTGAAGCCCGGGGACATCGTCGTGTTTGCTTCGGTGGGCGCCGGGATGAACGTCAACTCGATGATCTACAAAATGCCTCAGCCGCCGGTGAAATCCGTCGGCTGAGGCATTTCGCATGTTCCAATGGTTGTGGGATCCACCGGTTGGGAGTAATCGATCCCCGGCATGCCGAAGCCGTGGTGGCGGAGAAACTCTTCGCGAAAACCTTGCAGATCGGCGTACCGGGTCAGGCTCTCGGGGGTGACCCTCGCCCAGGCCTCCGCAACGGCCCGCTGCACATCCGGCCGCATCTCCAGGTCGTCGAGCCGGATCCGGCCTTGGTTGTCCAGCGGGATCTCTCCTCCTGAAAATAGAAAATCCCGGTAGAGCCGATCCATCTGGTGGATGCACCCCTCGTGCAGGCCGCGCGCCTTCATGGCCTTGTACAGCAGCGCGGTGTAGAGCGAAACGCCCGGGATTACGGCGCTGGCGCGGGTCACCAGGGCCTTGTTCACACTGATGAGCGCCCGGCTGCGGTGAGGCTTGAGCATCGCATCGAGCGCTTGCGCGGTTTGCTCGAGGTCCGCCTTGGCCCGGCCGATGGTCCCGTCGCGGTAGATCGCCCGGGTCATCTCCGACCCGATGTAGGAAAGGGCGATGGTCAGGGCCCCGCCGGCCAGAGCATCCTCCTGCAGGAGCCGCGTGACCCACAGCCGCCAGTCCTCGCCCCCCATCACCTTGACGGTGTGAGCCGCTTCTTCCTCCGTGGCGGGCTCGGTGGTCATTTCCACGAGGTTGCCGGTGAGAAAGTCGATGCCTCTGCCGGTGAAAGGCCGGCCGATCGGTTTGATGGCGGAGGAGTAGAGCTCGCCCGTTTCCGGGTCGATGCGGCGGGGCGCGGCGATGCTGTAGACGACGAAATCGACTTGCCCCAGATCGGCTTTGATCCGCCCCACCGTTTCCGCCTTGACCGCTTCGGTGAAGGCATCGCCGTTGATGTTCCAGGCCGGGATGCCCGCGCCCGCAGCCTCTCGCTGAAAGGCTTCGCTGTTGTACCAGCCGGCGGTCGCCGAGCGGTGGGGCGCCCCCGGTCGTTCATAGGCGACCCCGACGGTCGCCGCCGCGGAGCCGAAGGCCGAGACGATGCGCGCCGCCAGGCCGTAGCCGTTGGAGGCCCCGATGACGAGCACCCTGGCCGGGCTTTTCAGCTCGCCGCGGGATTTCACGTAACGGACCTGCTCGTGCACCTGGGCCGCGCATCCCTGCGGGTGGGCGGTGATGCAGACGTTGTTCCGGATTCTGGGTTCGATGACGATCATGGTTGGAGCACTCCCCCTCGAAAGCAGACCCTTTGTCAGAACGGTCAATGATATGGCAGCTTTTGCTGCGGCGCCGGCGGGCGCCACCCTTCGCCGGGAGGTTGGGTTCTGGGGTTTGCCATACCAATAGCCGCAATGATAACCCTAATCCCGGCCCCCGTTGCGGTCAACCACGGACCCCGCCGACGGGATCGGCAAGTTTCGGAAATTTAATGGAAATAAAAAGGCTGGCCGGGAACGCGTACGGGACAAAGACCTTGACACCCCTAGTCGAATTTAATATCGTCACACGTTCAGCTCACATGCTCTCCCGTCATGCGGAGGGCTCACCTAATCACCATAGAGGAGGAGTGCCATGAAGAAACTGTTCGGGTTGTTGCTGGTTTTCGCAGTCGTCGCTGCATGGTCTGTTCCGCCGGCGGTCCAAGCCCAGAATTACAAGCCGGAGTACAAGCTTTCGACCGTGGTCGGCAAGCCGTTCCCGTGGGGGATTGCCGGCGAGCGCTGGGCGGAGCTGGTCAAGGAAAAGACCAACGGCCGCATCAACATCAAGTGCTACCCGGGCACCAGCCTGGTGGGCGGCGACCAGACCAAGGAGTACACCGCCATCCGACAGGGTTCGATCGACATGGCCATCGGCTCCACCATCAACTGGTCGCCCCAGGTGAAGGAGCTGAACATCTTCTCCATGCCCTTTTTAATGCCCGACTACAAGGCCATCGACGCCCTCACCGGCGGCGAGGTCGGCAAGGAGATTTTCAAAATCCTGGAGAGCAAGGACACCGTCCCCCTCGCCTGGGGCGAGAACGGTTTCCGCGAACTCAGCAACTCCAAGCGGCCGATCCGCAAGCCGGAACATCTCCAGGGGCTGAAAATCCGCGTGGTCGGCTCTCCGCTGTTCCTGGAAACCTTCACCGCCCTCGGGGCCAACCCCACTCAGATGAGCTGGGCCGACGCAGTGCCGGCGCTCTCCAGTGGCGCGGTGGACGGGCAGGAAAACCCGCTCACGATTTTTACCGTGGCCAAGCTGCACACCGCGGCCAACCAGAAGAACCTGCTGCTCTGGGGGTATGTGGCCGACCCGTTGATCTTCGTCGTCAACAAGGACGTCTGGAAGAGCTGGAAGCTTGAAGACCAGAAGATCGTGCGCGAAGCGGCGCTCCAGGCGGCCAAGGAGAACATCACGGCCGCCCGCAAGGGGCTGGTGCCGCCGGACGACTCCGGAATCAAGGAAGTGGAGGCGTTGGGTGTCAACGTGATTCGGCTGACCGACGCTGAGAAGGCCGAGTTCCGAAAGGCCACCAAGCCGGTTTACGAGAAATGGGCCAAGCAGATCGGCCCCGAGCTGGTCAAGAAAGCCGAGACCGCCGTCGCCAACCGCAAGTAGTCGGCGGTTCCACCCATGATCTGAGGAAAGCACAACAGGCGCGCACCGATCGGTGCACAGCGTGCGCGCCTGTTTTTATTGAGTTGCCCCCCACCCTTGCACCTGGAGCGCGATAGCCATGGAATGCGAACCGAGTCCGAACTTAAGCCGGCCCCAGACCCGGATCCCGCTCAAGATCGAGGAAACCCTGGCCGGCATCGCCATCGGCATTTTGGGAATCATCACGTTCGCCAACGTGGTGGTGCGCTACCTCACCAACTTCTCATTCGCCTTCACCGAAGAGTTTTCGGTTTTTCTCATGGTCTTCATGGCCCTGGTCGGCGGTTCGAGCGTCATGGCCAAGCAGGGGCACCTGAACATCCGCTACCTGGTGGACAAGCTC
>CAZLSV010000132.1:6195-9444 GCA_964562235.1 uncultured Desulfatibacillum sp.
CCGAAAGCCCGGCATGGGGCGCTGATCGTCGCCACCGTTCTGACGGCGTCGACCTTCCTGCTGCTGGCGGTTTTCGGGACGCGCATGGCCTGGGATGAATACCGCTTCGAGGTGACCTCTCCGGGGCTGGGGCTGCCGACCTGGATCTACACGATCTGGTTGCCGCTGCTCTCGCTGGCGATTTTCGGACGCGCGGTCGGGGTGTTGATCCGCATGTTCAGGAGGCCGCGCTGATGTACTACGCCTATTTGATGTTCGGCTGCTTTTTCCTCCTGATGTTCGGCGGGGTGCCCATCGCCGCGGCCCTGGGGCTCTCCGGCACGCTGGCCATCGCCCTGGCCCAGCTCGGCATCATGGCGGTACCGACCAACGTCTACGCCGGCATCGCCAAGTACCCCCTGCTGGCCATCCCGATGTTCGTCCTGGCCGGGGCGATTTTCGACAAGGCCGGTGTCGCCGAGCGGCTGCTGCGGTTCACGGAGGCCATTATCGGCCGCGGCCGCGGGGCATTGGCGGTGATCACCATCCTGGTGGCCATGATCATCGGCGGGATCTCCGGCTCGGGGCCGGCCTGCACGGCCGCCGTGGGCGGGGTCATGCTCAGTGCCATGCTGCGCGCCGGCTACCCGCCGGGCTTTGCGGCCAGCGTCACAGCCGCGGCCGGCTCGACCGATATCCTGATCCCGCCCTCGGTCGCCTTCATCGTCTACAGCGTGCTCGTGCCCTCTGCCACCGTGCCGGCCCTCTTCGTGGGCGGCATCATCCCCGGCTTGCTGGCCTGCGCGATGCTGATCATCCCGGCGCTTTTTCTCAGCCTGCATTACAATTTCGGCGAGGCCGAGAGGGGCGAGTCCCGGCCGAAGTTCTGGGCCTCCTTCAAGGACGCCGCCTGGGCCCTGGCCGCGCCGGTTCTTATTCTCGGCGGTCTGCGCACCGGCTGGTTCACCCCGACCGAGGCCGCCGTGATGGCCGTCGTCTTCGGCCTCTTCGTCGGGTTTGTGATCTACCGCTCCCTCACCCTGCGCGCCCTGTTCGAACTGCTGGTCGAATCCGCCGAAACCTCCGCGGTCATTCTGGTGGTGGTGGGGCTGGCGAGCGTCTTCGCCTGGGCCTGCAGCACCCTCGGCATCGTCGACCCCATTTCCCAGGCGCTGGTGGCGCTCGGCGGGGGCCACCCGCTCGGCGTCATGTTCATCCTGATGGTCTTCCTCGTCATCGTCGGCATGTTTCTCGACGGTATCTCCATTTTTCTTATCTTCTGCCCGCTCTTCGTTCCGGTGGCCGAGACCTTCGACTGGGACCTGGTGTGGTTCGGGGTGCTGATGACCTACAACGTCGCCCTAGGCCAGTTCACCCCGCCCATGGCGGTCAACCTGATGGTGAGCTGCCGGCTGAGCGGCGCCAAGATGGAAGACACCGTGCGCTGGGACCTCTGGCTGCTTTTCTTCATGTTCCTCGGGCTGCTGCTGATGATATTTTTCCCGGGGATCGTGCTCTGGCTGCCGGAGGTGACGGGGTTCATGTAGGCCTTCCGCTCAGAGACGGGTGATGGCGGCCGCGCTCCGGTGGCGAGAGGTCCTCGGCCCGGAGCGTTTTTGGGGCGGGTTTCGAAGGGGGCGCGAGCGGAACAAAAAAATATATTTTTTAATATTTTTTAATTGACGCTCTGCCGGCCGGATGCTAAATTTTTCGGCATCCACCGGGGCTTTACCTGAAAACGGGTTTTCTCGAGATTCGAGCCTTGTTTAAGCCATCCCTCACCGATCAGGCCTACCGACAAATCAAGGAGTGGATCCTCCGCTATCACCTCAAACCCGGCGCGCGCCTGCACGTCAGCGACCTGGCGCGTGCGCTGAAGGTGAGCCAGACGCCCGTGCGCGAAGCCCTGAGCATGCTCGAAAAAGAGCACCTGATCGAACGCCAGCCCCAGAAGGGTTATCGGGTCGGCGCCTTTAGTCTGCAGGAGATCGAAGATCTGTACGATTTGCGGATCGCTCTGGAGGTGCTCGCGACCCGACAGGCGGCCAAGCGGATGAGTGCCGCCGCCCGCAAGCAATTAGCCACTATCTTGTCCGAGTTCGGGAGGTTCCTGAAGACCGACCGCAAGCGGCGCATTCTCGAGCGGGGGCAGGATTTTCACGTGGTGATCCTGGAGGCGAGCGGGAACCGACCCCTGGCTGAAATCGGGCGGGCCATCCTGGACCGGATCTGGGTCATTCAAAACGTCCATCTGCTCACCACGGACCATCTTTCGGATGCCCACCCCCAACACCAGCAAATCCTGGAGGCGCTGGAACGGGCGGACGCCAAGCGGGCGGCGGCCCTGATGGAAAAGCATCTCACGCAAGCCAAGGAGTTCGTCCTTTCGCGGCTAAAGAACGGCGATGACATCCTGTCCCGCATGATGCAGGCCTCGCCTCTGGAGCGGAAATGACCCGACGGGCGCCGGCACGGCGGGTGGGGTGTCACCAGGAGAAACAACCCTTTGAGAAACCTTTTTTTTGAACCGTCAAGGGAAGGAGAGCGAATGACTTCTGACAAGGAAACCCTTTTGGCGATGTACCGCACCATGGTCACCATCCGGCAGTTCGAGACCATGGCGGGCGAGTACTTCGCCGCTGGGCAGATCCCCGGCTTCATCCACCTGTCGATCGGCCAGGAAGGCTCCAGCACGGGCGTGTGCGCCTGCCTGCGGCCCGACGACTATGTCGCCACCACCCACCGCGGCCACGGCCACATGATCGCCAAGGGCGCGGATCTGAAACGCATGGTGGCCGAGCTCTTCGGCAAGGCGACCGGCTACTGCAAGGGCAAGGGCGGCTCAATGCACATCGCCGATTTCTCGATCGGCATCCTGGGGGCCAACGGGGTCGTGGCCGGCGGGTTGCCCCTGATCTGCGGGGCGGGCCTTTCCATCAAGCTGCGCAAGACCGACCAGGTGGCGGTGGTCTTCTTCGGCGACGGCGCCTCCAACCGCGGCCCGGTGCACGAGGCCATGAACATGGCCTCCATCTGGAAGCTGCCGGTGATCTTCGTGGTCGAAAACAACCAGTGGGCCTCCACCACCCCGCAGAGCTCCGCCTGCGCCCTGGGCGACCTGTGCCGGCGGGCCGCCGGATACAACATGCCGGGGCACTCCGTGGACGGCAACGACGTGCTGGCCGTGCGCGAGACCATGCTGAGGGCTGTGGCCCAGGCCCGCAAGGGAGAAGGCCCTAGCATGATCGAGAGCAAGACCTACCGGGTGCG
>CAZLSV010000133.1:0-9097 GCA_964562235.1 uncultured Desulfatibacillum sp.
TTGGCCGAGATCGATCTGGGGCTGCCCTTCCGGTTCGATGCGCTTTTGAACGCGCGCTGCGACGGTCTGCCGGGCCCGCTGGATGTTAGACTCGCGCCGGAGGAGGTGGTGCGGCTCGACCTGGCCGATCCGGAGCGGGCCGAGGCCCTGCGCGATTTCGCCCAGCGCCGGAGCGGACAAGGCATCGTCGATCATGATCGAGACGCCCTTTATCCCTGCGGCGGCGGGGCGCACTCCTTTGCGATCGACCCCTACGGACGGCTGCGCGCGTGCGCGATTTCCCCCGGTGAGGGGTTTGACTTGCGGACCGGAAGTTTTCAGGAAGGCTGGGGCCGGTTTCTGGCACGGCTGCGCGAGCGCCGGAGCGACCGTGATACGAAGTGCCGGGCGTGTGGCCTGAAAGAGGTGTGCGGCATGTGCCCGGCCAACGGCGATCTCGAGTGCGGGGACCCGCAGCAGCCGGTTGATTTCCTCTGCCGCGTGGCGCATCTGCGCGCCTATGCGCTCGGCATTCCGCTCGCTTCCCATGGGTCTTGCGAATACTGCCCCGGAGGGGCGTCGCACGGGGAGATGGTCCGGGCGGTGGAGGAGCTAAAAAAGTAACGAGCAACGAGTAACGAGTAACGAGTGCAGGAACGGGAGTGACGCGCAACGGGAAATCAGCGCGGAGCGGGTAAGGAAACGGGTGCAGAGTATGGCAACCATTCGGCGGTTCGAGGATCTGATCGCGTGGCAGAAGGCGCGTGAGTTAACCAAGAAAATTTACGGGGTTAGTCGCCGGGTGAAATTCGCCAAGGATTTTGAGCTTGCCGGGCAGATTCGCCGGGCGGCGGTCTCGGTAATGTCGAATATCGCTGAAGGGTTCGAACGCGAAGGCCAGAGAGAATTTCGGCAATTCCTCTCGATAGCCAAGGGCTCCTGTGCGGAGCTCAGGTCTCAACTCTATGTGGCTTTCGATGGCGGATATCTGAACGAGGGCGATTTTGCAAATTTGCTGAAACAGGCAGAAGAAGTCGGTCGAATCATCGGAGGCCTGCGCCTGTCCATCCGCAACCATCAAGGTTCCCCGTAATGGTGCACGCCGCCTTTTCCTTTTACTCGTTGCTCGTTACTCGTTGCTCGTTACTTCCGCTTTTTTCATGCTCGCATCCCTCATTACCGACTGCCTGAAGAACGGACGTGCCGTGCGGTTCCGCGCGCCGGGCCGCAGCATGCACCCCACGATCCGGGAAAACGAAACCCTGGTCGTCGCCCCGGCCGCCGCCGCCTGGCTTTCGATCGGCGACATCGTCCTCGGCCGCTGCGGCGATAAGATCACCGCCCACCGCCTGGTCTGGATCGATGTGGAGACGGCGGCCGAAGGGGCGCCGGGTGTGCCGGAAGGCCGGTCGGCATTCATCCTGCGGGGCGATGCCTGCAGCGCCTGCGATGCTCCCATCCCCGAAAGCCAGGTCCTGGGCAAAGTCGTGGCCGTTGAGCGCAAGGGGCGAATGGTAAACCCCTACGGCCTGCGCACCGAGTTCCTCCGTCACCTCTTCGCACTGGCCTCCCGCCTGAAATCCCGCCTGCGTTCCATCTTCTGAATTTTTTCGGTTTTTATTTCTCCGCCTCTACGTGAAATACGGAAGCCGGGCATAATCAGCCGCCGGAGTCATAACACCGACGAGCATCGACAAGGGCAGCGTCATGCTCGCGGACGACAACTGGGCGGTTTTCTTTCTCGCGTAACGGCCTGATTTTTCAAGTTCGAGTTGGAAACGGAACCGGGCCGTGGTACAATACCCCTAACTGCGCCAACCGAATGGGAAATCACATGATGGCTGAACTTGATAAGGTTTATCGCCGCAACGACCATTTCGTTTTTCGGCGGATCGAAGGTGAAACCATTCTGGTGCCGATCCGCGGCGATGTCGGAGACCTCGACTGCATTTACAGCCTGAATCCGGTGGCGGCGCTGGTGTGGGAGTGTTTGGATGGCTCCCACGACCTGGCGGCCATCAAAGAAAGGATCGCGGGTGAATTTGAGGTTGCCGGCAGCGACGCCGAAACGGATCTGCTGTCGTTCATCGAGGAAATGAAAACGATCGCCGCGGTGACGGCCGTGAACCGCTCCCCGAAAGGATGAAATCATGGAAGACCCAAAAAAGAAAAAATATGAAAAACCCAAAGTGACCCGCATCAAGCTGGATGCCAAATGCGCCGTTCTGGGATTTTGCAAGCAGGTTTCCACGGGCAGCGGACCGGTCACGACCGGCTGCGTGGACGGCCTTGGATCGGCGTGCCAGTCGCAGGGCTCCTGAGACGCTTTTCAATCCTGACGTCCTTATCTCTAAGCGCATGCCCAATCAGACCTCCTTTGCCATCGCGGATCTTGCCCTCACGCTGCGATGGGACCCTCCCCTCAGCGGATTGAAACTCCCGCCCGCCTACACGCCATTCAGCGTTTCGGACGGGGGTGGTATCAACCTCGATTTGTCGGTGGAAGAGGACGTGCCCGGAGAAGGGGCCCTTGTCTTCGACAGCGCGCCCATCTGGAGCCTTTACCGGCTGAGGGCCGGCTCCGCGTTTCATCTTTTCGATTCCTACCCCGAGCTCAAGCGGACGCTCTTCATACCGGATGGAGGGCAGGATGCGCGTCTGGTCTTTAGGGCCGCCGACCGCAACCCCTTTGTCGGGCCGTCGCTTGAGCTTTTGATGATCACTCACCTCGCGCGGAACGCCGGGGTGATCCTGCACGGCTGCGGGGTTTCGGTCGGCGGCCGCGGGATTGTGTTCGCGGGGGAATCGGGCGCGGGGAAAAGCACTCTCTCGCGGCTGTGGGCGCAGAAGAATGGGGTCGCGATCCTCAGCGACGACCGCGTGATCGTGCGCAGGCAAAACGGCGCGTTTTATCTCTACGGGACGCCCTGGCACGGGGAGGAGGCGTTCGCGGCGCCGGGGGGCGTGCCGCTGGAGCGTGTTTTTTTCATCCGGCACGGGCAGGGCAACGACATCCTCAAGCTCCCGGCGGTCGGCGCCGTCCGCGAAATGCTGAAATGCTCGTTTCCGCCGCTGTGGGATGCGGGCGGGATGGCGGCGGCCCTCGAGCTGTTCCATGCGGTGGCGACCGCCGTGCCCTGCGCCGAGCTGGCGTTTGTCCCGGATCCCGGGGTGATCGACTTTGTCATGTCCTGATTTTTTTGCGCCGGAGAGGCCTTCAGTCTCATATTTTTTGCGTCCCGATGCCGCTCCCCCGGATCGGTGGGGTCGGGAAATCGTTCACCTCGGTCGAAATGGTAACCGCTGAAGACAGAATTCTGCTGCAGGTGGCGGGATCCGCCGATTCGGACCCCGGCGCCCCTGCCGGGTTGTCGGGGAGGCTGGGCGCGGAAGAAAGCATTCGTCTGGTTGACGCCGCGGTGCGCGAGGGGATGGCCGGACTGCTGTATCGGCGGCTCAAAACGACCGGCCGGCTCACGTCGCTGGCAGGTTCCACCCGCGGCCGGCTGGAATCGGTCTACTACCTCACGATTCAGACAAACCTGAGGTTTTTCGCCGCGCTCAGGGAAATCACCGAAGGGGGCGTGCCCTTTGTCCTGATGCAGGGCGCCGCTCTTTTGGCCGGCACCTACCCGGACCCCGGTCTGCGCCCGTTGAGCGACATCGATCTGTGGGTCCTGCCGCGGCATCGCGATCGCCTTTTGACGGTGTTGTCCGGCCTCGGCTTCGAGGATAACCCGCTCGTGCCCGGGGTTTTGCGCAGGGGTGCCGTTCTGGTGGATGTTCACACGCATCTAGATTGGGCCGAGCGGATTCCGGCCACCCGTTTTCTCTTCGCGCTGGACGCCGAGGAGATCCGTCGCAGCTGCCGGTGCGTTGCCTGGGGCGGGCTGCCGGTGCATTGCCTGGGCGGATACGATCAGGTGATCTATCTGACGGTGCATGCCGTCAAGCACAACCTGGAGCGCCTGATCTGGCTGGCCGACCTTCAGCGGCTGACGGCCGGGTGGCGGGCACCGGACTGGGAGGGGCTTCGACACCGGGCCCGGCAGCTTGGCCAGGAAAGGGCCCCGGCCCTGCTCGCGTACCTTCGTCAGGCGCTTTTCGGAATGATTACGCCTGCGGCGGCGACCACCGGGCCCGCGCTTTCGGCGGCGCAAAGATACCTGCTGCGGATGAGGAAAAAAGGGCCTTTGCCCAAGTGGTCATCCCTGGCGCTGCTCACCACCGGCAACCCTGTCCGGCAGCTTGAATTCGCCCTGGAGAGCATGTTCCCCCGGCCGGAGGTCCTGCGCCAGGTGTACGCGGGACGCCCCGATCTCAGCGACCGGCAGCTTTACGGGCGCAGGGTGCGACAGCTTCTGGGGATGATGAAAACATAGGTCTTTAAAGCCGGAAGACATAGGGCAGGCTGAAAAGCGCCAGGTTGCCTATGACGTGAATCGTGATGGGGGCGAGCAGTTTTTTTTCGACTTCATACGCCGTGGCGAAAACCAGGCCGCCCACGATCTGCGGGATGGGGACGGCCCCGGCGCCGGCGTGCAGCACGGTGAAAATCAGGGTACTCAGGGCCAGCGCCGGCCAGAACCCCCAGCGCCGGAAATAGCCGTAGACCAGGCCCCGGAAGAAGATCTCCTCGGCGACCGGGCCGATCAGACCGCCCACCAGAAACATCATCGCAGGATTGACTGGGCGGGCGGCCGGGACCGGGTGCAGGAGGCGCAGTGGATCGATCCCGGCTGCGGACAACACCCCCCAAACGAGCGCGGTCAGCGCGCCGAACCCCGCCGACCAGACGAAGCCCCGGTACAGGCCGGAGAGCCGGCTCCCGCGGCCGAGGCCGACGCAGGCCCAGCCGCGCGGGCGCCCTGAAAGGACCATCGCCACCCAGGCGATGTCGGCCAGGCGCGCCAGGGCGGTGCCGGTCAAGGGGTCGCCTCCCCACCGGCCGATGCCCCAGCGGGCAAAGGCCTCGATGGCGACGATCCCGACCGCGGCCAGCGCGCAGGTGTTCAGGGCGACGCGGTTTGATTCCATCCGAGCGTCCTCAGAGCACGATAGGCATAGAGTTGGAAATACCAGTCCTGCGAGGCCTTCAATCGTTTCAGGATCTCACGGACCGCGTCGCGCTCCCTGCGTTGGGCGCTGGCCTCCACCGCCTGGGTCCTTACGTTGATGTGGGGGTCGTCCAGGAGACGAGCCACACCGGCCGACGCCGCCGGGCTCGCGCTGGTCGCCAGGGACCGCGCCAGCCAGTAGCGCTCCTGGGGATGCGGGCTGTTCAGGATGCCGGCATAGGCCGGATGGGAGCAGACATCAAAACGGCGATCGCGGGTTTCCCGCAGCGCGGCCACCCGGGCTTGCCAGGACGCCGAGCCCAGGGCACGGCTCAAATCTTCGGCGGGGGGCGGGGGCTGACGGCCGGAATGGAAAAAGGCGAGGAGACCCAGCCCGATGGCCAGGCAGGCGGCGGCGCACAGGATGTCCGCCCGCCGGTCCCCGGCGACGATGCCGGCGAGCAGGCGCAGCCCGGCGAACACCAGGCAATAGAGCGCCATCGGAAAGGCCAGCAGCACCCCGTAATAAGTGAAGACCCGAAAGAATGGCCAGGCGTCCGCCCGCGTGGATACTTCGGCCAGCGCGCGGTGCGGGTCCGCGAGGAAGCGCGTGGCCGTGATGTCCAGGAGGTCGTGCCCGCCCCGGGAGAACAGGATGCGATCGCCTTCCATGCGCAGGCCGAGGTCCGCAGCGGCGGCCGCAGCGACCGGCAGGTAGTCGCTGCGGATCAGTTCGCGCTTCACATCCAGAGGCGGCAGGTCGGCAACGGGCCAGGCCACCGTGCGGATCTGCCGCTGGGCGAGGGGTTTGAAAACCTCGGCCGGATAGAGCGTGTAGCGGTAGTAAAACGAGCTGACGCTCTGCCCGACCGGATTCGAGAGGAGCAGGTGGTCCCGCAGGTCAAGGAACAGGCTGCGGTCGTATTGGGTGGACCACCCCAGCGCCAGCAGGACGACCGGCAGCGTGCGCCAGACCCAGAACCGCCGGTCCAGCGGGCGGTCGGGGTCGCTTAAGAGGCGGCGGGTCATCCAGAAAACCGGGGGCGGGATGACAACGAAATACAGCGACACCCACGGGTCGAAGCCACGGCTGTTCATGAGCAGCAAAAGGGCCGCCTGGAGCCCGACCGCAACAGCCGCGGTAAAACGGCGGCGCGGCGTTCGACCGGACATGCACCCGGCGGCCGCCGTGGAGAGGAACGCCAGGCCGGCTCCGAGGCTGAGGGTGAAAAGAAGCCCGCCCGCCGCCGCCGTGCCGAGACTGAGCAGCGCCGGCACGATTTCCGGGCTGGGCACGGGCAGAAAACCGGCGGCCGCCACCGCCGTCATTTGGTCGAACAGCCGTACATTCGACGCATGCACCTGGAGCGTGGCGATGGCCTGGGCCAGGCCCATGCCGATCAGCAGTTGCGCGGCCGGAAATGTCGCACGATGGATGTCGCGTAGGGATTTCAATTATTTCAATAGACTAAGTTCGATTCGGGCGCATCGGCGGTTTGCCTAACCCACCTTGTTATGATAGCATTTTTAAAGAATGATGGAAACATTCGGAGCTGAGGGCAGACGGCCGATACCCGCCCACCGGCGGCTGGGTACCTGCGCGGCGTTTCATCGGCCTAACCCTCCGGAACCCGGGACTCCAGAGCCCTTTCGGCCGGTTGCATGATCGTTGCCATCCATCAGCCCCAGTACCTGCCCTGGCTCGGCTACTTTGACAAGATGCTGACGGCCGACGTGTTCTGCTATCTGGACACCGTTCAATACAAGAAAAACGAGTGGCAGAACCGCAATCGCATCCGGACCGCCCAGGGCTGGCAGTGGCTGACGGTTCCGGTGCGCTACCGCTACCCTCAAAAAATCGGGGAAGTCGGCATCGACAACTCCACCCGCTGGAGGCACAAGCACCTGCAGGCCCTCACCACCCACTACCGCCGGGCGCCGCATTTCGAGCAGACCATTTCCGTGTTCGAGGAGATCTACGGCCTGCGCTGGGAATTCATCGCCGAGTTGAACCTGAGCGTTATCCGGCGCCTGCGCGGGCTGCTGGGCATCGCCGACCGACCCGATGTCTGCGCGTCGGCGCTGGAGTGCTCCGCGGAGCCCACGGACCGGCTGATCGACATCTGCCACGCGCTGGGCGCGGACACCTACCTGGCCGGCGCCGGCGGAGCGGACTACATGGACCTGGCCCGGTTTGAGCAGCGCGGGGTGCGGCTGCTCACGCAGCGCTTCGAACACCCGGTCTACCCGCAGGTCTACCCCGGGTTCGAGCCGCATCTGTCGATCGTTGACCTGCTCTTCAACTGCGGGCCGCAGAGCGCCGCGGTCCTTCGGAACGCGAATCGAGGGATGCCATGAACGAGATCAACATCCTGGCCATCGGGGCGCACCCGGACGACATCGAATTCGGCTGCGGCGGGTCGCTGATCAAGTACGCCCGCAAGGGACACCGCCTCTTTCTGCTCATCCTCACCTGTGGAGGACTCGGCGCCCCCGCCGATACGCGCAGGGCCGAGCAGGAGGCGTCCCGTCGGATTCTCGGGGCGCAGGAGATTTACTGGGGCGGTTACGCCGACACGAACCTGGCCGTGGACGTCGAACTGATCAAGAAGATCGAGAACGTGATCGCGGCGGTGCAACCGGAATTCATCTTCTGCAACTTTCCGGACGACACCCACCAGGACCACCGGCACCTGGCGCAGGCCATCATGTCCGCCACCCGCTACATCCGCAATGTCCTTTTTTACGAAGGCCCGACCACCCAGAATTTCAACCCCCAGGTGTACGTAGATATCGCCGACACCCTGGAGACCAAACTCGAGGCGCTGCGGGCCCACCGCTCGCAGGTCATGCGGACCAACATCAAGGACCTTTCGATCGTCGAAATGGCCCAATCCTGCGCGAACTTCCGGGGTGTCCAGGGGCGGGTGAAGTTTGCGGAGGCGTTTCATTCGTTGCGGCTGTTCATCAACATATGACGGACGGCTTCGCTGAAAGCCCGAATCCGGCGTTGCGCGGCGCAGCGCTTTCGCTGCGGCGTACGAAAAGTACGCCTCGCTCAGCGCGGCTTGCGCGCCTTGGCTTCGGGCTTTGATCGAAGCCGTCGGGACGGCTCCGCGGAAAACCATGGTTTCCGTCTTTTAAACTCGTTACTCATAACTCATAACTGATTACTCATCACTCGTTACTCGTTGCTCGTTCATCATAACGGATTTCTTGGAAATGGCGAACCGGTTTAAATTCATCCCCCATTCGCGGCCCACGCTGGGCGAGGAGGAGGCTCGGGCCGGGGCCGCGGTCGTGGTCTCCGGCCATCTGGCCGAGGGGCCAGCCGTGGCCGCCTTCGAACGGGAGCTGTGCGCCCGCGTGGGCGTGCCCCATGCCGTCGCCGTGAGCTCGGGCACGGCGGCCTTGCACGCGGCGTTGTCGGCCGTGGGGATCGGGCCGGGCGACGAGGTGATCGTGCCGAGTTTCGTCTGCTCGGCGCTGCTCAACGCGGTGGCCTACACCGGCGGGGTCCCCGTGCCGGCCGACATCGACCCCGAAACCTTGAACCTGGACCCGCGGGACGTCGAGCAACGCCTGTCGCGCCGCACGCGGGCCGTGATTCTGCCCCACATGTTCGGTCTGGCCGCCGACCCGGGTCGTTTTCTCGGTCTGGGGGTCCCGCTCATCGAGGACTGCGCCCAGTCCATCGGCGCGCAATACGGCTCCCGGCCCGTCGGGTCTTTCGGACAGGCCGCGGTCTTCTCGTTTTACGCCACCAAGGTGATCGCAACCGGCGAGGGCGGCATGGTCGCAACCTCCTCCCGGGAGCTTGCCGCCCGGGTCAACGACCTCAAGACCTACGACCGGCGTGACGACCCGGGGAGTCGTTTCAACTTCAAACTCACCGACATCCAGGCGGCCATCGGACGGGTTCAGCTGGGGCGGCTCGATGAGTTCATCGGCCGCCGGCGCGCCATCGCGCGCAGCTATCGCAGCGCCTTTCAAGGCCTGCCGGTCCGCCTGCCGCCGGACGACGCCGGGCATATCTATTTCCGGTACGTGATCGACACCGG
>CAZLSV010000134.1:0-9075 GCA_964562235.1 uncultured Desulfatibacillum sp.
GCACCCCCCGTATTACCGCGGCTGCTGGCACGGAGTTAGCCGGTGCTTCCTTCAGTGGTACCGTCAGTGCTTCGTGGTATTAGCACAAAGCAGGTTCTTCCCACTTGACAGAGCTTTACGACCCGAAAGCCTTCATCACTCACGCGGCGTTGCTGCGTCAGGGTTTCCCCCATTGCGCAAAATTCCTCACTGCTGCCTCCCGTAGGAGTCTGGACCGTGTGTCAGTTCCAGTGTGGCTGATCATCCTCTCAGACCAGCTAACCATCGTCGCCTTGGTAAGCCGTTACCCTACCAACTAGCTAATGGTAGGCGGGCCCCTCCTTAAACGAAAGCTCTTTAAAAGCCATCTTTTACTACATCCACCTGAGTAGTTGTAGTCTTATTAGGTATTAGCCCACCTTTCGATGGGGTATCCCCAATTTAAGGGCAGGTTGCCCACCTGTTACTCACCCGTCTGCCACTTTACTTTTTCTCTGATTACTCAGGGAAATTTCTCGTTCGACTTGCATGTGTTAGGCACGCCGCCAGCGTTCATTCTGAGCCAGGATCAAACTCTCCAATTTAACTGGAATCATGCCGCCGAAAAAAACGGCATGCAATTAACGGAGTTGATTCTTATTGATTCGACCGGACGCCACTATTTAGTTTTCAAAGATCAAAAAGGCCGCCAGAACTTTTCTCTGGCACTCTAACAAACCTTAGAGTCGCAGACCGACTCCTTTACTATATTGTTTTGGGCGGGGTTGTCAAGAACTTTTTTACTTTTTTTGGGGCTTTTTAAAACCGACTTGATTCGCCCCTTCCCCGCTCAAAAACCAGGCATATTTATACGGCATCCAAACGTTTGTCAACAACAATTTTAAATTATTTTTTCGACGTGCAGGCGGTGAAATCGTTTTTTGCCTGAACGCAGCACCATGGCGCCTTCGCGGGTCAAATCGGCGGCGGTGATCAGCCGCTCGCTGGCGTCGATGCGCTCCCCGTTGACATAGGCGCCGCCCTGGTCGATGAGCCTGCGTGCGGCCGCCCCGGATGCGGCCAGCCCAATCTCGTGAAAAAGCTTGAACGCCGGAATCCCCGCGGCCAGCCGCTCCATCGGTATCGCCGAGGAAGGCACCGCCGCCGGGGCGGTTTCGGAGGCACCGCGCGGGACCTCGCTCGAGGGCAGAACATCCTCCGGCAACTCGCGGCTGCCGAACAGGCGCTGCGCGGCCTGCAGCGCCGCAAGGGCCGGCTCGCGGTCGTGCGCCAGCCGGGTCGGCTCGAAAGCGAGCACCGTTTTTGCGGCGTTGAGCGCCGTATCCCGCAACGACGTCACCGCGCCGATCTCCTCCATGGGCAGAAAGGTGAAAAGCGCCAGGAAACGGGCCACGTCGCGATCATCGGTGTTGATCCAGTACTGGTAGTAGTCGTAGGGCGATGTGCGTTCCGGGTCCAGCCAGACGGCCCCCTTGGCGGTCTTGCCCATCTTCTCGCCGGCGCTGGTCGTGATCAGCGGGAAGGTGATCCCGAAGGCGCTCTGCTGGGCCATGCGCCGGATGAGGTCCACCCCGGCCACGATGTTCCCCCACTGGTCGCTGCCCCCCATCTGCAGCCGGCAGTCGCACCGCCGCAGCAGCTCCAGAAAATCGTAGGCCTGCAGCACCATGTAATTGAACTCGATGAAGCTCAGGCCCTCTTCGGAGTCAAGCCGTTTCTTGTAGCTCTCCGCCTTGATCATGCGGTTGACGGAGAAATGCCGGCCGATGTCTCTTAAAAACGGTATGTACGCCAACGGGGTCAGCCACTCGGCGTTGTTGAGCAGAAGGGCCCGGCCGTCGCTGAAATCCAGAAACCGCGACAGCTGCCGTTTGATGCCGGCCGCATTTTGCTCGATCTCCTCCACGGTGAGCATCTTGCGCATCTCGGTCTTGCCGCTGGGGTCCCCCACCATCCCGGTCCCGCCGCCGACCAGCGCGTTCGGCCGGTGCCCTGAGCGCTGCATGTGGGCCAACGCCATGATCGGCACCAGGCTTCCGATGTGCAGGCTGGAGGCCGTGGGGTCGAACCCGATATACCCCGTCACCCGATGCTGCTCAAAATATTCGCCCAGTTCTTGTTCGTGCGTGGTCTGCTCGATGAACCCGCGCTGCCTCAGAATGTCGACCAGGTTGGCCATGATGCGAGATCCCCTCCTCCGGCGCCGGCGCGCCGGGATTATTTCCGCTCACCCTCAAAAAGATTCAAGGGTCAAGGGAGTCCGTCGGATGCCGCCGGGCGCATCCGGCCTGGAACCCTTGGCCCCTGGACCCCTGGAACCCTGACTTTATTTGTTCGCCAGTTCCACCGCCCGTGTTTCCCGTATGACCGTCACCTTGATCTGCCCGGGAAAATTCAGGGACTCCTCGATCTTGCGGGCGATGTCCTTGCTGAGCAGCAGCGCCTCGTCATCGGAGACGTTGTCGCTCTCGACGATCACGCGCAGCTCACGGCCGGCCTGAATCGCGTAGGTGTGGGCCACGCCCTTGAACTCGTTGGCGATCTTCTCCAGGTCCTCCAGCCGCTTGACGTAGTTTTCGAGCAGTTCCTTGCGTGCGCCGGGCCGCGCGCCCGAGAGCCCGTCGGCGGCCTGCACGAGAAAGGCGTAGACGGAATTGGGCGGCACGTCCTCGTGGTGAGAGGCGATGGCGTGGACCACCTTCGGGCTCTCGCCGTATTTCTTGGCGAGCTTGGAGCCGATGATCGCGTGCGGCCCCTCCACCTCGTGGTCGATGGCCTTGCCGATGTCGTGCAGCAGCCCCATGCGCCGGGCCAGCTTGTTGTTCAGGCCGAGTTCCGAGGCCATGATCCCGGACAGGAAGCCCACCTCCAAGGAGTGCTGGAGCACGTTTTGGGAGTAACTCGTCCGGAATTTCAGCCGTCCGATGACCTTGACCAATTCGGTGTGCATGCCATGAACGCCGAGATCGAAGGCCGCCTGCTCCCCGGCCTCCTTGATGGTCTGGTCGACCTCCTGACCCACCTTCTTCACCACATCCTCGATCCGCGCCGGATGGATCCGTCCGTCGGAAATCAGGCGCAGCAGCGACAGGCGCGCCACCTCGCGGCGCACGGGGTTGAACCCGGAGAGAATGACCGCCTCCGGCGTGTCGTCGATGATGAGGTCGATGCCGGTGGCCGCTTCCAGCGCACGGATGTTGCGCCCTTCCCGGCCGATGATCCGGCCCTTCATTTCGTCGTTCGGCAACGGAACCACCGACACCGTGCGTTCGGCCACGTAATCCGCAGCGTAGCGCTGGATGGCGGTGGCGATGATTTTTTTCGATTTCTTGTCGGCGTCTTCCTTGGCTTCGTTCTCGATCTTCTTGACCAGCTTGGCGGCTTCGAACCGAGCTTCGTTTTCCATGGCCCGGATCAGGAGGTCTTTGGCCTGCTCGGCCGTCAGTCCCGATATTTTTTCCAGTTGGGTTTTCTGCGCCTCGATCAGGTTGTCGTATTCCAGTTCCCGCGCCTCGATTTTCTGTTCCCGCTTTTGAACCAGGCGCTCGCGCCGGAGGTGCTCCTGGTCGCGCTGCTCCACCTGCTCCATCTTTCGGTCCAGGGTCTCCTCCTTCTGGACCACCCGCATTTCGCGCTTTTTGAGCTCCGCCCGGTTCTCCTTGGCTTCGTGGTCGAAGTCGCTTTTCATTTTGAAAAGCGCGTCCTTCATCTCCACTTCGGCCTGTTTGAGAAGCGTCTCGGCCTTTTGACGGGACTCTTCGACGATCTGGGAAGCTTGTTTTTCGGCCGCCTTCACCTTCTGCGACACGATTCTCCCCTTGACCCAATACGCAACTGCAAAGCCGGCGATCAAACCGACGATTCCGAATACGATGCCTTCGCTCATATGGTATGTCTCCAAGGGCCGCAACGGCCCGTTAGCAAGAAGAAAGTTCGTCAGGCGCCCTGAGCACCGGCCGAACGGATGGAATACGTCAAAACGGGCTTGCGTGGCCGCCGGAGGGCGCGCGCGTGATCGGCGGGTGAATTACGATGGCGACGGCAACGCCGGGACCGGGCCTTCCGAGTGCCGTGGCCGCGGCCGCTGGACCGATCACCGGGGTGAGAGGGTTAGAGCTTGGTTTTGGGGATGGTCATCCATGGTGACGAAGGATTCTCAGCTCCGTCAACCCTTCGTCGAGCATGCGGTTCACCGTGTCACAGCGCTGGGTGATTTGATCGACGAGGTCGTCCGCATTGTGGTTCAACTGCGTGATCTTATGTGCAATGTTCAGCGCTGCGAGAATCAAGATCGTCAATTTCGGAATATAGGTGGATGAGCCCGCTTGCTGAGCCTGAACCTTCTCGACTTCATTTTTGAGCAGCTCAGCGACTTCATTGGCCCTGGCAACCTCGGTGTCGGCTTTAAACGAGTGCGGTTGCCCGAAAAGCTCTATGGTTATCATATGTTCCAAACCAATACACCCCGACCATCTCTTCGCCCCCCTGACATCAGGAACGGGTTACGCCCTCAAGCTTGGCCAGCAAATTGTCGATTCTGGACCGGACGAGCGCCTTTTCCTCGGCGTGGCGCTTCTCCGATACGTTTTTCGAGTGAAGTTCCTCCTCTAATTGCTTGATCTTTTGATGCAACTCCAGGTTTGCCGCCTGAAGAGACTTTGAAATATCGATGAGTTCTTCGACTTTCTTTTCGATCGCCGTGAATTGGTTAAGAATGGCCTCGTTTTCCAATGGGTCACACCTCTTCGTGGGGTCCATGTATCTAACCGGAAAAACGCCAAAAAGTCAAGAAAATATCAACAAATCAAACTTGGATAACGGCCCGCCCGGGAGGTCTTCACGCCCTGGAAGCACGGCGCGCGTGCATGATCTCCTCCACCCGGGCCAGGTCCTCGGGGGTGTTGATGCCTAATATTTCTTGCGGGTCGTTGCCGCGGCACATGCCGATGGCGCAGCCCATGTCATAGCCGATCCGCACGATGTCCGTGAAGTAGAATTCGCCTTGCGCATTGCCGCGGGTCAGCCGGGGCAGGACGTCCGAGAGAAAACGCCGGCGGATGCAGTAGATTCCCGAATTGATGGTCGTGACGGCGCGTTGGGCGTCGGTGGCGTCGGCCTCCTCGACGATGCCGCGGACCATATGCCGATCGTCGAGCAAAACCCGGCCGTAACCGAAAGGCCGGTCCAGGTCCACGGCCAAAAGGGTGGCGTCGCGGCCCGCCGCCACATGATCGGCGATCATGGCCTTGAGGGTGGTCTTGGCCACCAGCGGCACGTCCCCGCACAGAACGACCACCTGTTCGCATTCATCCGGCAGCCAGGGGAGCGCGCACATCACGGCGTGGCCGGTGCCCAACTGCTGTTCCTGGTGGGCGAATACCACCGGGGCCTCCCGGGAAACCTCCTGGCGCACCTCTTCCGCCTGATTTCCGACGACCACGACCACGGCATCCCCCGCAATCGCGCGGGCCGTCTCGACGACATGCACCACCATGGGTTTGCCAAGGACCTCGTGCAACACCTTGGCCTTTTGCGACTTCATGCGTTTGCCGAGTCCGGCAGCGAGGATGACCACCGCCACGCGCTTGTCCATTCTGCGGCCTTTCTGTGGGTACCCCTGCAAAAACCGGAGGGCAAATCCTTGGCGGATTGCCCTCCGGGGGTGGAAAAAATATGTCCGAATCAGCCCGACCCGTCTACGTCGATACTAATGCTGGGGTCGGTTTTCAAAAGCCTTGAGCCGCATCAGCGCCCGCTGAAGCGCCGCCTGTGCACGGACGAAATCAACTTCCTCTTTGCTCCGCTGCTCGGCCAGCCGTTTCTGCGCCCGTTCCAGAGCGGCCCGCGCGCGCTCGACGTCGATGTCCCGACGCCGCTCGGCCGATTCGGCGAGAATCGTGACCCGGTCGGGCAACGCCTCCGCAAAGCCTCCGCTGACAAAGACCAGGTCTTCACCGCCCTGGGCATCGGTGTACCGGACGGTACCGGGCTTGAGCGCCGTTAGAAAGGGGGTGTGCCCGACAAGCACGCCGAACTCGCCCAGCACGCCCGGGGCCATTACCATCTGCGCCTCTGCGCTGACGACGATCTTCTCGGGTGTCACGATTTCAAGTCTGATAGGTTCAGCCATAGCGCCCCCTCGGGGTTATTCGGCGGATGCCATTTCTTTTGCAGCCGCCACGACCTCTTCGATGCCGCCCTTCATGTAGAAGGCCTGCTCGGGGATGTCGTCGTGCTTGCCCTCGATGATCTCCTTGAAGCCGCGGATCGTGTCGGCGAGCTTGACGTATTTCCCGGCCTTGCCGGTGAAGGTTTCGGCCACCGTAAACGGCTGGGAGAGGAACCGCTGCATCTTGCGGGCCCGGGCCACGGTGACCTTGTCCTCGTCGGAGAGCTCCTCGATGCCGAGAATGGCGATGATGTCCTGCAGCTCCTTGTACTTCTGAAGGATCTGCTGCACGGTGCGCGCCGTGCGGTAATGCTCCTCGCCGATGTAGGCGGCGTCGAGGATCCGGGAGGTGGAGTCCAGCGGGTCCACCGCCGGATAAATGCCGAGCTCGGCGATCTGCCGCGACAAAACGACGGTGCCGTCCAGGTGCGCGAAGGTGGTGGCCGGGGCCGGGTCGGTCAGGTCGTCGGCCGGCACGTACACGCACTGCACCGCGGTGATCGCGCCCCGCTTGGTGGAGGTGATGCGCTCCTGCAACTCCCCGAGGTCGACGGCAAGCGTCGGCTGGTAGCCGACCGCGGAGGGCATGCGCCCGAGCAGCGCCGACACTTCGGAGCCGGCCTGGGTGAAACGGAAGATGTTGTCGATGAAGATCAGAACGTCCTTTTGCTGTTCATCCCGGAAGTACTCGGCGACGGCCAAGGCCGACAGCGCCACGCGCGCGCGCGCCCCGGGCGGCTCGGTCATCTGGCCATAGACCAGGGCCGCTTGCGGGAGGACCCCGGAGGCCTTCATTTCGTGGTACAGGTCGTTGCCCTCGCGGGTGCGCTCGCCCACGCCCGCAAAAACGGAGATGCCTTTGTGTTGCTTGGCGATGTTGTTGACCATCTCCATCATGACGACCGTCTTGCCCACGCCGGCGCCGCCGAACATGCCCATTTTGCCGCCGCGGGGAAAGGGCACCAGCAGGTCGATGACCTTGACGCCGGTTTCCAGCACGCGCACGGTGGTGTCCTGGTCCGTGAAGGCCGGTGCCGGCTTGTGGATCGGTCGCACCAAGTCGCGGTTGATCGTGTTGTTGTCGATCCCGTCCACCGGTTTTCCGACGACGTTGATCACCCGCCCCAGCGCGGCTTCGCCCACCGGTACCATGATCGGGTTGCCCGTGTCTTTTACGGGCATGCCCCTCACCAGGCCGTCGGTGACGTCCATGGCGATGGTGCGCACGACGTTGTCGCCCAGGTGCTGGGCCACCTCGATGACCAGGTTGTCGGCCTCGTCGTTGATGGTCGGGTTGGTGATGGTCAGCGCCGTGTAGATCGTCGGCAGCTTGCCCTGCGAGAACTCCACGTCGACGACCGGGCCCATGACCTGCACAACTTTACCCACGTTCTCTCCCATTGAACCTCCTCCTATTCCCTATTCCAAAAAGCGGTGTACGCTGATTTAAGTGCTTATCCTTTGAGGGCCTCGGCGCCGGACACGATCTCCAGGAGCTCCTTGGTGATCGCCGACTGCCGGGCCTTGTTGTAGGCCAGGGTCAGATTGTCGATCATGTCGTTGCAGGCTTTGGTGGCGTTGTCCATGGCCACCATGCGCGCGGCGTGCTCGGAGGCCGAAGTCTCCAGCAGCGCGCTGTAGATCTGGACGTAGACGTTGCGCGGCAGCATCTCTCCGAGCAGTTCGGCCGGGGAGGGTTCGCAGAGGTGCTCGGGCAGGTAGCTGGCCTCCGCGGTGACCTCGGCCGCCTCTTTCTCGATGGGCGGGATGGGCAGGAGTTTTTTCAGCACGGGAACCTGCCGCGCGCTGCTGCGGAACTCGGCGTACACGATGTACACCTCGTCCGTGCTGCCCTCCAGGTAGGCCTGCACCAGTTTGCGACCCACCGTCGATGCTTCGTTGAACTTAATGGCGGTCCCCATGACCCCGATGTGCTCGTCCACCAGCGCGGCGCTGCTTTTGCGGGACCAGTTCCGGCCCTTGCGGCCGAAGGCCGTGAGCGAAAATTCGACACCGGTGCCGGTTTTCTCACGCAGGAACGCTTCGGCCTTCTCGATCAGGTTGGTGTTGAAACCGCCGCACAGACCCCGGTCCGAGGTGCACAGCACGATGTGGATTTTCCGGACCTCCTCGCGGGGGACCAGCAGGGGGCTCGCCCCCTCTCCCGCCCGCTCCGCCAAGCTGCCGAGCACTTCGGAGAACTTGCGCGCATAGGGCCGGAAAGCCTCCATGTTGCCTTGGGCGCTGCGAAGCTTGGAGGCCGCCACCATGTTCATGGCCTTGGTGATCTGCTTGGTTTTCTTGACCGCCTTGATCTTGTTCTTGACGTCTTTTAAAGTTGCCATTCCGATCCCGCCTTCGCATCCAGTTTTACCGGACTGCCTGGTTCTGGGCCTGTTGAACGCCCCCTACTTGACGGTGTCCTTGAACTCTTCGTCGTAGGCGTTCAGCGCTTCGGTCATCAGCTTGTCCAGATCGGGGGTGATTTCCTTTTTCTCCTTCAGCGTGGAGAGCACCTGGGGATAGCGGTCCTCCATGAACTTGTGCAGGCCGGCTTCGTACCGGGCCAGCACGCTCACCGGGTACTTGTCGAGAAACCCGCGGGTGCCAGCGTATAGGATACTGACCTGCTTTTCCAGAGGCAACGGCTGATACTGGGGCTGGCGCAAGATCTCGACCAGTCGCGCCCCGCGGGTCAGCTGGCGCTGGGTCGCCTTGTCGAGGTCGCTGCCGAAGGCGGCAAAGGCCTCAAGCTCGCGGTACTGGGCCAAATCCAGGCGCAGCGTGCCCGCCACCTGCTTCATGGCCTTGACCTGGGCGGCGCCGCCGACGCGGGACACCGAGAGCCCCACGTTGATGGCCGGGCGCACGCCGGCGAAGAACAAGCTGGGTTCGAGGTAGATCTGGCCGTCGGTGATGGAGATGAC
>CAZLSV010000135.1:0-5577 GCA_964562235.1 uncultured Desulfatibacillum sp.
ACCGGTTATGCCGCGACCGAAGGCGAAGGCCGGGTGGTCGCGATCGTGCGGGACTGGGTCAGCCGATATGGTGTTCATCCAGCCCCACGGCAAGCTGCTTATCGTGCGGTGCCTCCTCCACCCGCCGCAGGGAGCGCTCGATGGCGCGCGTGCGGACCTCCGCCTGATCGATCGTGTTGGCGGCCTCCTGGAGCTTCTTCTTGGTCCTGGAGAGGGTGTCGCCAAACTTGCCGAATTCAGTCTTGACCAAACTCAATAGCTCCCACACCTCGCTCGAGCGCCTTTCGATGGCGAGCGTCCGAAAGCCCATCTGCAGACTGTTCAGGAGCGCCGCCAGCGTGGTGGGCCCGGCGACCACTACGCGGTGCTCGCGCTGCAGGTGGTCGCACAGGCCGGGGATGCGCAGCACCTCCGCGTAGAGCCCTTCCACCGGCAGAAACAAGATGGCGAAGTCAGTGGTGTTCGGCGGGTCGATGTATTTGTCGCGGATGGCCCTGGCCTCGGCCTTGACGCGCAGCTCGAGGTTGCGCCACGAGCGGTCGGCCTGCTCCTTGTCGGCCGCCTCCTGGGCGTCGAGCAGGCGCTGGAAATCCTCCTGCGGGAACTTGGCGTCGATCGGCAGCCAGACGATCTGCTCCCGGTCCGCCCCCGACCCCGGCAGCCGGATGGCGAACTCGACGCGCTCGCTGCCGCCCGGCTTGGTGATCACGTTGGCGGCGTACTGATCCGGGGTCAGGATCTGCTCCAGGATCTGGCCGAGCCGGATCTCGCCCCATGTGCCGCGCGTTTTGACGTTCGTCAGCACCTTCTTGAGATCGCCCACGCCCGCTGCCAGCGCGCGCATCTCTCCCAGGCCGGCATACACCTGCTCCAGGCGCTCGCTCACCTGCTTGAAGGAATCTCCCAGGCGCTTTTCGAGGGTGGTTTGGAGTTTCTCGTCCACCACCACGCGCATCTGGTCGAGCTTGGCCGCGTTGTCGGCCTGAATGGACTGCAGGCGCCGGTCCATGCTCTGGCGCAGGGTTTCGAGCTTGGTTTCGTTCAACGCGGTGAGCTCCGCGAGCTGCTTCGAGAAGCTGTCGAGCTGGTCTTTCTGGAGTCGGGAGATCTCGGCCATGCGATGGAGAAGGGCGTCGGTGAGCTGCGCCAGCCTGGCCCCGAGCTCCTCCCGCGCCAAGCGGTCGCCGTGGGCGGATTCCTGCCGGCTGAGCGCAAGTTCCTCACGCAAGGCCCGTTCGAGCCGGTCGAGCTGCCAGCGGATGTCCGTCAGCCGCCGCGGGGAGCTGCGCCGCACCAGCACGACGATAAGCACAAAGCCGATGAGACCAAGGACCCAAGGCGCCAGCAGCCGCAATCCGGGAAGCCATCCGACGAGAATTTCGACCATTTATTTTCCCTGCGAAGCGTTTTTATGGCCCGACCGCAGCGGCGGCTGTGGAGGGCCGGATTGGGGATCGTCATGGGTCAGTTTCCGGTACCGGCGGTAGAGGCCCCGGAACTGATCATACGTCAGGCCGAGAAGCGCTGCTGCCTTGCGCTGGTTGTAGCGGGAGCGCTCCAGCGCGGATTTCAGCATGCGAAACTTCAGGTCAAGCACGGCCGCCTTCAAAGGCGCCGACGGCGGGGCGGACCCAACCCCCGCGGCCGGGTCCGAGACGGCGCGTTGACCTGGCAAGGCGGCCGGCGTCCGGCCCGCCGAAGCGGCAAACGGGTCGAAGACAATCTCCGTGATAACGGGGCCATCCGACCGGTAGAGCGCGCGCTCGGCAACGTTTTTCAACTCGCGCACGTTGCCCGGCCAAGGATAGCCCTCCAGGGCGGCGATCGCCTCGTCGCTGAAGTCCGGGGACTCTTCGCGTCCGAGTTCGCGCGCCATCCGGACGGCGAAATGCCGGGCCAGAAGCAGGATGTCTCCGGCGCGCTCCCGCAAAGGGGGCACGCACAGAACCTCGAAGGAGAGCCGGTCGAGAAGGTCGGGCCGGAAGCGGCCGGCGGCCGCCATGGCCGGCAGGTCCTCGTGGGTGGCCGCCAGGATGCGGACATCCACCTCCACGCGCTCAGCGCTGCCCACCCGCTCGAAGACGTGGTACTCGACCGCCCTCAGGATCTTCTCCTGGGTTTCCAGGGGCACGTTTCCGATCTCGTCGAGGAATAGCGTTCCGCCATCGGCCGCCTCGAACCGCCCGACCCGCCGCTGCAAAGCGCCGGTAAACGCCCCGCGCTCATAGCCGAAAAGCTCGGACTCGATCAACGATGGCGTCAGCGACGCACAGTTCAAGGCGACAAACGGCTTCTGCCAGCGCCCGGACAGGTAGTGAAGCCGGACGGCGGCCAGTTCCTTGCCGGAGCCGCGTTCCCCGATAAGCAGCACGGGCCGGTGGACGGGGGCGACACGGGACAGCATTTCCTGAAACTGAAGAAACGCTTCGGACTGACCAAGCGCTTCTAACGAAGCGCTTGGCCATGCTTTAGAGGGCCGGTCCATTAAATGGCTTTTTATACCTATTTTTGGCAAAACTGCTTATTTTTGGTATTATAGACCGTTTAACAAAATACTGTCAATGGATAATTGTTGTGCTTTTTCAGATAGATATTAAAAAACGACCTTTGGCATCGGATGTGCTAAAATGCTTACGCAATGGTTTGGCGGATGGTATCGGGTTAACCAGTTAATCAGGGCCTCCCGACAGGGCGGGCCATCGCGGAGGAGCTCATGGGCATTTTCACACGCTTTCGAGACATCGTCAGCTCCAACATCAACTCGATGCTGGATCGAGCGGAAGATCCGGAGAAACTGATTCGGCTGATGATACGGGAAATGGAGGATACCCTGGTGGAGTTGAAATCGGCTTGCGCCGGGGTGATGGCCGAAGCCAGGAAAGTCGAGCGCCAGCGTGATGAAGCCGGCGACCGTTCCCGCTTCTGGGCCGACAAGGCCGAGCTTGCGGTCAGCAAGAACCGCGACGACCTCGCCCGGGAGGCGCTTGTCGAAAAACGCCGCTACCAGCAGCGCGAGGAAGGACTGGGCAGCGAACTCAGGGATCATCAGTCGCTGTCGGACCAGTACCAGGTCGACATCCGGCAGCTCGAGGAGAAATTGAAATCCGCCCGGGAAAAGCAGCGGCTGCTTGTCCAGCGGCACATTCACGCTGAGCGCAAACGCCGCGCCCGCGAGGAGATCCGCCGCGTGGACAGCTCTGAGGCCATCTTTAAGTTCGATGAGCTCGAAAACCGCATCGAACGCATGGAGGCCGAGGCCGAGCTGGTGAACTACGGCCGCACGCAGGACCTGCAGGACGAGCTCAGCCGGCTTTCGGTAGACGAGGAGATCGAGCGCGAACTACAGGACCTGAAGGCTTCGCGGGCCGGCGCTCAATAAACCGCATGAAATCGGTTGCCGGGTGCACGGCCGTGTCGTAAAGTTAGGTGAAGCAACCGACCCCTTGAGAAGGAGCCATCAGACGTGAGCATCGTTGTGGAAGGAGCGCTGGTCTTGGTGCTGGCGGGAATTGCGGCGATCATCGTCGCCCTGGCCGTGAAATTGTTCAGAGGAATGGGCGACCGCGCCAGCCAGACCGAGGATGCCCGGATCATCCAGGAGATATACCAGGGGCTCTCGCGCCTCGAAGAGCGCATCGCGTCACTTGAAACGATTCTATCGGAGCGCCGTCGGGAGGAACGCAGACAATGAAGGACTACATGCGCAAAGGGATCTACCGGTCACGTCAGGGAGCAATTTTCGGCGTCTGCCGCGGGCTCGCGGAGCATTTCGACTTTTCGGTCTTCTGGGTGCGGCTCATCGCGGTGGTGGCGCTGATCCTCTCCGGCCTCTGGCCGGCCATGATTCTTTACATTCTCGCGGCCCTGGTGATGAAGCCACAGCCGGTCATGCCGATTTCATCGCCCGAGGAGCAGCATTTCTACGATCGCTACACCGCCTCCCGCCACGATGCCGCCGAGCGGTTGAAGCGCCGCTACGAAGCGCTGGATGATCGCATCCGCCGCATGGAGGATGTCGTCACCTCCCGGGAATACGATTGGGAGCGGCGTCTGCGAACCTGACCCGACGACGCTTGCCAAACCGGGTCAAATCCTGTCCAGCACCTCAAGCGGGAGCGAATAGGACTCGACCGCGGAATAGTTGTGCACGCTGGAAAGGCTGTCGCTCAGGGCGTTCTGAACGCGATCCAGCAGCACACAGCGGTCCATGCAGTCCGGAAACGCCGGGTAGTTGCCGCAGCCGCGGCAGGGGCTTTTCACAAGGTATCCCATGTCGTAGTCGAATTTCTGAGTCAACGCCTTGCCGTGTCTCATGGTGACATCCTCTTGTCGAATTGAATTCGGTTGCCTTGGTTCGTTTATCGGCCTTTCGAATTTCAACCTTTAGTCCTTAACTTTCTATAGAACTATACAACTACCGTGCCAGAGATTCAGCAAACCGCATTTCCGGCATGTAATCAGTGGGTTGACCAAAAAAAAGAGAGGGATGGCCACGCTGCTGATAGTCATTATCACCAAGATCCTGTCAAAAAATTGTCATGATTAGAACTTAACTTACAGAAAAAAACAGGAAGCTGTCGGGAGCCGGGAGCGCCGGGCCCGCAGGCGGGTCGACGTCGGAGTTTAAGCCGACTTCGTTTTACGTGAGGCGGGCGCGGATGGTTGGGCGGTCGAGCGGCTTCTTACGCGCTTCTCGCGCCGAAGCAGGGAAAGTCCGATCGTCAGCATGCTGAGATGGGCGGCGCCGAAAAAGAAGAGATTACCATCGGGGGAGTTCGCGCCGATGGACGTGCATAATACGGCACCCCAAAACAAGATCTTCACAAGCATGTCGCCACCTCCGGCTCCAGTGTACTCTTCGGCCATCTCAGCTGAAAACTTTAGAAAAAACTGTCAACCGGCCTCAAGTCCGAACCGATTTCAGCCGATAAAGCCACCAAGGGCCGCCCGGGCAAGACGAACGGTCCCGGGCCGAGGGTGCCCGGTCTGAGCGGTCGGCTCGAATCGAACGCGTTTTCCTTAAAAGCAAACGCGCGCCAGCGCCTCCACCGGCAAGCGAGCAAGCCCTGGCGGCGCCATCTTCTTCAAGCGCAGACTTCCGAGGCAGGCATGAAAAAACAAATCATCTCCTTCGTCAAGGATCTCAAGACCCAAAAAAAGCTCCAGACCCTGGATGAGGCTTCGATCAAGCAGGCGGTCGTCCTGAGGCTGCTCTCGCTGCTGGAGTGGGATATCTTCAACGTGGAGGAGGTTTATCCGGATTTCTCGACCGAGGCCGGCCAGGTGACCTATGCCCTGCGCATCGCCGACGCCGGCAGAGTGTTCCTCGAGGTCCGGCGCGACGACGGCCATCCGGAAGCCCTCCACCAGCAACTCGTGGCCTTTGCCTCCAAGGAGGCCGTCGCACTGGTGGTGCACACCGACGGCTTTCGCTGGTGGTTCTATCTGCCGGCGGCCAAGGGCGCTTTGAAGCAGAAGCAATGCCACTGCCTCGACCTGTCCGACTGCCGCCCGGAGACCGCTGCCTCGGACCTGATCGCCTTCATGAGCCGGGAGCAGGTGGCCTCCGGCGAGTAT
>CAZLSV010000135.1:5587-9075 GCA_964562235.1 uncultured Desulfatibacillum sp.
CGGTGAAACGCGGACGTAGAAGTCCATCGCGACGTCGACGCGCAAGCGGTCTTCGTCTCCGATGTCCTGCCCGCCGCCTGGAACAAGATCGTGACCGGACCCAACAAGATCCTGATGGAAATCTTGAGCGATGCCACCGAAAAAATCTGCGGCTACAAGGCCGATCCCGGAATGATAGAGCGCTTCATCCGTGCGAACCTGGACCGCTGGATCCTCGCGCATGAAGGCTCGTCCCCGCCGGCCCGTTCGGAGAAATCGGCCGGGCCGAACGAGCCGCCTCCACCGGCGCTTTCCGAAAAAAGCGCCGGCATCAGCACCAAGAAACCGGAATTCTTCGCCGGCAAATCCATCAACTCCTTCACGTTCCAGGGGAACACCGTCCCGGTGAAATCGTGGGAGGAGATGCTGACCGCGATCTGCAATTTTTTCGCGGGGACCCACCCCCAGGAGTTCGAAAAAGTGCTCTGGCTCTATGACGACCCCAATCCGTGCTTCTCGCGTTACTCCGACCAGCTGCGGATCCCCGAGAAAATCAAGAAGACGAACATCTACGTCGAGACCAAGCTCGCGCCCGAGGAAGTCGTCAAAACCGTGGGCGACCTGCTGACCGAGTTCGGCTACGGCCGCGAGGAGTTGGTGATTACAACTCAATAAAGGGTTCCAGGGTTCGGGGGTCCAAGGGTCCAAAGGCTTCTGTCGGGCTCGTCACACCGACTCGCGTAGCCCCCCTTCCCTTCAACCCTTTGACCGAATCCTGCTATTTCGCATTTGAACCCTCGACCCCTTGACCCCTGGAACCCTATTTTCTGCTTGACAACCCCCGCCGCCGCGTCGCACACATCCGTGCATGGCCGACACCTTTCTTTTCTACGACATCGAGACCACGGGACTGAGCCGCGCGTTCGATCAGATCCTCGAATTCGCCGCCATCCGCACCGACACCGATCTGAACGAAATCGGAAGCTTCAAGGCCTCGCTCCGGCTGCGGGAGGACGTGGTCCCCTCGCCGGGGGCCATCCTCGTCAACCGGATCCGCACGCAGCGTTTTTCAACCGGCCGCCGCGAATACGAGGCGATCCTGGACATCCACCGCGAAGTGAACCGCCCCGGCACGACCAGCATCGGCTACAACTCCATCGGCTTCGACGACGAATTCCTGCGCTTCTCGTTTCATCGCAACCTGCTCCCGCCCTACACGCATCAGTTCGCCGGAGGCTGCCGCCGAATGGACCTGCTGCCGATCACCCTCATGTACTGGATCCATCGGCGGGAGGCCCTCGCCTGGCCGGTGCTCAACGGGAAGGCCTCCCTGAGGCTGGAGGACATCGGGGCGGCCAACGGTTTCTTCACCGGAAAGTCCCACGACGCCATGTGCGACGCCGAGGCCAGCCTGCGCCTGGCCCGCCGACTTTTCCGCGACGAAAAAATGTGGCGGTACCTCGACGGGTGTTTCAAGAAGGAAACCGACGCCCGGCGCGCGGCGGATCTGCCGACGGCCTTTCAGAGCGCCCACGGCGACCATGCGCTCGGCATCCTGGTGGCCAGCGATTGGGGGACGCGCAACGGGTTCCAGGCGCCGGTGCTGGGGATCGGCAGCTCCATTCCCTACCCCAACCAGAGTCTCTGGCTGCGGCTGGACCTTCCGAAGCTGCGGGAGATGCGGGTCGAAGACCCGGCCGGCGCCTCGTGGGTGGTCCGCAAACGCTTCGGAGAACCAGGGATCCTGCTGGCCCCCCACGATCGGTATCTGGAACCGATCGGCCCGGACCGCCGCTCGCAAATGGAGCAGAACATCGCCTGGCTCAAGGCCCGCCCGGGCGAGCTCGGGGCCCTCATCCGGCATCATCGCCACTACCGCTACCCGTTCATCCCCGACCTGGACCCGGATGCCGGCCTTTACCAGAACGGCTTTCTCTCGCGGCCCGACGAGGCGTTGTGCCGGGAATTTCATGCCGCTCCCACTCCCGGCAAGATCGACATCATCGGCCGCTTCAAGAGCCGCGAGGCGCGCGTGCTCGCCACGCGCCTGTTGTTCCGCAACTTCGCCGACGGCCTTCCCGAAGACCTCCTCCGCGAATCCGAAGCGCATCGGCAGCGCATCCGCCGGGGCCTTCCGGTCGCGGATGTCAACGGCCGGCCGCGCATCACGCCGCAGCGCGCCCTGACCGAGATCCGGGACTTGCGGCAGGCCGGCGGCCTGGATCGCGAGCAGCAGGACCTGCTGGACGAGCTTGAAAGGGACATCGCCGACCGATGGGCATGCACGCCCGAAGCCCTAACGCCGGAGCCATCGAGCCCGGCCTGACCCGCCTGCGCCGCAGCGGCCGCATCCTCCGGGGTGGCGGGCTGCTGCTGCTCGCGGGAGGAGTCTGGCTGCTGGCCGCTGGCTGGGGGTATACGGCGGCGGCACGCTGGGGTGTTCAGGCCGGCGCGGTCATGGCGCTCGTTCTGATCCGCCTGGAGACCTCTCTCGAGTTGAACCGTCTTCCGGGCGACCCCCGGCTGCGGCCCGCGTTGGGCGCCGCCAACCTCCTGACGCTCGGCCGGGCCGCCCTCATAGCGGCGACGGCCGGTTTCCTCTTCCAGGACCCGCCTGATGATGGACACGGGGCCTGGCTGCGCTGGGCCCCGGGGGTTCTCTACCTTCTGGCCGTGATCATGGATCATGTCGACGGCCGGGTCGCGCGGGCGAAAGGAACCGAAACCCGGCTGGGCGAGCTCCTCGACACGGAGATCGACGCGCTCGGCCTGTTCGTGGCCTCCCTGCTGCTCGTGGCGGGCGGCAGAGCGCCCTTGATCTTTCTGGGCGTGGGCATCGGGTATTACGGGGTCCGGGCGGCACGCCGGATCCGCTCGTGGGCCGGACGCAGGGTCGGCGACGTCAAGCCGCGGGCCGAGGCCCGCATGGTGGCCGGATGTGAAATGGGTTTCGCGGCCATGGCGCTGCTGCCCGTCCTCAGCCCCGCGGCAACGGCACCGGCCGGCGGGGTCATGGCGATCGTGTTCCTCGCCGGGATCCTCAAGGACTGGCTGATCATCTGCGGCCACGCATCGCCCGAGGGCCGCCCCCTGCGGCCGTGGTTGCGCGCCCTCGAAACGGCCGCCGCGGCCGCCCTGCCGGTGCTGCTGCGGGTCGCTGTGGCGGGCGGGGTGATCCTGCTCGTCGCCGAGCCCTGCTCCATCATGGGGACGGCGGCCCGGGCGGGGGTGATGGTCCTCGGCGCGCTCTGCGCCCTGGGGGTTGCGACGCGCCTCGCAGGGATGCTATTAAGTCTTCTCATGGCGGGCTATGTGACGGCGGGCGGCAGCGGGCCCGCTGAGGCGCTCGTTCTGCCGGCCGCCGTGTTCCTGATGCTGACCGGCGCCGGCCGTCCCCGGCTCTGGCAGCCCGAAGACGCCTTGTTTTTGGGAAAACGAAAGCAAGACACCTGACCTTTCACGTAAGTTGAATTTTTCCGTGGGAGCGGCATCTTGCCGCGAAATGATCG
>CAZLSV010000136.1:0-7164 GCA_964562235.1 uncultured Desulfatibacillum sp.
GCTCGCCGCGGCGGGCACCCCGCTCCGCCTGGCGTCGGTTCACGTTGAACCTGTTAATTTGCCGGAGTAATAACCAAAGGAGGAGGTGTCATGCCGAAAGTACTGATCGCGACCGACTGGCTGGCCGCCTGCGCCGGCTGCCACATGTCGCTGCTCGACATGGACGAGCGCCTGGTGGAGCTGCTGCATCACGTGACGATCACCGCCAGCCCGGTGACCGACCTCAAAGTCCCGCCGGAAACGGGTGTGGCGGTGGGGATCCTGACCGGCGCCGTCAGCAACACCCATAATGCCGAGGTCGCCAGACGCATGCGCAGCCGCTGCCGGTACCTGGTTGCCGTGGGGGACTGCGCCACCTTCGGCGGGATCGTGGCCGCCCGCAACCTCGTCGGAACCGAGGCCGCCCTCCGGCGGGCCTACCTCGAAACGGAGAGCACGGTGGCCGGGCTCATCCCCGACTCCCCGGAACTGGGCCGTCCGCTGGCAATGGTCACGGGGGTTTCGGAAGTGGTGCCGGTCGACGTCTTTCTCCCCGGCTGCCCCCCGCGCGCCGACGACTTCCACTTCGTGTTTACGGAGCTCCTGGCCGGAAGAATCCCGGTGGTCCTGCCGCCGGAGCATTTTCGGTACGACTGACCAGCAGAGGGGGCAAGGGTTCCAGGGGTCGAGGGGTCACGCGACCAAAATGGTTCTCCCGATTACCCTTGAACCCTCGTGGAACGACCCAAACATCGTCTATTGTACTCCACCCTTGGAGGAAACCAAATGACCGCTCAAAAAATCACCATCGAACCCGTCACCCGCATCGAGGGCCACGCCCGCATCACTCTGCACCTCAACGACGGGGGCGAGGTCGAAAAAACCCACCTGCACGTGGACGAGTTCCGGGGTCTTGAAAAATTCTGCGAGGGCCGGCCCTACTTCGAGATGACCCAGATCACCCAGCGTATCTGCGGGATCTGCCCGGTCAGCCACCACCTGGCCTCCGCCAAGGCCTGCGATGTCATCATGGGCGTCACCCCCCCGCGTCCGGCCGCTCTCCTGCGGGAACTCCTGCACATGGCCCAGTTCGTCCAGTCCCACAGCATGCACTTTTTCTACCTGGCCGGGCCGGACCTGGTGCTGGGGTTCGACGCCGATCCCGCCGTCCGCAACGTCTTCGGCATTATCCAGGCCAACCCGCAGCTGGCATTCAAGGCGGTCGGGCAGCGGCGGTTCGGCCAGCAGGTCATCGAACGGCTGGGCGGCAAGCGCGTGCATCCCAACTTCGCCGTCCCCGGCGGGGTCAACTCCCCTCTCACCGCCCGTGACCGGGACGAAATCGGAAAGGAGATCGACGCCCAGCTCGGGGTCGCCATGGAGGGCTTGGGGCTTCTGGCCGAGTGGGTGGGAAAAAACCGCGACCTGGCCTTGAACTTCGCCACCTTCCCGTCCCACTACATGGGACTGGTCGATGCGAAGGGCGGCCTCGCGCTCTACGACGGGCAGATCCGGATCTGCGGACCCGACGGCAAGCGCATCGACCAGTTCACCGCCGGGGACTACCTTCTGCACATGGCCGAGCACGTGGAGCCCTGGACGTTTCTCAAGTTCCCCTACTACCGCAAGCAGGGCTTCCCGCAGGGGACCTACCGCGTGGGCCCGCTGGGAAGGCTGAACGTCGTCGAGCGGATCGGGACCCCCCTTGCCAACGAGGAACTCAAGCGCTTCCGCCGGTTCGGCAACGGTCGGCCGGTGGAAGGCTCGCTCTTCTATCACTACGCGCGCCTGATCGAGCTGGTCTACGCCCTGGAGCGCATCGAGCAGCTGCTGGCCGAACCCGAAATCCTCTCCACCGACATCCGCGCCTACGGCCCGCCAACACTTCAGGAACGAGGGGTCGGCGTGATCGAGGCGCCGCGCGGAACCCTGGTCCACGACTACAGCGTCGATGCCAACGGGTTGATCGCCCGCGCCAACCTGATCGTCGCCACCGGCCACAACAACTGGGCCATGAACCGCGCGGTGGAGAGCGTCGCCAAGGCCTACGTGCGCGGCCCGTCAGTCCCCGAAGGCATGCTCAACCGCGTCGAGGCCGCCGTGCGCTGCTACGACCCCTGTTTTTCCTGCTCGACCCATGCGCTGGGGAAGATGCCGCTGGAGGTCGTTCTGGTCGGACCGAACGGCATTCCGATCGCCCGGGCCGTGCGCTGAAACATAAGCAGGGGAGGAGAGAAATTCGAAGCAAACTCGAAATTCCAATTTTCAAAATCTATCCTGCGTTTTAGGTTTTGATATTCGGATTTGTTTCGTATTTCGATATTCGGATTTCGGTTTTTTTCATTGGAGCAACGCTATGCCGCAAACGTTGGTCATCGGCTATGGCAACCCGGATCGCGGGGATGACGGTGCGGCCCTGCACGTGGTCAACCGCCTGCGGGCCCGCCTGGGGCAGTCGTCCCTCAGCGAGGAAGACGGCGGGCTCAGTGACCTGGGCCGGGACACCGCCGTTTTCGTGCCGCAGTTGGTGCCGGAGCTGGCCGTCGATGCCGCCGCTTATGAAAGCATTGTGCTGGTCGATGCCCACGTGACGGCGGAACTCCGTCCGGTGATCTATCTGCGCCTGCAGCCGGAATACCGGTTGCCCGTTTTAAGCCATCAATTGTCGCCGGCCATGTTCGCCTGGCTGGTGCAGGCCGCCAACGGAAGAAACCGCGCCGCCTTTCTGGTTTCCCTCCGGGGGCATTGTTTTGAACTGCAGCGCGGTCTTTCGCCGGAAACGGCGGCCCTCGTCGACCCCGCCGCCAAGAAGGTCGTCGAACTGCTGAGCACCTGACCCCCACGCCGGCGGATTGTAACAATCCAAGTGTCAGGGCTGTCAACTTGGAGGTTACAGTATCGGAACCCCAACAAGGATGGCATCTCCAGCCGAGGCGGTGTCGGCGACTCCTATTCTTCTGATTTTTAAGTTTATCCGGAAGCAGCGGCACAGGGGGCGGCATCGCGGTTGCATGGCATGTATCTTGAAGTTGCTGGAAGTCAGTCCGGCTGTATCCGGAGATGCGGTGAATTTTTAAATTGCGACCGATCAAGGGAGGCAAGCCATGATCATGTTCACCCCCAGCACCCCCTACGTCCCGGGAACCTATGCCAAGAAGCGGCCGGCGGCCGGCCAGGTGGCCGCCCAGTATGTGCAGGAGTGGGAAGCCCGCCGCCAAAAGCTTTCCATGAAGAAACCGCCATCGCTGGAAATCCCGCCCTGCATCTGCATTTCCCGCAAGGTCGGCGTCGGCGCACTGGAAGTGGCGGACACCCTGGCCCGCAAGCTCCACCTGAAGGTGGCCGACCGTGAAATCCTGGAGCACATGAGCGGCGAGGCGCGTTTGGACAAGGAGACGGTAAAGTTCTACGATGAACTTTATCCGGGAAAAACCGTCGAACTCTCCGCCCTGCTCTTCGGGAAAAAGTCCTTCCAGATGGACGACTACATCCGCAACCTGGTCAGCGCCGTTTACTCCATGGCCACCATGGGCGCCACCATCTTCGTCGGCCGGGGGACCCATTTGATTTTGCCCCGCGACCGCGTTCTGGCCGTGCGGTTCATCTGCTCGGACCGGTTTCGAACCGAACGTCTGGCTTCGCTGCTGAAAATCGGAGTCGATGAGGCGGGCAAGACGCTCGCCAAGTTCGACAAGGAGCAGGCCGCCTTCTTCAAGAAAGCCTTCGGCAAAAAGGATGCGCCGGCCTCCGAGTTCGACCTGGTCGTCAACTTCGACCATCTCGGCGACTCACGGCTGGCGGCGGACCTGGTCGCACGCTGCTTCCGCAAAAAATTCAGGATCGCGGCGGAATAGCGGCCTCCGGAGTAATAAAAAAAGAGCCCCGGCCCCTTTGCCCCAGGGGTCGGGGCTCTTTTTGGAACGATATCAGTCTTCGTCGTCCAGGAAGGGATCGCTGGGCAACACCTCTTTCAGCGTGGCCATCTTTTTGAAATCCTTCGGAGACTCGAAAAGGGCGGGATCGGGCTTGCCCTCCTTGATGTTGCGCAGCTCGGTCACTCGCCCCTCGTAGGTCTTCACCCGCAAGGGGATGCCCAGGCGCTCGGAGACCCACACCGTGTTAGTGACCGTCTTCTTGGCCTTCTTGAAGTCGATCTCCATGTCGAGTTCCTTCTTGGCGCAGGCAAACCCGCTCACCGTCTCCTCGCCCGCGGGTCTTTCGGCCGCGGTGCCGGCCGGCAGGCCCAGGATGGTCGCAAACGCTTTTTCATCCAACGGCCCCTCGAAGTAGGTCTTCTTGCCCGGGTTGATCGTAACGGCCTGCTTGAGCTCCTTGCGAAAGATGAAGGTCATTTTCGCGTCGGCGGGCACCACTTTGTCGACGCGCAGCCGGTCGCCCGCCGCCGAAAGCCTGCTCTCCTGCTCGACTTTTCCCTTGGCGCCGATCACGACCTGCTCGGCCGAGAAATCCGTGATCTTCTGGGCCGTCCCCGGGGCGGCTATCCCCACCACCAGCATCGCGGCCACTGTAACGACGAATACGCCTCTCAAAGGTTGTTCTCTCCTCATTTAACACGGCTCCTTTCTTTCGTGGATGTTGTTGCCGGCCGCTTACCCGCGGCCTTGCCCTGGTTTTCGGATGGATCATTTGGAAACCCCGATTCCCTGTGCCACCGCCCCAAAATCATCTCGAAAAAATTTGCAAAAACCGGACCAGCTCCCGGGGACCGACGGCCCGCGTGCCGCCTTGCGCTTTCTTGAAAAACGGCTATGATGGCCTGAAAAAAACGGATGGTTTTCCAAGAGGTTTCGATCCGGATCGGATGCAGATTTCCAAAGAGACATTGGCCGGCCGCACCATCGTGGCGGCCGTATATGTGGCGGTCGTCGCGCTGCTCTCGGCCGGGATCCTCCTCGGGGTGTGGACCGCCCGGGAGATGAACGCCGTCGTGACAGACCAGTTCAACGCGCAGCAGATGGTCATCGCGCAGACGGCCAAGGCCCGCATCGAGCGCGAAATCGGGGAAGTCAAACGCGAGCTTTACTTTCTGGCGCAGGCCTTCCGGGGGAGAACCGCCGACGCCCGGGAACTGGCCGAAGCCCTGCAGGTGAGCCTGGCGCGGCTGTCGGAAAGCGGTGTGCGCCGGGCGGAAGTCGTTGATCGGACGGCCCGCCGGGTATTCACGGGCGGCCTGCACGGCAGCTGGTCCGAACGCAGCCTGTCGGCGTCCGGCATCTACGACGCGGTGCGCTTCGCCTCCCCGGAGGAACCCGCCTTCTGGGTCTCGCCGGTGCGGTCCGAGTCGGCCAGCGAGGAGATGGTCATCGCCGCGCGACTGACGCCCGACGCCGGGCGGTTGATGGTGTTTCACCTCAACGTGTCGGCCCTGCTCTCCTCCATCGTCAAATCCATTCAATCCGGCAAGACCGGCTACGCGTGGGTGATCGACCGGGAGAGCCGGTTCATCTACCACCCGAACCCGGACTTTCTCGGCCGGGACGCCTTTGCGGTCCGCGAGGAAAAGTTCCCCGACATCTCCAACGAGCGCATCCACTTCATCCAGAAAGAGAAGATGCTCAAGGGCGATCAGGGAACGGGCTGGTATTACTCGGGCTGGCACCACGGCTACGCCGGGCCGACCAAGAAGCTGATCGCCTATTGCCCGATCCAGGTGGCCGACACCCCCGCCCGTTTCTGGTCGGTGGCCGTGGTGGCGCCGGAGTCCGAGGTGGAGGACGCCCTGCGCCGGGGCTCTTTCCGGCTGCTGCTGTTGCAGGGCCTGGTGGTCCTCGCGGTGATCCTCGGTGCGGGTGCCATCATCTGGATGGAGAACCGCTGGTCGAGTCTGCTAGAGGCCAAGGTCCTGGCAAAAACCGACGCCCTGGCCAAATCGGAGGAGAAATACCGCTCGCTCGTGGAAAGCGCCGAGGACCTCATCTTCACCGTGGATCGCGAGGGCCGGTTCCAGTCGCTCAACACCTTCACGGCCAAGTTTTTCGGGGGCGCCCCGGAGGCGTTCGTCGGAAAGCACCTCTCCAGCGCTTTCCCGGAGCCGAGCGCCGTCCACCAGGCCGGGCTCATCAGCCGGGTGCACCTCTCCGGCAAGAGTCTGCGGGAGGAGTTCGAGCTGCCGATGGGCGATCGGTCCGCCTGGATCAGCGCCAATTTCATGCCCGTCAAGACCGATGCCGGCGAGGTCGGCTCCATCCTCTGCATCGCCCGGGACATCACCGAGACCAAGAACCTGCAGCGCCAACTGGTGAATACCGAGAAGCTCGCCAGCCTGGGAACGCTCGCCGCCGGGGTGGCGCACGAGATCAACAACCCCCTGGGGGTGATCCTCGGGTTCTGCGAGCTGCTGCTGCGCAAGACCGAAGAAGGGACCCAGCAGCACGAGGACCTCAAGACCATCGAGCGCCAGGGGCTGCTCTGCAAGGAAACCGTGGAGAACCTGCTCTCGTTTGCCCGGGCGGAAAAGCAGCCGCGGGAGTACTCGGACCTCAATGCCGGAATCGAGGAGATCGCCAAAATCGTGCGTCACCTCATCGAGAAAAACGGCATCACCCTCACGCTCGACCTGGACCGCAATCTGCCGCCGGTCAAGGGGGACGCCCGGCAGCTGCAGCAGGTGTTCCTGAACCTGATCACCAACGCCATGGCCGCCATGGAGAAGGGCGGGACCCTGACCATCCGCAGCTTCCCGGAACGCGCCACCCGGCGCGCCGTGGCGCTGTTTCACGACACCGGCACGGGCATCCCGCCGGATCACATCGATCACATCTTCGAGCCCTTTTTCACCACCAAGCCGGAGGGCCAGGGGACCGGCCTGGGGCTGTTCGTGAGCTACGGGATCATCACCAGCTACGGCGGGACCATCGAGTGCGTGAGCTCCCCGGCCACGGCTCCCGGCAAGCGACCGGGGACGACGTTCACGGTCAAGCTGCCCATGGGTTCGGTTGAGGACCTGGCCAAGACGTGAGGATCGGATGGCGCCACGCGCTCACCGACTTCCAGCAACGTCACTGCAACGCCGGCACCTGAATCCCCCCAACCCCCTTTTTCAAAGGGGAGGATAAGGTGGAAAGTCCATTGTTCCCCCTTTGGCAAAGGGGGCCAGGGGGATTTGTTTTTAACCGACTTTGTGAAGCCGTAATGAGGAGGCGATAATGCCCGGCCGCATCTTGA
>CAZLSV010000136.1:7174-9046 GCA_964562235.1 uncultured Desulfatibacillum sp.
CCGTGGAGCTGGTCATGACCGACCTCATTTTGTCCGGCATGGACGGCATCGCCCTGCTCGAGGCCGTCAAGAAGCTTGCGCCCAAAACGGCCGTCATCGTGCTCACCGCCTTTGCCACCATCGAGACGGCGGTGGAGGCCACGCAAAAGGGGGCCTTCGACTACATCACCAAGCCTTTTCGCCAGGAGCGCCTCCTGCTGACCGTGGACAAGGCCATGCAATGGCAGGAGATGGTGCGCGAGAACCTGGCCCTGCGGCAGGCCCTGGAGGAGAAGGAGGGCTTCGCCTCGCTGGTGGGCGCCTCGCCCATCATGCGCGACATCTTCGAGCGCATCCGGCAGGTCGCGCCCACCATGGGAACGGTGCTGATCACCGGCCCCAGCGGCACGGGCAAGGAACTGGTCGCGCGCGCCATCCACCAGCACAGCCTGCGCAGCCGGAAAAAAATGGTCACCGTGAACTGCACCGCCATCCCCCAGGAGGTCCTGGAAAGCGAACTCTTCGGCCACGTGAAGGGGGCCTTCACCGGCGCCTGGAAGGAAAAAAAAGGCCTGGTGGAGGAGGCCCACGAGGGGACTCTTTTTCTGGATGAGATCGGAGACCTTTCGCCGCACCTGCAGACCAAGCTGCTGCGGCTGCTGCAGGAGGGCGAGTACAAGCCCGTCGGCAGCGTCGTGACCAAGAAAGCGGATCTCAGGATCGTCGCCGCCACCAACCACGACCTCAAGGCCGACATCCGCGAGAAGCGCTTCCGCGAAGACCTCTTCTACCGGCTGAACGTCATCCAGTTCGAGCTGCCGCCGCTGTGGGAGCGCAAGGAGGACATCGTCCTGCTCAGCCGGCATTTTCTCGCCAAGTACGCCGCCGTCAACCGCAAGACCGTGACGGACATTTCGCCGGAGGCCATGCAGGTGCTCATGGCCTACGAGTTCCCCGGCAATGTGCGCGAGCTGGAGAACATCATGGAGCGGGGTGTCATCTTCTGCCGCGGCCAAAGCCTCTCGGTGGCGGACCTCCAGATGGAATCCACGCCGGCCGCCGCCCCGCCGCCGGACGAGGACCGGATGGCGGAGATCCCTTTCCGCGAGGCCAAGGAGCGCGCCATCCAGTACTTCCACTTGCAGTACATCCGCCGCCTGCTCGAGCAGTACGACGGCAACATCAGCCGCGCGGCCGAGGCCGCCGGGATCCAGCGCCAGTACCTGCACCGGTTGATCAAGGAGGCGGGGATCGAGACCACGGACTTCAAGTCCAAGGAGTGAAGGCTGCGCCGAAAGCCCGGCTTCGGCGTTGCGCTTCATCCCGCGGTCGCTGCGGCGTACCATTTGTACGCCTCGCGCCGCGAGATTCGCGCGCCTTGAATCCGGGCTTTCGGCGCAGCCTTCTGGTCGTTTAGTCCTCGAAAAATTTTCTTGTGGGAGCGGCTTCCCGCCACGATACCCTCGCGGCACGATTCCGCTCTCACAGAAAAAAAAACAAGCCCTCTCCAGCGGGCATGGAGAGGGCTGTCCGTTTCAGCGACTAGGAACCGTTCGAGCCGGCCGCGGCGTCGGCAACGCCGATCGCCGACGCGATCACTTTCCGCCGTCGGAGCGGCTGCCTTCGAGGGCCACGGCCACATGACCGCCGTGGACGGTCTCTGGTTCGCCCTTCGCCTTCCGTCGGTTGATGATCCACTTGCTGAACCCGCAGACGAAAAGGACAAAGACGGCCATCGAGGCGTACTCCGCCCAGTGGGGCGGATGGAACAGCTCGACGATGAACGGGTCGGTGGCCATCATCTCGCCGCCGACCTTTCCGAGCAGGGCCGCGCCCAACCAGAGGATGATCGGGAAGCGGTCCATCAGCTTGGCGAGCATGGTGCTCATGAAC
>CAZLSV010000137.1:0-8627 GCA_964562235.1 uncultured Desulfatibacillum sp.
TTCCGGTTTCGGCCTGGTCGAGCTCTTTTTGGAGGCTGGCCCTCGCCTCGATGGCGATCTCGTCGCGCTTGCTGATAACCTCGTTGATGCTGCGGTCCCCGACCACCAGGCGCATCGAGGCCTCGGACATGTCCTTCAGGAGCTGGCGCACGTTGGCCACCTTAAAGAGGAAGTTGTAGGGGTCCTTGACGCGATACTGCACGACCCACGGGACGACGGCCACGTTGAGATCGCCGGTCAGCATGAGCGCCACGCTGCCCGGGTCCGAGCCGGGTTTCGTCCGGGGCCTGAAATCGACCTCCGGGACAATGGCGCCGAACTCCTCGGTCTGGACCCGCTTGACATTGACCTTGGTGACGGTGTCGATGCCCAGCGGCAGCTTGAAATTCAAGCCGGGCTGGGTCGTTTCGACGTAGCGCCCGAAGCGCTGGGCAATCCCGACCTCGTCCTGGTTCACCGTGTAAATGGAGGTCAGGGCGAGAAAGGCGACCGCGATGAGCCCCAGGGCGAGGGGCCCGCCGGGCAGCTTCACGTTTTTGAACTGTTTGAACATCTCGTCCACTTGCGGGGGCATGCCGCCGCCGCGGCCGCCTTGTTGCTGCTTTAGTTTTTCCCAATCCCAACTCATGCCGTTATCCTTGTTGAATGATTTATAGGTCGTAGAGCTTCCGGGGGATGGCCCATGGCCCGACGCCGCCGCGGGTGCCGCCTGCGGCGAGCGAGAAAAATGCGGATGATACCAATATTGTTAAGGTACCCTCCCCGCCAAGTCAAGAGAAATCGCCTTTTCCAAAGGCCGGGCGATTGACGGAAGGCGTCGGCGGCGTCATAATGGGACGTAATGAACGCAAGCGACAAGAAGCCCGCCGATGCGGCGCACATCGGCGGGGTCCTCACCGAACTGCTCAAGCACTTCCGGCCCGAGACGGAGCAGGGGATGCTGCGCATCTGGCGGGTGTGGGATCGCGTGGTCGGCGCGGACATCGCCCGCAACGCACGGCCGGCGGCCGTCAAGGGGTCCCTCCTGCTGGTGCACGTCACGAGCTCCACCTGGCTTCACCACCTGCAGTATCAGAAGGGCGACCTCCTGGCGCGGCTGAACGAAGCGCTGGGCCAGGCCGTTGTGGGCGACATCAAATTCAAAATCGGATCCTTCTGAGATGGACGGCGTCACCCGGGATTCGTTTTTCAACGGGCGGATCCGGCTCCAGCAGCACGGCCGCGGGTACCGCTATTCGATCGCCGCCGTCATTTTGGCGAGCGCCGTGCACCCGAGGCCCGGCGAGACGGTGGTGGACCTCGGGACGGGCTGCGGCATCATTCCGCTGATACTGGCCTTCCGGCAGCCGGAGGTTCGCATCTGGGGCGTCGAGCTCCAGGCGGAGCTGTCCGCCTTGGCGCAGGAAAACGTGCGCGAGAACGATTTGGCCGCGAGGGTGACGGTCGTGTGCGCCGACATGCGGGACCTCCACCCGGCGCGGGTCGGCGGACCGGTGGACCGGGTGGTCTCCAACCCGCCCTATCGGCCCGGGGGGTCCGGTCGCGTGAACCCGGACCCGCAGCGGGCGCTGGCCCGCCACGAGATCGCCGTGCGCCTGCCGGAGGTCGTGCGGGCGGCCGCACGACTGTTGAAAACCGGCGGCCGCTTTACCACGATTTACACGGCCGGCCGCACCGCGGAGCTGCTTTCCCACATGCGCGCCGAGCGTATCGAACCGAAGCGCTTGCGCGGCATTCACTCCGCGCAGGATCAAGATGCCCGGCTGGTGCTGGTGGAAGGGATCCGCGCGGGTGGGCCCGGAATGGTGATTGTCCCGCCGCTGATCGTTTACGACGCGGACGGCCGTTACACGGAGGAAATCCAGGCGATGTTCCGCGCGTGATGGTGGTTGACATCGCCCGTCGAAAAAGATAAAAGAAAAAGTTATTGTTTGCCGCGATTCACCCCGGAGAGGTGGCCGAGTGGTTGAAGGCGCCGCTCTCGAAAAGCGGTGTGCTGCTTAAACGGCACCGTGGGTTCAAATCCCACCCTCTCCGCCATCTTTTGAGCCTCGGGCCCGGCCGGTCGGCCGGGATGGCGGACGGTGGTTTTGCCGGGCGCAGGTCGCTGAGAGCGTCTTTGAAAACGTTGATGATTTGCGGAGAGATGTCCGAGCTGGCCGAAGGAACACGACTGGAAATCGTGTGTGCTGCTAATAACGGCACCGTGGGTTCGAACCCCACTCTCTCCGCCACTTCCTTTGTTCTGTTGCGTCGGCAAGGATCGGCCCGGCACGACGCCGGCGCACCGAACGCCTTCGTTGCCCTCATCCCGCCGACCGGAACCCGACGTTCAGGGATATGTCCTATCTCGTACTAGCGCGTAAATATCGCCCGCAGACCTTCGCCGAAGTCCTCGAGCAGGGGCACATCACCCGCACCCTCGGCAATGCGCTGTCCGCGGGCCGGGTGGCGCACGCGATTCTTTTTGCCGGCCCGCGCGGGACCGGCAAGACCACCATTGCGCGGATCCTGGCCAAGGCGCTGAACTGCCAGGCCGGGCCGGCGGCGGCGCCCTGCAATCAGTGCCGATCCTGCTCGGACATCACGGCCGGGCGCGCCGTGGACGTGAACGAGATCGACGGGGCTTCCAACAACAGCGTGGATCAGGTCCGGGAGCTGCGGGAGAACATCAAGTACATGCCCGCCCACAGCCCCTACAAAATCTACATCATCGACGAAGTCCACATGCTGAGCACCCCGGCGTTCAACGCCCTGTTGAAAACCCTGGAAGAGCCGCCCGCCCACGTGCTGTTCATGTTTGCCACCACCGAACCGCACAAGATCCCGACCACCATTCTCTCCCGCTGCCAGCGCTTCGACCTGCGCCGGGTTCGGCTGGCTTCGATCGCCGCTCACCTGGCAACGATCTGCCGGCAGGAAGGCGTCGAGATCGCCGCCGAGAGCCTGGAGTTGATCGCCCGCGAGTCCGGGGGCAGCGTGCGCGACAGCCTCAGCCTGCTCGACCAGGTGATCTCGGGCGGGCAGCGGGCCATCGCCCACGCGCAGATCATCGAAACGCTCGGGGTCATCGACCGCCGCCAGCTCCATGGGCTGGCCGGGGCCGTTCTCGCCGGCGACGCGCCGGTGTTTCTGGCGACCCTCGACGAGATCTTCGACCGCGGCCACGACCTCAAAAAACTGTTCGCGGACCTTCTCGAATACCTGCGGGACCTCTGGGTCATTCAAAACAGCCGCTCGCCGGAAAAGCTGGTCGACCTGCCCGGCCAGGAGATCGCGCTGATGCGGGAGCTGGTCGCGCGGACGCCTAAAAGCGCGCTGGAACATGCCCTGGAGCTTCTCTTTCGCGAAGAGAGCGCCGTGCGCTTTTCCCCTCTGCCCAAACTGGCGCTGGAGATGGCGTTTTTCAGAGTCCTGCAGACGCGTGCGGTGCTTTCCATCGACACGCTCATCACCAAGCTGGAGGATCTGCGCCGGGAGGTGGAAGGGGCCGCGGCCGTATCTCCGGCGCCGCGCCGGGAACCGTCGAAAGGGGGCTCCGGCGGACCGGAAACGCCCAGTGGCCCCGCCGGTTCCGCGCGGACGGATCCGCCCGCGCCGGCGCCTGCGACCCGCCGGAACGCGGACCCGGCGGCCGACCCGGCGGCGGCCTGGCAGCAGGTCGTGGATCTCGTCGCCGGCATTCAGCCCAGCCTGGCCGCCACCCTGAGGCGGTGCCGCCTTAAGCAGGCAGGGCCGGAACGGGTGGAAATCCTCGCCGCTGGCCATTCCTTTGCCGTCGCGACGCTGAAGCGCGACAAGCACATGGCGATTCTCAGAAAGGCCTGCGCCGAGATCTTCGGCGGCGCCCCGGAGGTGGTCGTCGCGGCCGGGGAGGACGGCAACTTAACCAACCACGAACGCCGGGATCGCCACCAGGCGCGGGTCAAGGAAACGCTGAATCATCCACTGGTCGCCGAGGCGATTGAAATCTTCAACGGCAAACTCGTGGAAGTCAAGATATCCAAGGAGGTGGACGAATGAAAGGGATGGGCGACATGATGAAGCAGGCGCAGAAGCTGCAGGCGCGCATGCTCAAGATGCAGGAGGAACTGGCCGAGAAAACCGTGGAGTCCGCCGTCGGCGGCGGCATGATCAAGGTGGTCGCCAACGGGCGCCAGCAGGTCGTTTCCATCCGCATCGAAAAAGAGGTGGTCAACCCGGAGGATGTGGAAATGCTGCAGGACCTGATGCTGGCGGCCGTCAACGACGCCCTCGCCAAGTCCCAGGAAATGGTCTCCTCCGAAATGGGAAAACTCACCGGCGGTCTCAAGCTGCCAGGCCTCATGTAGCCCATGAACCACTACCCGGCATCCATCCGCCAGCTGATCAAACGCATGGCGCGTCTTCCCGGGATCGGGGAGAAGACCGCCGAACGGCTGGCCCTGCACCTGCTGTATGCCCCGGAGCCGCTCGTGGAGGAACTGGCGCAAAGCATCCTCGAGGTCAAGCAGAAAGTCCGCCTGTGCTCCCGCTGCTTTTCCCTGAGCGATGCGGAGCTCTGCGGCATCTGCAGCAACCCGGCGCGCGACCCCGCGGCCGTGTGCGTCGTGGAACAGCCGGGGGACCTGGCGGCACTGGAGAAATCCGGCGCGTTCAGCGGCGGCTACCACGTGTTGTCGGGCGTGCTGTCGCCCATGAACGGCGTGGGCCCCGACGACATCCGCATTCGCGAACTGATCGCGCGCGTGGCGGCAGGCGGGGTCCGGGAAGTGATCCTGGCTACCGGCACCAGCGTGGAAGGGGAGGCCACCGCCGCTTTCATCGCGGGGCGGCTGGCTGCATTTCCGGTGAGCGTGACGCGCATCGCCTCGGGAGTGCCCGTGGGCGGGGATTTGAAATATGTGGACCAGGTGACGCTCAAGAAAGCCATGGAGTCGCGACGTGCGCTCGAGTAATCTGACACCGGAAGCGCTTTTCGCCTGCACGCGCTGCGGGGAGTGCTGCCGGGGGTACGGCGGCACTTATGTCGACGCCGACGACCTCGCCGCCATTGCGGCGTTTCTGGGCACCGATCCGTCGCGGGTGGCCGGAGAATACTGCCGGTTGTCCGGCGGGAGGCACCTGCTGGCGCAGCGGGAAGACGGCTACTGCGTTTTCTGGGACGAGACCTGCACCATCCACCCCGTCAAGCCGCGCATGTGCCGGCGCTGGCCGTTTATCGAAAGCGTCGTGACCGAGCCGCAAAACTGGCTGATCATGGCCGGTTTCTGCCCCGGCATGCGCACCGACATCCCGCTTTCCCGGGTGCGGGGCTGCATCGAGGCGATCCTCACGTCCGAAGGGCGCCGTAGGTGACGCGATGACGGAAGAGGCCCGCGCCCGGGAAGAGCTGCTGCAGGAACTGGCCGCCGCCCGCGCCGAAGGCAAGCGCCTGGCGGCGCTGCTGGCCAAGCGCGAGCAGGCCCTGCAGGAGGCCGGAGAGCAGCTGCATCAGGCCCAGAAGATGGAGGCCCTCGGCACGCTCGTGGCCGGCGTCGCCCATGAGATCAACAACCCCATCAACCTCATTCTCTACAACCTGCCGCTGCTTCGGAAAACCTGGGCGGATTTCATGCCGCTGCTGCTGGAGCAACGCCGCCGCCAGCCGGACCGCACCTTCGGCGGGTTCACCTACGATTTTCTGGAAGAGCATCTGCCGCAGCTGGTCGCCGACATGGAACTGGCCGCCAACCGGGTGGTCAAGATCGTGGCGGACCTCAAGAATTTCTCCCGGCAGTCCAACATCGCCGAGAAAACGCCGCTCAACCTCAACGCCGCCGTGCGCAATGCCCTGCGTCTGTGCCAGAGCACCCTGCGCACGGCCGGCGTCAACGTCGCCCTCGATCTGCAGGAGGGGCTGCCCGACATCGAGGGAAACCCGCAGAACATCGAGCAGATCGCGCTGAACATCCTGATCAATGCGGCGCAGGCCATCGACCACCCGCAGGGTGAAATAACGATCCAGACGGGTTTCGGCCTGAAAGACGGCCGGGTCCACCTGCGCGTTTCAGACAACGGCCGCGGGGTCGCCCCGGCGATCGCCGACCGGATTTTTCTGCCCTTCGTCACCGACAAGCAGTCCCAGGGGGGGACCGGCCTCGGGCTTTCGGTCAGCTACAGTCTCGTCCAGGCCCACGGCGGGGAGATCGGCTTCGAGAACCGGGCCTCCGGGGGCACGGTGTTCACGGTGCTCCTGCCCACCGTGCTGAAACGCCACGCGCCCAAGATCCTGGTGGTGGATGACGACCGGATGGTCCGGCAGATCCTGATGGAGGCGCTGGCGCTCCCGCGCACCCATCTCCTGGCGGAGGCCGCCAACGGGATCGAGGCGTCGATCCGCCTCGGCACCTACCGGCCCGACCTGCTGCTGCTGGATGTGTTCATGCCGGAGATGGACGGGCTGGAGGTGTGCCGGCACATCAAAGCGGAGCCCGCGCTGGCGGGCATGAAGGTCATCATCACCACGGGCTTCCCCGGGCATCCCAAGCTCGACGAACTGGCCGCCCTCGGGTTCTCCGACGTCCTTGCCAAGCCCTTCGACATCCCCCTGCTGCTCAGGACGGTTCGCACGCTCCTCGACACGTGACGGCGCCGGGGTCAAGGGTACAAGGGTTCAGGGTTCAGTGAATCCGCGAGCACCGAGGCTGTCAAAAATGCCAACACTTGATCCGGTGAAGGCTCCGCCTCTGCGAGGGATGCTGAACTTGGCGTATTCAATGGCCGCAGGAGCAACCTATGAGAACGCCCTCCCCGGCGAAGCCTATTTCTCCAATGACGTGAATCCGGCCTTGAAGTACTCGCGGTTCAGGCGCGCGATGTTGACGATGGAGATCTCCTTGGGGCAGGCTTTCTCGCATTCCCGGTGGTTGGAACAGTTGCCGAACCCGCACGCGTCCATCGTTCGAACCATGCCGATGGCCCGGCGGGCGGCTTCCGGCCGGCCGTGCGGCAGCAGCGCCAGCTGGGAGACCTTGGCGCTCACAAAGAGCATGGCCGACGCGTTGGGGCAGGAGGCGACGCAGGCCCCGCAGCCGATGCACGCGGCCGCGTCCATGGCCCTTTCGGCGCGGTCCTGCGGGACCGGCAGGGTGTTGGCCTCGGGCGCGTTGCCGGTGTTGACGGAAATGTAGCCGCCGGCCTGGATGATGCGGTCCAGGCCGCTGCGGTCCACCACCAGGTCCTTGATCACCGGGAACGCGCGGGCGCGGAACGGCTCGATCACCAGGGTGTCGCCGTCGGAGAAATGGCGCATGTGCAGCTGACACAGGGTGGTTCCCTGCATCTGCCCGTGGGCGCGGCCGTTGACCATGGTGCCGCAGGTGCCGCAGATGCCTTCGCGGCAGTCGTGTTCAAAGGCGATCGGGTCCCGGCCCGCAAGCGTCAGCTGCTCGTTCACCACGTCCAGCATCTCCAGGAAGGACATGTCGGTGGAGATGTCCCTGGCCGGGTAGCTCTCGAAGCGGCCCTTGTCGCCGGGGCCGCTCTGCCGCCAGATCTTCAGCGTCAGGTGTATGGATTTGCTCACTTGTAGCTCCTTTGGGTGAGGTGCACGTTCTCGAACACCAGGGGCTCCTTGTGCAGGCCGGGCGCCTGGCCGTCGCCGGTGAACTCCCAGGCGGCCACGTGGCAGAAATTGGCGTCGTCGCGCAGGGCCTCGTTTTCCTCGGTCTGGAAGGCCTCGTTGAAATGGCCGCCGCAGGACTCCTGGCGCGCCAGGGCGTCGATGACCATCAGCTCCGCGAACTCCATGAAATCGGCGACCCGACCGGCCTTTTCAAGGCTCTGGTTGAAATCGCTCGCCGATCCCGGAACCCGCACGTCTCGCCAGAACTCCTCGCGCAGCCCCTGGATCAGCGTGCGGGCCTTGGCCAGGCCTTCGTTGGTGCGGGCCATGCCGCAGTGGTCCCACATGATGAGGCCGAGCTGGCGATGAAAGTCATCCACCGTGCGTCGGCCGTTCACCGCCATGAGCTTGGCCGCCCGCTCCTGGACGAGTTTCACGGAATCGGCGAAGGCCGCGTGGTCGTTTTTCACCTCCGCGAAGCGGGTGCCGGCCAGGTAGCCGCCGAGGGTGTAGGGGATGACAAAGTAGCCGTCGGCCAGGCCCTGCATCAGCGCGCTCGCCCCGAGCCGGTTGGCGCCGTGGTCGGAAAAGTTGGCTTCGCCGAGGACGAACAGGCCGTCGACGGTGCTCATGAGGTTGTAGTCCACCCACAGTCCGCCCATGGTGTAGTGCACGGCCGGGTAGATCATCATCGGCGTCTGGTAGGGGTCGTCGCCGGTGATCTTGTCGTACATCTGGAACAGGTTGCCGTACTTCTTCTCGATGGCGGCCCGGCCGTCGCGCTTGATGGCGTCGGCGAAATCCAGGAAAACCGCCAGGCCCGTCGCCCCGACGCCCTTGCCCTGATCGCACTGCTCCTTGGCGTTGCGCGAGGCCACGTCGCGCGGGACGAGGTTGCCGAAGCTCGGGTACTTGCGCTCCAGGAAGTAATCGCGCTCGGCCTCCGGGATCGCCCCCGGCGTGCGCGTGTCGCCGACCCTTTTGGGCACCCAGACCCGGCCGTCGTTGCGCAGCGACTCGGACATCAGCGTCAACTTCGACT
>CAZLSV010000138.1:0-8443 GCA_964562235.1 uncultured Desulfatibacillum sp.
GGGTCCCTGTCGGGGCGGCAAAGCCTTCGCAGGAGAGACGGAGCCTCGATCAGCGTCAGAAAGCCGGCCTGGCCCTGCAGGAGACTCTCCTGGGCAAACCCGCTGGTGAAAGGGTCGGGGCACCGGCGCCGGCGGATGAGGCTTTCGGCGCGGGCCAGCAGGACGCGGGCCATCTGGGACAGCGGCAGCCAGAGGAAAAGGCGGCATCCCAGGGCGATCCGGGGAAACGGCAGGCCCAGCTCGCCGTAGCGGGTGTGGGCGAACAATAGCGGAAACGTGCAGCGGAAGCGGCTGGCGTAAATGATGACGCCGTCGGCCGGAAGCTCCCGCAGGGTGTCCGCCTGGGGCGCTTCCAGCCGAACGCCTGAGAAAAAGAGCCGGAGAGCGGTCGACCTCAAGGGCCCGAACCGCTCCGGGAGAACGTTCCGGTAGTGGTGCAGCGTGCCGCCGAGGACGCGGTTGATCCAGCGGCGGATCAGCCCGCCTGGTGGCAGCGGCGGATCTGGGTCGGGCGGTAATCCCATGTGCGGTTCACCCTGTTCGGCTGAGCGGCGTTTGAGGTTCGGGCAAGTGTTTCATTCATACCCCGCCGGTCTCTAAAAATCAAATTCGATCCTGCACGGGAAGGGCGCAACCGATCGGCCGATCGGGCCCGGAGATCCATGCCCTGCGCAGAATCACCCCACGCGAATTGACCTTGTCAGGTCAGAAACGTTGTGTTATAAAAACACATTTAATGATCATATCTCGGAGCAGTCGGCTCGGTCGTAACGGGTGCGTGGCCGCTGATCCGCCGGCATCTGGAGCAGTCGTCTATTACTAAGGTGGTCTACTAAGATCGGCATGCGAAAGGAGGTTGTGGGATTATGAAGACATTGGTGGGTGGTGCAGTGGCGGCGGCGTTGGGGCTTATCGGTCTCGGTTTTTGGTGGAAGGAGTTTCTGGTGGTTCTGGGCGGGACCATCCCGGCCGTGCTGTTGCTGGGCGGCGGTCTGGCCTTGTACCTGGGTTTCGACGAGATGAAGGACACCTGGAAGAAAGACGAGCCGGCCGCCTCGCCGGTGGCCCCCGACGAGATGGAAAAATACAGAAGCGAGATCTCCGATCTCAAAAAAGAGCTTGAAAGCCTGAAAGCGGAGCGCAAGCCCGAATAAGCGCAAAGACCGGCGGGGCCCGGCGCGTTGCGCGCGCTCGGGCCCCGCTCAGTTCCCCACCGCCTTGCGAACGGCCGAGGTCGCCAGTTCGTCGGCGCGTTCGTTTTCCACAATCCCCTTGTGGCCCGGCACCTTCACGAGCGTGAGCCGGGAAAAGGCCGACATCGACCGCCGGATGGCGGCGATGAGGTCCAGGTTCTTCTTCGGCTTCCAATTCAGTGCCAGCACCCCGTACGCATAGCTGCTGTCGGTGTAGACCCGCACGGGCAGGCGCCTGTTCCGGACCGCCGCCAGGCCTTTTTGAATGGCCGTCAGCTCGGCGATGTTGTTGGTGGACACCCCGATGTATTCCGATATCTCCTTGCGCTTCCCGTCGCAGGTGAGGACCACCCCGATCCCGGACGGGCCGGGGTTCCCGGAAGAGGCGCCGTCCGTGTAGATGTGCACGGTGCCCTCCGCGGGCGGGCCGGCCTCCGGCGTTGCTCTCCCGGGAGGGCGCTGGGCCGGAGGGTTCGACGCTTTCGGCGGCGGCTCGTCAAGGCCGCTCAGACTCTGCGGCGTGACCCGGTACTCGTGCGGCTGGTCCAGCTGGTATTTGATGCGGATGCGGCCCTCCTTCTGAAGGGGGCGCCCGTCGGGGCCCGCTTCGGCCCAGACCTTGTTCTTCTTGAAGCGCATCCGGATCCAGTTTGAGTCGGTTGAGTCCATAGGGTCCGCCGCCTTAACGGTTTCTCGGGTTGCAGCGTTGCTGAAAATGGGGCAGAGGCCTCCGGCCTCGATGATCCCGGCTGAAAGCCGCGCCCACTCCGCTTCCGCCAACGATCATCCTCATCGCCGGGAAGCCGCTATGAATACAGCCAATGCTCCCGGCTCATCTTCCTGAACTCGTCGAGTTCCCTCCGCCAGGACGCCTCGATGCCGTCGACCGGCTCCAGGTCCTCGAGGCGTTGCCGGACGGCCGGGTCGCCGATCAGCAGGTCGATCGGAAGTTTTTCGAATTCGTACTCGTACGGCGGCGGGCGCCAGGCGAAATCCCGGGGGTGGAGGCGCCGGGCGGCCGCGATCAGCCTCAGCGTGGCGGCGTACGGCGCAAAACGCCGTGGGTCGGTGAGGTGGATCTGGAAGCCGCGGCAGCAGTGGCCCTGCCATTTGCCCGCAGTGGGCTCGAAGGCGGCCGGCCGCAGAACGGCCCCCGGCAGAGAGGTCTCGGGAACCTCGGCGGCGATCCTGGCGATGTCGAAAAACGGCGCACCAAAGAGCTCAAAGGGCTGTGTCGTCCCGCGGCCCTCCGAGACGTTGGTCCCCTCCCAGAGGACCTGGCCGGGATAGACCAGCGCGGAGGCGGGCGTCGGCAGATTGGGCGACGGGGCGACCCAGGGCAGGCCGGTGTCATCGAAGAGCATCTCCCGTTTCCAACCCGCCATGGGAACCACCTCGAGGTCGCAGCCGATGCCGAACCGGGCGTTGAACAGGCGGGCCGCCTCGGCGATGGTCAGGCCGTGGCGCATGGGGATGGGGAAGCGGCCGACGAAGGAGGCGCAGGCGGGCCTGAGCGGGTTGCCCTCGACCGCGTGGCCGCCGACGGGGTTCGGCCGATCCAGCACGAGCACCTTCACGCCGCACGCCCGCGCGGTTTCCATGCAGTAGGAGAGGGTGTAGATGAACGTGTAGACCCGGGTCCCCACATCCTGCAGATCGACCAGCAGGACGTCGATGTCGGCGAACATCTCCGGGTCGGGAATGCGGGTGCGCCCGTACAGGCTGAAGACCGGCAGGCCCAGCGACGGGTCGATCAGGTCGCCGGACTCGATCATGTTGTCCTGTTTTTCAGCGAAAAACCCGTGTTGGGGGGAGAAGAGCGCGCGCAGGGCGCCGGGAAACCGCTCCTGGATCAGGTGCCGGGCGTGCCGCAGCCGGTGATCGACCGCGCTGGGGTTGCAAAGCAGCCCCAGCCGCAGGCCTTTGATCCCGGCGGGCGGGTCGGCGAGGAGGCATTCAAGGCCGGTGCGGACACGGTTCATGACGAGAGCTTTGTTTTCTTCGGTTTCGCGTTCATAAAAAAATCCCTAACGGTCCTGCCGGGAGGCCGGTTCCAGCGGTTGCCCTTCCTTATTTCATGGCCTGTGGGGCGAAGGGGAGTTTTTCTCCCCTACCACATTCCAAAGGGGGCTGAAAGTCCAAAGCAGCGGCGGCCGCAGCGGTGGAAACCCGCCGCAAATCGCTTGACAGGTTCTCGATAAACCTTTAAGAGACTCACTTGGTTTTCGGCCGGCGGGATCCGCGTGGACCCGGCCTCGTCCCGGCCTGAAGACAGGTTCGGGAGGCGCAGTGGAACTGAGGCTGGAAGGCATCGTCGTCATCGTCGGCAACTACGGCAGCGGCAAGTCAGAGGTGGCCGTCAATCTCGCCGTGCACCACCGGCAGGCGGGGATGAAGGTGGGGCTCGCCGATCTCGACCTGGTGAACCCCTACTTCCGTTCGCGCGAGGCGGCGGCCCAACTGACGAAACTGGGCATCGACCTGGTGCTGCCGCCGCAGGCCTACGTGCAGTCCGAGCTTCCGGTTCTGAGCCCGGCGGTAGCGGGGCTGATCCGCCGGCCGGGCGACCTGGCGATTCTCGATGCCGGGGGCGACGGGGTCGGCGCCATGGTGCTGGCCGCCTTGGGGGATGCTTTCGCCAAGGGCAGTTGCCGGGTGCTGCAGGTGGTCAACCCCCTGCGGCCCGCGACCGCCACCCCGGCCGGCTGCCGGAAGATCCGCCGCGAGATCGAGGCTTCGGCGAATCTGAAAGTAACCGGCCTGGCCGGAAACGCGAACCTGATCGACGAGACGACCGCCCGGGAGATCACCGAAGGCTACGCTTTCATGCAGACGGTGGCGGCGGAAAGCGGCTTGCCGCTGGCCTTTATCACTGTGGCCGAAGAGCTCCTGCCGCAGGTGGATGATTCGAAGTTCGACTGCCCGGTCCTCAGAATCCGGCGGCAGCTGGTGCCGCCATGGAAGAGGGCCCGGGCCGTGTGAGGAGGACTGGATTGATGGCTTATGAACACCTGATCGACAAGGACCGCTGCAAGGGGTGCGGCCTGTGCGTCGCGGCCTGTCCTAAGAACGTCCTGGAAATCGGAACGGAGTTGAACACCAAGGGCTATTTTCCCGCCTATCAGGCGAGGCCCGAAGACTGTATTTTTTGCGCCATCTGCTGCACCATGTGCCCGGATGTCGCCATCACCATCAACGAGATGGCCGAAGCAGCGACCGGCGAAGCCAAACGGAGGAAATGAGATGGGCAAGGTGCTGATGAAGGGCAACGAAGCCATTGCCGAAGCGGCCATCCGCGCCGGATGCCTGAACTATTTCGCCTACCCGATCACGCCCCAGTCCGAGGTGGCCGAGTATCTTTCCAAACGGCTCTCCGAGGTGGGCGGGGTGTTTCTGCAGGGGGAGAGCGAAGTCGCGGTGTCCTACATGATCTTCGGCGGCTCCGCCTGCGGGGAGCGGGTGTTCACGACCTCCTCCAGCCCGGGCGTCAGCCTGATGAGCGAGGGCATCAGCTACATCACGGCGGCGGAGTGCCCGGCGGTGTTCGTCAACATCATGCGCGGCGGCCCGGGGCTGGGCGGCATCCTGCCGTCCCAGGCGGATTATTTCCAGTCGGTGAAGGGCGGCGGCCACGGGGATTACCGGCTGCTGGTGCTGGCGCCGGCGAGCGTGCAGGAGGCCGTGGAGATGGTCATGGCCTCCTTTCCGCTGGCCGAGAAGTACCGCAACCCGGTGATGATCCTGGGCGACGGGCTGATCGGCCAGATGATGGAGCCGGTCGAGTTCCCCGACCACCTCAAGAGCGCGCCGTCGAACAAGGACGAGTGGGCCACCAACGGGCTGGACACGCGCAAGAGCAGCCGGCGCAACCTGGTCCGGACGCTTTTTCTGGTCCCGGAGGAGCTGAACGCCCACAACCTGAAGCTGAAGGCCAAGTACGAGCGCATGAAGCAGGAAGAGGTGCGCTGCGAAACCTACAACCTGCAGGGCGACTATCGGATCCTGATCGTGAGCTACGGCACCATGAGTCGGGTCTGCCGCACCGTCATCGACAACCTCAAGTCAAAGGGCGTCGAGGTCGGCATGGTCCGGCCCCAGACCCTTTTCCCGTTCCCCCGGCAGGCGGTATATGACGCCGTCTCCAAGCCGAGCTGCCGATCGGCCATCAGCATCGAGATGAGCATGGGGCAGCTGGTGGAGGACGTGGAGTTGAGTGTCCGGGGGGCCAAGCCCGTCCACTGGTACGGCAAGTGCGGCGGCGAGGTGCCGACGCCGGAAGAGGTAATGGAGGAAATCACCAAGCTGTTGGCTTCTTAGGTTGATTTCTGCGGCAGGCTGCCCCTTGCAGTGGCCGCGGAGAATTCCATCCGGTTCGAAATGACAGCAGCGCAGCTGTCCGAATAGGAGTAGAAATCATGGGGAAAACATTTCATCGTCCGGAGGCCCTTGCCGATGTGGTCACCCACTACTGCCCGGGGTGCACCCACGGGGTGGCCCATCGCCTGGTGGCCGAGGTGATCGACGAACTCGGCATCCGCGGCCGCACGGTCGGGGTTGCGCCGGTGGGGTGCGCGGTGCTGTGCTACAACTACTTCACCTTCGATTTCCAGGAAGCGGCCCACGGCCGCGCTCCGGCCATGGCGACCGGCATCAAGCGGGTGCGGCCGGACAAGATCGTCTTCACCTACCAGGGCGACGGCGACCTGGCGAGCATCGGCATGAGCGAGATCATCCACGCCGCCAACCGCGGGGAGAAGTTCACCACCATTTTCATCAACAACGCGGTCTACGGCATGACCGGCGGCCAGATGGCCCCCACCACCATGCCCGATCAGCGCACCACCACCTCGCCGTTCGGCCGCAAGGTCCTCCAGACCGGCATGCCGGTCAAGATGGCCGAGCTGCTCTCCGCCCTGGAGACCCCGGCCTACATCGCGCGCGAGGCCTTGATCAAGCCCAAGCACATCAATAAGGCCAAGAAGGCCCTCCACAAGGCCTTCACCTACCAGGTGCAGAACACGTGCTTCAGCCTGGTCGAGCTCGTCAGCACCTGTCCGACCAACTGGGGCATGACCCCGACGGCCGCGTTGAAATGGGCCGAGGAAAAGATGCTGCCGTATTACCCTCTGGGCGAGTTCAAGACGCCGGAGGCCGGCCGCGTGATCGTGGGCGAAGGGAGGAAGAAGCATGCAGAGTGAGGTGCAGTTTGCCGGATTCGGCGGCCAGGGGGTCATGCTGATGGGGCAGATCCTGGCCCAGGCGGCGATGGACGAAGGCCACGAGGTGGTGTGGATTCCCTCCTACGGGCCCGAGATGCGGGGCGGGACCGCCTATTGCACGGTGGTGATCAGCGACCGGCCCATCGGCTCGCCGATCATCCGCAACCCGCAGCACCTGGTGGCGATGAACCGGCCCTCGCTTGAAAAGTTCGCCCCGACCGTCAAAAAGGGAGGGGTGGTTTTCGTGAACGCCTCGATCATCCCCGTCGGCTCCGGCCGCAGCGACGTGGACGAGCTGCGGGTGCCCATCGTGGAGCTGGCCCAGGAGGTCGGCAACACCAAGGCGGCCAATATCGTGGCGCTGGCCGCTTTCGTCGCGCGCAGCCGGATCGTGAGCTTCGAGGCGCTGACCGCGGCCGTCAAGGACAAGTTCGCAGAAAAGGCCAAGCTGATCCCGCTCAACCTCAAGGCCCTGGAAGCCGGGCGCAAAGCCGCCGGCGGGAATTAGCGCCGCGCCCGGAAGGCTCTTTTTCACGAAACCGGCCGCCGGCTGTCTGCGGCAGCGATGACATAAGAAATTCCAGGCGCGAAAACCGGAATTCGAAACAACGTGAACCTCAAAGTCCCCGATCATATCCTCGCCATTCCACCCTACGTGCCGGGAAAGCCGGTCGAGGAACTCGAGCGCGAGCGGGGCATCCGGCACTCCATCAAGCTGGCCTCCAACGAAAACCCCCTCGGGCCGTCGCCGAAGGCGCTGGCCGCCCTGCGGCAGGCGCTGGCCTCGGTGCACCGCTACCCGGACAGCGCGGGCTTTGAGCTGACCCGCAAACTCGCCGCACGGCTTCACCTGGAACCGGGGCAGATCGTTCTCGGCAACGGATCCGACGACGTCATCGCCATGCTGGCCCGCTCATTTCTCCAGCCGGGGGACGAAGTGCTCATGCCCAAGCCTTCGTTCCAAATGTACGAAATCGAAGCCCGGGCGGCCGCCGCCGTGCCGGTGGAGGTGCCGCTCAAGGATTTTCGCACGGACCTCGAGGCCATGGCGGCCCGGATTACGCCGGCCACGCGCATGGTCTTCGTGAACACGCCCCACAACCCGACCGGCAGCCTGGTGAGCCGCTCGGAGCTCGAGGCCTTCATGGATCTGCTGCCGGACCAGGTTCTGCTGGTGCTGGACGAGGCCTACATCGAATTCGTGCGCGATCCGGCCGGGCCGGACAGCCTGGATTACGTCCGGGCCGGGCGGCCGGTGGTGGGGCTGCGGACCTTTTCCAAGGCTTACGGCCTGGCGGGGCTGCGCGTCGGCTACGGTCTGATGGCCCTTGAGGTGGCCGGGGTTTTGAACCGGGTGCGGCAGCCCTTCAACGTCAGCCTGCCGGCGCAGGCGGCGGCCGCGGCGGCCCTGGAGGACGCCGGGTTCCTGGAGGAGACCCTGCGGGTGGTCCACCAGGGCGTGGACGATCTTCATGCGGCGCTTACCGGGATGGGGCTCGAGTGCCGGCCGACCCAGTCGAACTTTCTCATGTTCCGGGTGCCCGGCGATGCGCGCCGGGTCTTCGAAGGGCTGCTCGACCGGGGCGTCATCACGCGCCCTCTCGCCAGCTACGGCTATCCCGACCGCATCCGCGTGAACGCCGGGCGACCGGAGGAAAACCAGCGCTTCATCCAGGCGTTGGAAGAGGTGCTGCGGGACAAGTGCCTAAAATGCCTAAAGTGACTAAAGCGCCTAAAATTAAATAGAAGGTTGACGATTCACAGCTGCAGGTTAGCCGAAGGCACAACCGTTGAACCGTGAACCCTGAGCCTCGGAGCCATCTTCATTGCGCAACCTCCTGATCACCATCGACGGTCCCGCCGGCGCCGGTAAGACCACCGTGAGCCGGTCCTTGGCCGCTCGTCTGGGATACCGCTACATCGACACCGGCGCCCTCTACCGCGGGGTGGCGGTCGCGGCCGGCCGTCGCGGCATCGACCCGCAGGACGACGCCGCCCTGGGTCGGCTGTTGGAGAGGCTTGACTTGAATT
>CAZLSV010000139.1:0-8381 GCA_964562235.1 uncultured Desulfatibacillum sp.
CCGGGTCAGGACCCCGTCGGCCCAGAAGGCCAGCGCGCGAAGCTGACGCGTGGGCTCGATGTATTCCGTCACCCAGGCGCTGTGGGTCTTCAACACCTTCGCGAGACTGGAGACCAGGGCGTCGAAAAAGCCTTCGCCGGTGGCGGTGGCCGTGCCTTCCAGGATGGTGCGCAGGGCCGTGTTTTCGTCTGCGATCCGTGATGGAATCGGGGAGGTGAGCTGCATGATGGCGAAATTTCCCAAGGTCTGACGCGAGCCGGGTCAGGCCGCGAACCGGCGCCGCCGCCCGTCGTCATACGTTGTTCCGAAAAAGATAGGTCTTTTTTTCCCGGCCGCAACCGCCCGCCGCCGACGGCATCGGGTGGTTCCTGCACTCATGAAGCAGGCCGGGTTCGCCATCGCACCCCCAGGCAGGCCTTACCGCGCTTCGTCTGAATCCGCGCCGGCGTCGGCCTGTCCGACGGCCGGTTCCATAAATGCGCTTGACTCCCCGGCCGGGTTTTCAATAGAGTTTGGGGTATTGGCAATATCCTTCTCTCTTGTGCTATCCTGCTGCTGACACTTCGAACTCTGGCCTTTCCGGCTGCGAACGCCGCTCGCGCCTGTAAGCTCGCCATCAAAGAACGGCGTGCGCATGTCGTTTCGGCCGTCGGACGAAGATCCGGCCGGTCTGTGGTGTGGGTCGATGTTGATTTCCATTCAACCCAAACAACCGAAAGGAGGATTGCCATGGTGAAGCGTATGTGCTTGCTGGTTGCGGCGGCTCTGGCGCTGGCCGCGTGCTGCCCGCTGGGCGGCGTCGGAACGAAATACGTCAAGCTTCGGCCACAGGAGACCGCCAACTGGTGCTGGGCGGGCACCACCCAAATGGTCACCGAGACCCTGGGGGAGTTCATCGAACAGTGTGAGATGGCCAACCAGCTTTTCAACCGCAACGACTGCTGCACTAGCGGCTGTCCCAAGAACCCGGCGTGCAACATGCCGGGGTGGCCCATGTTCACCCAGTACGGATACACGTTCGACAACTCCGGGACGCCACTCTCCTGGCAGCAGATTACGAGTCAGATCTGTCAAACCAAAAAACCCATGGCCTACGCCTACGGACCGCAGAGCGGCGGGGTGGGGCACGTCGTCGTCATTTACGGTTTCATCGAGGATGGTGCCAATCGGAGCCTGCTGATCGACGATCCGTGGGCACCCTGTACCGGCCGCGTCCGGGTTGTCCCCTTTCAGGAATACACCAATTCACTGACCACGAACCACTGGGCGACCATGTACAACGTCACCAAGGCGCCGTGAGGAGGTCGAGCCATGAAAACACATTGGATGAAAAGCGTGGCAATGGCGGCTTTTGTCGTGGCGGTGATGATCGTGTCGGCCGTTGCGCAAGAGACCCCGCGGATCCCTGAAGAGGCACTGAAATCCGCCCGGCAGGCCTTTCAACTGGCCCTGGGATCCACTCAGAAGACCCAAACCTTCGACGCCATGGGCTTGCGCTCGGAGACCGAGTCCCGGCAGGCCGTTTTGGGGGAGCCGATCGCGCTTCAGGAAATCGGCTACGACCAGCTCGTGGCCTATCAGCCGGGAAACCCTCCCCAGGGCGTTTTTGGCGGTCCCGCGCAAGTGCTGTTCCCCATCATGGTGGGCAAAAGCGCCCGGTCCCTGATCACGATGGTCAAGGGCGGTGAGGGCTGGCGCATGACCTCCTACGGGGACCCCGATCGGGCGGCGGCGATCGAAGCGGCAAAAGCCGCTCTGCAAAAGGAAAAGGCCGTGAGTTCGGGCCCGGCGCCCTCTTTCAGCGTTGTTTCGGTGCCTTCCTTTCAATTCGACCTGGTGGCCGCGGCGCTGGGGCCGAAGACCTATCTCTTCGCTTTGAACCCGGCGGCGGCAAGCGAGTTCGGGCTCCCGGCGCTGGCCGAGCTCCCGGAGGTCGTCGGCAAGCTCAGCGTCTATGCCAAAGCCTTTGATGCGAAATACGGAGATCAGATCCGGCAGAAGCGGTTGGCCAAATGAAGGCCGGGAGTGAGCCGGGCGGGGAAAAGACTTCCATTGGCGAGGCGTTTTTTTCGTAATTCGCCCAAGCGTGCCCGCTGACGTCAGCGCGATACAGGAGAATCCGAGGTGGCCGAACGCGGCGAATTGCCCATCACCGAAACCCTGTCGATCCCCTGGAGCGAGATAGAAATCCGCGCCGTCCGCTCCCAGGGGGCGGGCGGCCAGAACGTGAACAAGGTCGCGACGGCCGTGCATCTGCGTTTCGACATCGGGGCCAGCTCGCTGCCGGCAGAGCTCAAGCAGCGGCTTTTGAAACTGAAGGACCGCCGCATCACCCGCGACGGGGTGATCGTCATAAAAGCGCAGCAGCAAAGGAGCCAGGAGCAGAACCGGGAAGAGGCGCTGCGCCGCCTCCAGCAGGTCGTGGCGGCGGCGGCCGTGACGCGGCGCAAACGCAGGCCCACCCGGCCCACGCGGGGGTCCCGGGAGCGCCGGCTCGACAGCAAGAGCCGACACGCCCGGCTGAAGGCGGTACGGGGGCGGGTGCCTGACGCGGATGAATGAAAATCGGTTTTCGGGTCGAAAAGACGACCGACCTCTTCCCGGGGCTTTCGGGTCGGCCGTCGCATCACCGGTCACCGCGGTCGGCTGGACCTCTTGGGAGGGTGGGGCGTCCGGTTTCGTTCCGGCAAAGGGGCGGTCGGCGGCAATGGAGCGGGCGGGCTGGACGGAGGCCGGGTCGTCAGCGCATGACCTTGACGTTGAAGGCTTGCCGGCCGCGTTGGGTCTCTCTCACCTCGAAGGTGACGCGGTCATCTTTGGCGAGTCCGAAAAACCCATGGTCGGCAATGCTCGTGCCGTGAAAAAAGATATCTTCCAGTCCGGTGGACTCGATGAACCCGTAGTTTTTCTTTTCATTGAACCATTTGACGACGCCTTCGTTCATTTCCAATCGCTCCTTTCCGAAACCACCGGATTTTCCGCGGATTTTCAAAAAAAAAGCAGAGCCAGCGCCGACTCTGCCCAAGGGTCCGATGCGAACTCTGTTCTTTCAGGGAATGTTATCTGCCAGTGGACGCCGATTCCCTCAGAGGATCCGTGGAATATCCGATGCCGGGATTCTTTAAATCGTTAACCATTTCACTATCAAGCATAAATCCAAAATTGTCAATCGCAAAAACCAGTGTCTGCGGCGCATCGGGAACCGCGAGTTGGTGAAATTTCTCCTTGGCCGCTCCGGGCTGCGTGCTTATACTCTGTTATCCGCGTTGCGGGGGTCTGATTGCTCGGGCGATTCAGCGTGACGAACTTTCTCTTCTCACGCAGATGCGGATCGGCTCGCGTCGAGCTTCTTTGTCTGCCGGAGGGATCGGATGCCCGGTTCCGCCGGGCGGATGGAACCAACCCAAACGAACCGGAGGCGACCATGATTCACGTCACGGCCAAAGCAGCCGCCTACATCGCCGCACGCGGCGGTGATCTCACGCTTTATACCAAGACCCTTTCGGGTTGATGCGGCAGCCGCCAGATCCCTGCGGTCCGCATGGGAAAACCCTTGATCAACGGCGCCGAACGGTTTGAGAAATTCTTGTCGGGGGGCGTAACCGTGTGGGGGTCGAATTCGGTGTTCCCGCTCTCGCCCGGCCAGCCGATCACCATCGACATCGGCGGGTTCCTTTTTTTCGGCAGACGGCTGGTGGTGAAAAACGCGCGCTGAGCCAGGCTTCGGGTAAATCCACGGGCTCAATCTCTGCCGTCGTCACTGCCGTCGCCGCTCATCCACGGCGTGCCCGTCATGAGAAAGACCACCTTCGTGTCCGGGTCGATGCGTATCCCGGCGCTCATGCTCGAGTACCAGACGCCGACCCGCTCCCCCCGCCCATCCAGGATGTACGCGCCGGATGTCCTGGATCCCGGGACCGGGAAGCCCCGGACGAGCCCGACCACCTTCTGAAACACCTCCGAGCCGGGCGTCACCTCGGTCCAGGAAATGTCCTCGATGCGGTACTCGGGATTCAAGCCGAGCACGGCATACGGCGAGTTCTCCAGATACAGGTACCAGTACCGGTAGCCCGGGGACGGCTGCAAGGTCTCGAACGCCCGGTCGACCTCCGGGCTGTTTCGAAGCCATCCCAGATTTGCGATTGAACAGGCGGAAATCAGAACCGCTAATACGGCCGCCGCCGAAACAGCAAGGGCGGCATATTTGTTTGGACCCTGGCGCCTCCTCGCCTCTCCCTCGCCCCCGGTCCCGGGGGAGGGGGTTCGGGTGCAGGGGTCGCCCGCGGTCGGTGCTGTTTCGAGGCGGTTGGTGCTTCGGGTTTTGCGGGTCGTCATGTGGATGCTCCTTGGAACCGGTTTCAGGCGCCCAAAACGGTGCGCATGACTCCGCGCAGCGTTTGCGCCACCAGCTCGATCTCCTCTTCCGTGATGACGAACGGCGGGGCCACGATGAGGCCGTCGCCGTCGATGCCGGCCATGGCGACCGACTTGTACAGAATGACCCCCTGATCGAAGAGCCCCTGCCAGAGTTTTTCGGTGAGCTTCTGCGAGCGGGGAAAGGGGGCCATGCTCTGTCGGTCGCTGACGAACTCGACCCCCCACATCATGCCGACGCCGCGGATCTCCCCCACGTGCGGGGAGTCCGCCAGCACCTCGCGCAGCCGCCGGCCGATAAGGCGGCCCATCTGCGCGGCGCGCTCGACGAGCTGTTCGCGTTCGAGAATTTTCACGGCGGCCAGGCCGGCCGCGCAGGCGATGCCGTTGTGGCTGAAGGTTCCGCCGTGGACGAAGTTGCCGGCGCCGCGGCGCACCGTCTCCATGTGCGCGGTGGAGGTGGCCACCGCGGAAAGCGCCAGCGTCCCGCCCGAAAGACCCTTGCCGAGCACCAGGAGGTCGGGCGCCACGCCGTAGTGCTCGGCCGCGAACCACTTGCCGGTGCGGCCCATGCCGCACATGACCTCATCCAGGATCAAAAGGACCTCGTGGCGGTCGCAGATCTCCCGCACCAGCGGCCAGTACCCCTCGGGGGGAGGGCAGACGGCGATGCTGGCGCCGCCGACGGTTTCGCCGATGAAGGCCGAGACGGCCGAAGGCCCGAGGTTCTGGATGGTCTCATCCAGCGCCAGCGCACAGCGCAGGCGGCAGGCCGGGTAGGTCAGGCCGTAGGAGCAGCGCAAACAGTAGGGGGGCGGGATGTGGACCGCGTCGCGCAGCATGGGGTAGAAGGGCAGGCGGAAGGAGGTCCGGCCGGCGGCGGCCAGCGCTCCCATGGTCAGCCCGTGATAGGATTTCCAGCGCGAGATCAGGAGATGGCGGTCGGGGTTGCCGCGGGCGAGCTGGATCTGGCGGGCCAGCTTGACGGCGGTTTCCACCGCCTCGGAGCCGGAGGACATGAAGTAGAAACGGTCCAGGCCCCCGGGGGTGCGGTCGGCCAGCGCGCGGCCGAGCTCCTCGAGGGCCGCGGTGGTGAACATGGTGGGATGCACATAGGACAATCGGCGCAGCTGTTCGCCGACGGCTTCGGCGATTTCGGCGCGGCCGTGCCCCACGTTGACAACCACGGCCCCGCCGCTCGCGTCGAGATAGCGTTTGCCCTCGGAGGTTTCGATCCACACGCCGTGGGAGCGTTGGGCCTGCGGAAGCGTTTTGTCCAGTGTCCGGTGAAACACAGCGCCAGGGATGGGGTCCATAAGAGGAAAGGTTCCTTTCTCGTTTTCCTTCTGCTTGCGCGCGCCAGCGAAGATCGTTAGGTTGCACTTGAACTCGGCTGGAGCAATTTACATGAACCTCGACAAACTTATCAACGAATTTCTCAAAGCCCCGCGGATCCTGAAGGAACTTGCCCGTTTTTAAAAAAAGGTTGTAGCGCAGCCTGTTTTCGAATAATCTTGGCTCGATGGCGTCCGCAATCTCCGGCAGACGCCATGACGGGTAGCCTCTCCCCATCCATCCGCAAAACCTAATATGAAAGGAGGAACGGTTTTTGATGAAATCTCATCGTTTCATTGCGTGTCTCGGTGTCATGACCTTGGCGCTGGCGCTGACGGCGTGCTCGGGTCTGGAATCGGGTCTGATGTCGGCCACGGGGACTGCCGCGGCCAACCAGACCACGGGGAAAAAATCCTTCCCGGATCCTAAAAAACTGCCCGATCAGAAGGAATTCGGCGACGTGATGATCCCGCGGGAGATGGAGATCGACAAGGATGCCTCCTTCATTTACAACCGCGGCGGTGTGAACGCCGGACTGCTGAGGCTCTCCGGACGCGTGGACGGCAAGTCCCTGATGCGCTATTTTCAGAACAACATGGCCAACGAGGGCTGGCGGATGGCGAGCCAGTTCCAGGCGCCCCAGTCGCTCATGCTTTTCGAAAAGGAAAGCCGCGTGTGCGTGATCATGCTCGAGGATTCGACCTTCCAGACGTTTGTCGACGTCTGGGTGGTGCCGCGCAACGAAACCCTCGATTACGGCGCACCGAAGTGACCGGGAGGCCTCCGCCGCTGGTTTTGAAATGATCGACCGCAAAAACCTCAGCCGGGTGATCGCCGAGGTCTCCCTTTCGCTGGAGCGCATGGCGGAGAGTGGGGTCCGGGGGCTGGAGTGCTCCGAAAAGAGCCTGGACACGCTGAAAACCTGGGGCCGGCGGCCCCCGCGGCCCGTCGCCGTCGCCGAAACCCTGGAGGAGATCCGCGCCGATCTCGGTGAATGCGTGCGCTGCGGGCTTTCCAAAAGCCGCACGCGGATCGTCTACGGCCAGGGGCACCCGAACGCCCGGCTCATGTTCGTGGGCGAGGGGCCCGGCCAGGAGGAAGACCGCGCCGGTGAGCCCTTCGTGGGCGCGGCGGGCCAGCTGCTGACCCGCATCATCGAGGCCATCAATCTGTCGCGCGCGGACGTCTACATCGCCAACGTCGTCAAGTGCCGGCCGCCCGGCAACCGCACCCCGGAGCCGGTGGAGATCGCCACCTGCTCCCCGTTTCTGCGCCGGCAGATCGCCGCCATCCGGCCGCTGCTCATCTGCACCCTGGGGGGCTGCGCCGCCCAGACCCTGCTCGGCACGACGGAGCCCGTTTCACGACTGCGCGGCCGCTTCTTCGACTACGAGGGCATCCGGGTGCTGCCGACCTTTCATCCCGCCTACCTGCTGCGCAACCCGGAGAAGAAGCGCGAGGTGTGGGAGGACATGAAGCGGCTGATGAAGGAGTATCCCTATGAGGGCTGAAATCGCTCGGTGGATATTAGCGGCGGCGCTGCTGATCGGCGTCGCGGCCCCGGCCGGTGCCGAAGTGAACGAGGTGCTCGTCCTGCGCGTGGCCGACGCCATCAGCCCCGGGACGGCCGACTTCATTCACCAGGGCCTCCAGACCGCCGCCAAGCAGAAGGCCGCCTGCCTCGTCGTCGAGCTGGACACCCCGGGCGGGCTGGCTGAGTCCATGCGCACGATCGTGCAGGAGATCCTTGCCAGCCCGGTGCCGGTGGTGGTCTACGTCTCTCCCAGCGGCGGGCGGGCGGCCTCGGCCGGGGTGATGATCACCATGGCCGCCGACATCGCCGCCATGGCGCCGGGGACCAACATCGGCGCGGCCCACCCGGTGGGCGCCGGCGGCCAGGAGATCGACGGCAAGATGTCCGAAAAGGTGGTCAACGACATGGTCGCCCAGGCGCGGAGCGTCGCGGAGCGGCGGGGCCGCAACCCGGAGTGGGTGGAGCGGGCGATCCGGGAGAGCGTTTCAGCCACCGAAACCGAGGCCCTGAAGGAGAACGTCATCGACCTGATCGCCCAGGACACGGACGACCTCCTGCGGCAGCTCAACGGCCGGGTCATCGCCGGCAAGGGGACGCTGAACCTCGAATCCCCCCGGAAAACAGTGATCGAGGAGAGCCTGCGGACCAAAATCCTGAAGACGGTCAGCAACCCCAACATCGCCTATCTGCTGCTCATGATCGGGCTGGCCGGGCTGTACTTCGAATTCTCGCACCCCGGCGCCGTCTTCCCCGGGGTGGTGGGCGGGATCTGCCTGGTGCTCGCCTTCTTCGCCCTGCAGACCCTGCCGGTCAACTACGCGGGGATCCTCCTCATCGGCCTTGCCATCGTCTTTTTCATCATGGAGATGAAGATCGCAAGCTACGGGCTGCTGAGCGTGGCCGGGGTCATCTCCCTGCTCCTGGGCTCGCTCATGCTTTTCGAGGGCGAGGGCCCGGTGAGCCGGATCTCCTGGGGCGTGCTCACCCCGACGCTGGCCGTGGTTTCCGGTTTCTTCATCGCCGTGGCCTTTCTGGTATTCCGCTCCCAGGCCTCCAGGCCGGTGACCGGCTCCGCCGGGCTGGTGGGGGAGATCGGGGTCGTGAAGACAGCCCTGGCCCCCCGCGGCAAGGTCCTCGT
>CAZLSV010000140.1:0-8316 GCA_964562235.1 uncultured Desulfatibacillum sp.
CTCTCTACCGCGGGGTGGCGGTCGCGGCCGGCCGCCGCGGCATCGACCCGCAGGACGACGCCGCCCTGGGCCGGCTGTTGGAGAGGCTTGACTTGAATTTCAAGCCCCATGAGAGCGGTCAGCGCCTGACCGCCGACGGCGAGGACATCACCGAGCCCATCCGCACCCCGGAGATCTCGATGCTGGCCTCGGCGGTCTCCGCCCGGCCGGTGGTGCGGGCCTATCTGCTCAAGATCCAGCGCGAGCTGGGACGGCAGAAGGGGGTGGTGTTCGAAGGCCGCGACATGGGGACGGTGGTGTTTCCGGAGGCCGAGGCGAAATTTTTCCTGAGCGCCTCCGAAACGACCCGCGCGCGGCGGCGCTTTGCCGAGATCCAGGCGAAAACCGGTGCTTCGCTGGAAGAGGTCGAGCGGGACATGCGGCGCCGCGACGCACAGGACAGCACCCGGCCGCTGGCGCCCCTCGCGGCCGCCGCCGACGCCATCCGCATCGACTCCACCGATCTCGGCATCGATCAGGTGGTGGAGCTGATGCTCGCGCACGTCCGGGCCCGGCTCGCGCAGCTGTAAAGAAAAACTTGCGTCGACCCGTCGCCGGGAAGAGACGCCGTATTTTCGATCCAGTCGTTATTTTCTCCACCCGGCCGGCTTTTCCCCTCTTATTTTATCATTGCATTTTTCCGTCAATCTGCTACACATAACGGGTTATAAGCGCATCCACTGGGATCGCAATTTCAGGCCAAGGGGGAAATGGCGTGTATGGTCAACATTACAACCAACAGTGAAAAAGACGCAACCACCAGTAACGAGCCGATGGAGGCCGCCGAAGGGCAGGAGCCCGGCGCGGAGTCCATGGAGACCATGGAGTCCATGGAGGCCATGGAGGCCGCAGAGCCTTCCATGACCATGTACGAGGACAGCTTCGGGCAGTTCAAGGAAGGCGAGGTGGTCACCGGGGTCATCACTTCGATCGACAAGGACCTGGTGCTTGTAGATATCGGCTACAAATCCGAAGGGCAGATCCGCATCAACGAATTTCGGGCCGAGGACGGCTCCATCACCGCCAAGGTCGGGGAAAAAGTGGAGGTGATGGTCGAATGGTGGGATGACGAGGATGAGCGCGTCATCCTGTCCAAGGAGAAGGCCGCCAACATCAAGGTGTGGGATAACATCAAGAAGTGCCACGACGAGGACGGCGCCATTCAAGGCACCATCGCGAGCCGGGTCAAGGGCGGTTTTTCGGTGGACATCGGGGTCCTGGCCTTCCTGCCGGGCTCCCAGGCGGACCTGCGTCCCATTCGCAACCTGGACGACATGGTCGGCAAGGCCTTCGACTTCAAGATACTCAAATACAACCGCAAGCGCAGCAACATCGTGCTGTCGCGGCGGGTGCTCCTGGAGAAGGAGCGCGAAAGCAAGCGGTCGGCCACCCTGGCCACGATTCACGAAGGCAAAGTGGTGCCGGGCATCGTCAAGAACATCACCGAGTACGGTGTGTTCGTGGATCTGGGGGGAGTCGACGGCCTGCTGCACATCACGGACATGTCCTGGGGCCGGGTCAAACATCCTTCCGATCTCTTCAAGATCGGCGACCAGATCAACGTCAAGGTCCTCAACCTGGACCTGGAAAAAGAACGCGTTTCGCTGGGCATGAAGCAACTCGCGGCCGACCCTTGGACCCTCGCGGTGCAGAAATACCCGGTCGGCTCCCGGGTTACCGGCCGGGTGGTCAGCCTGACCGATTACGGCGCCTTCGTGGAGTTGCAAGAGGGCATCGAGGGCCTGATCCACGTCTCCGAGATGTCCTGGACCCGCAAGGTCCGGCATCCCTCCAAGGTGGTCTCAGTGGGTGAAGAGGTGGGCGCGGTGGTGCTCGACATCAAGCCCGACGCCCGCCGGATTTCCCTCGGCATGAAACAGGTCGTCCCCAACCCCTGGGATGTCATCGCCGAGAAATACCCCGTCGGGACCACGATCGAGGGCAAGATCAAGAACATCACCGACTTCGGGATCTTCATCGGCATCGACGAGGGGATCGACGGACTGGTGCACATCTCCGACATCTCCTGGACCAAGCGCATCAAGCACCCCTCCGAGCTTTTCAAAAAGGGCGACGTGGTGCAGGCCATCGTTCTGGACATCGAGAAGGACAACGAGCGTTTCTCGCTCGGCATCAAGCAGCTGCTCGAGGACCCCTGGAAGAGCGTGGCCGCGCGTTATCGGGTGGGGACCGAGATCTCGGGCATTATCACCAACGTGACGGATTTCGGAATTTTCGTGGAGCTGGAAGAGGGCATCGAAGGCCTGGTTCACGTCTCCGAGATCAGCAAGGAAAAGGTCAAAACACCGGTCGGCAAGTTCAACATCGGGGACCCCATCAGCGCCCGGGTCATGACCATCAACAGCGACGAGCGGCGCATCGGGCTCTCCATCAAGCGCATCGAGATGGAGCGCGAGCAGGGCATCCTGAGCGATTACGTCAGCAGCATGGGCCAGTCGCCCACCACCACCTTCGGCGAGCTGCTGAGGGAAAACCTGCAGGAGAAGCTGAAAGAAGAGTAGCGGCCGGGCCTGCCCACCCGCTCTTTTTGATCGGTAAGTAAAACGGTTCGTTTCAAAACCCCGCTCGGTCGAGCGGGGTTTTTTTTGCCCTTGAGGTTTTGCTTGACAAATTTCGGGAAAACCTTTTATAACCGTTTTACAGCTAAAATATAGTTACTTTGTAGCTAGCGTGCGCCGGCATCGACTCCCGGACCAAAATGGATCATCGTTAAAATTATTACAAATTCGATCGGTTTAGGTAATTCAGAAGGGGAAAAAAATGAGGTACGCAGAGACAGGTTTTAATCTTGAGGTTGATCTGACCCGGGGAAACATCGAGAGGGTGGCCACCGACCCGAGAGAAACCGAGCTTTATCTGGGGGGTCTCGGCACGAACGCCAAGATATTGTGGGACAGGGTTCCCCCCGATGTCGAACCTTTTTCTCCCGACAACCTGCTCATCTTCAGCGCCGGGCTCCTGTGCGGAACCCCGGCAACCGGCTGCAACCGCACCATCGTCTCCACCATATCGCCGCAGACGCATCTAATGGCGTTTTCGATGATGGGGGGATTCTGGGCACCGGAGCTGAAGTATGCCGGCTACGACAAGGTGATCCTGCGCGGGAAGTCCCCCGATCTCGTCTATCTCTGGATCAACAACGACAAGGTGGAGCTTCGCGATGCCTCCCACCTGCGGGGCAAGGGCGCCGGCGAAACCGCGGAGCTGATCCGGCAGGAGCTGAAGGAGCCGAAAGCCCAAATCGCATCGATCGGCATGGCCGGCGAGAACAGAGTGTATTTCGCCTCCATCGAACAGGGGCGCTCGAGCGCCAGCCGCGGCGGAATCGGCGCGGTGATGGGGGACAAGGGGCTGAAGGCGATCGTCGTCCGCGGCACGCGGGACATCAACCTCGCCCGGCCGGCGGAATACATGGCGCTCTGCGACGAGGTCATGGAATACATCAAGTTCCGGAACGAGAACCCGGTTCCGGGGGTAATGCCCATCCTGGCCGGCCTCGGCTCGCCCCAGGAGATGGCCGTGCACGACGAGAAGTGGCACACCGAGAATTTCATGTGGGGCAATTCGCGCACGCGCCGCAAGGATTTCTGGACCCAGGAGGTCGCGCAGAAATGGACCGAGACGCTTGATCGGATGCGCACGCGGCTGATCAGTTGCTACAACTGTCCGATGAAGTGCGGGGCGACCATCTCCGTTCCCGGGCTGCCCACCTACATGATGAAGTGCTTCTCGAAGCTCACCTACACGATGGCCTCCATGTCGGATCTCGAATTCGGTCTGTCGATCGCCCAGCGCGCCACCGAGTACGGGGTCGACGGCTACTCCGCGCCCCAGGTGATGGCCTTCGGCCTCGAGCTTTACGAGGCCGGCATCCTGACCGACCAGGACATGGCCGGGCTGCCCGCCGACAACCAGGAGCGGTTCAACTGGCTGCTCGACCGCATCGTGCGCCGCGAAGGGGTCGGGGATGTGCTCGCCAACGGCACCTACTGGGCGGCCCAGCAGATCGGAAAGGGCGCCGAGGCCTATGCGCACAACAACATCAAGAAGCACGAGCAGCTGCCGCTCAAGCTTTCGATGCTCAACCCCATCTACTTTCTCATGTACTCGACCGGCGAGAAGATCAACATCACCCAGATCGAAGGCCAGTTCCCCCAGGCGCCCTTCATGACCATGGAGGAGCGGCAGGATTTCGTCAAGGACTGGATCCAGGTCCCCGACGACAAATTCAAACAATATGTTTTGGACTGGGAGCCGCGCGGGGAGAAGTCGATGCCCTTCTACCCGACGGTCCAGATGTGCTGCGAGATCGTCGACTGGATGGAGAAGATGCACTACATCGACGACGCCCTTGGCATGTGCGCCGGCTTGTCGTCCTTCCCTTTGAAGCCGCCCTATCACATCCACAACTACCCGAAATTCATTTCGGCCGGGGCCGGGATCGACATGGACGAGGCCAAGCTGACGAAGGCCGTCAAGCGCTACCGGACCCTGGTCCGGGCCGTCAACATCCGAAGGGGCATGCGGCGCAAGGACGAAAAGCCGCCCGAGGACCACTGGAAGAAACGATTCCCCGAGCTGGAGAAGAATCTTCTCGACACCTACTACAACTTCAAGGGATGGAACGAGGACGGCATCCCCACCCACGAGACGCTCAGGGACCTGGGGTTGGATTACGTGAGCCGGGACTTCGCCCAGCGTGGGATCCTGAAGGACGGCGAGGAGACCGCGCCCGAAAAAGCTTCCGCGTAACAAAAGAAGAATGATGAACTCTCAAAAAGTCATATCGATTGAGGCTGGAGGGCGTTGACCGTGAAAGCTGAGAAGAAAAAGAAAATCGTCAAATCCATCAAGATCGATGTCGACAAGTGCAACGGCTGCCGGGCCTGCGAGCTGATCTGCTCCGCCTTTCACGCGGCGCCGAAATACAGCAGCAACAATCCGGCGCGCTCGCGCATCCGCGTCATTCACGAGCCCTTGAAAGACATCTACGTCCCGGTGCACGCCGGCGAGCATGCCAAGGCCGAATGCATGGGCCGCAACAAATACACGATCGACGGCAAGCAATACGAGGAGTGCGCCTTCTGCCGCGCCTCCTGCCCCTCCCGCGGCGACTTCAAAGAGCCCGACTCGGGTCTGCCTCTCAAATGCGACATGTGCGAGGGTGAAAAAGAGCCCCTGTGCGTCAAGTGGTGCCTGGTGGACGCCCTCACCTACGAGGAACGGGAGGAGGAGGTCGAGGAGCAGGCGCCGCCGGAGGAGCTTGAACTCGGGTTGGAATCCCTGGCCGACAAATTCGGATTGGACAAGCTCAAGGACACGCTGGCCCGGATGTCAAAGAAGAGCTAACCCCTCACGGCGAAACAAGAGGTTCGATAACGCCAGTGGAAAATTTAGCCGAGTACAAAGAGATCGTCGATGTCATCAAGAGCAAGGGCGGCGAAGCCTTCAAGCGCTGCTACCAATGCGGGTTGTGCGACGCGGTCTGCCCCTGGAACCGGGTGCGAAAATTCAGCATGCGCCTGCTGATCCGGGAAGCCACCTTCGGCATGACGAACATCGAAGACGACGAGATCTGGCGCTGCACCACCTGCGGGATCTGCCCGCAGCAGTGCCCGCGGGACGTGAAGCAGATCGAATCCGGAATCGCCCTGCGCCGGATCGCCACCGAGTACGGCGTCTTCGCTAACACCGCCCGGCCGGTGCGCGGGGTCAGCTCGAGCCTCGCAACCGAAGGCAACCCGTTGAGCGAGAAGCGCGAGAAGCGCGCGGCCTGGGCCGAGGGCCTTTCGGTCAACGCGTTCGCCGAAGGGATGGAAATCCTTTACTTCCCCTGCTGCTACCTGTGCTACGACCCGCGGCTGAAAAAAGTCGCCCGGGCCACCGCGACGATTCTGAAAAAAGCCGGCGTCGATTTCGGGATTCTCGGCACCCTCGAGAACTGCTGCGGGGAGAGCGTCCGCAAGACCGGCGACGAGGAGCTCTTCCGGCGCCTGGCCCGGGAGAACATCAAGACCTTCATCGACCACGGCGTCAAAAAAATCCTGGTCTCCTCCCCGCACTGCTACCACACCTTCAAGAACGAGTACCCCGAGTTCCGGGTGAACTTCGAGGTGGTGCACATCTCCCAATACCTGGCGGAGCTGATCGAGCAGGGCCGGCTGACGCTCGCCAAAGCCTACGGCCGCAAAGTCGCCTATCACGACCCCTGTTACCTGGGGCGGCACAACCAGATCTACGACGCACCGCGTTCGGTCCTGGAAAAGATTGCAGGACTGGAGCTGACCGAGTTGCCCGATGCGCGGGCGATGAGCCTTTGCTGCGGCGGCGGCGGCGGCCGGATCTGGATGGAGACGCACAAGGGCGAAAGATTCTCGGACATCCGCATCGCGCAGGCGGCGGGCGCCGGGGCCGCGGTCCTGGCCACCGCCTGCCCCTACTGCATCAGCCATTTCGAGGAGAGCCGGCTGACGCTCGCGGACAAGGAGAGCCTGGAGGCCCGGGACATCACGGAAATCATCGCCGAAGTGATCTAGCCAAACGCAGAAGCCTTAAAAGAGGTGAGTGAAGTGGAAAAAGAACAATTGCTGCAGGAAAACGCCCAGCCGCTCGGCCCGGGTCCCGTGGACGGCCATTTCGGCGACGTCCTGGTCGTCGGCGGAGGCATCAGCGGCATCCAGGCCTCCCTGGACCTGGCGGCGGCCGGCTTCAAGGTCTTCCTGGTGGAGAAGGCGCCCGCCATCGGCGGCCACATGGCCCAGCTCGACAAGACCTTTCCGACCAACGACTGCTCCATGTGAATTCTCTCGCCCAAACTGGTCGAGGTCGGCCGGCATCCGAACATAGAGGTCCTGACGTACACCGAAGTTGACAAGGTCGAGGGGGAGCCCGGAGACTTCACGGTCACCCTGGTCCGCAACCCCCGCTACATCATCGAGGACAAGTGCACGGGCTGCGCGACCTGCGCGGAGTACTGCCCGGTCCAGTACCCCGACCCTTTCAACCAGGAGATATCCAAGAACAAAGCGGTCCACATCTACTTCTCGCAGGCCATTCCGCTGGTCGCCTACATCGATCAGAGCTGCCTGTACCTCAAGGAGAAGAAGTGCCGGATCTGCGAAAGCGTTTGTAAAAACGACGCCATCGACTTTCGCCAGAAGCCGGAGAAGATCGATGTCAAGGTCGGGGCCGTGTTGCTGGCGGCCGGCCTTGAGCCGTTCGATCCCAAGGTGCGCGAGGAGTACGGCTACGGGCGGATGCGAAACGTCGTCACCAGCCTGGACTTCGAGCGGCTGCTGTGCGCGACCGGGCCCTACGAGGGCCAGGTGCTGCGTTCCTCCGACAAGCAGCACCCGCACAAGATCGCCTGGATCCAGTGCGTCGGCTCCCGGCGCGTCACCCCGGGAAACAACAGCTACTGCTCCGCGGTCTGCTGCACCTACACCCAGAAGCAGGTGATCCTCGCCAAGGACCACAATGCCGGCACCGAGTGCACGGTGTTCCACAACGACATCCGCTCCCACGGCAAGGACTTCGAGGCCTATTACCAGCGGGCCGAGCGGCTCCCGGGGGTGCGCTTCATCCGCAGCTACGCCTCCATCGTCCGCGAAGACCCGGAAACCCACAATGTTGTTGTGCGCTATGCGTCCGCCGGCGACGGCGTCGTCGAGGAAGCCTTCGACATGGTGGTGCTGTCGATCGGGATGAACCCGCCGGCCGGCTACAAGGCCCTGGCCGAGAAGTTCGGGGTCGCGTTGAACGCCCACGGGTTCTGCCAGACCGCGCCCTCGAACCCGATGGCGACCACGCGGCCGGGGGTTTTCGTGAGCGGCGCCTTCCAGAGCCCGGTGGACATCCCCGAGTCGGTATTTTCCGCCAGCGGCGCGAGTTCCCAGTGCGCGCAGTTTCTCGACTACCGCCGCGGCAAGCTCTCGCGCGAAAGAGACTATCCCCCGGAGAAGGACGTCGCGCAGGAAGAGCCCCGGATCGGGGTTTTCGTCTGCCACTGCGGCGCGAACATCGGCCGGATCGTGGACGTCCCTTCCACCGTGGAATACGCCAAGTCCCTGCCCAACGTGGTCTACGCCCAGGAGCAGCTCTTCTCCTGCGCGACGGATTCGGCCCAGTCCATCACGGAGAAGATCCGTGAACTGGGGCTCAACCGGGTGGTCGTCGCGGCCTGCTCCCCCCGGACCCTCGAGCCGCTTTTCCGGGACACGCTGCGGGAGGCGGGGCTGAACCAGTATTTTTTTGAGA
>CAZLSV010000141.1:0-8093 GCA_964562235.1 uncultured Desulfatibacillum sp.
GGTCCGCCACCGGGACCGCGATCGTCTCCGTCTACGACGTCGTCCGGCTGGCCGATCAGGCAGGCGATGGCCGCGATCGGGGTTCACGCCCACCCAGGCCGCGGGCGCCGCCGGGCGTTCGCGCGGCGAGCAGCCAGCCGTGGCCGCGGCAGCCGCGGCCGCCAGCCGTAGCTGGACCTGAGCGTCGTCGGTATCGTCGACCAGATCTCCTCCGGCAAAAAGGCGATCTACTCAAAGTAAAAACAGGCGCAGGCTAGCCGCCAGTTGGAGCTCCGATGCAATTACAGCGCGAAGATATCGAATCGATCGTCAGTGAAGTCCTGAAAAAACTGGGAACCGCGGTACCCGCCGCTGCGGCGGGATCGGCCCGGGGCGACTGGGGCGTTTTCGAGCGGTTGGAAGACGCCGTGGCGGCCGCGGCGGCGGCTTACAAGCGTCTGGACACCGTGGCCCTGCGGGAGCGCGTGGTCGATGTGATCCGCCGCGCGGCCCGGGCCAACGCCCGCCGGCTGGCCGAGATGGCCGTGGACGAGACCGGCATGGGGCGCATCGAAGACAAGGTCCGCAAGAATCTTCTGGTGGCCGATCGCACCCCGGGGCCGGAAAGCCTCTACCCCAGCGCCATGTCGGGCGACACCGGCCTGACGCTGGTCGAGAACGCGCCCTGGGGCGTCATCGCCTCGGTCACCCCCTCCACCAATCCGGCGGCCACGGTCATCAACAACGCGATCAGCATGATCTCGGGCGGCAACGCCGTGGTGTTCGCGCCCCACCCGAGCGCCAAGCGGGTCACCCAGGAGGCCATCCGGATCCTGAACAAGGCGATCTCCGAGGAGGCCGGCATCAGCAACCTGATGACCTGCGTGCGCCAGCCCAGCATCGAGACGGCCCAGCAGCTCTTCACCTTCCCCGGCATCAACCTCCTGGTGGTCACCGGCGGGGAGGCCGTGGTGGAAGCCGCGCGCAAGGCGACGAACAAGCGGCTGATCGCGGCCGGGGCCGGCAACCCGCCGGTGGTGGTGGACGAAACCGCCGACCTGCCGCGCGCGGCGCGCAGCATCTACGACGGCGCCTCCTTCGACAACAACATCGTCTGCTGCGATGAGAAGGAGATCATCGCCGTGGACGCCATCGCCAACGATTTCAAGCGCGAGATGGCCGCCTGCGGCGCCGTGGAAATCACGCGCGAGCAGGCCGAGGCCATCGCCCGGGTCGTCATGCTGGACTACCCCGGGCCCACCCCCCGGCCGAATCCCAAATGGGTCGGCCGCGATGCGGCGGAGCTGGCGGTGGCCGGAGGGTTCAGCGTGCCGGAGAGCTGCCGGCTGCTGATCGTGGACGCCGGCCGCGAGGTCGACTACCTCTTCGCGCGCATCGAGCAGATGATGCCGCTCGTGCCGGTGCTGCGGGCCAGGGATTTCAACGAGGCCCTGGAGTGGGCCCTGCGCCTGGAGCGCGACCGTAGGCACACCGCGAGCCTGCACTCCCGCGACATCGACCACATGGACGCCATGGCCCGGTGCGTGAACACCAGCCTCTTCGTCAAGAACGGCCCCTGCATCGCGGGACTCGGGGCCGGCGGCGAGGGCTGGACCTCCATGACCATTTCCACCCCGACCGGCGAGGGCGTCACCAACGCGCGCACCTTCGTGCGCCTGCGGCGCTGCACGCTGGTCGGTAGCTTCCGCATCGTCTAACCGGAAAACGGTGTCTCAGGCCGTGATCCGGCGTTGTGCGGCCTTCAATCGAAAGGCGCAGTACTCGGGTTCCCACCTGTGGGAGCGGCATCTTGCCGCGACGGTATCGCGGCTGGAAGCCGCTCCCACAAGAACCATACTTCGTTTTCAACCGGACGGCGCAGCGCGCCGCGATCGACTTCTGAGCGCATGTCTATCACCTGGGAAACCGCCAATCAGCGACTTGATCTGGCCGCGCGGCTGCTGAACGACGCCGACCCGGCGCCGGACCCCGGGCCCTTTCACGTGGGGATCGACCTGGGCACGGCCGACATCGTCGTCATGGTCCTGAACGCCGCGGGCGCGCCCGTGGCCTGTTTTCTGGAGTGGGCGGAGGTGGTCCGGGACGGCGTGGTGGTGGATTTCGCCGGCGCGGTGGAGATCGCGCAGCGGCTGGCCGGCAGGGCTCAGGAAAAACTGGGCGTCGAATTCAGCGGGGCGGCCACATCCTTTCCGCCCGGCACGGACCCGCGCCTTTCCACCTACATTCTGGAGCGAATCGGGCTCCGGGTGACCGCCGTGCAGGACGAGCCCACCTGCGTCGCCCACCTGCTCAAGCTCGATCGGACGGCGGTGGTCGACATCGGCGGCGGCACCACCGGCACGGCCGTGGTCCGCCGCGGCAAGGTCGCCTTCAGCGGCGATCTGCCGACCGGCGGGCGCCATATCTCGCTCGTCATCTCCGGGCACTACGGCATCCCCTTCGCCGAGGCCGAGCTGCGCAAGCGCCAGGGCGACCCGGTCGAAATCCTGAAGCTCGCGCGCCCCACCCTCCAGCGCATGTCGGACATCGTGGCCGGTCACATCAAGGGCCGTGCCGTCGACCGGCTCATCCTGACCGGCGGCACCTGCTGCCTGCCCGGGGTCGACGGGGTGTTCGCCGAAGAGCTGCGCCTGCCCGTGCAGCTGCCCAACCAGCCTCTTCTGCTCACCCCGCTCGCGATCGCCGCCCTGACCCTGCGGTAGCCGCCCAGCCGACCGCCGGCAAGGTTGTTGAAATACCGCTTCCCGGGCATGATTCGAGCAGCGGCTGAAAATTCCGACGCACGAAATCCGAAAAAACCCCGGAACTCAAACTGTTCAGCACTCGAAGATGGAATGTAGGCCGCGCTGCCCAGAGGCGCCGACGGCTGGGCCGGCGTCCCGCAAGCAGGGCTGTCGGATTGGGGATGAACGGGCGGACTTGCCGCGGGCAGAGAGGAGGAGGGCGGGCGGCGCGAAGAGGGTTTGCGGCGACACGCCGGAGCCTGCGATCAGCGCCAGGTCTCGGCCGTTCGCCCGGCCCCGGTCTCGGCCGAAGAGGGTGTGCGCAGGTGGGGGAACTCGGCGCGGATGAACCGGTGGATTTCCCTGACACGGTCCTCCTGCAGCTTGGCGTCCCCCATCGGAAATTCCAGCCCGAGGTATTCGTATTTGGGCTTGCCCATGCGGTGATAGTCCAGGGCTTCGAAGCAGACGTTGGGCATCTCCTGGATGTGCTCCAGGATGGCCCGGATCTCCTCGGTCGTGTCGTTGAACCCGGGCACGATGGGCGTGCGGACCCAGATGGGCAGGTCCGGGAATTCCATCCGCAGCTTTTTGAAGTTTTCGAGAACCAGCTCGTTGGTGACCCCGGTGAAGGCCCTGTGCTTTTCGGGGTCCATGCTCTTGATGTCGAAGAGCATGGTGTTCAGGAAGGCGGCGGCCGCCTGCAGATCCTCGTAACGGCAGAAGCCGCAGGTTTCCATGGCGGTGTCGATCCGGCGCCGGCGGGCTTCTTTCAGGATGGCCACGGTGAACTCCGCCTGGTGCATCGGCTCGCCGCCGCCGATGGTCAGACCCCCGCCCGATCGCGAGTAAAAGGCCGAGTCCTCCTCCACCTTGTCGATCACCTGCGCCACCGTCATGCTCTCGCCGTAGACGTTCAAGGCGAGGGTGGGGCAGGCCTTGGTGCAAAGCAGGCATTCGGTGCAGATCTCGCGGTCGACCAGGACCCGGTTCTCCTCGCCGCTCCTGATCGCCCCCGCCGTGCAGACCTCGAGACAGCGCACGCAGTGTTCCAGCGTCAGGCACTTCTTGGGGTTATAGACCAGCTGCGGCTGCGGTTTCTGGGACTCCGGGTTGCTGCACCACCGGCAGCGCAGCGGACAGCCCTTGAGAAAAACGACGGTCCGGATGCCCGGACCGTCGTGCACGGAGTACTTCTGAATATTGAAAACAATCCCTTGATTTTTCATTCTGTCTCCCTCCGGGCCGCCATTGCGCTCGGCGGCCCGGAGAAGGCGGGTGCCGCCTACATCTGCTCGTGCCCGGTCCTTGCGATCAGGTCGTTTTGCAGATCGGGGGAGAGGTCCACGAAGTAAGCGCTGTAGCCCGCGATCCGGACGACCAGGCCCCGGTACTTTTCAGGGTCGCGCTGGGCCGCCACCAGGGTCTGCTGGTTGATGACGTTGAACTGGACGTGCCAGAGCTTCAGGTCGCACCAGGTGCGGATGAAGGAGACCAGCTTGCGCGTGCCCTCGTCGCCGTCCACGCACTTGGGCGTGAACTTGATGTTCAGCAGCCGCGCCGCACGCTCGCGGTAGTCGTAGTTCTTGGTGGTGAAGTTGGACATCAGGACCGCGGTCGGCCCGTTCCGGTCGGCGCCCTGAGAGGCCGAGGAACCGTCGGAGAGCGGGGTCCAGGCCTTGCGGCCGTTGGGGCTGGCGCTCACCACCTTGCCGAAGGGCACGTGCGAGGTGAAGGGCACGAGCCGCAGGTCGAGGTGCACGCCGAGCTCCTTGGAGTACTTGTGGGTGAAGTCCACCGCCGCGCGGTCGACGGCCTTGGCGATGCTGTCGGCGTAGGGGTCGTTGTTGCCGTAGCAGGGCACGTTCATCAGCATGTGGCGCAGGTCTTCCTTGCCCTCGAAGTTGCTGGACACGGCGTCGAGCAGTTCGGCCATCGAGATCTTCTTCTCCTCGAACACCAGCTTCTTGATCGCCGAGAGCGAATCCACCACCGTGCCGTAGCCCATGAACTCGAAATACCCCAGGTCGATGCCGCCCGGGATCTTCGGCTGGTGCAGGTCGATGCAGTGCTGCATGCACAGGTCGTGCAGCGCAGAGCCGAGCGGCACGGCAAAGTGCTTGGCGCGCAGGCGGATGATGTGGTGCTGCTGAATGAAGGCCTGTTTGATGAACTCGGTCTGATGCGACAGGTAGGCGTTCCAGAACTCCTCCCAGGTCTTGAACTGGCGGGGGTCACCGGTCTGCAACCCGATCTGCTCGTCCCCGCATTTCTGCATCTTGCCGTTGTAGAGGGTCATCTCCAGGGCGGCCGCGAAGTTGATGTAGGCGCAGCCGCTGGTGTAAGTGTCGCGGTTGGGCATGCGGGCCTCGGAGCAACCCGACACCGCGTAGTCCAGCACTTCTTCGAAGGTGGCCCCCTTGGAGAGGTAGAGCGGGACGACCTCTTCGTCGTTGATCAGCTTGGGGAAGCCCGACCCCTCCTTGATGGTCTCGGCCACTTCCCAGAGGAAGCGCTCCGGGGAGCGGGAATGGATCCGGGCGGCCAGATCCGGGTAGTGCATCGGGAACTCGCGCTTGGATTTCAGGAAGAGGTAGCTCAGTTCATTGGTGGCGTCCCGGCCGCCCTTGGTCTGGCCGCCGATGGTGACCGCCTCCCAGTGGGCATAGCCTTCGTTGAAGGCGCCGCCGGTCGGAGAAATGTAAAGGTCGATGAACTGGGCCATGGAGACCCACATGCACTCCAGCAGTTCGATGGTTTTCTCCTCGGAAAGCCGCCCCGCGTCCATGTCCTTTTTGAAGTAAGGATACAGGTACTGATCCATCCGGCCGTTGGAGATGATGGTGCCGGTCTTCTGCTCGATGCGCGAGAACATCTGGACAAACCACTGGGACTGCATGGCCTCATGGAACGTTTCGGCCGGCTGTTCGGGAACCTTGTTGCAGATCCGGGCGATCTCCGTGAGCTCCGCCTTGCGCTGAGGGTCTTTTTGTTTGGCCGCCATTTCGCTCGCCAGGCGCGCGTGGCGCTTGGCCCAAAGGACGATCGCGTCGCACACGGTGACGATGGCTTCAAGGAAAGGCTTTTTTTCGACGTTGTCCACCGGGCTGAACGGATCGAGCGCCTGCAGACGCTCCTCGGCGTCTTTGCGGACGCCTTTGAAGCCCTTCTTCAGCACCTTTTCGTAGTCGTGAACCCACTGGATGGAGGACCTGAATGAGGCGGTTTCGTTGACGATGAAACGCGAGTTCAGCACGTTCTGCGGATCGTACGTGTACCGGAGGGTCTCCTCGGGCAGGGCATCGGTCAGCGCCTCGTGGAAGGTCTTGCCCTTCCAGTAGGGGGCGATCTCATCGATCACCACGCGGGCGTCTTCGGGGGTGATGTCGAAGGGGGACTGCACCCGCTCGGAGAGCTGCTCCATGGCCAGATCGAGGAAATCGCCATCGAGTTCGGGGTAGAGAATCCCGTAGCGCCCCTGGTGCCCGGAGCGTCCGACCAGGAGCTGGTGGTCGTCGATGTGGACGGTCATGTTCTCGGCGATGTGCTTCAGGGCCTTGGCCCAGCGCAGGGTCAGGTGTTGGCCTTCGGTCTGCTTCATCGACTCGGTGAAGTATTTGGCGCGCTCCACGTCGATCTTCGGGCGCTGCATCTGGAAGCTTTTCATGATGCGGAAGACCCGCTCGCGGCCTTTCTCGTACTTGGCGGCGCGGCCCTGGATCTCTTCCTGAAGTCTCACTTCATGGGGTGACAACACTTCACAGCATTCCATATGACCTCTCCTTGTTGATTGAGTGGTGGATTGGTTTCTTCGGTGATCCCTGAGCGCTGCTGCTCGGCTCGGTGTTGTTCCGCCGAGCGTTTATTCCTTGCGCCTCATTCGAAGAACCGAAGCGGGCATGCGATAAGCCGACATGCTCCGGTTGATGAATCTTAATAGGATCGTTTAGCAATTCTCATGCCTTCTGCACGCCAACCGTGGAAAAAGAGCTCAAATTAAGTAAAATCGGCACCTTTCCGTACTCCGGGACCCAACGGGAAAAGTTTCTGAACAGCTCGAAATGGTTTATAGATTGCGAAATTGCAGCATGGGCCGGCAGGAAACACCTCAGATGGTGGCAGTTATGCAACAGGAGGCTTCGTTCAAAGATTGACTGTAATCACAGGTAGTTCTCCGTGTGCGATACTGCAACGGCTGGTGCATAATTGCAACAAAACTGAAAATAAAGCACTTGAATTAATCGATACACAGCTGTATCAGCGTTTTTGGGAGAACTTCCCCGCGGTTGCGATGTGCTTTTAACTATTTGTTTAAACACTAATTAATAAAATAAGCGTGTTCTTTTCACCCGGGATAAAAGTGTCTCTGTCAGCGTTCAAATGGCCTAAATATTGCTTTGGTTCATTCGTTAATGTCGAGCATGTTCCGTTCCACGCGAAAGGAGGTAATTGGAAACCAAACGAATTCGGTGATGCAATTTGGCGATTTTATCACCAAAAACCAAAACAACGGATGGAGGGAGGAACTACATGAAGAAAATGAAAACCGGATGTTTCCTGTTGGCGTTTGTCTTTTGCCTGGCCGGCTTGGGGGTGTCCAATGCCCAGGCTCAAAACTACAATCTCAAAATCCAGACGGCCGTCCCGAGTTCCAGCATCTATTTCAAACTGATCGAACGCATGGCGGGCCGGGTCGACGCCATGTCGGGCGGACGGCTCAAGATCGAAACCCTTCCTGCCGGCGCGGTGGTCGGCGTGTTCGAGATCCTGGACGCCGTCAACACGGGCATCGTCAACGGCGGCTTCGCCTGGACCCACTACTGGTCCGGGAAGCACCCGGCCGGCCTTCTCTTCTCGGCCCCCACCGCCGGTCTCGGCGTGGGCCTGGACCAGGTCAGCGTCATCTCCTGGTTCTATGACGGCGGCGGCGACGAGCTCTACCAGCAGTGGTTCAGCGAAGTGCTGAAATACAAGGTCAAGGGTTTCATGTGCATGCCCATGGGTCCGGACCCCTTCGGCTGGTTCGCCAAGCCGTTCAAGAACCTCGAGGAAGTCAAGAAGCTGAAATTCCGCTCGCCTCCCGGCATCCCGGCCGAGTCCTTCAAGGTCATGGGCATGAACCCGGTCTCCATGCCCGGCGGTGAGATCGTGCCCTCCGCCCAGCGCGGGGTCATCGACGCGGCCGAGTGGATCGGCCCGGCCGACGATGCGGCCCTTGGCCTGAGCACCGTTTGGAAGCACTACTACCTCCAGGGCTTGCACCAAGCCATCGACATCGGCGACATCTATGTGAACCTGGACTGGTGGAACAAGCTCCCCAAGGACCTGCAGGCCATTTTCCAGTCCGGCATCATGGCGCTGATCACCGAC
>CAZLSV010000142.1:0-8000 GCA_964562235.1 uncultured Desulfatibacillum sp.
CCCGCCGGTGGAAGCGCCCGCGACCTGCGAACTGATAGACGACACTGATTCGAGAGGCTGAAATGATCTGGTTCCTGCCCATGATGGTGATGGTGCTCCTGTCGATTCCCGTGGCCTTCAGCCTCGGACTGGCGGGGTTTTTCGGCATCGTCGTCAACCTCAACTGGACGGCCGCCTGCGCCTTCGTCAAAACCATTCTGTACGGGGCCATGGAAAGCTACGCGTTGTCCTGCGTCCCCATGTTCATCCTCATGGGCGAGCTGGCCTATCAAGCCGGCATCAGCGAAGACCTTTTCAACGCGGCCAGCAAGTGGCTGGGCCGCATGCGCGGAGGGATGCTGCTGGCCACCAACTACGGCTGCGCCCTGTTCGGGGCCTGCTCCGGGTCCACGATCGCCAGCGCCTCCATCTTCACGCGGATCGCCCTGCCGCAAATGCTCGAAAAGGGATACAGCAAAAGGCTGGCCTCCGGGTGCATCGTGGCCGCCGGGGCCCTGGCGTGCATGATCCCGCCCAGCATTCTGATGATTCTCTACGGGCTGATCACCTCCCAGCCGATCAACAAGCTGCTGGTCGGCGGCATTGTGCCCGGGGTCCTGACGGCCCTGGCCTATGGCATCGGCATCCAGGCCGCCGCGAAATTCAGGCCGCATATGGTGCCGCCTCCCGATTCGGAAAAAATATCGCTCCGGGAGAAGCTGGTCGCCCTGAAGGGTATTTTGCCCCTGTGCTTTCTGATTCTGCTGGTGCTCGGCGGGCTCTTCCTGGGGTGGTTCACCTCCACGGCGGCCGGGGCCATCGGATCGGCCGGGGCCATCGTCGTGCTGATCCTGCGCGGGCGGTTTTCGCTGCGCGTTTTTTACCAAGCCTTGCTGCAGGCCGGCATGCTTTCATGCTCGCTGCTGATCATCATCACGTTCGGAAATCTCTTCTCTTTCGTGCTGAGCTCCTCGGGGGCCATCGACACGTTCGCCAAGTTCGTGGTGGGGCTGGAAATGCCCCCGATGGTCGTGCTTCTCATGATTCTGCTGCTTTATGTCGTCATCGGCTGCATGATCGACCCGGTTTCCATGCTGATTATAACGCTGCCGGCGGTCACGCCGATTGTGGCGGCCTACCAATGGGACCCGGTCTGGTTCGGCCTGCTCGTGATTACGATGTGTGAAATCAGCGTCATCACCCCGCCGGTCGGCATGAACGTCTACACGGTCAAGGCCGTGGCCGGGCCGTGCGTGACGACCAGCGAGGTCTTTGCGGGCGCATGCTACTTCCTGGTGTGGCAGGCGGTCGTCATGGCGATTATTATCGCATTTCCGGAAATCGTCACCTTTGTGCCGAACATGATGGAAGCCCGGTAGAAAAAAACATTTTGTCAATTTGGGTCCCGGCCGGTCCGGGGCGAGAGGGGGATGGGCATGAACGGATACACAGGACACACCCTTTGGGTGGATTTGACGCGCTCGACCATTTCGGTGAAACCCACGGACCGCGAGATGGCCAAAAAGGTTGTGGGCGGCCGCGGGCTCGGGATCGCGCTGTTGACGGAGTTGGCTCCGGCCGGCGTCGACCCCCTGGCCCCGGAAAATCCGCTCATCCTGGCCACGGGCCCTTACACCGGCGCCGGCGTCTTCTCGGCGTTTTTCAATGTCACCACCAAATCGCCCCTGACCGGGTTGGCGGCCGCCAGCCACTGCGGCGGGAAATGGGGCCCGGGGTTTAAGCGGGCGGGGTTCGACGCGCTGGTCGTCACCGGCGCCGCCGAGCGGCCGTGCTACCTGGTGCTGGAGGAGGGCCGGGCCGCCCTGAAGGACGCCGGCCACCTCTGGGGGCTCGGGGTCTTCGCCGCGGAAGAAAAAATCAAAGAAGACCATGACGGCGCCGAGGTGGCGTGCATCGGCCCGGCCGGCGAGAACCGGGTCCGGTTCGCGACCCTCATGAACAGCCATCGCGCCGCCGGCCGCGGCGGGGTCGGGGCCGTGATGGGCAGCAAGAAGCTCAAGGCCATCGTGGTCAAAGGCAAGATCGGCTCGGAGTTGTTCGACAAGGATAACGTGAAGGCGATCTCGGCCCAGGGCGGCAAGAAAGCGATGGAGGTCGCCCAGGCGTTTGCCAAGTTCGGATCTTCCATCGCTTTTGACTTTTTCAATGCCAAGCACGCCCTGCCGACCCGCAATTTCCGCGGGGGCCATTTCCCGGAAGCCGCTTCGATCAACGCCCAGGCGCTCAAGGACAAGTACTTCGTCAAGGACCGGGGCTGCCTTCAGTGCCCGCTCAAGTGCGGCAACGTCCACCAGGTGAAAGAGGGCCCCTACCGGCTGGAAGAGGTGGAGGGCCCGGAATACGAGACCCTGATGTCCTTCGGCTCCAACTGCGGCAACTCCAACCTTGAATCCATCCTCATGGCCAACCTGCTGTGCAACGACCTGGGGATGGACACCATCACCTGCGGCAACATCTTTGCCTGGCTCATGGACCTGCAGGCGTCGGGGATCATCACCCCCGCGGACCTGGACGGCGTCTCCATGGAATGGGGCCGGCATGAGTCCATCATGGCGCTGATCCCCAAGATCGGCGCCCGCCAGGGGATCGGGGACCTGTTGGCGGAGGGGTCCTGGCGCGCCGCCGCCCAATGGGGCCCGCGGGCCCTGGCCCGGGTGATCCACGCCAAAAAACAGGAGTATCCCGGCTATGAGTCGCGGCGCTCGTTCGGGACCGGGTTTTCGTTGGCGACCAGCAGCCGCGGCGCCTGTCATTTGCGGGCCCAGCTTTACGTCAACGAGCTCTTTGCCGGCGAATTCCAGGAGAAAGGCTTTGAGGCCCACATCGACACCCTCCTCGACAAGGAACATTTCCTGGCGATCGCCGACTCGCTCTTGACCTGCAAGTTCGGGATGCGCAACGCCGGCTACACCTGGCCGGTGCTGACCGAGCTCTACAATGCCCTGACCGGGGAGCGCCTCGCGCTCGAAGATCTCAAGCGCATCGGCGAGAGGATCTGGACGCTGGAGCGGCTCTACAACCTGCGCGAGAGCGTGGAAGAGGACATGCTGCCGGGGCGGTTCTTCACCGAGGACCTCGACGACGGCCAGCCGGGCGGGACCCGGGTCGACGAGAAGCGGTTTCTGGCGGCCCGGAACCTGTATTACCAGGCCCGGGGCTGGGATGAACAGGGGCGGCCGTCGGCTCAAAAGCTCCGCGATCTCGGAATGGTTTAGCCGGGAGTCCGTTCGGCCGTGGGCGGGCACTTCGCTGCGCCTGAACCCGAGCGAGGTTTGGCGTAACGTATTGCCGGGGCCATACATATCGAAATCACTGAATCGTCATAAAAGGAGACACCCATGTCCGTGCTTTTCCAGCCGATTCGCATCAACGGGATGGAGCTTGCCAACAGGTTCATGCGTTCCGCCACATGGGAAGGCATGGCGGCCGACGACGGTTCCTGCACGCCGGAACTCAAAACGCTTTACGTCGAGCTGGCCAAAGGCGGGGTGGGCTTGATCATCACGAGCCACGTCTATGTCCGGCGGGACGGGATGGGATCGCCGCGGCAGCTGGGCCTGTCCGACGACAAGTTCATCCCGGGTCTGCGGGAGATGACCGATGCCGTTCATCGGCACCACGGCCGCGTGGCCGTCGAACTCGCCCATGCCGGGATTTTGGCCAACGAAAAGGTGACCGGTGAGACGCCGGTGGTGCTTTCCAACGTGGACGGCTACGTCGGGTCCGCCGGTCGCGTGATGACGACCGAGGATATCGAGGCGGTCACCGAGGCGTTCGGGCAGGCGGCGCGGCGGGCCAAGGCGGCGGGGTTCGACGCGATCCAGATCCACGGCGCGCACGGATTTCTGGTCAATCAGTTTCTTTCCCCGGCGTTCAACAAGCGCACCGATGCCTACGGCGGCGCCATTGCCAACCGGACCCGGGCCGTCCTGGAAATCCTCGCCAAAATGCGCCGCCACGTCGGCCGCGATTATCCCATTCTGATCAAAATGAACTCGGAGGATTTCATCGAAGGCGGCCTGACCGTGGACGACTCCCTGCAGGCGGCGCTGATGCTGGAGCAGGCCGGGATCGACGCCGTTGAGCTCAGCGGGGGCACCGTTGTCACCGGGGACCATTGCCGCAAGGAGATCGACTCCGAGGAAAAAGAAGCCTACTGGCGCCGGGCGGCCAAAGCGTTCAAGGAAAAATTGAGCGTGCCGCTGATCCTGGTAGGGGGCATTCGATCCTTGCCGCTGGCGGAAAAGCTCCACGCCGAAGGGGTGGCCGATTGCTTTTCCATGAGCAGGCCTTTCATCCGGGAGCCGGGGCTTGTGGCCCGCTGGGCGTCCGGGGATCTGCGGAAAGCGACCTGCCTGTCGGACAACCTGTGCCGCGGCCCGCTCATGGCCGGCGGGGGGATTTATTGCGTGGTGGAGGAGGGGCAACGGAAGCCGGATTGATCCGGTCCTAACCCCCCTCCATCGGCGGAAAGAGCGTGACCTCGTCGCCGTCGTTCAAACGGGTCGCACCCTCCGCCCGGCGGCCGTTGACGAGGATGACCGCCTGGACCGTCGCCGGGACCCGCAACGCGGCGAGCAGATCGGCGACGCCGGCTCCCTCGGCCAGCGACAGCTCGGCGCTGGCCTTGCCGGCCGGGGCATAGTCGCGCAGGTTGGCGAAGGTGTTGACGCGGACCTTCATTGTTCCTCCGGCAATGGATATCCCAAATTCCACCATCTCCCGCAGAGGCGGCGGGCACCCCCCTCCGCCTTCACCCGAACAGGCGTTGGCATATTTGATGGCCGCCTCGATCCTTCCGTCCCAAGACCCTACAGCAGCCCCAGCTCTTTCAGTTTGGCCTCGCCCGGCACGCCCTCGGGGCTCCAGCCCCGGAGTTTGTAGTAAGGGACGAGCATCTCCTCCAGCCGGCAGACCATGCCCCTGGCCGGTCCGCCCGGCATGGGCTCTTTCGTGATCCGCGGCGGCAGGCTGTCGTCTTTGCGGGTGAAGCCCGCGGCCACCAGGAACAGCCGCTCGGCGTTGAAGATGCGCTCCCCGATTCTTTCCACCTCCTCCGGCGTATAGCCGGCGCCGGTGGCCCCGTTGAGAAGCTCCGTGATGCCGACCGGCTTGACCATCAGATCCTGCTCGACGAGGTAGCGCACGCTGAAGAAAACGCACAACCCGGCCGCGTCGATCACCGAAAAGAGGTCCTGCCATTTGGCCACGAGCGGCGGCTTGTTCTCCCAGGTGTGGGGGTCCAACGCAACCGGCACGCCCAGAAGCTCAAAGTAGGCGGGGTCCCCGCGCATGTGGGAGCCGCCGATGGGCGAGGTGGCGTAGGCGAGCCCCATGCCCTGCTCGCCGCGCGGGTCGTAGCCGGCGAAGTCCAGGCCCTTGGCGACCATGGCGAGTTCCGGTCGCCCGTAGCGCGTCGCCAGCCGCAGGCTGCCCTCGGCGAGGGTGTTCCCGAACCCCTCCCGCATTCCGGTCATGCGCGTCAGGGCGACCAGGGCGTGGCCGTCGCCCCAGCGCACGGGCATTCCGGCCTCGGACTCCTTCAGGAGCCCCTTCTCGAAAAGCTCCATGGCGCAGGCGATGGCCGAGCCCATGCTGATGGTATCGATGCCGAGCTCGTTGCAGACGTAGTTCGCCTTGGTGAGGGCGGCCAGGTCGTCCACGCCGCAGTCCGACCCCAGGGAGTAGACCGTTTCGTATTCCGGCCCCTCGCCCTCGCCCTTGAAGGGGCCGTCCGGGATGCGGGTCACCCGTCCGCAGGCGATCGGGCAGCTGAAGCAGGGCTTGGCCCGCACCAGGTACTTGCGGGTGAGGGTTTCGCCGTAGATCGACTCCCAGCCGTCGAAGGTCCCCTGCTGGAAATTGCGGGTGGGCAGGACCCCGTGGCTCTGGGTGCCCACCACGGTGATCGCCGTGCCGTGGGTTCGCAGGGGCGGCGGGTTGTCCTTGGTCTTGGCTTTAAAGGCGTCACGGTATTTGGTGTTGGCCGCCTTGAAGGCCGCCGGGTCGGCCAGGGCCACCTCGCCCTCGCCGCGCACCACGATGGCCTTCAGCTTCTTGGCGCCCATGACCGCGCCGACGCCGGCGCGCCCGGCCGCGCGCGTCGGGCACCCCGCGACGCCGGCGCGCCTCGCGGCGCGGTCGCGGTCGTTCATGATGGCCGCAAAGAGCACCTGTTTTTCCCCGGCCGGACCGATGACGGCGGTTTTGGCCTTGGCGTGAGTCTCCTCTCGCAGCGCGTCGTCGGTCGCATGCGTCGACAGGCCCCAGAGGTGCTCCGCGGAGCGCAGCTCGGCTCGCTCCCCGTCGATCCAGAGGTAGACGGGCCGCGCCGAGGCGCCCTCGATGATGAGGGCGTCGTGGCCGCTTTTTTTCAACTCGGCCGGGAAATTCCCGCCGGAGTTGGAGCAGGTGATGGCGCCGGTCAGGGGCGACTTGGTCGTCACCACGTAGCGCGCGCCCGTCGGCGCCGCCGTGCCCGTGAGGGGGCCGGCCGCCATGATCATCTTGTTCGCGGGCCCCAGGGGGTCGCAGGTCGGGTCGACCTCTTTGCGAAGGTAGTAGATGCCGAACCCCCGGCCGCCGAGGTAGTCTCGCGCCACGCCGGGGTCCAGCGGTTCGCGGGTTATTTTCCCCAGGCTCAAATCCACTCGCAGAACTTTACCGCACCAGCCGTGCATGGGTGTCTCTCCTTAAATTTTTCTATGGTGTTTCCGGACGAAACCAATTTGTGCTATCGTGTTTTGTACCTAAGACAAACCCCGGATTCAACAAAAAACCGATATGAGCGGCGGAAAACCGATGGATGAGTGGATCCCGTTTGCGGAGGGCCGATACCTCGCCGAGCGCGCGGTTCTGCTGGCCGCAGAAGAGAAGGCGGTGGAGGTCGAGGAGACCCTCATCGAGGTCTCCGAAGGCCGGGGCGGACGCCGGCTGCAGGGCCGCGGCCGGGTCCGCAACGCCCTGCTGGTGCGGCTGCTGGACGAGGGCGAGGAGGTGGACCTGATGCTCGATTTGGGGGGAGAGTTCAAGTACCGGCTGCGCCGCCCCGACATCCAGGGCGGCAAGGTGTTCGCGCCCGGGGTCAAATCCTTCATTCAGTTCCGGCCGCGGCAGCCCTGGGAGCAGGTGCCGGAGGCCGAGTTCAATTCTCTAATGTCCCGGGTCCGAATCCTGTCCGATGCGCCGGGTTGAGGATGGCCCCTTTGGCGCGCTCGAATTCCTCGCGGGTGAGGAGTTTTTTTTCGTACATCTGGGCCAGGGTGGTCAGCTCCCGGATCCGCTGGGTTTCGGGATCCTCGAGCAGGGCCGGGCCGGAGGGCGCCGCGATCTGCGGCGCCCCATGGTTCGGCCGGGCAAATTTGACCGAGGCGAGCCCGCCGAGGAAGCTGACCTCGAGCGAGCTGCCGGCCGGCACCGACACCCCGCGCAGGTCCTGCACGATGTTGCGGCCCTGGGCCTTGATCTTGCGGTAGACGAACCAGGCGGCCAGGGCCGCCAGGACGAGGCCGGCCAGCAGGATCCAGCCCCAGTAGCGGGCAATGCCGCCGAAGAAGATCACGAGCAGGCCGATCAGCGCAAAGACCGCCAGATGCAGGCCCAGGATCAGGTGGGCGAGCATCACTCCCTTGAAAAGCTCGGCTCCGGATTTGTCGGGTTTAATGGCCATATCCACCAAGTGAACCGATGGGTGATTCAGACGTCATGCTCTCATCTTACTCTCATCTTAACGCAATCCGGTCGGGTTGTCACCGGCCGCGGACCCAGCGAGGATAAAAACCCATGCGATACCCCGCGTTCATCGAATCGGACTTCGATTTTCCCCAGTTTCACCATGTGCGCATGAACTTCAGCCGCGAGGCCATCGGCGACGTCCCGGCGGCGGTCGACCGCGCGCTCGACGCCGTCCTGCCCGGAAGCGGCATCCGCGCCGGCGACCGGGTGGCCGTCGGGGTCGGCAGCCGGGGGATCGACCAGCTGGCGGCCATGGTCGGGACGGT
>CAZLSV010000143.1:0-7980 GCA_964562235.1 uncultured Desulfatibacillum sp.
CCCCCGTCTTTGTGTCTGCTGTTTCGGGTCTGAGTTCGGAGGCGGCTTCCTCGCGGCCGCAACGCTTGATGGGGGCAGTTATATGGCGCAGGCCCCCGAAGGGCCCGCCCGCACGGACCAACGGCCGCCGGCGGCCGCCCCGCCGCCGGCGCGGGGAAAGGCCGCGGCCGAGAAGGGCAAAGAGTCACCATCGGCGGCACCGTCAAGGAGTGAGCCGCTCAAGCCTTTCGATCCCACCGAAAAGGTGAAGGCGGACCAGGCCATTGATTTTCCGGCCGACATCTGATCGGATCTTCGGCCGGGTGTTTAGCGGCCCATGGCGCTTGGCGCCACCGTATCGGCCAACAAGCCTGTTCTTTGTGGGAGAGACTTTCAGCCTCGATCTTCGCGGCTGGAAAGCCGCTCCCACTTCGAAAAATGTCAACTTGTTTGAAAGGTCGTCTGTTGCGGCGCACCGCGGCGGGCACCCCGCTCCGCCGGTGGGTTGCATACTGGAATTTGCCATATTGAATTGCCACAGCGAGAATAAGGAAATGGCAAACCTATGAAACGTCATTTGGGCTTCTCCTTTGAATTCCTCTATCAGGTGGTGTCGCTGGCCGTAATCGTCATCCTCGTGCACGCGGCCTATGTCGGCATCGTCCGCCCCCGGGGCGACGTTATTCTCGCCCAGCAGGCGGCCGCGCAGGAAAAAGACAAATCGGCCGTCACCGAGCGCTCGGTCTACGTCCTGATCTATGATTGGGAGCAGGAAGCCGAGATCATCCTGGCCCTTTGGGCCTTTGCGATCATGGGCTTCAAATGGGCGATGATCCTGCGGCAGCGCGCCCTGTTGCACCAGGACTTCATCCCCCTGGCCGAGGGGGTGCGCATCCTGCCGGAGGATACCCGTGAGCTGGCGCGCCAGGTCCAGGCCCTGCCGGAGGCGCAGCGCCGCGCCCTTCTGCCGCGAGCGCTGCTGGCCGGCCTGCAGCGCTTCCACACGACCCGCAGCGTGCAGGACGTGGCCACCGCGGTCCATGCCTATTGCGAGGCCGAGGGGGAGCGCCAGGAATCCGAGCTTTCCATGATCCGCTACATCGCCTGGGCCATCCCCTCGATCGGGTTCCTCGGAACGGTGCGGGGCATCGGGGACGCCCTGAGCCAGGCCCACCAGGCCATCGAGGGCAACATCTTCGGCGTCACCCGCAGCCTGGGGGTGGCTTTCAACTCCACCCTGATCGCGCTGCTGGTCAGCCTGCTGCTGATGTTCATCCTGCACCAGCTGCAACTGCTTCAGGAACGTTTCATCCTCGACACCGAGGACTATTGCGAAGAAAGGCTCACCCAGCGGCTGCATGCCAACTGAGAAGGGTTCGAGGAGTCGAGGGTCCAAGGGGCCGAGTGAAAAGCGACACGCTTCCTTCCCCTTTAGCCCTCGAGACCTTGACCCCATGACCCCATGAACCCTTAGCAAAGCGTGTCTCATGAACCTTCTCGGACTCGAACTCTGCGATGCCGGAATTCTGGTGGCTGGCGGAGAGCCGCCGCAGCTGCTGCGGATCGATGAGGACTCCCTGGAAAGCCCGGGTTTTGCCCTGCCGGAAAAAAAGGCGCTGACCACCGGCATCGCCGCCGAGCGCCGGGCGCGCCTGTTCCCGCGGCAGATCATGAACCGCTTCTGGGAAACGCTTTCGACCGACCCCCTGGACCGCCCCCTGCCGGCCGCCGGGAACCCGGCGGAAGTGGCCTGCGCCCACCTCGCCCGGATCTGGGGCCCGGCGCGCCGGTTCGGAAACGCCATGATCATCGCGGTCCCGGCCCACTTTGAACGCACCCAGCTGGGCCTGCTGCTGGGGATGTCCCAGGAGCTGGGCATTCCCGTTCAGGGTTTTGTCAGCCTGCCCGTGGCCGCGGCCGGCCCCGGGCCGGAGGAGCTGCACCTGCACCTGGACGTGCACCTGCATCGCTTCGAAGTATCCGTTCTGAAAGCCGAGGGTCGCCTGAAGCTCCAGGAGGCGTTGACGGTCAACGAAAGCGGTCTGGAGGGGCTCTACAAACTCTGGGCCCAGGCCGCCGCCGACGAGTTTGTGCGCATGACCCGCTTTGACCCGTTTCACAGCGCCGAAACCGAGCAGGCCCTCTACCACCGCCTGCCCGCGGTGCTGGCGGCACTGGGGAAGGCGCCGTCAACGACCCTCGCGATCCCGGCCGGCCACTCCACCTACAGCACCAATCTGATGCGGGCGACGATCCTGGAAACCGCCCGGCCGGTGTACGACGAACTGCTGGCCGCCGTCCGCGAGGCCTTGCGGCGCAGCGCGGCGCGCGGAACGCCGGCGGCCGTTCAGGTTTCGCAGCGCGTGGCCGGGCTGCCCGGCGTCCTGGAACGCCTGCGGCAGATCCCGGACACCCGGATCGTCACGCTGGCGGCCGGTGCGGCCGCCCTGGCGCTGCCCGGCCTGTGGGGCGAGCTGACCGACGGCCGGCGGATAGAGGGCGCCCCGTTTTTCAACAGCCGCCCCTGGATCGCCGCGGGGCGCGCGCCCGTGGTGAAACAGACGGTTTCCGCGCCGCGACCGACACACCTCCTCCACCGGAACCTGGCCTACCCTCTGAGCGGGGATCCGCTCACGATCGGGACGGACCCCCCGGCCGAAAACCCTGGCATCCGCATCGCGTCGGATGCCGCGGGCATCGACCCGGTGCACTGCGCCGTTCAGCTCCAGGGCGGAAAGATCCTGCTCACCGATCTCGGCGCCGGCGGCACCTTTTTGAACGATCAGCGGGTGCAAGGCTCCGTGGCGCTGGCGGTCGGCGATGCGATCCGGCTGGGGGCCACCGCCGAAACCATCGTCGCGATCGCTTGCCTGGACCGCAATGAAACGTAGAAAGCTCACGGTTTTCAGCCTCTCCTTCATCGACTGCATCTGCTGCGGCCTGGGGGCCATCGTCCTGCTGTTCGTGGTGGTCAACTCCCAGAACACCGCCCAGCGCCAGCGCGTCACCGAGGAGCTCGCCTCCGAGACCGACCGCCGGGAGCAGGAGGTCCTGGACGGCCGGCGCCATCTCGTCCAGGCCCGCAATATCCTCGATGAACTCACCGCGGAGCGCGCCAAAACCGAGGGGCTTTCACGGAAAATCCTGCAGACGCTCACCGAAAAACGCCCGGAGCTCGCGGACCGGGACCAGCGCACCCTCGCCAGCCGGGAGCATGTCAACAAGCTCAAGGCGGACATCCAGTCCCTGGAGGAGGAGGTGAAGCGGCTGCAGGCCGGGGCCCAGCGGGAGGAGGAACTCGGCCGGAGCCTGAGGCCCTTTCCGGGGCAAGGCGACCGCCAGTACCTGACCGGCCTGAAGATGGGCGGCCAGCGGATCCTGATCCTGGTGGACGCCTCCGCCAGCATGCTGGGCGAAACCGTGGTGGATGTCATCCGGCGCCGCAACATGAGCAGCGCCGAAAAGCTGCGCGCCCCCAAGTGGCGGCAGGCGGTGGCCACCGTCGACTGGCTCACCGCCAATCTGCCCCGGGATAGCCGCGTTCAGATCTACGTCTTCAACGAAACCGCCGGGCCGCTGCTGGAGGGGGGGACCTGGCTCGAAGCCGGGAATATCGATCGCCTGAACCAGGCGGTCGAAAAGCTGCGCCGCCTGCCGCCGGAAAAGGGCACGAGCCTCCTCAACGCCTTCGAGGCGGCCGCCCGGATGTCGCCGGCCCCGGACAATCTTTTTCTGCTGACCGACGGCCTTCCGACCATGGGCAAGGACAAACCCTGGGGCGGCCGCGTCTCGGCCGACAAGCGGCTGAGCCTTTTCCGGGAGGCCGTGAAGCGGCTTCCGGCGGGGCTGCCGGTCAACACGATCCTCTTTCCCATGGAAGGGGACCCCTTGGCCGCCAGCGAGTTCTGGCGCCTGGCCGTCGACACGCGGGGCTCCTTCATGTGCCCGGCAAAGGATTGGCCGTGAGAAAGAAGAACCGCGACATCGAGCTCTTCAGCCTCTCCTTTCTCGACTGCATCTGCTGCGGGTTCGGGGCGATGATCCTGCTGTTCGTGCTGTCCAAGTTTTCGGCGCCCCAGCAGATCGAGGCCGCCCAGGTGAACCTGAAGGCCCGCATCGAGCGGCTCGAGCAGGAGCTCTACGAGATCCGGGGCGAGACGCAGATCCTCGACCGCGAGCTCACCGCCCGACGCGAGCAGCTCTCCCAGGAAAAGAAACGACTCGCCCGGCTGCAAGGCGATCTCGCGGAGATCGAGGGCCGGTTTGCCGCCTCCAAGGGGGATGCCGAGGTCCAGAACATCATCGATGGTCAGCTCGCCAGGGCCCTGCAGCAGCTGACCGAGGAGCAGAAGCGGCTGCAGCAGCGGCAGCCCCGCCGCCGGGCCGACGGCCTGGTCGGCGGGATCCCCGTGGACAGCGAGTACGTCATCTTCGTCATCGACACCTCCAACAGCATGCAGCGCGGCGCCTGGCCCCTGGTGCAGAAGAAACTCCAGGAAACCCTCGAGGTGTACCCCCAGGTCAAGGGGCTGCAGATCATGAACGACGACGGCATCTACATGTTTTCCCAGTACGAGGGCAAGTGGATCCCGGACACCGCCGGCCGCCGCCGGGTCCTCCTCTCCACGCTCGGCTCCTGGCAGCCGTTCAGCAACAGCAGCCCGGTGGAGGGCATCGTCGAGGCCATCCGCGCGTTCCACGCCGAGGACCGCAAGATCAGCGTGTATGTGTTCGGGGATGAGTTCAGCGGAACGGCCATTCAGCCCGTGCTGGACGAGGTCGATCGGATCAACCGGGCGGCCGCCGGCGGCCAGCGCCGGGTGCGGATCCACGGGGTGGGGTTTCCGACCGTGATCGAGAGGACCCGCCAGGCCGGCAACACCGGCGAACGCTTTGCGACGCTGATGCGCGCTCTGTGCTACCGCAACGGAGGGACTTTCGTGGGGCTAAACGGCACGCGTCCGTGACCGGCCTTCGGCGCATCAGCGGGGCTGCCGGATATGCGAATTTTGCCATTTCATGGTCGGACCAAGTCCCGATCGGCTCCATGCCAGGGCCTTGGTACATCGTTTTATAAATACAGCCACATGCGTCGCGCTACCCCCGCCCTAACCCTCCCCCTCAGGCGGAGGGCAGGGAGAGGGTGGCGGTGTGGCGTAATTCGTGATGGTATTAATGAAAAAGGCCTCTCAGGCCTTCAGCTCTATTCCCACCAGCGTGACATCGTCGGCCGGGGGGGCGCCGCGGCCGAAATTGCGCCAGGAAGCCCGGACCGCGGCGATGATCGCTGAAACGCTCTCCCCGGCATGCGCCTTCAGCAGGGCGTGCAGCCGCTGGTTGCCGAACATCGCCCCTTCGGGGTTCATGTATTCGTTCAGCCCGTCCGTGTAGAGAAAGAGCTTGTCGCCGGGATTGAAGGCCAGCCGCTCCTCCATGAACCCCCCGTCTGCTTCCGGCAATCGAAGGCCGAGAAGGCCGATAAAGGGGCCGCCACGTTTGAGCAGCTTGATCCGGCCGTCCCGGCGCAGAATCACCGGACGAGGGTGCCCGGCATTGCTGTAGGTCAGGGTCTTTTTTTCGGTGTCCAGGATCAAATAGACCATGGTGAAAAAATTGGAGAACCGCTCGAAGGGGTAGCCCGCATCGAGCGCCTTGAGGACCGCTGCGGGTCTTTGGGGGGATTGCCCTGGGGCGGCCCGCGGGTCGGGTCTGGAGACGAAGGCGGAGCCGGGCTGCAGGGCCTGGTAGACCGAAACTGCCACCATGGCCGCCGGCACCCCGTGCCCGCTGATGTCCAGGGTGTAAACGGCCCAGAGATGGTCGGCCAGGCGGGCCAGGTTGAAGATGTCCCCGCCGATCTGGGCCGAAGGCTCGAAAGCCCAGTCCATGTCCAGCGGGCCGTAATCGGCCGGTTTGCGTGGAAGCAGGCTGCGTTGGATCTCCGCTGCCGCGGCCAGGTCCTCGTCGATTTTTTCCTGCTTGGCGAGCAGTTCGCGGTTCAGCCGATAGAGATCTTTTTCGGCGGCCGCGTACTTGAGCACCAGGGCGTGCAGGAGCCGGTGGGCGGCGAGCGAATCATGCTGAACCGCCCAGTTTTCGATCGTCTGCCGGAGCTGCTCAGGGGCGGCATCCGGCCGCTGCTGCATCGCGCGGAGGTGATCCGCTATGGGGAAAGCGTCCCGCATTTCATTCAAAATGTTTCTGTATGCGTTCCGGAGGGACCCGGTAGCCGTCTTCCTCCAAGGCGTCGATGCCGACGCCCTTGAGGCCGGCGAGAAGCTCGAAGACCTTTCGGGCGAGCTTCTTGTCCGTGATGACGCTCCCGTGCTGCGGGGCGATGGTTTTAAACGGCACCTGCAACAGTTTTTTCAACGCGTGCTGCAGCGCCTTTTCCGAGGGCATGAGTTTTTGATGGAACGCGAGGATGTCCCGGATCGGGCACTTCACGACCTGGCGGCGACAGTCCGCCACCCCCTTGCATTGCGCGCACTCGGGGTGCAGATCGAAGAAAAGAGACCACTCCGTGCCGTAGGAGCCGAAAAGGTCGCTTGAAAAAAGAATCCCGGTCTCGGCGTCGAAAGTGACCAGGCTCCCCTGGGCGTGGGCGTAGGGGGTCTTGATGAACTGCAGCACGCGCCCGGAGGAAAAAGTGAACCGGAACCCGAGGTTTTCCAGGGCCAGCAGCTTGGAAGTGGCGGCGTAGTGCCGGATGAACATGTTGTTGGCCGCCCCCGAGATGATCTTCAGGTCGTCCCGGCCGATGATGTCTTCGAAGTTGGACAGGCTGCCGCACAGATCCGGGTCGTAATGTTGATACACCAGGGCCCGGATCTGGCTCGGCAAAATGCCGGCCTGGAGAATTTTCATCATCACGGTCGGAAAATCCGGCCGGCTGCCGCCGTCGATCAAAACCGCCTCGTCGCGGTCCACGATCAGGTAGGGGTTGCAGTGCAGCCCGGACTGGGAATCGTAGAACCCCACCCAGAAGACCCCTTTGGCGATCTCCACCGCCCGTTCGTAATCCACTGCCGGCGCCTGACCCATGTCGTCCATCCGGTTCTCTTCGAATTATGGCCCCGGGAAATAAGGGAGTTGAACATACTTAACCCCCGGAGCAATAAGTGCCCCAAGCTAAGCGGTGCGTTGGGACAAGTCAACCGGCCGGCGCCCGGGGCATCCCCTCCCCGCCCGCGAGCGGCCCCGAAACTGCTTGACAAAAACACCATTGCCTAATAGAAAATGAAATCTTGAGCCTTAAGCCACCAAACCCTGGTCTGCAGGGCGAACCCATAAAAACGCAGGAAAGGAGAGAGGAATCTATGGCACAGTTGATACCCCCCCATGGCGGAAAAGGATTGACCTGTTGTCTGCTGGAAGGCGCGGCCCTGGAGGCCGAAAAGAAAAAGGCGGCCGGCCTGAAGCAGATCCCGGTTTCCCCGCGCGAAAAGGGCGACCTGATCATGATGGGCATCGGCGGCTTCAGCCCGCTCACCGGTTTCATGACCAAGGCGGACTGGAAAGGCGTCTGCGACGGCTGCCTGACCGCCGACGGCACTTTCTGGCCGATCCCCGTAACGCTGTCGGCCGGCAAGGACGACGCGGCCAAGATCAGCATCGGCGAGGAGATCGCCCTCTATGACCCCGAGGGCAAAGAGATCATGGCCACCATGAAGGTCACCGAGAAGTACGACATGGGCGCCGCCGAGAAGAAGTACGAGTGCGAGAAGATTTTCATGGGCGAAGGCACCAAGACGGCCGAAGACTTCTGGAAGATCGCCGAGAAGGACCACCCCGGCGTCCAGATGGTCATGGGCCAGAAGGAAGTCAACCTCGCGGGCCCCGTCAAAGTGCTGAGCGAAGGCGAGTACCCGACCCGCTACGCCGGCATCTACATGCGGCCGGCCGAGTCCCGCAAGATCTTCGAGGAGCGCGGATGGAGCCGGGTCGCCGCGCTGCAGCTGCGCAACCCCATGCACCGCTCCCACGAGTACCTGTGCAAGA
>CAZLSV010000144.1:0-7730 GCA_964562235.1 uncultured Desulfatibacillum sp.
CTCCCACAAAACTGAAGTTACTTTCGGATAAATCCCCGCCCCCCGGGGCGGGGTGTGGCGCTTCCAAGTAGGTTGGCATTTTTTCCGGTGGGAGCGGTCCCCGGCCTTCGCAGCCAAGTTTGCTTCGGCGAGCAGCCTTCCCGCCGCGAGGATCGAGGCTGAAGGCCTTTCCCACAAAGAACAAGCTTGCGGGCCGATAAGGTGGCGCCAAGCGCCATGGCCCGCTGATAAAGAAAGCAGCCGACGAAATGGACTCCTTGCATCCAGACTCCCGCCCAGACTCCCCCATGGATACGGCACCCGAAAGGGCCGAGCCCGGTGGGCATGGACTCCGCGGCCTGGACGAACTGCGAAGCCGGCTGGCGGCCGCCGCCGGTTTCCGGGCCGCCCGCGGCCGGCCCTTCGTGGTGCTGAGCTACGCCCAAAGCCTCGACGGCAGCATCGCCGGCCCGCGGCGGGAGCGCGTCCGCCTGAGCGGACCCGAATCGATGCGCCTCACCTACACCATCCGCACGCTCTGCGACACGATCCTGGTGGGCATCGGCACCCTCCTTGCCGACGACCCCACCCTCACGGTCAAGCAGGTGCCCGGGAAAAGCCCGCAGCCGATCGTTCTGGACACCCGCCTGCGGACCCCGGAAAACGCCCGCCTGCTTCAGCGGGCCGACGCCCGGCCATGGCTGATCCACGGCCCCGGGGTCCCGCCCTCCCGTGCGCAGTCCTTGATCGCGGCCGGCGCCGAGCCCGTGCCCTGCGTCACCGGCACCGACGGCCGCATCCATCTCGGCTCCCTCATGCGGTGGCTGGCCGACCACTCGATCAACAGCGTCATGGTCGAAGGCGGCGCCCGGGTGATCACCAGCTTCATCCGGCATCAGCTCGCGGACACGGTGGCCATCACGATCAGCCCCCGGCTGCTGGGGGGGCTGCCGGCAATCGACGCGGGCGACGACGACGAAGGCCTCGACCTCTCCCTCGGCGACGTATTCCACCAGAGCCTGGGACGGGATTTCATCCTGTGGGCCCGGCCGCAATGGCCTTCCCCATGAAACGGACCGCGGTGGTCATGGAGGCGCCCCGCCGGGTCGCCGTCGGCCGCGAGGAACTCCCCGATCCCGGGCCGGGGGAAGTCGCCGTCCAGGCCGGCCTCTCGGCCGTCAGCGCCGGCACCGAGCTGCTTTTCTATCGGGGGGAGGTGCCGCCGGACACGCCCCTGGATGCCGGGCTGCCGGCGCTCTCCGGGCCCGCCCGCTACCCCCTGCGCTACGGGTACGCCGTTGTCGGCCGTGTGATCGGTCTGGGCCCGGGGCTACCCGGCGATCTGGCGGGCCGCCGCGTCTTCTGCTTTCACCCGCACGCCAGCCACCTGACGATCGGCTCCGCGGGCATCCTTCCGATCCCCGAGGACGTGGACGACCGCGACGCCATTTTCCTGGCCAACATGGAGACCGCCGTCACCCTGATGCTGGACGGGGGGCCCGCGATCGGCGAAACGGTGGCGGTCTTCGGCCAGGGGGTGGTCGGCCTGCTCGCCACCACATTGCTGGCCCGCTACCCGCTCAAACGCCTGGTGGCCGTCGAGCCGATCCCCCGCCGCCGGGAAACCTCCCTGTCCACGGGGGCGCACGCCGCTGTGGAATCGTGGCAACCGGAGCCGCCGGCCGCTCGCCCATCGCCGGACGCCGAAGGCGCCACGGCCGACCTGGTGTTCGAACTCACGGGGAACCCCTCGGCCCTGAAAGCGGCCATCGCCGCCTGCGGTTTCGGCGGCCGCGTCGTCATCGGCTCCTGGTACGGCACCCGGCCGGCCGCGCTCGAACTCGGCGGCCGGTTTCACCGCAGCCGCATCCGCCTGATCTCAAGCCAGGTGAGCACCCTTCCGGCAGAGACTTCCGCCCGCTGGGACAAAGCGCGGCGTATCGAGACCGCCTGGGAGATGATCCGCCGCGTCAAGCCCTCGCGCTTCATCACCCACGAAATGCCGGTGGAGCGCGCGGCGGAGGCCTATGATCTGCTGGACCGCCGGCCGGAGGAGGCCCTCCAGGTCGTGTTCACCTACGACAATTGATCGGAGGCGTTCACCATGTACACCGTTGCCGTGCAGCGTGAGTTCATCGCGCAGCATTACCTGATCGGAGGGGATTTCGGCCCGGAGAACACCTCCCATTCCCACACCTACCGCGTCGAATGGCGCCTGGTGGGCGAGGCCCTGGACCGCCACGGGTTTCTGGTGGATATCGATGTGGTCTGCGCCGGTCTGGAGGCGGTGCTCGCCGGCTTCCGGGACAAGACCCTGAACGAGCTGCCGGAGTTCCGGGGGCTCAACCCGAGCATCGAGCATCTGGCGCGGATCCTGTGCGCCGCCCTGCGGTCACGGCTTCCGGATGCCCGTCTGCGGGAGGTCACCGTGACGATCTGGGAAAGCCCCGCCGCATGGGCGGCCTTCACGGAAACGATATCTCCGAGCGGCGGTTGAACATGCCAAATCCTGTTCGGGTTCGGGCGAGGCGGGCTGGCTGCCGCACGTTGGCTGGTTGAACGAATGGTTGCGGCTCGCCGCGGCGGGCACCCCGCTGCTCCGGTTCGTGAAATGCCGAACTTGGCGTATCACTTATAGCAAGGGAAAATGCGCATCGGCCTGGTCATCTACGGACCACTCGACACCCTGACGGGCGGGTATCTCTACGACCGGTTCCTATTGGAGGCGCTCCGGGAACGCGGCCATTCGGTGGAGGTCATCTCCCTCCCGCGCAAGCCCTACGCGCGGTGCCTTCTCGACAACCTCCCGCACCAACCGGCAGCCCTGCCGACCGACCGGGAGTGGGACCTTCTGCTGCAGGACGGCCTTTGCCACCCCTCCCTCATCCTTTTCAACCGGCGCCTCCGCGCCCGTTGCCGGACGACGATCGTTTGCATCGTGCACCAGGTGCTTTGCCGCCAGCCACGCCCTTCGCTTCTCAATTTCGCCTTCGCCCGGATTGAAAGGAGCTACCTCCGAACAACGGACGGGCTCCTCTTCACCAGCCGCTTCACCCGGGACGCGGTTCGCCGGTTGATCGGCCGCGAGCTATCCGGCCAGGTGGCCCACCCGGGCGGGAACCGCCTGGGGCGGATCGCCGGCGAGCATTCGATCCGTGAACGCAGTCATCGGCCCGGTCCGCTCGGTCTGCTCTTTGTCGGCCATCTCTCGCCGGTCAAGGGGTTGGAGCCGCTGCTGGAGAGCCTCTCCGGGCTTCCGCGGCCGATGTGGCGGTTGACCGTGGCGGGCAGCCTGACGGCGGACCCCGGGCACGCCGGCCGCATCCGGGGTTTGATTTCCGGACTCGGCCTCGCCCCGCAGGTGCGTCTGCTCGGCGCGGTGGACGGCGAGCGCCTGCGCGCCTTGTACACGGCCGCCCAAATCTTCGTAATGCCTTTTGCGCTTGAGGGATTCGGCATCGCCGCGCTTGAGGCCATGGCCTTCGGCCTGCCGGTCATCGGCTCGGCCGCCGGCGGAGTGAGGGAGTTCGTGCGCCATGGGGAGAATGGATTTTTAGTAAAAACCAGCGATCATGCGGATGTCCGGCGCCGCATCAAAGAGATCCATCGTGACCGCGACCGGCTGGCGGCGATGGGGCGCGCCGCACTGGAAACCTTCGAAGCTCACCCCAGCTGGAACCTATCCATGCGCCGGGGGTGCGAGTTTCTGGAGCATGCCGCCGGGGCCGGCCGCGGCCGCGCCTGAGCCGAGCGAACACCGAACGTGATGGAATCGCCCCGACCCTTCAGCCCGATCGCATCGCAGGGCAGCCGCCCGGGCCGCTTCCGGCCGCTTTTATTACGGATTGCACAATTGTATCGACACGGACGCCCCCTCGCCCTTCCCTCTTCCCCGGAACTGGGGGAGAGGGGGCCGCTCTCGGTCTACACTATTTCGAGACGATTAATAAAAGCCGCCGCGGCGGCGCTATTCCTGAATCTCCTGCTGGCGGCCGAGGTTCCTTTATTCGGGATGTCGTGGGGCTCACTGCTGCGGCTCTCGTCGGAGGCCATCGGCCTCGTTCTCGGCATGTGCCTGCTGGTCCGGCCGGGCCGGCCTTTTCGACCCGCTGTTTACGCCGCGCTCACGGCGGCCGTGATTTTATTGAAACTCTTTCAATCGGCGGACCGGCTGGTCCCGCTGGTCTTCAACCGGGAGTTCAACCTTTTTTTCGATTCGCAGCGCCTGCCGGACCTGATTCTTCTCTTCCGTTTGACCCGGCCGCCGGCGGTGGTGCTGATGGGGCTGGCCGGCACCCTGGCCGCCATGGCCGCGCTCGCCTGGGGTGTCTGGCGCGCGCTCAAGGCCCTGCATCGCGGGCTGGCCGGCCGATCGCCCGCGCCAGCACGTGTCCGCCTGCCGGCGGCCGCCCTGGCGATCGCAATCTTGGCCGCCGCCGCAGGGGCGCCGACGGCGTGGTGGGACGAGGCCGTGCTGCCGCGAGTGGCCCGGGAAGTGCGTTTCATCCTGAATTTGGATGAAACCCGGGAACGCCACCGCGCAGGCTTCCAACAGGCCATTGAACGCGCACGCCGCACCGCAACCGACCTGGGCCGGCTCAACCGCGCGTCGGTGTTTCTCGTGGTGGTCGAGTCCTACGGCATGAGCGCTTTGAGCGACCCGCGGCACGCCGAAACGGTCCTGCCGGCGATCCGGGCGGCGGAGGCCGAGCTGCGATCCGCCGGCTTCGAGATGGGCTCCGCCTATCTCACCTCCCCGACCTTCGGCGGCGGCTCCTGGCTGGCCCACGCCACGCTCGCCAGCGGCGTGCGCATCGAGGACCAGGTCGCACACGACCTGCTGCTGGCCTCCGATCTCCTGCCGGTGGCCGAGTACTTCAACCGCTCCGGCTACCGCACGCTCCGCGCCATGCCCGGAACGCTCTGGCCATGGCCCGAAGGAGAGTTCTACCGCTTCCACCGCACCTACATCGCCCCGGACTTCGGCTACCGCGGGCCTTCCTTCGGCTTCGCCCCCATGCCGGACCAGTTCGTGCTGGACTGGGTGGCCCGGCACGAGGTCCGTAAGGCGCCCGGCCCGCTGTTTGTTGAACTCATCCTGACCGGCAGCCACGCGGCCTTCGATCTCCAGGCCCCTTACCTCGACGACTGGGAGCGCATCGGCGACGGGTCCGTATTTCACGCGCTGGCCCCGGTGAGATTCCCGGTCGGATGGGACGAACTGGCCATGGCCTCTCCGGGCTACAGCGCCGCCATCGCCCATGAGATCACCCTGCTGAAAGATTTCATCCTCCGTTTCCTCGAGCGCGAAGAGCTGGTCGTCATCGTAGGCGACCACCAGCCGTGCGTCGAGCTCGTCGGCGCGGACCAGCCCTGGTCGGTGCCGGTACATGTCGTCAGCCGCAACGCGGGATTGGTGCGTGAATTCACGCGCCGGGGATACACGGCGGGCCTGATACCGGACCCGCAGCGCCCTCATCCGGGCATGGAGACGCTCTTCTGGGATCTGCTGGAAGGATTCAGCGGCGATCAGGAGGAACCTGAAAAAAAAGAAATTTGGGAGAGGTCCGGAAGCAAGAATTTTTGTTCCTCAGGCGAATGATAAGGTTCAACGTCAGCCGATGTCAGGTGGGGCGGGCGATGCGGTATTCGGACCTAAACTTTTGCCGGACAAAAAAATACCAAAGGTCAAAACCGCATGTAACGGCATGTTATGAGCAGTGATGCGTTAGGGCTATAGAAGATATCCCGCTCACCCTCTTATTCGCCGGTTGATCCAGATCAGGCAGGCGATAATCGCCATAACGGCAGACCACATCAACGGGTTCGGCGAGATCTCCCGGGCAGCCGCAGATAGAAAGCACCCACGCCCCCCTCCGGAGCCGGCACGGCCGCCACCGCCGCCGCCGTCAATGTCCGCGGCGAGCGGGTCCGTACCGCGCAGGTACTCCAGCAGGTTCGTGGTCCCGTCGTCGTCGCTGTCGAGCTGTCCGTCGTCCGTCTCCGGGTTCAGGCCGACCTCGATCTCCCAGTCATCCGGCATGCCGTCTCCGTCCCAATCCACGCACACCGGGCCGTGCTCCGTGGCTGTACCGAAAACGTCCACGTCCGAAAGCTTGTAGTAGTAAATCGCGCCTTGCGCGGCCGCGGCGTTGCTGAACTCGTAGTTCTGCCCCTCGCCCGAAACCGAGGCGCTCGGGATCATCGCGGCATTGAGTTTGACATAGGGCCCGTTCTCGTTCTCCGACCGGAGCACGTCGAAGCCTTTGTTGTCGGACTCTTGCCCTGTCTGCCAGGACACTCGCACCCCTTCGCTCGACCCCCGCGCGGCAAAGTCCATCACCTCCACCGCCGTCGGGCTCAGAACCTTGACTTGCGCGTACTGGGCGTAGGTCATCGACTCGCCATAATAGTCGTAGAGCCGGAAGCAGTAATCCCCGTTGGTGGTGGTGTTGCTGGTAGGCGAAATATTGAACTCAACCTCGGTGAATTTGTTGGTGTTTAGAGCGATGTCGGCAGAATAGGGGCGATTGTCATGGATCGACCCGGCGACAAAAGTCAATCCTCCCGGGTCGGTCAGGCCCGAGGCCACATTAGTGGTGGCATCAAAGTCTGCGTAGTAGCTTGAGGCCACCATGCCCCAGTAGCAACTTCCCGGGTTCCAACCGCAGTCTTCTTCGGGATACACATCCTGATATGAGCCCGAGGAGCATGTGGCAGTGGCGGCCCAGGCCAAAGTCAACGATACACCTGGAGAGGCGGGATTGGTACCGGTGTTCTTCACCAAGAAACGCAAACGTTTGGCCGTTCCTTTGCGGAGTCCTATTTTTTTGTCCTGTGCCACTATCCAGGTCGCTGCGGTCTGGCTGCCGTTGTCGTTGCGCCAGCGGTAGCTGACCTGGTTGATGTTGGTGGCGGCGAAGCCGCAGTCTGAATAGAAGATCACCAAAAAACACACCAACAGGAACCCACCAAGCCAGGCTTCGCGAACGAACCGGTTTTTCCTGTCGGTTCGAGCTTCGGTCAAATCCTTATGCATGGCGACGCAAACTCCTTTTCGAGGCTTTGATTCGCTAAAAACCTGTCGGGCAATTCATAACAGCCGTCGGAGGAATCCACATCATCCTCTTATTCGCCGGCTGATCCATATCAGGCAGGCGATCAGCGCCATGGCGGCCAGGGGCTTAAGCAGATCCGACCAGAGCTCCAAGCCGGCCGCGGAGACAAAGCACCCTCCCCCTCCAGCGGCACCGGCCGTGCCGCCTCCACCACCACCGCCGCCGGTATCGCCCGCATCGGGGGCGGAGACGGTGAGCGCGGCGGCGGCGGACTTGACACTCTCCTCGTTTTCGGCGTCCACGGCGCCGAGCGCATAGTAGTAGAGCTCTCCGACCGGGGCTGTGATCAGCCCCGCGTCGATGTACCCCAGGGTCGTGATCAGCGCCGTGTTGATCCGGGTGTAGCTTGTTTCGCCCGAGCCCCGGCGGTAGAGGTTGTAGCCGGCCACGGGGTGGCCGTCGCAGTCGAGCGCCGCGCTCCAGCTGAGCACCACCGTGCCGTCGGCCTGGCGTAGAGCGGCGAGCCCCTGCGGCCGGCGGGGAAGGGGCAGCTTGAGGGTCGTGGCCGGGTCCCCGAAGAGCATGAAGGTGTTGGCGGTCTCTTCGTAAAGGGGGCCGCCGTTTGCGAGCAGCTGCTGCTTGGCCGCGGCCACGGCCGGGCCCAGCGTGCGGGTGTCCTGGCCGAAGATCGCC
>CAZLSV010000145.1:0-7464 GCA_964562235.1 uncultured Desulfatibacillum sp.
TGGCTGCCGTCCGGAAAGTAGTTGAACGGATGGTTGCGGCGCGCCGCGGCGGGCACCCCGCTCCGCCTATCGTCGGTTCACGTTGAACCTGTTTATTTGCCGGAGTAATAATATCTTTCACACTCGGCATCATGGCATGCCGGGGCGGAAAAATCTACCGCCGGCGCGATTTCGCGGACCGCATCGCGCTGCGCAGCCGATGGTACTCTTCCCGCGCCAGCTTGCGGTAGACGTGGTAGAAAAAGAGGCTCATGATTTCCGCGAACCGGCTGCCCTTGGCGTCCATCTCGGCCGAGGAGAGCCGCTCCAGGTTGCGCTGGTAGTATTCGCGGTGGGCGCTGCGCACGAAGTTCCGGATGAAATCCGCGATGCGTTTCAACTCCTCCGGATCATACCCGTCTTTGGGCCCGAAGCCAAGCTCGTCCATGTCCACCATCAGCCGGCCGAGGATGAGATCGTCGCGGGAGTAGACCGGCTCGCCGTTTTTTTCCTGACAGGTGATGATGCCCCAGGCCTCCATGGTCGCCAGCCATTTGCGGCCCAGGCCGGTGGCCTCGCGGAACGCGTCGCGGCCGACGATCTCGGTGGAGAGCAGGCGGTCGAGCGGCCGGAAATACTTGTTGTGGAAATCGGAGACGGCCTGGTCGGAGGCGGACTGCCGGCGCGACTGCTTGAGGATCTTCTTGATCTCGGGAATGGGCAGGAAGAAGCTGTCCCGCAGCTCCTTGATCAGCAGGATGCGCTCCAGGTGGCCGTTGGTGTAGGCGGCGGCGTTGGCCCCAGACTTGCGCGGTTTGCGCAGAAGCCCCTCCCGCAGGTAGAAGTGGATGGTCTCCTTGGGCACTCCGGTTTTCTGAACAAGCTCGCCGATTCGCATAGGTCCGGTCGCGTCGTCGGGCCGCCGCCGGCCGCGCGGCCGTGCCGGCCCTTTTCCTGTTTCGTGTCGGTTTCGGGCCCCATGTTGCCCATCCGCTCAATCAAAGTCAAGATAAATGTTGACAAATTTATTTGTTATTATAAATAGATTAAACGTATAGCGTGTTGCACGATACATCACTCGGACGGCGGCCCGGCCCGCAGGGGGGAGAACGATGAAAACCGACTACAAAACGATCAGAGTGGAGATGCGAGAAGGGGTTGCCCTGTTGACCATGGACAACCCGCCGGTGAATCAGCTCTCGGAGCACTTTGTGCGCGAGCTGGACGAGGCCATCGCGGAGGCCTTCCGGGATGCCGCGGTCAAGGCGGTCGTTCTGACCGGGGCCGGCAGGAATTTCATCGCCGGCGCCGACATCACCCAGATCAAGGACATCCGCACGCGGGAGCAGATCCTGGGGATGCTCAAGGAGAACAACCGTTTTCTGAACTCCATCGAGACCGGCCCGAAACCGGTGATCGCCGCCATCAACGGCCATTGCCTGGGCGGCGGTCTGGAGCTCGCCATGGCCTGCCACTACCGCGTGGCCGCCAAAGGGGTGGATCTCGGTCAGGCCGAGGTCCAGATCGGGTTGATCCCCGGCGCGGGCGGGACCCAGCGGCTGCCGCGGCTGATCGGGCTGCCCAACGCCCTGGACATGATCACGACCGGCAAGCCCGTCACCTCCGAAAAAGCCTTCCAGCGCACGCTCGTGGACGAGCTGGCGGAACCGGCCATGCTGGTCGAAACCGCTGTCAAGGCCGCCCGGCGCTTCGTCTCCGGCCAGCTCAACCTGAAGCTGCGCGCCACGCGCTACCGCTACGAACGGCTGCCGAGCGCCGCCGAGAAAAAGGCCCTGCTCGGTTTTGCGACCCTCATGACGGCCGCCAAGGCCAAGGGCTACATCGCGCCGCTCAAGGCGATCGAGGCGTTTGAAAAAGGGCTCGGCTACGACATCGACGCCGATCTCGAGCGGGAGGCGGGGCTCTTCGCGGACTGCCTGCTTTCCGACGTGGCCCAGAACCTCATCGGCATCTTCCTCAACACGCGCGCGGCCGGCCGGGTGCCGCGCATCGAGGGTCTGAAGCCCGCCCCGGTCAAGAAGGTGGCCATGCTGGGCGGCGGGGTGATGGGCTGCGGCATCGTCCACCTGCTGCTGACCGGCGGTTATCAGGCCGTGCTCTGGGACATTAACGCGGCGGCGCTCGAAAAGGGCCTGGCGGGTCTGCGGGCGACCTTCGATTATCACCTCAAGACCAAGAAGATGTCGGCCGATGCGCTCGATGTGATGCTGAAGGACCGGCTGGTCTGCACCTCGACCCTCGAAGACCTGAAGGAGGTCGACCTGGTCATCGAAGCGGTCCTCGAGGACATGCAGGTGAAGCAGGAGATCTGGAAAAAACTGGAGGGCATCTGCCGCCCGGAGGTGATCTTCGCCACGAACACCTCGGCCCTGCCCATCACCGAGATGGCCTCGGTGCTCAAGGACCCCGGCCGGATGATCGGCCTGCACTTTTTCAACCCCGCCCAGCGCATGCAGCTGCTGGAGATCATCTGCGCCGGGAAAACCGCCGATGCGACCCTGGCCACGAGCGTCGCCTTCGCCCGCAACGTGAAGAAGATCCCGATCATCGTCAACGACGGCCCCGGCTTCTACGTCTCGCGGCAGCTGATCGCCCTCATGAGCGGCTCGGTCTTTTTGATGGCCGACGGTGTCGACGCCGCGGCGATCGAGGCCGCCATGGTGGACTTCGGCATGCCCATGGGGCCGGCCGCCCTGTCGGATCTGACCGGGATCGACATCAACTACCACGTCAACCGGACCTTCGAGAAGCGGCTGGGGGAGCGCTGGAAGGTCCACCCCCTGACCGAGGCGATCTACAAGACCGGCTGCTACGGCCGCAAGACCGGCTCCGGCTACATGGACTACAGCGGCCCCACGCCCGTGCCCAACCCCAAGGTGGCCGAGGTGGTCCGGGCCTATCTGCAGGCGCACGGCACGGCACCGAAAAAAGTCTCCGCCCAGGAGATCGTCGATCTCATGCTGGCCGCCGCCATCAACGAGGCCGCCTGCATGATCGAGGAGGGGATCTGCGACCGGCCCTGGGACATGGATCTGGCCATGATCTACGGCACCGGGTTCCCGCCCTATCGCGGCGGCATTCTGCGCTACGCCGACCGCTGGGGCGCCGCCAGCGTCCATCGCAAGCTCCTCGAGCTCGAGAAACAGTACGGCGGCCACTTCAAGCCCGCCAAACTGCTGTCCGACATGGCGCAGAGCGGAAAAACCTTTTACCCGAATTAACCGCGGCCCCGCCGCCCAACACCCAAATAACCAAACACCCAAATAACCAAACACCCAAATAACCAAACACCAAGCACTTTTAACTCTAAACTTTGAACTTTCAACTTTAACCTGTTTTTACTAGGAGGACCCCATGAGAGAAGTCGTCATTGCAGGGTATCTGAGGACGGCGTTGTCGCGTTCGCGTCCCAACGAGCCGGCCAGGGACTGGTTTTGCCGCATGCGGGGCGACGAGCTGCTCGCCAAGCTGCTGCCCGAGGTGATCCAGCGCACCGGCATCAAGGCCGAGGAGATCGACGACTTTCTGGTCGGCTGCGCCACGGCCGTCGGCGAGCAGTGGGCCTACGGCGGCCGGATCCCCATTTTCATGGCCAACCTGCCCAAGAGCATCGCGGCCAAGTTCGTCGACCAGCAGTGCGGCTCCTCCATGGCCGGGGTCCAGGTCGGCTTCATGGAGGTGGCCCAGGAGTTCGCCGACATCGTGCTGTGCTCCGGCTACGAGCACATGACCCGGGTGGCGATGGGCCTGACCAACGTGGACAAGGGGCTGCTCGCGCCCAACATGACCCTTTTCCTCAACCCCGAGTACCAGCACTGGGACATGATGACCTCCATGAACATGGGGCTCACCGCCGAGAAGCTCACGGCCCAGTCCAAGATCGGCCGCGAGGCGATGGACCGGTGGGGGGCGCGCTCGCACCAGCTGGCCGCCGCGGCCCGCAGCGCCGGCTTTTTCAAGGACGAGATCCTGCCGATCGAGGCGGAGCAGGCCGACGGCACGGTGCTGAAAGTGGACACGGACCAGTCCGTCCGGGACGACGCCACCTACGAGGGGCTGCGGGACCTCAAGCCCGCCTTCAAGAAGGACGGCGTCATCACCCCGGGCAACTCCTCGCCGCTGAACGCCGGGGCGACGGCCATGATCCTGATGTCCAAGGAGACGGCGAAGAAGAAGGGGATCAAGCCGCTCGCCACCATCCGCTCGATCGGGTTTGCCGGCGTGGACCCCACGGTCATGGGCGCGGGCCCGGTCCCGGCCAGCCGGAAGGCGCTCGAGAAAGCCGGCCTCAAGGCCGCCGACATCGACTTCTGGGAGATCAACGAGGCCTTCAGCGTCGTGGCCCTGAACTGCATCAAGGAGTTGGGCATCGACCCCGACAAGGTCAACGTCATGGGCGGGGGCATCGCCATCGGGCACGCCCTGGGGGCGACCGGGATCCGGTTGATCGGCACCCTGGCGCGGATTCTCGGCGAAAAGGGCGGCCGCTACGGCTGCGCCAACGCCTGCGTCGGCGGCGGCCAGGGGGTGGCGACCATCATCGAAAGAGAGAAATACGACTGGTAATGAAAAAGCCCTGGCGGGCTTTTTCATTTCGCCCTTCCCTCTCCACCGGGACCGGGGGAGAGGGTCAGGGAGAGGGGGCGCTTGCGTAAAACGTCGCTAACAGATAATTAAGGGTTGCATAATTGTATAGACACGGACGCCCCACTCCCTGTCTATATTTCTAAACGATCAATATGTGATCCATAAGCAAGAAGGGCGCCCCTTCATGTTTGAGGCTTTCCACGAGGCGATCGCCGACCCGTTTGCGACCGTGCGGAAGTGCCGGGAGCGGCTCGGGCGGCCGGTCATCGGCGTGATGCCGGCCTATTTCCCTCTGGAGCTGATCCACGCCGCGGGCGGCACCCCGGTCCAGCTCTGGGGGGCCGGGGGCCCCGTCGAACACGCCGACGCCCTGCTCCAGTCCTACTGCTGCTCGGTCTCCCGCTCGCTTTTGGAGCTCGAAATGCGCGGGGCCGCCGAGACGATCGCGGCCTACGCCTTCACCTCGCTCTGCGACACCCTCGTCAACCTGAGGGAGATCTATCGCCGGCAGTTCGCCAAGCCGACCGTGGAGTTCTCCATCCCGGCCTGCCAGACCCCCGCGGCGCGCAGGGCCTATCTCTCCACCGTCGTTACGGAGGTTTTGAAAGGTCTGGAGGCGGTCACCGGCCGGACGGCGTCGGCCGCGGCCCTGGAGGCCGCGGCCGCGCTCTACGGCCGGATCCGCTCCCTGCAGCGAACGCTCTACCGGGTCCGGCGGCAGACCCCGGGGGTTTTGAAGAGCCGGGACTTCTACGCCGTGCTCAAGGCCGGCTTCTTTCTGGCGCCGGAAGTCTACGCGTCGCTCCTGGAGCGGCTGGCCGCCGCGCTGGGGTCCGTGCCGCCGGCCAAGGGGCGCGGCCCCCGGCTGGTCGTAAGCGGCATGGTGTTCGAGCCGCTCGAGGCGTTCGCGGTTTTCGACGAGATCGGCGCGCAGGTGGTGGACGACGATTTCGCGAGTGGCTGGCGCTCGGTCGCCAAGGGCGATCTGGCGGTGGGGGATCTCGCCGCCGGCATCACCGAGTACCTCTACGGCCCTGCCCCCTGCTGCTGCGTCTACCACCCGGAAAACGACCGTCACGACTACCTGGTCGCAAAGGCCAGGGCGGCCGCGGCCGACGGGGTGCTCTTCTGGCCGATCCGCTTCTGCGAGCCGGATGCCTTCGACCGGCCGCAGCTGATCGAGCGGCTCCGGCAGGAGGGGATCCCGGCCTCCACGCTTGAAATGGACCTGGGGGCGGGCAGTTTCGAGGCGGTCCGGACGCGGGTGGAGGCCTTCTGCGAAATGATCGGAGGTCTTGAGGTATGACCCAGCTGGCGGCCTTCAAGAAGATGAAGGAGCTGATGACGCTCTACTACATCGAGGCCAAGACCTCCACCGCCAAGCCGGTGGCCTGGCTCACCAGCGGCGCGCCGGTGGAGTTCGTGCACGCCATGGACGTCATCCCCGTCTACCCGGAAAACTACGCCGCGATGTGCGCCGCCGGCCACCAGTCCGTGGCGCTGATGGAGGCCGCGGAGGCCGCCGGGTACTCCCCGGACATCTGCGCCTACGCGCGCACCGATTTCGGCCAGGACCTGGTGCAGGGCGGGCCGGCCGGCGGGCTGCCGCCGCCGACATTTCTGGTCTGCTCCACCAACATCTGCAAGACCGTCATCAAGTGGTACGAGGCGGTCGCCCGCAAGTACCGCGCACCTCTTTTCCTCGTGGACACCCCGTTTCTGCACGACGGCCTGAGCTGCGAGGTGGTGGACTACACCGTGGCGCAGTTCCGCGACCTGGAGCGGTTTCTCTCCGGGCAGCTCAAGCGGCCCTTCGACCGGGACCGGCTGCTGGAGGCGGTCCGCTTGAGCCGGGAGGCGAGCGGGCTGTGGAAAAAGACCCTCGATCTCGCCCGGAGCGTGCCGACCCCGCTGACCAGCCTGGACGCCTTCATCCACGTGGCCCCGATCGTGACCCTGCGCGGCACCCAGCCCTGCGTGGACTACTACCGGCTGCTCCACGAGGAGGTGGCCGGCCGCGCCGCACGGCGCGCCGGCGCCATCCCCGAGGAGCGTTACCGCGTGCTCTGGGACAACCTGCCCGTCTGGTTCCGGATGCGCTACTTCGAAAAGTTCTTCGAGGAGCGCAAGTGCGCGCTCGTGACGGCCACCTACGCCAGCAGCTGGGGCGGCATCGCCCCTTCGCGGGAGCTCCCGGCCGACGACCCCATCGAGGCCCTGGCAATCTCCTACCTCAACATCTACATCAACTTCGGCTTCGCGGAGCGCATCCGCTACCTGGCGCGGCTCGTGGACGAGTTCGCGCTCACCGGGTTCATCATGCACTCCAACCGCTCCTGCAAACCCTATTCGGTGGGCATGTACGGCCTGGCCGCGGAGGTGGCGAAGCTGACCGGCAAGCCGGGGGTGGTGATCGAGGCCGACCAGAACGACCCGCGGGTCTTTTCGGAAGCCCAGGTGGAGATGCGCCTGGAGGCCTTCCTTGAATCCATGACGCCGCTGCCGTAATATAGGCCGGAACACCCAACACTTCAGCCGTTTCGGCCGCTGCACGACCGGCCGCTCAGTCGATGGGGTTGACGGGGGGCGCGCCCCCGCGCCTTTCGACCCTCTCCTCGTTTCCGGAGGAGAGGGCGGGCTCTCTCTTCAATTCACTCTTGGGTTCCGGGGGCGAGCAGCGCCTCTCTCAAACCTCGCTCGGGTCCCTGGGGGAGAGCGAGTCTTTCTCTAAAACCATCTCCCCCGGTTTCGGGGGAGATGGAAGGGAGAGGGGGTGTCCGTGTCGAGGCAATTGTGCAAAATTTTGATATGCAGCGTCCGGTGTGGGAAGCGAAATCCCCCCGGCCCCCTTTTCCAAAGGGGGAGAGAGGCCGGCCT
>CAZLSV010000146.1:0-7461 GCA_964562235.1 uncultured Desulfatibacillum sp.
GCTCGGCGCGGCGCTACTGGTGCTGACCGCGCTTTTCTTCTTCCAGGATGCCCTGGTGCGGCGCCCGCTTTTGGCCGATCGGGTGCGGCTTTCGTTCCTGCTTTTCACTCTCCTATGGATCGGCGGGTATGCCCAGGCCCAGCTTTCGGTCGTCAATGTCCTCACCTTTGTCAACGCCCCGATGGGGGGGGGTTCCGCTGGGAGTTCTTTCTGCTCGATCCTTTAGTGTTTCTCCTGTGGAGCGCCACCGCCATTGCCCTGCTGTTCTGGGGGCGGGGCGCCTATTGCGGTTGGCTGTGCCCGTTCGGCGCCTTCCAGGAACTTCTGAACAGGCTGGCCCGATGGGGGGGGCGTGCGCCAGCGCACCGTGCCTTTCGGCCTGCACGAACGCCTGTGGCCCGTGAAGTACATCCTGTTTCTTGGCCTGTTCGGAGTGTCCCTGCATTCCCTGGCGATGGCCGAGCGGCTGGCGGACATCGAACCGTTCAAGACGGTTGTGCTCCTGCGTTTCGACCGTTCCTGGCCGTTCGTTCTCTACGCCCTTGTGCTTCTGGGCCTTGGAGTGTTCATCGAGCGCTTTTTCTGCCGTTATCTGTGTCCGCTGGGCGGCGCACTCGCCATTCCGGCACGGCTGCGCACCTTCGAATGGCTCAAACGGCGGCGTCAGTGCGGGCACGAGTGCACTCTCTGCGCCCGTCAGTGTGGCGTGCAGGCCATCCATCCCAACGGATCGATCAATCCCAACGAGTGTTTCTACTGCCTGAAATGCCAGATGAACCACTTCAACGCCACGGTCTGTCCACCGCTGATCCTGCATCGTATGAAAGGCAAACGCACCGCACGGGAAGGTGAACCCGTTCCCGGTACCGGGAAATCTGTTGCCACAAAGGAAACCCAAGGAGAGTGACCCATGAAGAATGACGAGGATATGACCTGTTGTTCCCGCCGTGCCCTGATCGGGACCACGGGCACGATGGCAACCGCAGCCGGCCTGCTTGGCGGCGGTTTGGGAATACTGAGCGGCCCGGCCCAGGCAGCCCCGGAAGAGGCCGCGGTGCACGTGGCGCCGGGGCAGCTGGATACGTACTACGGCTTTTGGAGCGGCGGCCATTCTGGCGAGGTGCGCATCGTTGGCCTGCCCTCTATGCGCGAGTTGATGCGAATCCCGGTGTTCAACCGGGAAAGCGCCACCGGCTGGGGCCTCAGCAACGAAAGCCTGCGCATTCTGTCGGAGGGTCTGACCCCCCAGACCAAGGCATTTCTGGCCAAACAGGGCAAGGTGACCTTCGATCACGGGGACACCCACCACCCGCGCCCCTCCTATACAGACGGCACCTATGACGGGCGCTATCTGTTCATCAACGACAAGGCCAACACCCGCATCGCCCGCATTCGCCTTGACGTGATGAAGACGGACCGGATTCTCGAAATCCCGAACGCCCATGCCATCCATGGCCTGCGCAACCAGCGTTACCCGAAAACCGGCTATGTCTTTTGCTGTGGCGAGATGCGGGTGCCGCTTCCCAATGACGATACCGTTCTGGACGAACCGAAACGGTATGGTTCGGTCTTCACCGCCGTGGACGGTGACACCATGCAGGTTGCCTGGCAGGTGCGGGTCAGCGGCAACCTCGACAATACCGATGCCGATTATCACGGCAAGTACGCCGCCGCCACGTGCTACAACGCCGAAGAAGCGACGGTGCTGGAGGAAATGACCTCTTCCGCCGGCGACCATACTGTTCTGTTCAATCTGAAAGCGATCGAGGCGGCGGCGAAACAGGCGCAAACGGTCAACGGCGTTCCGGTGCTGGACGGCCGCAAGGAGGCGAAATCCCCTTTCACCCGCTACGTCCCGATCCAGAACAGCCCCCACGGCTGCAACGCCTCGCCCGATGGCAAATATGTCATGATCAACGGCAAGCTGTCGCCGACGGTCACGGTGATCGAATGGGCGAAACTCGATGGCCTGTTCGCCGGCACGATCGGCGAGAAGGACTGCATCGTCGCCAACCCGGAAATCGGCCTTGGGCTGTTGCATACCACCTTCGATGGCCGCGGCAATGCCTATACGTCGGTGTTCCTCGACAGTCAGATCGTCAAGTGGAACATCGCCGATGCCATCCGTCAGTATGCCGGAGAGAAGGTCAACCCGATCCGCCAAAAGATCGACGTCCACTATCAGGTAGGCCACACCAACGCCTCGATGGCCGAAACCCGGGAGGCCGATGGCATGTGGCTGGTGGCCTTGTGCAAGTTCTCGAAAGACCGTTTCCTCAACGTCGGTCCCCTGAAGCCCGAGAACGACCAGCTCATCGACATTTCCGGCGAGACGATGAAACTTGTGCACGACGGGGCCACCTTCGCCGAACCGCATGACGCCGTGATCGTCCACCGTTCGAAGATCCGCCCCTTGGATGTGTGGGACCGCGCGGATTCCTGGTTCGATGCGGCCAAGGCACAGGCCGCAAAGGATGGCGTGGATCTGGAAGCGGACAACACGGTCATCCGCGACGGCAATCGGGTGCGCGTCTATATGACCTCCGTTGCGCCGAAGTTCGGGCTTGATTTCTTCACGGTGAAGAAGGGCGACGAGGTGACCGTCTTCATCACCAACCTCGACAGCGTTGCGGATCTCACCCACGGCTTCACCGTGGTCGGCCATAATGTGTGCATCGAAGTGCCACCGATGGCGACCGCCTCCGTGACCTTCCATGCCGATCGGCCGGGCGTGCACTATTACTATTGCCAGTAGTTCTGCCATGCCTTGCACATGGAAATGCAGGGCCGGATGCTGGTCGAACCCTGATGCCAAGGGAATTAGGGAGGGGTGGGGGAGGGTACGCCCTCCCCCACGGCTTGGTTCTTTTGTTGTGCGCTTTTCCGGGAACCACGGCGGCGGAAACGATCGATGTCTGCGCAGGCTCCCTCCAGGCCGCGCTTATCGCGGCCCGGCCGGGTGATGAGCTGCGGCTTGCGGCGGGGACGCACGACGGACCGCTGGTCATCGACCGGGCCTTGACGCTGACGGGAATGCCAGGGGCGGTGGTGCGGGGCAACGGCACGGGAAGTGTCATCCGGGTGGAAGCCGCGGAGGTGGTGGTGCGCGGCCTTGGCATCACCGGCTCGGGCACCGCCCTGGAAGCGCTGGATGCCGGGATTTTTCTCGACCAGGGGGCCGATGGAGCGGTGATCGCGGACAACACCCTTGCCGACACCCTCTATGGCGTGGTGGTCCAGGGGGCGCAAAAAGTGGTGATCCAGAACAACCGCATCGCCAACCGCAATGATCTGTGGCTCAACCACCGCGGCGATGGTTTGAGTCTCTAGCGCACCACCGGCACCGTGGTCGCCGGCAACCAAGTGGAGGGGGGACGGGACAGCATTCTTGTCTCCGTCGCCCATGGCAACAGGATCACGGGCAATCGTTTTACCGGTTTGCGCTTTGCCGTCCATTACATGTACGCCAATGACAATGATGTGACGGACAACGTCTCGATCGGCAATCACGTCGGCTATGCGCTCATGTATTCACGAGAAGTCCGGGCATGGCGCAACCTTTCGCGCGATGATGAACAGCATGGGCTGATGCTGCACACCTCCTATCGCTCCGAGGTGGTGGAGAACCGCATCCAACGCACCCGCGACCAATGCGCCTTTGTTTATACTTCCGCCCGGAACGTCGTGCGGGGGAACCGGTTCGAGGGCTGCCGGATCGGTGTACACTACGCGGGCGGGGCGCCGGACAATGTTTTTACCGGTAACGCCTTCATCGACACTGAAAACCCGGTCCGCTTCGTTGGCACCACCCTGTACGAATGGTCACAAAAGGGTCGGGGGAACTATTGGAGCAACCATTCGGCCTTCGACCTGAACGGCGATGGCATCGTCGATCTTTCCTACCGGCCTTATGATGTGATCGACCAGATCGTCTGGGCACACCCCCTTGCAAAGCTTTTGCTGTCGAGTCCGGCGGTGGCGGTGGTTCGGTTCGTGCAAAGGCAGCTGCCGGTGCTCGTTCCCGGGGGGGTGATCGACAGTGCCCCCCTCATGGTTCCGCCCCCCGTTCCCGGACCGGGGACAGAATCATGAGCGAAACAGGCGAACCGGCCCTGCTGTGCGAACAGCTTTCTAAACACTATGGCCGGTCCCGGACCATGGCCCTTGATGTGGTGAGTTTAAGCGTCGCGCCTGGCCGTTGCCTTGCCTTGCTGGGCCATAATGGGGCCGGCAAGACCACCCTGATGAAGCTTGTCCTGGGCCTTGCCGCGCCGACCGGGGGGAGGGTGCGTGTGCTGGGAGAAGACCCATGCGCGGGTGGCGCCGCTTTTCGGCGCTCCATCGGCTTCCTGCCCGAGAACGTGGCCTTCGACGGCGCCCTGACCGGACGGGAGATCGTGCGTTTCTATGCCCGCCTCAAGGCCGTGGCGCCCGCCCAGTGTGACGCGGTGCTGGCCGCCGTGGGCCTGGCGGAGGCCGCCGATCGATCGGTTGGGATCTATTCAAAGGGAATGCGTCAGCGCCTGGGGCTTGCCCAGGCGCTTTTAGGCCGGCCCCGTCTGCTGCTGTTGGACGAACCGACTTCGGGGCTTGATCCGATCTTCCGGCAGGCGTTCTTCGCAATGGTCGCGGAACGGCTGCGCGAAAATGTTACGGTCGTGCTCGCCGCGCATGGCCTTGCGGAGATGGAGGCGCACGTTGATCATGTGGCCATCTTGCACCGTGGCCGTTTGCTGGCCTGTGGCAGCCTTGATGAGCTGTGCGACAGGGCGGCCTTGCCGGTGTGGGTACGGGTTTCAACTCCCGATAGCGCTGCGCTCAAGGCGCGACTGGGGGCGATGCCGGTGGTCCGGATGATGGCAGAAGAAATCACGTTCGCCTGCCCGCCGGCGGAGAAGATAGCGTTGTTGCGCCGGCTGATGGCCTTGGGACTCCTTGTGACGGACATCGATCTTCAGCCTCCAACGCTGAGTGCTCTCTATCGGTCTTTTGTCGGGGAAGAGACGCCATGAACACCCTCCTTCTTCTCGCTGGACAGGAAATCCGCGCCGCTATCCGCAATCGCTGGATTGTCGGTGCCACCCTGCTGCTGGCGGCGCTGGCCGTGACGCTCGCCTTTCTGGGCAGTGCGTCAACCGGGGCGGTGGCGGCAAGTCCGCTCGCCCTTACGGGCGTGAGTCTCGCCGGCCTGAACGTGTTTCTGATCCCCCTGATCGCTCTTCTGCTCTCCTTCGATGCCGTGGTCGGCGCTGCCGAACGGGGCACCCTGCTGTTGCTTTTAAGTTTTCCCGTGAGCCGCTTTCAGGTGTTGGCGGGTCAGTTTCTGGGTCATAGCGCGGTGCTGGCGGTTGCGGTCGTTCTTGGATTGGGCGGGGCGGGGCTGGGTATCGGGCTGTGGGGCGGCGCCGATGCGGCGGCGGTGCGCGCGTTTGTGTTTCTGATCGCCGCGTCCGTGGCGCTCGGGGCCGTCTTCAGCGCCCTTGGGATTCTGGTGAGCGTCATCGTGCGTGCGCGCGCCGCCCGCCGCTGCCGTGGCGGTCGGTCTGTGGCTGTGGTTCGTGGTGCTGCACGATATGGCCCTGCTGGGTCTTCTCGTCGGCGGTCGGATCGGTTCTTATGTGTTTCTTGCCCTGCTGCTGGCCAACCCGGCGGATGTGTTCCGGATGCTCGCCCTGACGGCGTTCGAGAACGTCCGGGTCTATGGGGGGCTGGCCGGGGTGGTGAGTCTGCCCAAAAGCGTGCTGGGAGCCGTTCTGGGAGCGTGGGGGATTCTGCCCTTGGGGCTTGCCCTGATTCTGTTCCGGAGGCGGGAGGCATGAAACGGTTCGTCAGGACCGTTGTCCTCTCCACGCTCATGGCGTGCGGCGGGGAGGAAAAATCGTTGCCGGCGCCGCGCGAGCCGGAATCTGACGCCCTGGCTTATTCCTGCTACATGGCCCTGGCCGATCACGAAGGCCCGCGGGCACAAGTTTTCATGATCGGCAAGGACGATCCCCTGTGGTTCGTCTCCGTTGGCGCGGCACTGCTCCATGCCCAGGTGGAGGCCGAGGCGGTGGCGGTCTTTTATGTCAACGATATGGCCCGGGCCACTTGGCGCCGCCCAGAGCCTGGCACCTGGGTTCTGGCCGGGCGGGCCGTCTATGTCGTTGGGAGCCAGCGGGGGGCATGGGCGGGACGCGGGAAGTGGTGCCGTTCTCCGATCCGGCAACGGCGGCACTCTTCGCCCGAACCTACGGCGGGCGGGTGATGCGGCCAGAGGATCTCCGGGAGGAGGATCTGTTTCCTCTGACGGCGGAGGAGCGGTCATGAAAGGCCCTGGCCTGACCCGACGCCGGGGGGGGGCTGGCGATCGTGTGGCCGCCGCCGCTGGCATCGCCCTGATGGCGCCAGGCCGGGCGGTGCCCATGGTTTGGGAGGGTTTGGTCCTGGGCGGGCACGCCCGGATTTGCCTTTACCACGCTGACCGGCGCGCGGCCCTGGAGATGATCGTGGCGGCTCTGGCGGAAATCGATCGCCTGGAAGGGATGTTCAGCCTCCATCGATCCGATTCCCTTTTGGTCCAGCTCAACCGGATGGGCGTTCTTGAGGCCACGCCGCCGGATCTGCGCCGTCTTCTGGCCGAGGCGATGCGGTTCAGTCGTCTCTCCGGCGGGGCGTTCGATGTGAGCGTGCAGCCGCTATGGGATCTGTACGCGGCCCATTTTGCCGATCCGAATGCCGATCCGGCGGGTCCACGGCCGGCGGCCGTGGCCGAGAGTCTCACCCGGGTGGGCGCCTCTGGCATCGTGGCCGATCCGAAAGGTTCCGTGCGTTTTGCCCGTCCCGGCATGGCCCTCACCTTCAACGGCATCGCCCAAGGCTACATCACCGACCGGGTGGCCGACGTGCTGCGGATGCACGGCGCGACGACGGCTCTCCTCTGTCTTGGCGAGACCCTGGCGCTGGGAGCACGAGGGTTTTTCGTCGGCATCGCCGATCCTCGCGCCCCGGCCCGTGCCCTCCTGACCGTTCCGCTTAGCGCGGGGGAGGCGCTGGCGACCTCCGGCGGGTATGGGCATCGCTTTGCCGTCGGCTCGCCCTGCCACCATCTGTTTGATCCGGCCACTGGTCGCTGCGCCCACCGCTGGGCCAGCGTGAGCGTGATCGCCACCACCGCGACCGCCGCCGATGCTCTGTCCACCGCCTTCAGCGTCATGCCCTTTGAGTCCGTCGCGGCAACGCTCGCCCCCGCCGGGGGGCGCGAAGCCCTTCTTCTCGACACGAACGGACATCTCACGCGCCTTCAGGGAGGCGTGTCCGTCTGATACCGTTGAGCCTTGATCATGACCGATCGGGGCTTTCCCCAGGGCTGTTCAGTTCTCCCGGATGGTGCGGGGCGGGGGTGCTCTGCCAGGCGGGGGGATCGATGCGAACAGATCCCATTTTTCTGGACGGACGGGCCGGTTTCGGTGACACTCAGGG
>CAZLSV010000147.1:0-4663 GCA_964562235.1 uncultured Desulfatibacillum sp.
CCGCCAGGCCTTTACGACCGCTTTAGAAAAGATTGAAAAGGGGCTAATAAAAGAATAGGCTATAGCCGGTTTTTTATCCCATAGCCTATCCCTTATCTTTTTTTGTCATCCCGACGAAATACTTGTGGAACCGCAGGTCGTCGGAGAGCTCCGGGTGGAAGGCGGTGGCGAGCCAGCGGCCCTCGACGGCGGCGACGGCCGTGCCGTCGGCCAGCCGGGCCAGGACCCGCGCCGCCCCCCGGGCGTGGACCAGCCGCGGCGCCCGGATGAAGATCCCCGGAAAGGGGCGGGCGGCGCCCCCCGCAAGCTCCGCCACCGTCAGCGGCGCTTCGAAGCTGTCGATCTGCCGGCCGAAGGCGTTGCGCTCCACGGCGATCTCCATCAGCCCCAGCAGGGGTTTCTCCCCTTCGATCTCCTTGGCCATCACGATCATCCCGGCGCAGGTCCCCCAGAGCGCGTGCCGGCCGGCGAACTCCCGGATGGGGTCCGTCAATCCATAGCCGGAGATGAGCTTGCCGATGGCGGTGCTCTCACCGCCCGGGATGATCAGGCCGTCCAGGCCCTGAAGGTCCCGGGGCAGGCGCACCTCGGGGGCGGCGATGCCGAGCGCGGCGAGTTTGCGGATGTGCTCGATGAAGGCGCCCTGCAGGGCGAGGACCCCGATTTTCATGCGTCACCAGCCGCGGCCCGCCAGGCGCTCTTTTTCGGTCAGGGCGGAGACGTTGATCCCGACCATGGGCTCCCCCAGGCCGGCGCTGAGCTCCGCCAGGATGTCGGGGTTGTTGAACTGGGCCGTGGCCATCACGATCGCCTTGGCGCGTTTGGCCGGGTCCCCGCTCTTGAAGATCCCCGAGCCCACGAAAACCCCGTCCACGCCCAGCTGCATCATCAGGGCCGCGTCCGCCGGGGTGGCGATGCCCCCGGCCGCGAAATTCACAACGGGCAGGCGCCCCAGCTCCTTGACCCGGCGCACCAGTTCATAGGGGGCCGCGATCCCCTTGGCGTAGGCCATGAGCTCGTCCTCCGGCATGGCCTGCAGGCGGCGGATTTCGCCCAGCACGGTGCGGGCGTGGCGCACGGCCTCGACCACGTCCCCGGTGCCGGCTTCGCCCTTGGTGCGGATCATGGCCGCGCCCTCGCCGATCCGGCGCAGGGCTTCGCCGAGGTTCCGGCACCCGCAGACGAAGGGGACCCCGAAGGCGTGCTTGTGGATGTGGTGGCTCTCGTCGGCCGGGGTGAGGACCTCGCTTTCGTCCACGTAGTCCACGCCGATGGCCTCCAGGATCTGCGCCTCGACAAAGTGGCCGATGCGGCACTTGGCCATCACCGGGATGCTGACGGCGGCCATGATCTCCCGGATGAGCCCGGGGTCGGACATGCGCGCCACCCCGCCCTGGACGCGGATGTCGGCCGGGACCCGTTCCAGCGCCATCACGGCCACGGCGCCGGCCTCCTCGGCGATGAGGGCGTGCTCGCGCGACACCACGTCCATGATGACCCCGCCCTTCAGCATCTGGGCCAGGCCGCTTTTAACGGTGAAGCTATCGGATCGTTCGGGTTTGCGGGTGGTCGATGGTTTCATCTTTTGCTCTCCATGTAAGTTGGGTCTCGTGATTAAAATCGTTATGCTGGCAGCGTACTTGCCGACAGCATAACGGTTGTGCTAATAAAAAACAGATACAGAATTATATAAAAAAAGCCATAACAGATGAGCCGGGCTGCGCCCGGCTCATATTGGGGGGAGAGGGAGGGTACGGCTTCTCCCCCTTTGAAAAAGGGGGCCGGGGGGATTTTGCTCTTCCCTCCGGGTGCCCCGTATCAAGGGTTGCACAATCGTGTGGACCCGGACGCCCCCTCTCCCTTCCCTCGCCCCCGGAATCGGGAGAGGGTCAGGGGGAGGGGGCCGCTCTCTGTCTATACTGTTTCAGGATGATTAATAAATGTGAGAAGACACGCTCCGCCTTTTAGTGAGATATCCGCTATGCCATATTCGGCTGCTACAGGAAAAAGGTTTCCATGACGCGTCGATCGGCCAGTAACAGGGCTCAACCCGCCCCCTCGCAGGGGTTCCGCTACCGGCAGCTGGCGGCCGAGATCGAGAAGCGCATCCTGGACGGGACCTGCCAGCCGGGAGAGAAGCTGCCCTCCCTGCGCCGGATCCACCGCCAGAGCGGACTGAGCATCTCCACGGTCTACCAGGCCTACCTGGAGCTCGAAAGCTCGGGCCTGGTGGAGTCGCGCCCCAAATCCGGGTACTTCGTGCTCCCGGTCTCGCTCAAAAAACTCGAAGCGCCGGCGGTCCGGAAAAAAGCGCCGGTCCCGCAGCCGATCGACCTGGCGCCGGTCGTCAACTCGGTCGTGGCGGCGATCAGCAACCCGCGCTTTGTGCCGTTCGGCAACACCGGCATGGACCCGGCGCTCCTGCCGGTCAAGCCGCTGGCGCGCATGCTGAAGTCCCTGAACCACGCCGATCTGCGGGCGCTGCTCTCCTATTCGCCCTCCGAGGGCTACCCGGACCTGCGGCGGCAGATCGCGCTGCAGACGCTCGGCGTGCTGGAGAGCATCGAGCCGGAGGACATCGTCATCACCAACGGCTGCACCGAGGCGGTGGCGCTCTCGCTGCTGGCCGTGACGCGGCCGGGCGACACCGTCGCGATCGAAGCCCCGACCAATTTCACTTTCCTGCAGCTGTTGAAGGAGCTCGGCCTGCTCGTGGCCGAGGTCCCCACCGACCCGAAGGAGGGGGTGGACCTCGACGAGCTCGAAAAATGCATCCGCGGGAACCGGATCGGGGCCTGCCTCTTCATGCCCAATTTCCAGAACCCGTTAGGCGCGCTGATGCCCGACTGGAAAAAGAGAGCCCTGGTCGAGCTCTTGACCCGCCACGGGATTCCCGTCATCGAAGACGACATCAGCAGCCCGCTCTACTTCGGCGAGCACCGGCCGGTCCCGCTGAAGGCCTACGACCGCGACGGACTCGTCTTGACCTGCTCCTCCTTTTCGAAGACGCTCGCCCCCGGCCTGCGGCTGGGCTGGGTCATCCCGGGAGGCCGTTTCAGCCCCAGGATCCAGCGGCTGAAGGCGGGCATCACGATTTGCACCTCCACCCTGGACCAATACCTCGTGTCGGGGTTTCTGGCCGGCGGCGCCTACGAGCGGCATTTGCGGGGGCTGCGGGGGGCGCTTAAAAAACAGACCTTCCGGACCGCGCTCGCCGTCCAGGAGCATTTCCCGGCGCGGACGCGGCTGGCCGTGCCGCAGGGCGGCTCGCTGCTGTGGGTCGAGCTGCCGGCGGCCGTCGACGGGCTCGACCTGTATCAGCGGGCGTTCGACCGGAACATCGCGATCATCCCGGGCGCGGTGTGCTCGAACTCGAAGCACTTCAGCAACTACCTCCAGATCAGCTGCGCCGTGCCCTTCAGCCGGAGGATCGACGCGGCGCTGAGGACCCTGGGAGCGATGGCGACCGAGCTGGCGCAGCGGGGGCCCGGGTGAATATCGAACGGGCGGCCTCTCTATTCAACCTTTTTTCTGCAGCGTCCGGTGTGGGAAGCGAAATCCCCCCGGCCCCCTTTTTCAAAGGGGGAGAGAGGCCGGCGCTCCCGGCGCCCGCTTCGGCCAGGGGCGGATGACATATCCTTTGCCAGAAGGGGCCAGCGGCCGGGTGCCGTGATTTGCCTTTTAGACAAAAGATCAGGACGGCCGCATGACACAACCCCGCGTTTAGCAGGAAGAGTGGAATGCACGAAATAGCCCTCCGTTCAACATAGGCAGAGCGGGCTGCACGAAACAGCCCCCCCCTTTGAAAAAGGGGGTTGGGGGGGTTTCCCGAGGGGCTCTCACCATAGCCCCCCCTTTTTGGCCAAGGGCCCTCCACACCCCCCCCTTTGGCAAAGGGGGCCGGGGGGATTTTCCGATTGACTTTCACGGCAGGTTCGGATGCCCGTCAACCAATGTGAGACAACGAAAGGAGGCACGACGATGAGTCAGGAGCTGAAAGAGGGAATGGTCTTCGAGTTCGCCTACACGGTCCCGAAGGAGAAGACCGTGCCCCACCTGTTTCCCGAGTTTCCCGAGGGCCGGACGATGCCCGAGGTGCTGGCCACGGGCTTTCTGGTGGGGCTGCTGGAGTTCACCTGCATCAAGTTCGTCAACCCGCACATCGACTGGCCGCGGCAGCAGACCGTGGGCATCGGGATCCAGCTGACCCACACGGCCGCCACCCCGCCGGGCTTTACCGTGACCGTCAAGGGGCGCCTGGAGAAGGTGGAGGGCCGAAAGCTCGCCTTCGCCCTGGAAGCCCACGACGGGGCCGACGCCATCTGCCGGGCGACCCACGAGCGCTTCATCATCGACGCCGAGAAGTTCAACGCCGCGGTGGCCAAGAAAAAAGCGGCTCGCTGAGACGCGCGGGGTTTTGATCGGAGGGCCATGGCGCTTGGCGCCGCTTTGTCGACTATGGGATTTGTTCTTTGCGGGAGAGGCTTTCAGCCTCGATCCGAGCGGCTGGAAGCCTGCTCCGCCGAAGCAAACTTGGCTGCGAAGGCCGGGAGCTGCTCCCATGAAATCCCCCCGGCCCCCTTTTTCGAAGGGGGAGAGCGGCCGGCGCTGGCCGGCGTCCGGACATCTCGCTTTCTGTTAGAATACTCTGATCAAGTCGTCG
>CAZLSV010000147.1:4673-7005 GCA_964562235.1 uncultured Desulfatibacillum sp.
CGCCTCGGCAAAGGGGTGGATGACACATCGCATCACTTCTTCAGGATGACCGGCCGCGGTTCGTAGTTTCCGGAGCTCACCTGCTCCCAGAACGTCTTTTCGTCTTCCATCCACTGCGAGCCGAATTTTTTGTTGAAGACGCCCCCCAGCCGCTGGAACATGCGCTTCAGGTTCGAACGGTGCTCCAGGGTCAGCACATCCTCCAGGAAGGCGGCGATGTCGAACATTTTTTCCTTGGGGATGTAGGCGCGGGCGCCCATCTCGATGGACTTCCGCAGGTCCGCCGCGGAAAACGCGTGGGCGGTGAGCATGACCGTCGGGAACCCGAGGTGCACGGAGGCGTTGAGCAGGTCGAACCCCCGCACGCCCATGATGTCCAGGATCACCGCGTCGTAGCTCCAGGAGCGCAGCAGGTGAAAGCCGGTCTCGTAATCCTGGGCGCGGTCGAACACCAGGCCCTCGTGCTCGTCGAGGATCTCCTGGAGGGTGTCGAGCACGTCCGGCTCGTCGTCCACGGCCAATATGCGTTTGTCTTTCAGAATGTCCGACCCCATTATCCCTGCCTTTCGACCCGGGGTTGAGGCTTTGGGTCCTTTGCAATTTTGCGCCGCTCCTCGTCCCGGACCTCGCGGCGAAGCAGTTTTCCCACTTTGGACTTGGGCAGCATGTCCCGGAACTCGACGTAGGAGGGGACCTTGTAGGGCGCCAGCCGGTCTCGGCACCACTGCAGCAACTCGGTCCCGCCGACCCCGCGGGCGTCCTCCTTCAGCACCACGATGGCCTTGATGCGCTCCCCGACCTTGGGGTCGGGAACCCCCACCACGCAGGCGCCGATGACCGTCGGGTGGTCCTGCAGGGCCGCCTCCACCTCGGAGGCCGAGACCCGGTAGCCCTTGTGCTTGATGATGTCCGCGGAGCGCTCCACGTAGATCAACTCCCCGGAGGGCTTCGCGCTGACGTAGTCGCCCATGCGGCACCAGGTCCGGCCGTCGATCTCGACGAAGGTCCGGCGGGTCTCCTCGGGCTTGTTGTAGTACTGCTTCAACGTGTAGTCCGAGGTGACCAGCAGCTCCCCGCTCTCCCCTACGGCGACGGGCGTCACGCCTTCGGGCGCGACGATCATGCACGCCCGGCTCCTCAGCGGGTAGCCGATGGCGCGCGGGCTGGGCTCCTCCCCGATCCGGCTGTAGGCCACGTGCCCCACTTCGGTGGAGCCGTAGACCTGGTAGATGGGGATGCCGCAGCGCTCCCGCCAGCGATCCTTGACCTCCTCCGGCAGCACGTCCCCGCCGCAGAAGCAGTACTTCAGGGAGTCCAGGCGGTAGCGCTCGAAGCGGTCGTTTTCGAGGATCATGCGGTACAGGGCCGGCACGCCGAGCAGCCACCGGATCCGGTGGCGCTGGATGGACTCCAGGATGGCGTCCACCTCCGGGACCGGCATCAGGGAGACGGTGTTCGCCTTGTTCAGCCCGATGGCCATGAACAGCCCCAGGGCCATGATGTGAAAAAGGGGGTTGACGGCGATGTAGGTGTCCCCGCCCTCCAGGAGGTGCCCGCCGGCGACCTCCTCGGTGACGTCGTTCACGTAGGAGGTCATTCCGATGTGGGTGCCCGGGACCCCTTTCGGAAAACCCGTGGTGCCGCCCGTGTAAAGGATGTAGGAGAGGTCGGCCGCGGGGTCGATCGGGGCCGCCGCCGCGATGGGGGCGTGCCCGAGAAGCTTCCGGAAGCGGTGCACGCCGCTGCCGCGGCCCACCTTGCCGGAGGGGATCTTGTCGAAGAGCGCGCCGAGCAGCTTTTTCCAGCCCGGCAGCAGATCGGTCAGGTTCGTGACGATCACCTGCTTGGGCCCGGTTTTCGAAAGGGCCTCGTGGACGTAGCCGTAGTTGGTGTCCATGCAGACGATGGCCCCGATGCCGGCGTTCCGGATCATGTAGGCGATTTCGTGCGAGGTGTAGATGGGGGAGACCGGCACGATGACGGCGCCGATTTTCTGGATCCCCAGGAAGGCGATCACCCACTGCACCGAGTTGGCGAGGTAGACCATCACCCGGTCGCCCTTGCGGAGCCCGAGGCCGGCCAGCGCCCCGGCGAAGCGCTCGCTCAGATCGCGCAGCCGCCGGTAGGAAAAGGACTCGCCGAGATAGATGATGGCGGTGCGCTCCGGGTAGGCTTCGGCCATGCGGTCGAAGCGGGTGAAGGTCGCCTCGTTCTTCAAAGCATCGTCGGTCGTCGGCATACGGTTTTAAGGCCCCTGTGGTTATTACTTTTGCTTCGGCTTTCAAGCAAGTTGAATTTTTCCGTGGGAGCGGCATCTTGCCGCGAAATGATC
>CAZLSV010000148.1:0-262 GCA_964562235.1 uncultured Desulfatibacillum sp.
CCTTATTTTTTGCCTCATCGGCGTCTACAGCCTGAATTTCAGCCAGGTGGAGATCAGCCTGATGATCGGCTTCGGGGTGTTGGGCTACCTGATGAAAAAATTCAAATTCGAGATGCCGCCTTTGATTTTGGCGTTGGTGCTGGGGCCGATGATCGAGAGCAATCTTAGGCTTTCGCTTCTCATGTCCCAGGGCGACCCGACCACCTTTCTGAGGCGGCCGCTGTCGGCTGTGTTCATGACCATTTCAATTGTGTTGATCGGC
>CAZLSV010000148.1:272-7002 GCA_964562235.1 uncultured Desulfatibacillum sp.
AAGCTGGGAGAGGAGGAGGTCTGAACTTTATCGGTCCGCAAACGGCGTGTGATGGCGCCGCTGCCCGCCGATAGCGCTCAGGCCGGAGGCATTCAACCACGCATGAAAGGAACAGAAAAAGATGAAATGGAACAACCTAATCAGTGTTCTTGCAGTCTTGATGGTGGTCCTCTCTCTGAGCCCGTTGGCCACCGGGGCGGGTTTCCCCACCAAGGAGATCAACTACATGATCGCCTTCAATCCGGGCGGGGAGTCGGACATCGAATTCCGGATCATGCAGCCTTTTCTTGAAAAGGCCTTCGGGGTACGATTCACCCCTGAGTACAAACCGGCGGCCGGCGGTGCCTTGGCATGGAATTTCCTGGCCGCCGCGGCACCGGACGGGTACACCATCGGCGGGTTCAACGCGCCGCACATCATCACCCAGCCCCTGACCATGAACGACGTCAGCTACAAAACGGATGGCTTCACCTACCTGGGGATGATCGAAAACACCCCGGTGGCGCTGTGCGCCAAAAAAGACTTTCCGGCCAAGACCCTCAAGGAGCTCATCGACTACGCCAAGGCCAACCCGGGCAAGGTCACGGCCGGCGGCGTCGGCAAGAACTCCGGGCCGCACCTGGCCGTGCTGCAGTTTCAAAAACTGGCCGGGGTGAAGTTCACCTATATTCCGTTCCAGGGGACCGGCCAGTTGAAGCCGGCCATCATGGGCGGGCACGTGGACGTGGTCTTCACCAACTCGCCGGCGGCGGTGGAAATGCTGCCGTTGGGAATCAAGGCCTTGGCGGTCGGCACCGAAAAGCGCATGGCGCAGCTCCCGGACACCCCCACGTTTGCCGAGGGCGGAATAAAGTACTACCCGCGCATCGACCGCGGCATTTTCGCCCCTCCGGGCCTGCCGAAGGATGTCCTGGAAACACTGGACAAGAAGCTGTTTGCGATCGTGAGCAGCAAGGAGGTCCAGGACAAGCTGATTGAGGGCGGCTTCGTGCCCAACCCAATGAACGGAGAGGCCGCGGCCAAGTACATCAAGGGGCTCACGGAGGAGATCAAGAAGCTGCTGGAAGAGGAAAAGCTGATGCCGACGAAGTAGCCGGCGGCGCGAGGTCGCCGTTATCAAGGGGTGCATAATTCAGCGGAAAAACGACGGCACATGCGCCTGGAATTGAAAATCCTGACCCGGCCGGACCCGGACGGCCACGGCGCAGCGCTGGCCCTGGTGGGCGATTGGGTCTTCATCGGGATCACCGACGGCACGCGCACCGGCTGGGGCGAGGCCACGCACAGCGGCGACGACAAGCGCTGCGTGGCCATCGCCCGGGAGTTGTTTCACTCCGGCATCGACCCACGGCAGTTGAGCCGGGAGTCGATCGGCAGGTTCGAAGCGAAAATGCGCGCCGTTCGACCCGACCTGGTCACGGCCACGGCCGGTTCCGCCTTGAACCAGGCGCTCTACGAGCTGCTGGCCAAGCAGCAGGAGGTGCCGGTCTGGAGGCTGTTCGCCGACCGGCCGATCCGAACCCGCCTACCGGTTTATGTGACGGTCAACCGTGTTTTAAAAAGCCGGACGGCGGACGATTATGCCGCGACGCTGGCCAAGGTGCGGGCCGCCGGCTTCAGCGAATACAAATGTGCCCCCTTTGAGAAAGTGACCCCAACCGGAGACCAGCTTGCAGAGTGCCGACCGGGGCTGGCGACCCTGCGCGACGTACGGCGTGGGTTTCCGGAGCTCTCCCTGCGGGTGGATTTTCACAAGCGGTTTCGGCCGGAAATCTTCCTTTCGGTGCTCCCGGAGCTCAACCGCCTGGATCCGGTCTGGATCGAGGAGCCTTGTCTGCCGGGAGGGCACTACGCTGAAATCCGGCGCCGGGCTTCCTGCAAGGTGGCGGCCGGCGAGCTTTTCTTCGGAGTCGAGAAATTCGAAGCGCTGGCGCGAAACGGCTGGGTGGACGTGATCATGCCCGATGTGAAGCATGTGGGCGGGTTCGGCCCCCTGCTGGATGTCTGCGCCATGGCCGCCGGTTACGGGGTGGAGGTTTCGCCGCACAACCCCGCCGGGCCGGTCGCGACAGCGGCTTCCCTGCACAGCGCCGCGCTGCGTGCGAACGTCAGCTGCCTGGAGCTGGCGTTTGACCCTGAGGGCCGGCGCGCCAAATACGGCGAAACTCTCCAGGACGGGCAGATGGCCCTGGGTCAGGCCCCGGGCTGGGGGGTCAGCCCGGAGGCGTAGGATCGGCCGTTTCGTGGCCGGAGTCATAAACCCGATGAAACCAGTGAACCCCGATTGTGGAGGTAGACGATAGCCATGGAACTCACTATCTTGATGCCCTGCCTGAACGAGGCGGAGACCCTCGGCGTTTGCATCGACAAGGCGCGGGGCTTCCTTGCGCGCGCCGGCGTGGACGGCGAGGTGCTCGTGGCCGACAACGGGAGCAGCGACGGGTCCCAGGCGATCGCGCAGGCCCGGGGGGCGCGGGTGGTGCCGGTGGCCGAGCGCGGTTACGGCGCGGCGCTGCGCGGCGGGATCGCGGCCGCCCGCGGGCGCTTCATCATCATGGGCGACGCCGATGACTCCTACGATTTCTCGCGGCTCGAGGGGTTTCTGGACGAGCTGAGAAACGGGGCCGATCTCGTCATGGGCAACCGCTTCCTGGGCGGGATCCAGCCCGGATCCATGCCGCGGCTGCACCACTGGTTGGGCAACCCGCTGCTGAGCTTCATCGGCCGCCTGTTCTTCAAGATCCGGGTTCGCGATTTTCACTGCGGCCTGCGCGGGTTCAACGCGCAGGCGATGCGGGCGCTCGATCTGCGCACCTCCGGCATGGAGTTCGCGAGCGAGATGGTCGTGCGCGCCGCGCTGGAGAAGCTCCGGGTGGTGGAAGTGCCGACGACGCTCTCCCCGGACGGCCGCTCGCGGCCGCCGCACCTGCGCACCTGGCGGGACGGCTGGCGGCATCTAAAGTTCCTGCTGATCTATTGCCCCCGCTGGCTTTTCCTTTACCCGGGAGGCATCCTGCTGGCCTTGGGCTTGGCGCTGACCGCGCTCCTGCTGCCAGGCACCTTGTGGGTGGGCGGGATCGGTTTTGAAAACAAGACCTTTATCGTCGGCTGCCTCTGTCTGCTGGTGGGCGTGCAGAGCGTCACCTTCTCGCTTCAGGTCCGGCGCTACGCCTCGCGCCAGGGATATCTGCCGCGGCATCAGCGCTACGCGACCTTTCTCGACAATTTGACCCTGGAACGCCTGGCGCTGGTGGCGCTTTGCCTCTTTGCGGCCGGCTGCGGCGGTCTGGCCTGGTGCCTCGTCAGCTGGTGGGGCGCGTTTTTCGGATCCTTCGACAGCCCCATGGCCACCCGGCTCATGGCGCTGAGCATCACGCTCCTGGCCGCAGGCACCCAGATCTTTCTCACCGCGTTTCTGGGGGCCATCATGGACGTCGGCCGAGACGCGGGCAGCCGGTGACGCATGGCGCTGCGCAACTATCCGCGGCTGAACTGGAGCTACCCGGAGTGGGGCGGCACGGCCTTCGTCTTCGGGCTGCTGCTGCTCCACCCCCTCGTGAACGGGTTTCCTTTCATGTTCCCCGACTTCTGGGGCTACTCCGGCGCCTGCCCGGATGAAATGCGCAGTCCGGTGCTCGGCTGTGCCATGCAGCCTTTCACGCGGCTCGGCGGCAACTGGGCCTACGTGGCCGTCCAATGCGCGGCGACGGCGTTCGCGATGGTTCTGCTCTGGTCGCGGGTCCTGAAACGGCGGCACACCGGCGCGCTTTGCGCCGCACTGCTGGTCTCGGGCCTGGGCCTTTTTTCCGGCTGGGTCATGGCGGACGTGTGGACCTTCAACGGGCTCATCGGGCTTTTCCTCATCGCCAGCGGGAATTTCCACCCGCTGGCCGCGGCCTTGCTCGCCTTCGCCTGCGGCACGCATTTCGGCAACTTCCCCACGTTCGGCACCGCGGCCCTGGCGATGCTGCCCTTTGTCCGCGAACGGGCGCGCTATGCCCTCCGGACGGCAGGGTGTTTTCTGGCGGCCATCGGTCTGGTCTTGGCGATGAACCTGATCGGCGGTCAGATCAGGTTCGGCTCCGGCAACGGGTTCGTTTTTCTCGCCTCGCGGGTTCTGCACGACATGCCGGAGGTCCTCGAGCTGAAATGCCGGCAGGATCCTGATTTCAAGCTTTGCCAACGCCGGGGCGAGGTTCTTGCCTGGAGCGTCGAGAACCACCAAAGCTTCACCTGGACGGGTTTCTACAACCTCGGCCTCGGCTGGCCGGAGTACAACCGCGTGTGCCGGGAACTGGTTCTGTTCAGCCTGCGCGACGATCCGCGCCGGCTTTATGGACATGCCGCGGCCGCGCTCCGAAACACCTGGCGGCTGCTGATCTTCCCGGAGCTCTCCAACGGGTTCGAGCCCTTCGGACCGGATTCCTTTGTCGCGGGGGACCTGCGCATCGCCTTTCCCGACGAGGTTTCGGCTTATCTGAGCTCCCGGCAGGCGAGCGGGGAGCTGGAGGATTTTCTGAAAAGAGTGGATGCGCCGTTTATCGCCCTCCTGTGGCTGTCGATCGCCGGCTGCCTGCTGACGGCGATCACGGGCTGGAGCCGGCGCCGTGACGACCCGCTCGTCCAGCTCGCGCTCTTCGGCCTGATCGCCGTTGCCGCCAACGCTTTTTTCATGTCCAACTTGAGCGGTGTCTTCGGCCGCTACCAGGCACGGGTCGCCTTTCTGACGGTATTTCCGGCCCTGGCGCTGATCGCGAACCAGGCGCAACAGCTTTATGATAATTATAAAAAAAGGCTCCCGCGATGAAACGCCCGGCGCTGCCGGCCACCCGGAGCGTTCCTTTTTTCCTACGAATTTGGTAAGCTATTCTTTGGGGAATCCTGTTAGGACCGGAGCAGGGAGCGCTGCTGATGAAAAAAGGGTCTGCCCAACGACCTCCCGCAGGGGAAACCGACCCGGGAGCGGAGCACCTCAAGGCCATCTTTGAGCTCACCGAAAGCCTGAAAAAAGCTTCCCGCACGCTCGAAGCGGTGCTGGACGCCATTCCGGATGTGATCGGGGTCCAGGACCTCGACCACCGGGTCCTGCGCTACAACAAGGCCGGGTATGATTTCCTTGGCCAAACGTCGGAGGAGATCCTGGGCCGGCGCTGTTTTGAGCTCATCGGAAGCCGCGCGGCCTGCGAAGTGTGCCCCACCGCGGAAGTCTATCGCACCGGCCAGGTCGCCAGGGCCGAGAAATACGTTCCGGAAATCTCCAGGTGGCTGGATGTGCGCGCTTACCCCGTCTTGGATGAAAACGGTGAATTGATCCAGGTCATCGAGCATTTGCGGGACATCACCAAAGAGAAGGCGGCCGAGGCCGAACTCAAGGCGGCCCATGAGCGACTGATCACCATCCTGGACAGCGTCGAGGCGCACATCTACGTGGCGGACCTCGCTTCCTACCAGGTTCTTTTCGCCAACCGGAAGATGAAGCAGGATTTCCGGTGCGACCCGGTCGGCGCCGCCTGCTATGATACCTTCTGCGGCCTCAAATCGCCCTGCGTCCACTGCACCAACCACCGGCTGCTCGACGAAAACGGGGCTCCGACGGGGCCGGTTGCCTGGGAGGGCCGCAATCAGAACCTCGGCCGGTGGTACCTGAATGTCGACCGCGCCATCCGCTGGGTCGACGGCCGCATGGTGCGGCTTCAAATTGCCACCGACATCACCCGGGCCAAGGAGCTTGAGCAGGAGCGGGCCCGGATGGAGGCGCAACTGCAGCAGTCGCAGAAATTCGAGGCGATCGCGACACTGGCCGGCGGGGTCACCCACGACTTCAACAACCTCCTCATGGGCATCCAGGGACGGGTGTCGTTGATGATGACGGAGCTCACGGCCGCCCACCCCCACTGGGAGCACCTGCGCGCCATCGAGGAGCACATCCGCAGCGCGGCGGGGCTGACCGGGCAGCTCCTGGGGTATGCGCGCGGAGGCAAGTACGAGGTCAAGACCCTTGATCTGAACGAACTGGCGGCCAGCAGCGCGGCCATGTTCGGCCGAACGAAGAAGGAGATCCGGATCCACAGCAAGCTCCAGGCGGCACCACTGCTGGTCGAGGCCGATCGGGGCCAGATCGAGCAGGTGCTCCTGAACCTTTATGTCAACGCCTGGCAGGCCATGCCCGACGGGGGGGAGCTCCACCTCGAGACACGTAGCGTCGCGCTCGATGAGGCTTTCTGCCGCCCCCACCAGACCGCGGCCGGAGGCTACGCCCAGCTGACGGTGAGGGACACCGGCATGGGCATGGACGCGGCCACCCAGCGGCGGGTCTTCGACCCCTTTTTCACCACCAAAGAAAAGGGCCGGGGAACCGGACTGGGGCTGGCCTCGGCCTATGGGATCGTAAAAAACCACGGCGGCATGATCACCGTCGATAGCGAAACGGGATCCGGGGCCACCTTCACGATCTATCTGCCCGCCTCGCATGGAGCGGTTTATCCGGAAACGCCCGTTGCGGATCGGCCGATTCCGGGGGCGGGGACCATCCTCCTGGTTGACGACGAGGAGATGATTCTCGAGGTCGGCCGTTGCATGCTGGAGAAGCTCGGCTATCGGGTCCTTGCGGCGAAAGGCGGCCATCAGGCCGTGGAGCAGTTGATGCGGCTGGAGCGCCCGGTGGATCTCGTCATGCTCGATCTGATCATGGCGGGGATGGACGGGGGCAAGACCTTCGACCGGATCCGGC
>CAZLSV010000149.1:0-6916 GCA_964562235.1 uncultured Desulfatibacillum sp.
CTGACACTGTGCCTAGCATGCTGGCAATCGCTTCGCGCAACTCCTGTGTAATCTCGCGCGTGATCGAGATCACATCCGCCGATATCACACAGGCGCGTTTGCCGCCGGATTCCACCACCAGCGCCCGCGCTTTGAGAGGCGCGCGCACTTCCTCTGCCGGGCGCAAGCGCCCGATGTCGCCCGCCAGTTGGATGCCCATCGCAGGTGTGATATCCGCGGCGCCTGCCCCAACGCGAAAACCGTGTGCAGCCATCGCTTACCCTCCTGATTGCTACGCCACCAGCCCGAATGCGGCAAGGCAGGCATGATCGAGGCTCAATAAAGACTGACTGGCGGTGCTACTCAAACACCACCTTCTCGTACCCCGCCAGCAGCAGCACGCGCTCGACGATGTCCTGGATCTCCTCCACTTTCGGGATGGGCCCCAGACGCAGCTCGTGCGCCAGGGTCAGGACCCGCAGCGTGAGCTTTTTGGCCTCGCGCTCGCCGAACTCGCCGGTGGCGATTCCGGCCTTGGCGATGGCCGCGGTGATTTTTGAGGAGTCGAATTCTACGATCCTGCCGTCGCGTTTTTCAATTTGTTCGAACACAGAGGCCACTCCTGCGGGTTTTCAGGTCAACTTGTTGCGGGCAACATTCCATTCCGTCTGGCCGACCCCGGCAATCGCTTGCCATGGGGAGGATTGCATCAAATTTCAGGTTGTGTCTGGCGAGGGCTTTCAGGTGAGTGCCGTTTTTTGAACTTTAACTGAATTTTACACAATATGTGGGGGGAAGTCAATAAAATCGTTCAACATATAGTGATGATTGATGATTTTAGCATGACGGCCAAAATTATGGTTGAGGGGGCGTCAGAACGTAGTCGGCGATGGCGGGATCGACTTTTTCGCCGGGTGAGCACTGGTAAATCGTGCGGTAAGAGAGGCCGTTGCGCCTATAGGCGCGCTCGGGGATGCCGTACTTGAACTGGATGTGGCCGTTGCCGGCCAGCACCACCATGCGATCGGCGCCGAGGCTGTCGGCGACGGACTCGGCCATCACCTCCTCCCACAGGCACTGGGCCAGGTAAAAATCTTCGAACCGGACGCCGGTTTTGAAGTCGTGCATGCCGAAGATCGATTGAACGAACTCCCGATGGGGGGCGACGGTGGTGTCCACCTGCGCCGGCAGAAACCTCTTCTCGTAGGCGGAGAGGTGCTCGAGGCCGCCGACCCGGACCTTGGGCGGAATGTTAAAGGGCAGGTTCAAGGCCACGACCCGGATCCGGGCGGATTTCGCGTACTGGAGGATCTCCCGGTAGAGCGCGAAATCAAACCGCCAGTTCGCGTACCAGTGGGTGGTGCGCAGGAAGGCCTCCTCGTCGAGGCGGCCGCCCGACCATTGGTCGAGCGCGGCCTGATAAGACCGGTCGAACATCTCCATGCCCACCGCCAGCCGTGGATCGTGGGCATGCAACGCCTGGATCACGCGCAGCTGCACCGCGTGGTGCGCCGCCAGGTTGTGCTTCTCGCCGACGTAGACGACCCGCACGGTTTGAAGGTCGGCGATCATCTCCTCCCAACTCACCGAAGCCCCGGTCCGACCGGATCGGATGGTTCCGGCCCCGGCCCCGGCCAGCGCCGGTTGATGGTCAGCGTTCGGCTTAAGCGGCATGACGCATCCCCCCACCCCCCAGATCGCAAGCCCGGCCAGGCAAAGGACCCTCAGCCGCCGGATCGCGCCGTCCGTCCGTTTTATCCTCGCTTGATTTTTACACATCGGCCTATTAAAGTTTATGCAATTCTCACCCAACGGAGGGCCGAACCATTTACCTGAGACTGCTCGATCGGCTGAAGCGCCGCAACCCGCCGCGTATCCGCAGCCTCGATCCCGGCCGCAGCCTGGCCTCCCGGCGGACGACCTTTTGGCTGAACCACCCCGCGCTGGTCTACACGCTGGTCCTTGCTTTGCTCGGAGCGCTTCTGATTTTCGGCCTGGTCGGGATCTCCGTGGCGCAGGAGACCGAGGCCAGCCTTCGTCACATATGGGTCCCCCGCCTGCTGGTGATCGTGAGCGGGTTTCTGATCGCAACCACCCTCTACCGGATCATCCGCCGGATATCCCGTTGACGGGCCTCATCCCGCTCCGGCGCCCGTGAACTGCAACCCGCCTGCACAAACAGCGACCGTCCCGCCCCATCCGCCTATTTGCCGGCCGGGGCCGTCATGACGGCATTTAAAATTTTCATCAACTGCTCGGCCGGGATGAACCCGGGCCGGTGGCCGATCACCTCTCCGGATTCGGCGAGAAACCAGGAATCCGGCAGCCCCTTTACACGGAACAGGGCGGCGGGGGCCGTTTCTCGTTCCGAATCCACCCGGATGGGGATGAAGTTGCGGTTGAGGGCAGCGATCACGGCAGGGTCCTTGAAAGTGGTGCGGTCCATTTCCACGCAGTAGGTGCACCACTCCGCGTGGAAGTAGAGAAACACCTTCTTTTTTTCGAACTTTCCGCGCGCCAGCCCGCTCTCGTAGCTGTGCCAGTCGATTTTGTCGGCGGCGGCCAGGCCGCTTTCGGCCCCGCCGGCCAAAAGGCACAGCAGGACAATCATCGCCCTCGCTATCCTCATTCGTCAAACCTCTCGAAGCTTGAAAATTGCCAACGGCAACAGTGTAGCATCGCGGAAGGCGGGTGGCAAACGAGGGCCGTACGAATTACCGGGTGATGTTGTTTAGGGTTGCATAATTGTATAGACGCGGACGCCCCCTCACCCGTCCCTCTCCCCCAGTTCCGGGGGAGAGGAGGCTTCTCTCCGTCTATGCTGTTTCGAGACGATAAATTAAGAGTCGTCTTTGATACGCTCAGCTGGCAAACAGCTCGGCAAGACCTGTAACCCAAGCGTGTTTTGCCCCAACCCTTTACACTGCCCGCACCACCACCGCCGTCATGTCGTCGTATTGCAAGGTTCCCGCCTGGTGCTCGGCGACCGCGCGGATCAACCCATCGCACACCCCTTGAGCCGATGCGCCTTTCAATTGGCCGACCGCGCGGACAACCCTGTCATACCCGAAGCCGATGTTTTGGCGGTTGGTGGCGTCGGGTATCCCATCGGAATAGACCAGCAGCATGGAGCGCTCGGGGAGTTCGAGCGTCTGTTCGTCCAGGGCAATCTCATCAAACACCCCCAGGGCCTGACCGTTGGCCGTGGGCATGCGTTTGATCAAACCCTGCCCGTCGAAAAAGACAGGGGCTTCGTGGCCGGCGCGCACATAATGAAACCGGTGCGTGGCGCGGTTCAGGATTCCGAATAAAATGGTTACGAACATCTCGTTGTGGTTCATTTCCATGAGGTGGCGGTTGACGCTCTGAAGCACCTTCTGCAGCGACCGGCCCGGGTGGGCTTCGGCACGCAACAAGCTGCGCACCATGGCCATGAATAAAGCGGCCGGGATACCCTTGTCGGACACATCCCCCACCGCAATCCCCAGCAAATCTTCTCCCAGCGGGATAATATCGTAAAAGTCACCCCCCACGGATTTGGCCGGAATCATGCGCGCGCCGAGCTCGTACCCCTCCAACCGGGGGATAGATCTCGGCAGCATGCTCTTCTGGATCTCGCCTGCCAGCGTGAGCTCATGTTTCAGGTTGGAGAGCTGCTCAAGCTGCGCCACCTGCTCCGCCACACGGGTTTTGAGCAACGCGTTCCATTCGGCAAGCTCCCTGGCCTGATCCTCCACCTTGCGGCTTTTTTCCTGGATCTGGTTGATGAGTCTCACGTTCTCGATCGCAATCGCCGCCTGGTCGGCAAACGTGACCAGCAGCTTGATCTGCTTTTCCGTGAGCGGCCGGACCTCGAACCGGCGAACAAAAATGGCCCCGATCGCCGATCCCTCGCGCATCAGAGGCGCCGCGAAGACGGTCCGATGGCCATATTGTTTCGCGGCGGCCGATCCCTCCGGAAACTCCGCCTCGGCCGCCAGCAGGTCGTGCACATGGACGGGAGCGCGATCGACCACCGATCGCCCGGTGACCAGGCCTCTCGTGACGGGCAGTTTGGATCCGAGCGACCATATCGGGGTCGGCCCGTACTTGGCAACGAGTCGAAATTCGTCGCCTTCCACGCGCATGATCCCCGCATCCGACGTGTCGCATAAACGCGCCGCGTTTTCGACCACGGCTTGCAACAACGATTGGATGTCGGTCGGGGAGCTGGAAATCGCACGCAGGATCTCGCTGATCGCCGTCTTTTGCTGTACCGCTTCGGAAAGCTCCTGCGCGTTTTTTTCGACCTCCTGCAGAAGGTTTTCGAACACTCTTTCCGCGAAAAGGGGATTCCTGGGAAGGAAGGTCAGGAGGTCGCTCTTCGTCAGCACTAAAAACCGGCACGGCTCGAGCGTGATGATCGAGGCGGAAAGCGGCCATTCGCAAAGTCCCGCGCCGCCGAAGCATTCTCCGGCGGCATGGGTTGCCAGCACCGTCTCCCGGCCGTTTGCATCAATTTCAAACGCCTTCACCCGCCCTTCAAGAATTATATGCAGGTCGTCATTGCGGTGCCCTTTTTTCACGACAACGGCGTCTTTGGGCAGCGCAAGGGCCACGGCTCTTTGCAGAAGGGTGCGCGACTCCAGTCCGGTCAACCCCAAACCGCCCAATGCTGTTTCAGCGTTCGCCGTCAGCATCGTCTTTCGCCTTTAAAATGAAAATCCTGCGGGGCGGTGCCTCCCCTCGAACCGAAATTTCAACCTAATGGGACGGCCGAGCGGGTGCTCTGGTCTGAGAAGTTGAGCCCTCAACAGGATTCGAGGTGGAAAGGCCGGTCTCCTCCGGGTGTCTGCAAAACTGCAGATGGCTTCTGTTAACCACAATGTGGCATTGTGTCAAGGAAGCTTGTCCATGAGAAGAAGACCCTGACAACAGCGTGGATGACGGGGTTTGGTTCTATCAAAAGCCGATTCGAAAAAACCCCTGGACGTCGAGCTGCCCGCAGGCTGTTCCGTCGATTTTGGAAAACCCGCTTTTCGGCGCAATCCTGGACGGGCGCCGTTCTTTGACAGAATCGGCGCCTCCAGGGCATTTCTTCCTTACCGCAGGCCTCTTTCGGGCCGGGTGAAGCCGTGGCACTTGGCGCAGTCGTACTTTTTATCCTTCACGTGTTTCTCGTGAACGGATTTGAATCCCGGATTCCGCTCGGTCTTATGGCACTGGCTGCACACAGCGGCTTCGGCCGCCTTCAGGCCGTATCCCAGGTCCGCCTTCAGGTTCACGCGGGTCGTCGACCCGTGGCAAGCCGCACAGGCCAGCGCCTGGGAGGGCGGGCTGACCTGATGGTTGAGCAGCTGGAACGTGTCGGTCTTGACCCAGCTGAAGGCATCCGTTTCGGAGTAGCCCATGTTCTTGAGCCCGGCCTTGACAGCCAGCGACGCCCGGTTCTGGGCATCCGTGCTGCGGAAATACACATTGGTGTCCAGGGCGATCAGTTCTTTCGATTCGTTCCGCATGGGCTGCTCGGCCGTCTTGTACTTAAACGGGTAGAGTTTGTTGTCAGGCGAGGTGTCGTCCACCGTGCCGTCGGGCCGGGAGGTCGGGTAGGCTCCGGTTTTCGGATCGATTTTAGCAGCCTCCCCGAGAACGTAATTGTAGCTGTAGCGGTTCCAGAACCGGTATTGCGGGGTCAGGTTGTTGGCCTTGGTACTGGCCGGATGGTACGGGGCAGTCGTGGCGGTCGAACTCAGCCAGGTCCGGTGGGTTTCGGTGGCTTCATTGGCGGGCGTGTCGCCGGCATTTTTAGCGTAGGTGGGGATGTGGCAGGTCTGGCAAGCCACCCGCGCCACATGGCGGTTGATCTCCTCCGTGCCGTGCCCGCTGGCGGTGGTCTTGTTGTTGTGGCAGTTCGTGCAGGACATCTCGATGTCCAGATCGGTCTGGCGCAAGTCGGAGCCGCGGCCGGCGATCCGGTGATCCTTGGTGACATGACACTCCTGGCACTTCATGTCGGCGCCGGAAACGGACATGTGCCGGTCATACTGCACGTCAGTGGTGTTCGCCGTGGCCAGCGCGAGATCCCCGCGCTTCACCGCATCGCCCCCTCCGGCTTTGGCATGGCAGGAGAGACAGTTGGCCCGCTCGGGCATGTGCACCGTCTGGACGGCCTTGTCCAGGGTGATGGTCATATTGGCCGGGTCGGGCGCGAAGGTGCCGTTGACCTTGACGCGTTTGTACTCCTTTTGGTGGCAGACCAGGCAATCGATGTTCCTGAGCTGCTCGTCGGTCGGCGATGTTGTGGCCACAGGCTTGGCACCCAGGCCGACATGGCAGTTGCCGCAATCCCCCCAGTTGCCGAGGATGTTGACGCAGTAGCTGTTGACGGCATTGGAGATCTTGCCCTGCTTGAGAGGGCCGCCGGTCCGGTAAAGCGCTTCCCCCTCCCACTGATAATGGGTCGACGCGTACATCTCCCGTGCTTGTTCCTTGTGGCAGGACAAACACGCGCCGGCGCTGCCGTCCCAGGTGAGACCGGCATGGGGGGTCGAGCCGTTCCCGCCGCTCGATCCACCCCCGCTGCCCGTGGTCACCAGATCAACCCCGTTGCAGTCCTGGTCGATCCCGTCGTCGGGGATTTCTGGCGCTCCGGGATGAACGGCCGCGTTGCGGTCATTGCAGTCCACGGTTGACGGATAGCCGTCCCGGTCGCGGTCAACGAGTCTGCCGGTCGGGTTGTCGCGGCTTCCTCTTGCCCGGGTCTCCGCGCCCCACGAATTCGACAGGAACATCCAGGTAATCAGGCACAGAGCCAGGATCAGAATTCCTAAATGGGAATAAAGGCTGAAATGACGTGGTGGTGCCGGGATTTGGTGAGCCGTCATGCGGTATACCTCCGGAATCGGATTTTCGGAGGAAAGACCCCCGTTCGATTCCGAAGGTTTTCCTCATCGACGCC
>CAZLSV010000150.1:0-3673 GCA_964562235.1 uncultured Desulfatibacillum sp.
TGAAAGTGCGATAGCCGAACATGTCGATCCAGGCCTTGGCTTGATAGATGAGCACCGGATCCACGGGAACATAAAGGAGCTCCCTGGACGCCCGGTTGATGGAGTAGGACAGGGCCCGGTCGCTGATCCGGGCGGCTCCGCCGTAAAAAAGGGTCGGCGCCAGCAGAAAGCCCCAGGAGCAGACTCCCAGCAACAGAGGCTGGACCACCAGGCCGGCGATCGGTCCGAAGCTGCGATGGACGAGGGGCGTCGCCACCACGTTGACCGCCACCGAAACCACCCCCAGAATGCTGTAAAAATTCCCCAGGAAGCCCGTGCGCGCATCGCGCTCGGCGAAGGCCGCCTCCACCGTGTTCAGGAACTGGTATTCCACCAGCGGCGATGCCAGCTGCGCCAGCAGGAGCAGCGCCGCGATCATGAGCAGGTAACGGCTGTGCCCGAGGATTCGCCAGCCGTGGGGGGAAGGACCGTCGGCGGGTCGCGGCGCCTGGTCGACCTCGCAGTACATGCCCGAGCGGCCCATGTACCAGGTCAGTGCAGATATCAGTACGATGATCCCGGCCGCCGTCAGCAGCAGATCCGGCGTTTTCATGGCCGTGTGCTTGAGCAGGAGCGCCGCCAGCCACCCGCCGACCATGCCCCCCACGAGACCCCCGGTTCCCACCACCCCGTACCAGCCCCGGCCCTCTGGCGTGGTGTAAATCGAGTTGGTCAGGCTCCAGAACTGTTCCACCAACACCACGCCCAGGATGTCCGTGAAAACAAACAGGCAGGTGGAACCGATGGGCCCCGGGGCTGCGGATAGGACCCGGAAGGCCGTCAGGGTGGCGGCAATCAAAAGGCAACTGGCAAGCACCACGCGAACGCGGCTGTAGCGCTGGACCCAGCGATGGTAAAAACTGATGAAAGCACCCATCGCGACGGCCGTTGCAATCCACACGAAGGGGAGCTGCGCGGCGCCGAGGGATTCGATAAAAAGCGACCGGCTGGCCGGTTTGAGTTGATAAAGCGCCAAAATAATTAGAAAAAAATTTAACGACAAAAGGCCTGACCTGAAACCGACGGCGCGCAGCAGGGGAAAGCGGGCCTGGCATTCGCTCTGCGGTGGTGCCGGTTCATTTTTCACTTGAAATATATCCCACTTTGATAATAGGATTTGGTCTATGAGTCGATTTTTGATGGTTCCCGCGATATTTCTCATGCTTCTGGTTACGGCCGGACCGGCCGGCAGCGCTCAGCACCAACCCTTTCTGCCGGAGTCCTGCGACCCGCGGCTGCAAAAAGGGCTTGAGAACTGCATCGCCTCTCTGCACCTGAACGAGGCCGTCCGCACCCGCAACCTCAGCGTGGCCCTGGTGGACATCACCGACCCGGATGGCCCGCGCCTGGCCTTCGCCAACCCCAACCACATGATGTATGCCGCCAGCCTGCCGAAGATCGCCATCCTGTTAGGGGCCTTCGAGCGCATCGGCCGCGGCCAGATGGAGTTGGACGCTCCCACGCTGGACACGCTCAGGCAGATGATCCGGCGCTCCTCCAACGGCGCGGCCACCGAGATGCTGAACCGGGTGGGGCAGGATTTCATTCTGGAGGTCCTGCAATCCCCCCGCTATCGCCTTTACGACCCGCAGACCAACGGCGGTTTGTGGGTCGGAAAGGAATACGGCAAGTCCTCCGCGTTGCGGCGGGACCCGCTGCACCAGCTCTCCCACGGCGCCACCGCCCTCCAGGTCGCACGTTTCTATTACCTGCTCGAAACCGGTCAGCTGGTCTCACCGGAACACAGCCGCGCCATGAAGGCCATTCTGGGCAACCCCGAGATCAACCACAAGTTCGTCAAGGGCCTCAAGGCGCGGCACCCGGATTCGACCATCTACCGCAAATCCGGGACCTGGCAGGATTTCCACTCCGACAGCGCCCTCATCGAGCATGAGGGCCACCGTTACATCGCCGTCGCGCTCTCCCAAAGCCCGGACGGCGGCCGGTGGCTGAGCGAGCTGATCGTCGCCATGGACAACCTCATCCGCGGCCCGGCGTCGGTCGCGCCGGAAGAGTTCCCCCCGGTCGCATCCATGAACCACGCCAGCCGCCGTCCCGGCGACCCGCCCGGCAGTTCCTCCGGGTCCGCCGAATAAAAAGCCATCAGGGCTTTTTCGACGCTTCTCCGTGATACCCCTCGATCATCCGGTGCAGGCGCGTGGCAAAACTCTGGTGCTCCACGGCCGAGTTCTTGCGCAGCACGTTCGACATCACGGCCACCAGGTAGTGCAGCCGGTGGTTTCCGGCCGGCGCCTCGACGATGGCAACCGAGTTCATCATGTTCTCGAGGTTGCCCTGGTATTTGCGGCAGGTGTACCCGGGCTCGGGCTCGCACCGGAACAATGAGCCGGACTTGAAGTACACAGCCGCATCGGCCAGCGCCGGCGAGGAGGCAAACCGGATCCGGCGCTGCGTCATGTAAAGCAGCCGCTTGATCTCCCGGCTGGAGAACGGGTCGACGAGCTGCCCCTGCTCCAGCCGCACCAGGTAGCGCAGCAACTCCCTGGGCGTGGCGTGGCTGCTCGTTCCCGGGACGATCTGCTTGCCTCTGGCCGTGAAAAAAGAGCCTTGCCGCAGCTCCGCGGGGTCAAGGCCGTTGCGCGCCACCGGGTCCACCAGGGCTCTGGACAGAAGATCGGCGAGCTCCTTCTTGGGTGTTTTCTGGAAAAACGCCTTGGCCTGCGCGGCATCCACCGGATACTCCCTGCCGAAGTGCACCAGGAGCATCAGCTCGCGCATCACCATGCTGGCGGCCGCGTTGGAGCTTGCCGACAGCATCCAGTCCAGATAAGCCCAGAGGCTGGCCCGATCGCCGACGTGGAGTCGCCGGTACTGGATGGCGGGTCGACCCGTTTCCCAGATCGGCACTTCGTGGCTGTCGGTGAGAATGAACTCGTCCGCCGTAACCATGGCGTTCTTCAGCACGCCAAGGCGTGCTGGAACATCATCCGGGTAGATGTCCGCCAGCGCCTGAAACACACCGAGCGCCACCAGGATTTTGCCCACGCTGCCGGGGTTCGCGCGATAGCCGCCCTGGACCTCGCCGTAGCGCGGCGCGTCAGGATCGGACAGGTCGATCACGGCGATGCCGTAGCGCTCGGCCTCCCCGCCCAGAAACGCCGCCAGCGCGGCGTTGAGTCCCGGATCGGCGGCCGGCAGCTCCAGGTTCGGTAGGTGGGCGAGCCGCGCATCCACTTGATCCAGCCCCAGCCGGGCGCCCGGCGGCTGCTTCGGCCCCCGCACTTTTCCCTGCTGGGCCAGGCGGTAGGCCTCGAGGCGCAGGATCCCGGTCGCCGGAAACCCGTCCAGCGGATACGCCTGTGCGGCGCCTGCCCAGAAAAGCGCCGCCACGGCAGCGCCCAGCCTCAGCCGCAGACCCATCAGCCGGTCCTCCCGGGAATTTCGTCCAGGTCCACGGTTTTTCCGGCGGGCGGGCTCGCCGCCTCGTCGAGGCGGTTCAGGAACAGGCTTTGGCGGGCCCGGAGGCTCTCCAGGAAGGGACGGACCTGGAAAAGCACCAGGCGGCCCTGGACGAATCCGAACTCGACGTCGGCCGGCGCCGGGCGGCCCCGGGCGTCGCGGATGGACGGAAACCGCTGCGGCAGCACCGCCGCCAGATCGATGAGCCGGCCGA
>CAZLSV010000150.1:3683-6888 GCA_964562235.1 uncultured Desulfatibacillum sp.
TCTCCTCCCCGCTCAACACCGCCTCGGTGCCGGAGGCCGGCACCCGGGCCATCCCGCCCTCGCCCCGCAGCACCGATTTCAGCGGCTCCGCGGCCTGCGCCAGCAGCCGGACCTTGCGCCCGGCGGGATCGATCCGAAGCTCCTCGGCGGCCTGCCCGGACACCGCGCCGCCCACCCCTTCGCTCACGGCCACCGACACCCGCCCCGGGAGGCCGCTTTCGACATCGGCGGTGACCATCACGCCGGACTTCTCCGCGGGCACGCTCTTGAGCAACAGGATCGAGACGTAAACGTGTTCGGGTTTCTCCATGAGGGACTGGCGCCACTGGTAGGCACGGTCGGTAAACGGCGAGGCCCAGACCTGGCGGATGGCCTCCAGAACGCGCTCAAACCCCACCACGTTCATGACGGTCAGGTTGAGCCCCGCGCCGCTGAACCCCGGCAGGTCCTCCACGTTCGTGTCGCTGCGCACGAACACACCGTAGCTGCCGTCGGGTCCGAAGGCCTTCTGCATGGCGGCGCGCAGGGCGCTGACGAAGTCCTCTTCGAGCTCGGCGGCCGCCATCCGGCCCCGCAAACGCTCGAGAAACTGCGCCGACGCCTGGCGCTGCCGGTCCGGGTCCGCGGCCAGGCTGCGGACCCGCGCATACTGCTCCTGCATCCACTGGAAAACCGTGGGCCCGCCGGATTCCAGCGGCCGGTCGAGAACGGCCCTGAAGACCCCAAAGGGAATTACCACGCCCTCGGTGACGGCCTCCGAGAAGTGGTGCTTGAGCTCGCCCAGGTTGGCCGCCTTGGGCCCGCAGGTACGCCCCGCGTCGGCGGCGCGCACCTCCGCCAGCGACATCAGCCGCCGGGTGGAGAGGTCCAGTTTGGCCAGATCCGGCCGGATCTCCACCGAGGTGCCGTTGGATTCCCGCGCGAAGACCTCGTCCCAGTCGGGCCCGTCGCCGGCGATGCGCACGACTCCTCCCGGGCTCACCGCCAGAACGACCCGCCGTCCTTCCAGCGCGCGGACTCGCGGCAAGAGCTTCGGCGCGACGGCCACGTTGGGAATGCCGAGGTTTCGCGCCAGAAGCTGCACGTGGGAGAGCATGTTGCCCTTTTCGGCGGTGATAATCCCGGCCACCGGCGGCAGGTTTTCAAAGGATGCCGGCAGCAGGTAGATCCCCGCCCGCGAAAAGCGGCCGGGGTCCTCGCCGGGCCGGGCCGCCATGAGCACCCCTCTGGCGATGCCGGGGTTCAGCCCGCTCAGCCCGCTGTCGACGCTGCTTTCCATCAGCCGGTGGGTGATTCCCACTTGACCGTTGGCGTCTTCGAGCAGGCTGTCGAGGATCGCCGAATAAGCGATCAGAAGGCTTCCCCGCAGACGGTCGTGAATGTAGGTGGCGCTCAGCGGCTCCAGCGCCGAAAGCGTCTCGAGAGCGCGGGTGAAATGAAAACTCAAGGTCCGGTCCGCCCAGCCGGGCACGCGGGCGGCGTAGTCCAGTACCTCCTTGTAATCGGCGAGCTCCGGCGCCGATGCGTTGAGGCCCTCGATAGCCTCCCGCAGGCCCCCGCGCTGGCGGCCGGAGATGAAGCCGGCCCCGCAGAGCCCGTCGACCGCCGCCTTCAGCCACTGGAGGCGCTCGCGGCGTGAAACGCCGGGAAGTCGTTCGAGCAGGGCATTGGCGGTAACGAAAAGATCCCGTTCCAGGGCGAGGCCGGCGTCGAGCAGCGCCAGTGTCTGCTGGCGGTTGCCGGCCGACCCTAGCTGCTCGCGCATCTGGAAGAGCAAATGGGTCCCGGCCTGAAACCGCTCGGCCGGATCCTGCCCGGCCCCCAGCCGGTCGGCGGCCGTGCGGATCTGCCGGGCGAGGGCCGGGGCCATGTCCCGGGTGTCCAGCGCCAGGAGTTCGGTGCGGCCGTTGCGGGGGCGATAGACCTCGGCGATGAAGAGCGCCAGTTTCTCATAGTCGGCGGCCAGCTCCTTCTTGCCCCGCTGGGCGGCGTATTGCCGCACCCGTTCGGAATCCCCGGCCTCCGGCCGCACGTGGATTTTCGTCCGCAACGGCTCGAAGGCCGGGTCGGCCTCGGCGATGGTGCGCGAGAGCTGGCGCATTTCGCTGATCGGGGCCATCCGCAGTCCATGGGGGAAAAACCTCACCGCCTCCCGCAGCAGGGGGAAGCGGGTGGTCTGCCACTCCGGCGCGGCCGCCATGGCCCGCAGCAGCTCGCGCCCCCCCTTGTTCTCGTCCTCGGGCTGCAGCGCGCCGCGGTAATACTGGGCCTTGCGGAAAATCCAGCCGTCGTCGGTGCTCACCAGGTACTGCTCGATCACCATTTGCGCGATCGCCGCCTCCGCCTCCGGCGGCCCGAGAAGGGCATCCGGCCGGACTTCGGCGAAGAGGTTGGCGATCCAATACCCGTTCTCGCGCAGCCGCCGCACGCGCTCGGTGTACTCCCCGTGCTGGATGCCGCCGCCGCGCTCCCGGCAAGCGTATTCGCCCGGCGGATGCACGCTGCCGTCGTTGCAGAACCAGCGGATCTGCTGAAACGGGCCGCGAGGGGCGTTTTTCATCTCCGCCACCCAGCGCCGCAGAGCGTCCGGATCGGGAAGCGCGGCCGAGGCCCCGGCATCCGCGGCGCCGGCGGCGCGCAGGAGACACATGAAGAGAAACAGGGCTGCCGTCACACGCTTCATCTGAAGGGATCCTCTCATCCTTCGCTGCAATTCCATATTCAGTATGGTAATGCACCGCCGCGCTTTGACAACGCACGATGTGAGCATTTCAAGAGGCCTGAAATCCCGCCATGGCGGGACCATCGGGCGTCAGACAGGGATGAAACCACTTCTAAGGTGCGGCGGACAGGACGACCCGGGAGGGCCCGGTCCCTTCCCGGATCAGGTTCAAGCGGTGGGTGATGCAGGCCGGGGTCTCATCGGCGTGATGGCTCACAAAAAGAATGGTCGTTGCCCCCGTGGCGGCAATCCGGTCGACGGCCTGCAGAATCAATTGCCGATTGCCGGTGTCCAGCCCCTGGCAGGGCTCGTCCAGAACCAGAAGCCGCGGCGGCTTGACCATGGCCCGTGCCAGCAGCACCATGCGCTGCTCGCCGTGTGAGAGGTGATTGAATCTTTTGGCGGCCAGCCCCCGGATGCCGAGCTGGTCCATCCATAACCGGGCCGTCGTCTCCTGGGCCGGGGATGAGCGCCGGTAAAGGC
>CAZLSV010000151.1:0-6495 GCA_964562235.1 uncultured Desulfatibacillum sp.
GGCTCGCCGCGGCGGGCACCCCGCTCCGCCTCTACGGGAGATGCGGGAATTGAACATAATCAACTGCCGGAGTAATAATGGATGGGTTCGCCCGAGGCCCAAGATCAAGGCGCGCGAATGTCGCGGCGCGAGGCGTACTTTTGGTACGCCGCAGCGACCGCGGCATGAAGCGCAACGCAGCGCTTGGGCCTCCGGCGAACCCATCCCCATCACCCGCCGATCGAGCGCATCTGGCAGCACACATGCGCCGGTTCGCCCACGGCCAGGTTGTGGTCCGAGGGCTTGTGCCGGGTGGCCTCGAAAAAGATATCGGCCAGTTCATTGTCGCTGCAGCCCGCCCGCAAAGGCCCTTTCAGGTCCTCCTGCCGGTCGGAGAGCAGACACGGGCGGAGCTGGCCGCTGGCCGTCAACCGCAGGCGGTTGCAGCGGCCGCAGAAGTGATGGCTGATGGCCGGGATAAAACCGATCTCGCCCCTGGCCCCCTCGAACCGGTAGCGCTGGGCCGGACCGTCCATCTCCGTGCGTTCCACCGGAACCAGATCCCCGAGAGCGCCGAGCCGGTCGCGGATCTCCGGCACCAGCAACGGCGGACGGGCGCCCAGGCGGGACTGGCCGATGGGCATGAACTCGATAAAGCGCACATGCAGGGGCGATTCGAGCGACAGACGCGCCAGGTCCACCAGTTCGTCGTCGTTGACCCCGGCGAGGGCCACGACGTTGATCTTGATCGGGCGGAAGCCCGCGGCCTCCGCGGCGCGGATCCCGGCCCACACCCGCGGGAAGACGTCCGCGCCGGTGATCTCGCGGTAGCGGTCCGGTTTGAGCGTGTCGAGACTGATATTGACCCGGGTGACGCCGGCGGCCTTGATCCGGTCGATGTTTGCTTCCAGCAACACCCCGTTCGTGGTGAGGGACAAGTCCCGGATACCGGGGATGCGGGAGAGCTCGGCCAAGAAGTCGTAGACGCCCTTGCGGACCAGGGGCTCGCCGCCGGTCACCCGCAGCTTGGAGATGCCGAGCCGCGCCCCCACGCGCGCGATTCGAAGGATTTCCTCGTAGCGCAGGACCTCCGCGTGGTCAAGCCGGGGGGTGTCCTCGCAGGGCAGGCAGTAGGCGCAGCGCAGGTTGCAGCGGTCGGTGACCGATATCCGCAGATAGGTCAGGCGGCGGTTGCACGCATCGATGAGCGCGGTGGGGGAAACTTCACGCATGGGATTGTCCAGGTCGTTCGAAGACGCGGGCGCGGGTCCGGGCGCCGCCGGCGAAGGCGGTGCGGCGGTCGGCGGGCATCGAAGGGCTACCGCAACTGCTGGAGCCCGGTTTCGACCGATTCGGTGATCGGGATGATGGAAGAGAAATTGCTCACATCAAAGATCTCCTTTACATACGGCGTGAGTCCGCAGAGGACCACCTTGCCCTTTTTGTTCCGCAGTTCTTTCACCGCCATCAGGATCACCCGCAAGCCGGCGCTGCTGATGTAGTCCATCTTGCTCAAGTCGAAGAGCAGCCGCTGGTTGCCCTGGCTGAGCGCGCCCTTCACCTGGGTCTCGGCCTCCGGGGCGGAGCTCGCATCGAGGCGGCCTTCGATCTGAAAGCAGATGATTCCCTCTTTTTCCTGATGCGCGATTTTCATGGGAAACCTCTTGTGAGTGTGGGGTGACGTTCCAACCGTTCACCTTTACCGAAGTTCAGGCATGAGTTCAAGACCCGCGACCTCGGTGAAGTGAAATTTACTTCCCGGTGCCGTGCGCGAGAATCGCTGCGACCAGCCCGGGGATGGTGTACTCCTGCGCCTCGATCTGCACATCGAACCCCAGCTCGCGGGCGGTGTCGGCCGTGATCGGGCCGATGCAGGCGGCGGGGAGCCCGGCCGCCAGCTCCGCCGAACGGCCGGCCGGCAGCAGGGCCTTGAAATTTTTCACGGTCGAGGAGCTGGTGAAGGTGATGAGGTCGACCGTTTTCTCCTCGAGGCGCTCCACGAGCTTGCGGACCTCGGCGGAGGCCGGCTCGGTTTTGTACGCGGCGACCTCCCGCACGCTCGCCCCCATGGCGGAAAGCTCCTCCGGCAGGACCTGCCGGGCTTCCTGGGCGCGGGGCAGCAGGATTGACTTGCCGCGGATCGGCTCCCCCCGGAAGGCGGCCACGATCGCCTCGGCCCGGTAGGTTTCGGGCACCAGGTCGCTGGTCAGGCCGAAGCCCTTGAGCCGCTCGGCGGTGGCCGGTCCGATGGCCGCGGTGCGCAGCCGGCCGAGGGCGCGCACGTCCTTGCCGGAGGCGAACAGGCGTTTGAAGAACCAGCCGACGCCGTTGACGCTGGTGAAAACGATCCAGTCGAAGTTGGACAGCTCCGCGATGGCCCGGTCGAGCGGGCCGACCTCGTCCGGTGCGACCACCTGGATCGTGGGGCACTCCAGGCATTCGGCGCCCAAATCGGAAAGCGCCTTGACCAGGTCGCTCGCCTGGTCCCGCGAGCGCGTGACGACGATGCGCTTTCCCAGCAGCGGCCGGGCTTCAAACCATTTGAGGCGGTCGCGCAGGCCGACGACCTCGCCCACCACGATGATGGCCGGCGCCTTGAGCCCGGCCTGCTGGACGCGCACGACGATGTCGGCCAGCGTGCCGCTCACGGTGACCTGTTGCGGCGTGGTCCCCCAGCGCACCAGGGCCACCGGCGTTTCCGGCGGTCGTCCGTGGCGGGTGAGCTCGGTCACGATGCGGGGCAGGTTTTTGACCCCCATGAAGAAGACCAGCGTACCGATGCCTCGGGCGAGCGCGGCCCAGTCGATGCCGGAGGCCTCCTTGGAGGGGTCCTCATGGCCGGTGACAAAGGCGATGGTCGCGGTCAGCTTGCGGTGGCTGAGGGGGATGCCGGCATAGGCCGCCGCCGCGACGGCCGAGGTGACTCCCGGGACGATTTCAAACGGGATGCCGGCCTCCGCCAGCACTTCGGCCTCTTCCCCGCCGCGGCCGAAGACGAAGGGATCGCCGCCCTTCAGACGGGTGATCACCTTGTTTTCCCGGGCCTTGGCGACGATCAGGGCGTTGATCTCCTCCTGGGGCAGGGTGTGGTCCCCGCCTTTTTTCCCGACGTAGATCAGCTCCGCGTTTGCGGAGGCGTGCTTCAAAAGGGAGGGCGCCGCCAGATAATCGTAGATGATCACGTCGGCCGCCGAAATGCACTCCCGGCCTCGGACGGTGATCAGGCCGGGGTCCCCGGGGCCTGCTCCTACCAAATAGACAATGGGTGGTTTCATGTCACAGTGCCGCGCTGGCGAGGTTTTTCAGGATTTCACCCGCTCCCCGGTCGAGGAGGATCTCGGCCAGCTCGACACCGATCCTCTCTGCCGAAGACGCCGGTCCGCTCAAACGGTGTTTGATCACGGTGCTTCCATCGACGTCGGCCACCAGGCCCGTCAGCGTGAGTTGGGCGCCGTCGAGGCGGCCGTGACCGGCAATCGGCACCTGGCAGCCGCCCTGCAGGCGTTTCAGGAAGGCGCGTTCGCCGCTGACCACCACGCGGGTGTCGGGGTGATCCAGGGCGGCGACCATGGGGCCGACGCGCGGGTCCTCTTTCCGGACCTCGATGCACAGCGCCCCCTGGCCGACGGCCGGGAGCATGGTTTCATCGTTCAGATGCTCGCTGACGAGATGCTCCAGGCCCAGGCGTTTGAGGCCCGCGGCGGCCAGGACCACGGCCGCGAGCTGATCAGTGTCGAGTTTGCGAATGCGGGTTTCCACGTTTCCCCGCACCGGGACCACGTCAAGGTCCGGGCGCAGGTGTCGGAGCTGGGCCGCCCGCCGGAGACTGCTGGTGCCGATGACGCCTCCGGCCGGGATCTCTTTGAGGGTGAGACCGCCCCGCGCGATCAGCGCATCAGTGGGGGTTTCGCGCTCCGGCACGGCTCCGATGACCAACCCCGCCGGGATCTCCGAGGGCATGTCCTTCATGCTGTGGACCGCCAGGTCCGCCCGGCCCTGCAGCAGGGCCTCCTCGATCTCCTTCACGAAAAGGCCCTTGCCGCCGACTTTGGCGAGCGGCACGTCCAGGATCTTGTCTCCCTGGGTCTTGATGACCTCCAGCTCGAAGGCCACGCCCTGGAAGCGCCGGGCGAGCGCTGAGCGCACCCACTCGGCCTGCCACAGTGCGAGCTTGCTGCCGCGGGTGCCGATCACGACGGGTTTCGTCATCAGTGCTTGCACCCCGCGCAGCTCCCGGCGTGGCAGCCGCCGCAGGCGGAGGCGCCGGCCGCCTGTTTGACGGTTTGACCGCCGCTGCCCTTGCTGACGAAACCGCAGGCGGACATGCGCTTGCGGACCTTTTTGCTGCGACAGCCCCGGCACTCCGGTTTTTCACCCCCGAAGACGAGGCACTCGAAATCCTTGCCGCACTTCTCACAATGGTACTCGTATATGGGCATTCTCAACCATCTCCTCAACCAGCTGAAAGCTTGAGGCTACAAGCTCAAAGCTCGAAGCTCAAAGCTCAAAGGGTAAAAAAAAGCATAAAGGTCACGTTAAACCCGTTGCCGCCGATAGTGACAAGATAAAAGCTTAAATGCAAAAAACAACGATTTGTCAATACCGACCTGTCTTGGAAAGACGATTTCGGCGGACGCGAGGGAAACCCGGAGGGCATAATCCGTTGCGTTGAACTTTCAGCTTCCAGCTTCCCGCAGTCGTTCGATCACCCCCGCGGCGATGAGCGGCAGCATGATTTCGTGGTGGCCGGTCAGGCTGATGCCTCTTCCCCCGCGGGCCGTAGGGCGCTGGAGGACGTTGACCGAGGGCCGGTAGTGGCGGACAAAGTCCAGGTTGACGGTCGTGAACGCGTCGAGGCGGTGGCCCAGGTTGCGGGCGAGGCCGACCGCCTTCAGAAACACCTCCGGCAGGATCACGGCGGAGCCGGCGTTGATGTAGACCCCGCCCTCGAGGCGGGCGACCTGGGCGGCCAGGATGCGGAAGTCGACGTGGGAGGCGGCGCCGGTCCCGGCGGCGTCGAACTCCGGGTGCATGTGGAGGATGTCCGTGCCGATGGCCACGTGGACCGTGACCGGAAGCCCCAAACGCGCCCCGGCCGCCAGAATGCTCTTCTCGGTGAACGGGAACCCGGAGGCCAGGAGCATGGCGCCGACGGAGCGGCCCAGGCCGGTCTCGCCGGAGACGGACGCTTCCAGGGCGCTGGCGATGACCGACGAGGTCTCTTCGGCCATGCCGAAGGAGCCGTCGTCCAGGGCCGGGCCGACCTCCTCCGAGGTCCGGCCGGTCATGGCCAGCTCTGCGTCGTGGATGATGCCGGCGCCGTTCATGGCGACCCCCGTGATGACGCCGCGCTCCATCAGATCGACGACGACGGGTCCTAAACCCACCTTGATGACGTGAGCGCCCATGCCGAAAATCACCGGTCGGCCCTGCTGATGGGCGGTGACGATGGCCGCAATTACGGCTTTCAAATCGGCGGCGGCCAGAATGTCCGGCAAGCGCTCCAGAAAAGCCGAAAACGAACCCCCGCGGGACCAGGCGGCGGCGAAGGCCGAGGCGCTGACCTTGCTGGGGCGGTCGGCCAGCGAATAGGCCTTGACGCGCTTGAGGTCGATCGGCGCGACGTCGCGTTTCATCGGTCGAACCCCTCGGGGAAAAGGATCCGGTCGACCAGCTCGCAGAGCAGGTGGCCCATGGTGATGTGGGTCTCCTGGATTCGGGCGGTGACGGAGGATTCCACGGTGAGGACCAGCTCGGCGCATTCGGCGAGCTGCCCCCCCGGTCCGGTCATGCCGATCGTTTTCAGCCCGTTGGCCCGGGCGGTGCGGATGGCTTTGACCACGTTGGGGGAGTTGCCGCTGGTGCTGATCCCCCAGGCCACGTCGCCTTTCCGGCCGAGGGCGCGCAGCTGTTTTTCGAAGACCTCGTCGAAGTGATAGTCGTTGCCGATGCTGGTGAGCACCGATGTGTCCGTGCTCAGGGCCAGGGCGGCCAGCGGCGGCCGTTCGATCCGAAAGCGATTCACGAACTCCGCGGCGAGGTGCTGGGCGTCGGCGGCGCTGCCGCCGTTTCCGAAAATGAGGATTTTACGGCCCCCGGAGAGGCAGGCGGCCAGGACGTCGGCGGCAGTTCCAATCCGCTCGGCATTGGCCTGGATGGAGGCGCGTTTGACGCGCAGGCTCTCTTCCAGGATCTCGGAGATGATTCTTGCGTGGTCGGGCATGGTGGTTCACTCCGGCGAATAGCGTCAAAAGATACGGGATACGGGATGCGAGGTTCTTGGTCGAACGAATTATTACTCCGGCGGTTAATTATGTGCAAAACCCGCATCTCACGCAGAGGCGGAGCGGGGTGCCCGCCGCGGCGCGCCGCAACCATCCGTTCAACGAACCAACGTACGGCAGCCAGACCGCTCCAAACTTATCCGGGCAGCCCCAAAGGAGCCTCTCCCACGGAGCCGCCGGCCGTCGCTGCCTGTCTGCGGTAACCCTGAGACGGCTGGGGGGCGTGGCAGGG
>CAZLSV010000152.1:0-6449 GCA_964562235.1 uncultured Desulfatibacillum sp.
GTCCGTCTTGAGGATGAGGTGCTCGCTTCCGACGGCGGCCAGATCGTCCTTTAGCCCGGGCAGTTCCTCCTCCCAGTCGAAGTAATTCACCGCGACCGCGGCGCCCGCCCGTGCCAGCGCCAGCGCAATGGCCTTGCCGATGCCCTTGATGCCGCCAAGCACCAAAGCGGTCTTTCCGGCCAATTCCATAACCCTATCCTCCAGCGAGCATGATGCGTCGAAAATGGTGCGATGGTTCGATGCGATTTGTTATGGGAGACGGGGGGCCCATGAGAACGGACCCGGCTTCCGTTTTTCGTGTCTTGATTTTATGCCGGGCGGGCCAGCGTTGTTTCCAGCAACCGCTTGACCCACTCCACGCCCAGCCGCAGCAGGGCCGCATCATCCCGGCGGGCCTCTTCGATAAGCTCCGCGCGCATCCCCGTCAGGCTCCCCGCATCCAGCTGCTCGCGGAACCGGTCCAGATCATACAGCGCCGTGAACACCCGCTCGGCCAGGGACGGCGGGAGCGCCTTGGGGCTGAGGCGCGCCTTGAGGCTGATCAACTCCAGCATCCGGTCGTTTTCGATATTGTACTGCCGGAGCTCCTGGCCCGCGGTCCATTCGGGGACCGTCTGCCGCCTCCCGGCATCGAACCCCCGACAGTGGGTCTCTTGGAGCAGCCGGTATTCTTCCCGCACCGCGCCGTTTTCCCGGGAGCGGTGAAGGACGCGCACCAGGGGATAGGTGCGACAGGAAGAGGGGCGGTCGCGGTAGGCCCTGCAGCCGCCGGGGGTCACCATGGGGCAGGTCCGCCGCTCGGGGTCGCCGGGTTTGAGCGTGAGAACCGGCAGCCCCGTACCGGGCCCGGTGTGGCGCCGGGTGTATTGCTCGATGAACTGCCGCGACGACAGTCCCAGCCCACGCCGCAGGCGCAGAACGTCGTAGGGCGTCAGGGACTGGTTCAGGTCGCGGCAGCATTCGTTGAAACAGGCGACCCCGGGGCGGCACTCGAACCCAAAAGGCGTCTCCGGTTCGATCGGAACTAAGATGGGTCCCATTTGTCGGCTCCAAATGCGACGGCGGAGTCGCGGCAGGATATCTCACCCACTTTCAAGTTGACATTTTTTCCGGTGGGGGCGGCTTTCCAGCCGCGAGGGTCGAGGCTGAAGGCCTCTCCCACAAAGAGCAAGCTTGCTGGCCGAATAAGGTGGCGCCAAGCGCCATGGCCCGATAGAAAGAACCCAAACAGTATAGGAAAATGCGGAACACCTTTTCCTGCTACTGCAAATTTTCGAATTTGTCATTTCAAATCGTTCGTTCTTTCGGATGCCGATCGCCGCCACGGCGATTTCCCGCATGGTCTCTCAAGGGGGTTTTAGCCCATATTTAGTGTTTGGGCGTCGTTCACGATCTACCTGATGCACACCGTTCCAATGCCAGGAATTTCAGGGCTTTCGTGCCTTTCGGGCGCTCAAAAACCCTTGACAAGGCATATAGGGAGTGGTATGGTCCATCGCCTGCTAGTGATTTATCTATCTGATATCAATGACAAAATTTAGTAATTTTAAATGCGTCGTGCGTTTGACTTGAAGTTTGCCGGCGCGTTGTCATTACCCGTAAGGTCTTGGCTGCCAGCCCTGCTGGTTTAACGTCAACATAGGAAGGGAGGTGCAGGATCACTCAATCAAGCCAATCTGCAGTATCTCGATTTACCCTTTTCAATCACCCTGAAACCACTTAGGAGGTACCTCAATGCCAAGTTTTGTCATCAATGAAAAGTGCGACGGTTGCAAGGGCGGCGAGAAGACCGCGTGCATGTACATCTGCCCCAACGATCTGATGGTCCTGGACCCCACGGCGATGAAGGCCTACAACCAGGAGCCCGATCAGTGCTGGGAGTGCTTCTCCTGCGTGAAGATCTGCCCCACCCAGGCGATCGAAGTGCGCGGTTACGCGGATTTCGTGCCGTTGGGAAGCAGCATCATGCCGATGCTGGGCACCGAGGATGTCATGTGGACCTGCAAATTCCGCAACGGCCTGGTCAAGCGGTTCAAGTTCCCCATCCGGACCACTCCGGAAGGCGCGGCCAATGCCTACGAGAGCCTGAAGGGCAAGGACCTGGAAAGCCAGCTCCTGAGCACGGAAGAGGCCGATGGCCGGCAGCTGCCGAAGCCCAAGGAACTCGTGAAGTAGGCAAAACGATTTTCACCGACATTCACCGTCCCAATACGACTTTATTCTTAAGGAGGAATCGATATGGCATTGCCGAACAAACCCAAGGGTGAACTCAAGGCCGTCAAGGACCCCGAAGTTGTCGAGAAGGAAGTGGACATTCTTATCGTCGGCGGCGGCATGGCCGCCTGCGGCACGGCTTTCGAAATCAAGAAATGGCTCCAGCCCGACCAGACCGTTCTGCTGGTGGACAAGGCCGCCCTCGAGCGCTCCGGCGCGGTGGCCCAGGGCCTGTCGGCCATCAACACCTACATCGGCGAAAACTCCCCGGACGATTACGTCCGCATGGTCCGCAACGACCTGATGGGCCTGGTCCGCGAAGACCTGATCTTCGACCTGGGCTGCCACGTCGACGACTCGGTGTGGCTCTTCGAGGAGTGGGGCCTGCCGATTTGGAAGAAGGACGAAGCGGGCAAGACCCTGGACGGCATCAAGGGCAAGAAGATGGGGACCCTGAAGGCCGGCGGAAAACCCGTGCGCACCGGCAAGTGGCAGATCATGATCAACGGCGAGTCCTACAAGCGGATCGTCGCCGAAGCCGCCAAGAAAGCCATCGGCGACACCAACATCGTCGAGCGCGTCTTCATCGTCGAGCTGTTCCTGGACAAGAACAAGCCCAACCAGATCGCCGGCGCGGCCGGGTTCTCGGTGCGTGAAAACAAAGTCTACATCATCAAATGCAAGACCGCCATGATCGCCTGCGGCGGCGCGGTCAACATCTATCAGCCGCGGTCGGTCGGCGAGGGCAAGGGCCGGGCCTGGTACCCGGTGTGGAACTCCGGCTCCACTTACTACCTGGGTGCCAAAGTCGGCGCCGAGCTTTCCATGATGGAAAACCGTTTCACCCCGGCGCGCTTCAAGGACGGATACGGCCCGGTCGGCGCCTGGTTCCTGCTGTTCAAGGCCAAGACCCTCAACGGCCTGGGCGAGAACTTCGCCGCGAGCGAAGCGGCCAAGAAAGAGCTGCAGAAGTACGCCCCGTACGGCACCGCCGCCATCACCCCGACCTGTCTGCGCAACCACCTGATGCTCTTCGAGATGAAGGAAGGCCGCGGGCCGATCATGATGGACACCGTGACGGCGCTGGCCGAACTCGGCAAGACCATGGACAAGAAGGAGCTCAAGCACCTCGAGTCCGAGGCGTGGGAAGACTTCCTCGACATGACCTGCGGTCAGGCCAACCTGTGGTGCGCCACCAACACCGAGCCCGAGAAGAAGAACTCCGAAGTCATGCCGACCGAGCCCTATCTGCTCGGCTCCCACTCCGGCTGCTGCGGCTTCTGGGTCTCCGGTCCGGACTTCGACTGGATCCCGGCCGCCTACAAGGTCAAGGCCGCCAACGGCAAGATCTACAACCGCATGACCACGGTCGACGGCCTGTTCACCGCCGGCGACGGCGTGGGCTGCTCCGGCCACAAGTTCTCCTCCGGCTCCCATGCCGAAGGCCGGATGGTCGCCAAGCAACTGGTGCGTTTTGCCAAGGACAACGCGGCCTACAAGCCCGAGCTGGCCCTGAGCAAGGATCAGATCGTCGATCTGGTCTACAAGCCGGTGCGCACCTACCTGCAGTTCGCCGCCTACACCACGGCGGAAGACATCAACCCGAACTACATGAAGCCGAACGGGATGATGTACCGCATGATGAAGGCCACGCACGAGTACGGCGCGGGCACCTCCACCTATTACCAGACCTCGAGCAAGAACCTCGAGATCGTCATGGAGATGCTGGCTTTGATGCGCGAAGACTGCGAGAAGCTGGCCGCCGGCGACCTGCACGAGCTGATGCGCTGCTGGGAGATCACCCACCGCATCTGGACCGTCGAGTCGCACCTGCGTCACATCCAGTTCCGGAAGGAAACCCGCTACCCGGGCTTCTACTACCAGGCGGACCATCCGGGCCAGGACGACCAGAACTGGTTCTGCTTCGTGAACTCCAAGTACGATCCCAAGGCAGCCAAGTGGGATGTGTTCAAGAAAGACTACATCAAGCTCATCCCGTAACATGGATTGTGCCGTGAGTCAGAGAATCAGCAGCTAGCAAAAAAGACCTCCAGGTGCCGCAAGGCACCTGGAGGTTTTTTTGTGACATTGGGATTCGGGGGTCCAGGGCGATGTCTGCGGGTTATCTCATTGGGAAAGAGCTCTGTCGCTGCAGAGAGCGTTTTCCGATTCAGATAACATCAAGGATATCGCCCGCGGTGCGAACGTAATTTCAACCGTTGTTCAACATCCAGACACAGCACGGAGGGAAGGCATGACAGAGGAAAAAGCAGCCCCTGTGAGTGGGAGCATCATGGTGGTCGGCGGAGGCATCAGCGGCCTCACCACGGCCCTTGAGGCGGCGGAGGTCGGCTACGAGGTGTTTCTGGTCGAGAAAAACCCCTACCTGGGCGGACGGGTCGCCCAGCTGAACCAGTATTTTCCGAAACTCTGCCCGCCGACCTGCGGGCTGGAGATCAACTTCAAGCGCATCAAGGACAACCCGCGCATCAAGGTGCTGACGATGGCGGAGGTGGAAAAAGTCGATGGCGGCCCCGGCAACTACACGGTGGCCCTCAAGATCAAGCCGCGCTACGTGAACGAAAACTGCACCGGCTGCGGGGCGTGCGCCGAGGCCTGCGGGACCGAGATCCCCAGCGAGTACGACTTCGGCATGAAACAGGTCAAGGCGGCCTATCTGCCGTTCGCCATGGCCTTCCCGGCCCGCTACGTGATCGATCCGCGGATCGTCGGGACCGAGGACGGCCAGCGGGCCAAAGCGGCCTGCCAATACGACGCGGTCGACCTCGAGATGCAGCCGAAAACGCTCAGCCTCAACGTGGGCGCCATCGTCTGGGCCACCGGCTGGGTGCCCTACGATGCCAAGAAAATGGACAACCTCGGTTTCGGCAAACACCCGAACATCGTCACCAACATGATGATGGAGCGCCTGGCGGCGCCGAACGGACCGACCCAGGGCAAGGTCACCCGGCCCTCCGACGGTAAGGCGCCGGCGAGCATCGCCTTCGTGCAGTGCGCCGGCTCCCGGGACGAGAACCACCTCCCGTACTGCTCCTACATCTGCTGCATGGCCTCGCTCAAGCAGGCCACCTATGTGCGCGCCCAATATCCCGAGGCCAAGATCTACATCTTCTACATCGACCTGCGGGCGCCGGGGTATCGCTACGAGAAGTTCTACGAGAATATCAAGAAAGACCCCAACGTCTTCTTCATCAAGGGCAAGGTCGCGGAGGTCAGCGAGGAGAAGGCCACCGGCAACATCACCGTGGTCGCGGAAAACGCCGTGACCGGCGAGAAGATCCATCAGGCGGTTGAAATGGTCGTGCTGGCCACCGGCATGCAGCCTACGGCGGCCGTCAACAAGCTGCCGGGTGCGGTCAAGACCACGCCGGACGGGTTCATTCTGAACGACTTCGCCGCCGGCGGGATGTTCGCCGCCGGTTGCGCCAACAAGCCGGCGGACGTCGTTTCGTCCAACCAAAACGCGACCGGCATGGCGCTCAAAGCGATTCAAACCCTGGTGAGACGGTAGGAGGCCGACCATGAGCAAAAAATATGGAGTTTATATCTGCAACGGTTGCGGGATCGGCGAATCCCTCAACATCGACAAGCTGGGCGAGGTGGCTTCCGACGAGGGCCACTCCGTCAAGACCTCTCCGGCCCTTTGCGGCCAGCAGGGGGTCGAGCTGCTGAAGGCCGACGTCGCCGCCGGGGTCAACACCCTGATCCTGGCCGCCTGCTCGCCGCGGGTGCTCACCGACGTCTTCCGTTTCGACGGCTGCCTCGTGGAGCGGGTCAATCTGCGCGAACAGGTGGTGTGGTCCCACCCGCGGGCGACCTGGCCGGCGCCCACCGAGGAGCAGAAGGACGACGAAACCTTCATCGACCACGTCCAGATGATGGCCGCGGACTACCTGAAGATGGCGCTGGCCAAAGCCCAGAAGATCGAGCTGCCGACCCCCTACAAGCTGGACACCCTGTCGCGCCGGATCCTCGTCATCGGCGGGGGCATCCCCGGGATCTCGGCCGCCCTCGACGCCGCCAAGGCCCGCTACGAGGTCACCATCGTCGAGAAGGAAGCCGCGCTGGGCGGCAACGCCGCCAAGTGGCGCAAGCAGCTGCCCACGGACTATCCTTATGAAAAACCCATGGCGCCGGTGATCCAGTCCAAGATCAAGGAACTCGGCACCGCGACCCTCGACCCGTTCATCACGATGAACGGAAACGAGGTGCAT
>CAZLSV010000153.1:0-6409 GCA_964562235.1 uncultured Desulfatibacillum sp.
CCGGCAGGGGGCCGGCGCGGAGATCGCGCTCGAGGCGACCGATGCGGCCGGCAACAGCGGCCGCGTCCGCTACCCCTACCATTTCCGCAAGAAAGCCTTCAAGAAGGACACGATCAACGTCAGCGACGGGTTCATCAACCAGATCCTGCCGGAATTTCATGCGCTGCTGCCGGCCAAGGCCAACGCCACGCTGAAGGAGCGCTTTCTGTTCATAAACCGGGACCTGCGCGAGGCGAACTACAAATCCCTCGTCGCGGCCACCCGCACGAGCGAGCCGGCCATGCTCTGGAAAGGGCCGTTTCTGCGGCTCCCGAATTCGGCGCCGCGCGCGGGGTTCGCCGATCGGCGCACGTATCTTTACGAGGGCCGGGAGATCGACCAACAGGACCATCTGGGGGTCGACCTGGCGTCCCTCGCGCAGTCCCCGGTCCCGGCGGCCAACAGCGGGATCGTCGCTTACACCGGAGTGCTCGGCATCTACGGCCAGACCGTCCTGCTGGACCACGGCTTCGGCGTTTTCAGCATGTACTCGCACCTGAGCCGGATCGCCGTGCGAACGGGGGAGCGGGTGGAGAAAGAGAGCATCCTGGGAAACACCGGCAGCACGGGGCTTGCCGGCGGCGATCACCTGCATTTCAGCATGCTGGTCCAGGCGACCTTCGTGGACCCGATCGAATGGTGGGACCCCCACTGGATCAAGGACAATATCCTGCTGAAGCTCGATTCGGCCCGGGGCGGTTCCGGCAAGGGGTGATGGCATGAAGACGCACAAGGTCACGAAGAGCATCCAGGAGATCAACGCGCGGATCCGCGCCGGCGACGTCGTGGTGGTGACGGCCGAGGAGATCATCGACATCGTGCGGACGGAGGGCCCGGAGGAGGCGGCGCGTCGCGTGGACGTGGTCACCACCGGCACCTTCGCGCCGATGTGCTCCTCGGGGGCCTTCATCAATTTCGGCCACTCCGCGCCGCCCATCAAGGCGTCGCGGGTGTGGTTCAATCGGGTGCCGGCCTACGGCGGGCTTGCGGCGGTCGACTGCTACCTTGGCGCCACCGAGCCGGCCGAGGATGACCCTCTCAACAAAGTCTACCCCGGCGAGTTCAGATACGGAGGCGGCCATGTGATCCAGGACCTGATCGACGGCCGGCCGGTCCATCTCGTCGCCGAGGCCTACGGCACCGACTGCTATCCGAACCGCCGGGTCGAGAAAGAAGTGACCCTGCGCACCCTGCCCCAGGCGACCCTGTGCAACCCGCGCAACGGGTACCAGAACTACAACTGCGCCGTGAACCTCTCGAACCGGACCATCTACACGTACATGGGGACGCTGAAGCCCGGGGCCGGCAACGCCAACTACTGCTCGGCCGGCCAGCTCAGCCCGCTGTTCAACGACCCCTACTACCAGACGATCGGCCTCGGTACGCGCATTTTTCTGGGCGGCGGGATCGGTTACGTGACCTGGCACGGCACCCAGCACAACCCGGCCGCCCCCCGCACCGCCAAGGGGGTTCCGGTGCGGGGAGCCGGGACCCTGTGGGTCATGGGCGACCTGAAGCAGATGAATTCCAACTACCTGACCGGCGTCAGCCTGCAGGGCTACGGGAGTTCCCTGTCGGTGGGGCTCGGCATCCCCATCCCGCTGCTCAACGAGGAGATCGCGGCGTTCACGGGGATCTCGGACGAGGAGATTTTCACCCAGATCGTCGACTACGGCCGCGACTACCCCGCCGGCGAATCGAAAAGTCTGGGGCAGGTGAGTTACGCCGAACTCAAGAGCGGCGCCATCGCCTTTCAAGGCCGGCAGGTCCCGACGGTGCCGTTGTCGAGCGTCGTCAAGGCCCGGGAGATCGCGGCCACGTTGAAAGAGTGGATCCGGCAGGGGCGGTTTCTCCTGGGCGAGCCTCAGTTCACCCTGCCCAGCGTCTGAGGAAGGGTGCCCCCATGCCCGGCCTGCTGCGGACCTTCGTGGCCGTGGAGACTTCGGAGGAGGTGCGCTCGGCGCTCGAAGCCGTCCAGGCGAGCCTGAGGCAGCGGTGGGTGCGGGCTCGCTGGGTCCGCCCGACGGGCATGCACCTGACGCTGAAGTTTTTAGGGGAGATCCCCGCCGATCAGGTCCCCCGCGCGGCCGACGCCCTGCGGCGCGCCGCCGACGGGCAGGCCGGTTTCAGCCTCACCGCCGCCGGCATCGGCGTGTTTCCGGGACCCCGGCGGCCCCGGGTGATCTGGGCCGGGCTCTCCGGGGGGACCGCGCCGCTGGCGGACCTGCAGCTCCGTGTCGAGGGCGAACTGGCCGCCGTGGGGTTCCCGCGGGAGGATCGGCCCTTTCGGGCGCATCTGACCATCGGTCGCTTCTCAGAACCGGCGGCACCCGAGGTGATGGCCGAGGCGGTGCGCACCTTCGCCGGTAAATGCTTCGGCGAGTTCGAGGTGCGGGAGATCGTCCTGTTTCAAAGCGAGCTCAAGCCCGAGGGCGCCGTGCACACGGCGCTGGCGAGGGTGGGGCTGAAAGAATCGTTTTAAGAATTAAGTTTTAAGTCAAAAAAAATCGGAGTCGGATAATGGAGGACGCTGCTTTCAAGTAAGTTGAATTTTTCCGTGGGAGCGGCATCTTGCCGCGAAATGATCGCGGCGGGGACGCCGCTCCCACAAAACTGAAGTTACTTTCGGATAAATCCCCGCCCCCCGCGGCGGGGTGCGGTGCTTTCAAGTAACTTAAGTTCCTTTATGGTAAATCCCCGCCCGCGGGCGGGGTAGGTCGCTTAACACTTAAAACGTAAAACTTAAAACCGTTTCCATTTCACTTTTCGGAGGGAAAACATTTTGCGCGAGACCAAGTTATCGAAAAAGGAGGAGGGTATGGGCGTGTCGTCGGACAAGCAGAAGGCCCTTGAAAACGCCATGGGACAGGTGGAGCGGCAGTTCGGGAAAGGCTCCATCATGAAGCTCGGCAGCCGGCCGATCGTGAGCGTTCCGATCATCTCCACCAGCTCGCTCTCGCTGGACAAGGCGCTCGGCATCGGCGGCCTGCCCCGGGGGCGGGTCGTCGAGATCTTCGGCCCGGAAGCCTCCGGCAAGACGACGCTGGCGCTGCATGCGGTCGCCGAAGCCCAGAAGCAAAACGGCATCGCGGCCTTCATCGACGCCGAACACGCGCTCGACACCGTCTACGCCAAGAAACTCGGCGTCAACTGCGACGAGCTGCTCGTCTCCCAGCCGGACACCGGCGAGCAGGCGCTCGAGATCGTCGACATGCTGGTGCGCAGCGGCGCCATCGACATCCTGGTCATCGACTCGGTGGCCGCCCTGGTGCCGCGGGCCGAGATCGAAGGCGAGATGGGCGATTCGCACATGGGGCTGCAGGCGCGGCTGATGTCCCAGGCGCTGCGCAAGCTCACCGGCACCATCAGCAAGACGAACACCTGCGTGATCTTCATCAACCAGATGCGCATGAAGATCGGGGTCGTCTTCGGCAACCCCGAAACCACCACCGGCGGCAACGCGCTCAAGTTCTACTCCTCGGTGCGGCTGGACATCCGCCGGGTCAACACCCTCAAGGAGGGTCAGGAGGTCATCGGCAACCGCACGCGCGTGCGGGTCGTCAAGAACAAGCTCGCGCCGCCCTTCATGGAGGCGGAGTTCGACGTGATCTACGGCGAGGGCATCTCCCGGGTCGGGGACCTCATCGACGCCGCGGTCGAGCAGAGCATCATCGAGAAGAGCGGCGCCTGGTATGCCTACGGCGGGGAGCGGATCGGCCAGGGCCGGGAGAACGTCAAGCGCTTTCTGGCCGAGCACCCGGACGTGTACGAGGCCATCTACGCCAAGGCCCGCGAGGCGCTCGGGCTGACGGGCAAGGTCAAGGAAAGCCAAGAGGAGGAGTAAACCCATGAAGGGCAACGAAGCGCGCAGCCGGTTTTTAGACTACTTCAAAGGGCACGGGCACCAGGTGGTGCGGAGTTCCTCGCTCGTTCCGCACGACGACCCCACGCTGCTCTTCATCAACGCCGGCATGGTGCAGTTCAAGCGGGTGTTTCTGGGCGAGGACAAGCGGGAGTACGCCCGGGCCGTGACCTCGCAGAAATGCGTCCGCGCCGGCGGCAAGCACAACGACCTCGAGAACGTCGGCTACACCGCCCGCCACCACACCTTTTTCGAGATGCTGGGAAACTTCTCCTTCGGCGACTACTTCAAGGAGCGCGCCATCGAGTTCGCCTGGGACCTGCTCACCAACGGCTACCGGCTGCCGGCCGACAAGCTCTGGGCCTCGGTCTACCTCGACGACGACGAAGCCTACGATCTGTGGCGCAAGGGGATCGGTCTGCCCGACGAGCGCATCGTGCGCTTCGGGGAAAAGGACAACTTCTGGTCCATGGGCGACACCGGCCCCTGCGGGCCGTGCTCGGAGATCATCATCGACCGCGGGGAGCGCTACGGCTGCGGCCGGCCGGAGTGCACCGTCGGCTGCGAGTGCGACCGGTATCTAGAGATCTGGAACCTCGTTTTCATGCAGTTCAACCGCGATGCCGGCGGCGCCATGACGCGGCTGCCGAAGCCGAGCATCGACACCGGGATGGGCCTTGAGCGCATCGTCTCGGTCGTGCAGAACGCCGACACCAATTTCGACACCGACCTCATCCGGCCGATCATCGGCAAGACCGAGGAGATGACCGGGATGCGCTTCGGGGCGCAGGGCGCCTCGGACGTGGCCATGAAGGTGATCGCCGACCACAGCCGGGCCGCGGTCTTCCTGATCGGCGACGGCATCCTGCCCTCGAACGAGGGTCGGGGCTACGTGCTGCGGCGCATCATGCGCCGCGCCATCCGCTACGGCCGCAACATCGGCCTGACGCGCCCGTTCCTGCACGACACCGCCAACGTCGTGTTCGACATCATGAAGCCGGCCTACCCGGAACTGGGCGAGGCCGCGGCGTTCATCACCAACGTGATCCGCAACGAGGAGGAGCGCTTTCTGCACACCCTCGACACCGGGCTGAAGCTGCTGAACGAAACCCTCGGCGACCTCAAGGCCCGCGGAGAGACCGTCGTGCCGGGGGCCGTCATCTTCAAGCTCTACGACACCTTCGGCTTCCCGGCGGACATCGTCCGGGACGTGGTGCGGGACGAGCGCATGACCCTCGACATGGAGGGCTTCGACCGCGAGATGGAAGGCCAGCGCGCGAAAAGCCGCACCGTGACGGCCTTCACCCGCATCAGCGACGCCTACCGCAGCCTCTCGGCCGACGGGTTCCGGCCGGATTTCGTGGGCTATGACCTGCTGACGGCCGAGGCCGGGGTCGTGCTGCTGGTGGTGAACGACCAGGAGGCCGCCGTCGCCGAGGCCGGCAGCGAGGTGGATCTCGTCACCGGCCGCACCCCCTTCTACGCGGAGTCGGGCGGCCAGGCGGGCGACATCGGCCGCATCATCGGCCCGCAGGGCGAGGTGGCGGTGACCGCCACGCGCAAAGACCCGACCGGCATCATCATCCACCAGGGCCGGGTCAGCTCCGGCCGGATTTCCAAAGGCGACACGGTGACGCTCGCGGTCGATGCGGCGGCGCGGGAGGCGACCGCGCTCAACCACACCGCCACCCACATCCTGCACGCGGCGCTGCGCAGCGTGCTAGGCGATCACGTCAAGCAGGCCGGTTCGCTGGTGGCGCCCGACCGGCTGCGCTTCGACTTCTCGCACTTCTCCCCGGTGGACCCCGAGGCCCTCGATCGGATCGAGGCCATCGTCAACGGCCGCATCCGCGCCAACGTGCCCACCCGCATCGAGGAGATGTCCGCGGAAGAGGCCTTCAAGACCGGCGCCATGGCGCTTTTCGAGGAGAAATACGGGGACCGGGTCCGGGTGATCTCCCTCGAGGAGTTCAGCAAGGAACTCTGCGGCGGGACCCACACCGGCCGGACCGGGAACATCGGGTTTTTCAAGATCCTCTCCGAATCCGGCATCGCCGCCGGGGTGCGGCGGATCGAGGCCGTGACGGGCCCGGCCGCCGTGGAGGCGGCGCAGGCCACGGCCCGCACGCTCCAGGAGGCGGCCCGGCTGCTGAAGGAAAAACCCGAGTCCCTGAACGAGCGCATCGCCCGGCTGCTCACGGAGGCCAAGGGCCTCGAACGCGAGATCGAGCAGCTCAAGGGGCGGCTCTCCGCCGCCTCGGTGGCGGATTCCGGTGCCGACGTGCAGACGATAGGCGGGGTCAGCGTCCTCGTGAAGCGGGTCGAGGCGGATTCCCCGGCGGCCCTGCGCGGGCTGCTCGACCGCTTCAAGGACAAGCTGCGCTCGGGGGTGATGGTCCTGGGCAGCGTCAGCGACGGCAAGGTGATGCTGATCGCCGGGGTCACCCCGGACCTGACGAAGCGCTTCCACGCCGGCAACCTGATCAAGCAGGTCTCGGCCGTCGTGGG
>CAZLSV010000154.1:0-6381 GCA_964562235.1 uncultured Desulfatibacillum sp.
GAAATCCGGCTCGATTTCATCAAGGCCCAATATCTATAGAACGAAATGAGCGGTTCCGCCGCAATGCTTCAAGCAAAGGAGTGGGGTCATGAAACGCTGCCAAAACCCGCTGAGGAATGAAAACGGCTCGGTGATCGTCGTGGCGATGATCATGCTGGTGCTGCTGACCTTGATCGGCATTTCGAGCACCAACACCAGCTCGACCGAAGTCCAAATCGCCGCCAACAACCAGAACTACAATGTCGAGTTCTACCTGGCGGACAGCGGCTGGCGCCAGGCGGCCATTTGGCTCGAGAACAGCTCATCGGCGCCGAGCTGGGTCAACACGGCCGACGGCGACAACACGGTCAAGAACTTCGGTGCCAACACGCCGGCGAACACCAACACCAGCGATCTGAGCATCATCGCCCCGGACAACCACACGCTCAGCCAGTACCAAATCCCCTACTGGTACCGGGTGGACTATCTGGACAGCAGTTTTTTCAAGAACATTTCCGGGCCGGAAGGCAACGAAAAAGGCTACAACCGATTCTATTACGAGATCCTCTCCAATGCCAACACCAACCAGCAGGTCGAGGTGAGAGCGTCCAAGATATTCAAGGTGGGGTATTAGGGCGGGAAGCCGCAAACACAGGGTCAGTCGAAAAGCCGTGCCTCCCCCGGCCGGGGAGGCACGGCTTTTTCTGTGAGTCCTAAAAAGGGCGCGCCCCATTCACGGGGCGCGCCCTTTTTCGCTAATTGGAGCCCAGCGGGGTTCGGACGCGGGTGCCGGCAAAAAACTCCTTCTCGGAATCGGTGATCAGAACGGTGGCGGTGGTGTCCTCGACGTGCAGAACGATGAGTTCACCGTAATCAACTGGAATAACTATATTATTAGGTGAAACGCTGGTCCCAAAGTTGTTCTCGTCGCGATAGTAGATGCTGTAGATCTGACCCGCTTGGATGCCGTGTACCCGGCCGCGGTCAATAAAGGCGGTATTGTATTCGGCGAACATGTTCGAATGGTTCTCGGAAAAAATAATGGTGCCGTCGATGCCCGGTTGGCTTTTCTGGATGCCGACGCGCGGGGAGCGCTTCTCATAGGGCATGAGCTTGTCGCCGAGCACGATCGGCTGATAGGATTTGAGCACCTTGGCAATGGCGTAATCCGGCTCCCTTTGCAGGATTTCAACGATGCCGCAAAGCAGATGCTGGGTGCCGATCAATTCCTTGGACGGCTTGTCGACGATCGGCTCAAAGGTCCTGAAAATGGTCATGAGCGAGCCTTTGGCGAGGCCGGCGTTGCCGACGGGCTTGATGTAGACGATATCGCCTTCGCTGATCATCGTAAGGCCCGTCTCGCGGGACCTGAAAATCGTTCCCTCGGGTGCGACCGGGACTTTGCGGATGAAACCGTACTGCTCCGCCGGGGAGAAATAATAATAAATTCCTTCCAGAGACGGCTGGGCAGTGGTTGTCGGCTCTGCCGCGCGTGCGCCTTTCAGGCGTGTGAGTCTGAGTTTTTGGCCCGGGTAGATCAAATGGGGGTTCGCGATGATCCGGTTGTTTTCCTCCCACAACTCCGGCCAGACCCAGGGAGTGTTCGAAAATCGCTGGGAAAGGCCCCACAAGGTGTCGCCCTTTTGAATCGTGTAGTAATAGCCGTTTTCCGTTTCAGTCGGCTGCGGACCGGCTGCCTGGCCATGTGCGCAAAAGACCCAAAGCAGTGAACAGATCAAACTGACCGCGCCCAGAGATTGCTTGATTGCTTTTCGGTTCATAGAAGACTCCACCGGCTTTTGGAATGGTTGAACGGAAATGCGCGGGATAGGTGGCGCCCCAGGGGGGTGCTGGTCCGGGGGCATGGCCACTTCTCCCGCCCTTTAGAATCCGCTCATTTTAAAAGCAATATTTGTGCCGAAAAGCCGCTGTGCGCCACCAATTTCAACGGCAAACCCGGGTTGTTGACAACTGATTGTATTAAAATGGAAAAAAATCTTGAGAGGGCTTGTGGAGAGGCCGTGCCCTCCTTCCGATGATAGCGGTAGGCGGGAAAAAAAAGCCCCGGTGACAAAACTCCGTCACCGGGGCTTTTAAGGCAGGTTAAAATAGAGGCAGTCGGGGGGGGCAGGGCTACATCATGCCGCCCATGCCGCCCATACCGCCCATACCACCCATGCCGCCCATGCCGCCGCCGCCCGGCATCGGGTGGTCGGCTTTTTCTTCCGGCTTTTCAGCCACCATGGCCTCGGTGGTCAGCATGAGGCCGGCGACCGATGCGGCATTCTGAAGCGCGAGCCGGACCACCTTGGTGGGGTCGATCACGCCCGCCGCCATGAGGTCCTCATACTCGTTTTTCTCGGCGTTGAAGCCGAAGGCCCCCTTTTGGGACCGGACTTTTTCCATCACCACCGAGCCTTCGAAACCGGCGTTGTTGGCGATCTGGCGCAGCGGCTCTTCGATGGCCCGCGCCACCAGCTTGACACCCAGTTTCTGCTCGGATTTGACCTTGAGCTTTTCAAGGCCATCCAGGCACCGCACCAGGGCCACGCCGCCTCCCGGCACGACCCCTTCCTCGACCGCCGCGCGCGTGGCGTTGAGGGCGTCCTCGACCCGGGCCTTCTTCTCTTTCATCTCGGTTTCCGTCGCCGCGCCGACGTTGATGACCGCAACCCCGCCGATCAGTTTCGCCAGGCGCTCCTGGAGCTTTTCGCGGTCGTAGTCCGAGGTGGTCTCGTCGATCTGGGCGCGGATTTGTTTCACCCGGCCTTCAAGGGCCTGGCGTGCACCGGCGCCGTCAACGACGGTGGTGTTGTCTTTGTCGACCGTGATCCGCTTGGCGCGGCCCAGGTCCTGAACCGTGATGTTTTCCAGCTTGATGCCGATGTCTTCCGACACCACCTGGCCGCCGGTCAGGATCGCGATGTCCTCCAGCATGGCCTTGCGGCGGTCACCGAAGCCGGGTGCTTTCACGGCCACCACCTGCAGGGTGCCGCGCAGTTTGTTCACCACCAGGGTGGCCAGGGCTTCGCCCTCGACATCCTCGGAGATGATCAGAAGCGGCTTGCCCATCTTGGCGACCTTTTCCAACACCGGGAGAAGGTCTTTCATGCTGCTGAGTTTCTTCTCGTTGATGAGGATGTAGGGGTTGTCGAGGGAGCAAACCATCTTCTCGGGGTCGGTGATGAAATACGGCGAGAGATAACCGCGGTCGAACTGCATGCCTTCCACGACTTCAAGGGTGGTCTCCATGCCCTTGGCTTCTTCAACCGTGATGACGCCTTCCTTGCCGACTTTGTTCATGGCCTCGGCGATGATGTTGCCGATGGTCTCGTCGTTGTTGGCGGAGATCGTTCCCACCTGGGCGATTTCCCGCTGGTCCTTGGTCGGTTTGCTGAGCGCCTTGAGCTCCTTGACGATCGACTCGACGGCCTTTTCGATGCCGCGCTTGATGGCCATGGGGTTGTTGCCCGCCGCGACCAGCTTCTGGCCTTCCTCGTAGATGGCGCGCGCCAGCACCGTTGCCGTGGTCGTGCCGTCGCCGGCCATGTCGCTGGTCTTGCTGGCGACTTCCTTGACCATCTGGGCGCCCATGTTCTCAAACTTGTCTTCCAGTTCGATCTCCTTGGCGACCGTGACGCCGTCCTTGGTCACCGTCGGTGACCCCCAGCTCTTGTCGATCACCACGTTGCGGCCCCGGGGGCCGAGCGTCACCACCACCGCATCCGCGAGGGTTCTCACCCCGTTCAGCATCGCTTCACGGGCTTTCATGCTGTATTTGATTACTTTTGCAGCCATGTTCGTCATCCTCCCTTATTCGATTATGCCGAGTACGTCGTCCTCGCGCAAAATGAGATATTCTTCGCCTGAGATTTTGATTTCCGAGCCGGAATATTTTCCGAACAGAATGCGGTCGCCCTTCTTGACTTCCAGCGCGATGCGCTTGCCGTCATCGCCGACCTTGCCGTTGCCGACAGCGACCACCTTGCCTTCCGCCGGCTTTTCCTTGGCGGTGTCGGGGATGATGATGCCCCCCTTGGTGGTTTTTTCCTCCTCGATGCGTTGAACCAGAATCCGATCCTGCAAAGGCTTTAGTTTCATGGCACACAATCTCCTTACCTGCTTGATGCGATTTGGGGTACTTGCCAGTGGATGTTCCCTTCGAGAACACCTTTTTCACAGAACTTGTCCTTTGGAGTAACTTGTCTGACGCCACCTCCCTTCGTTTCGTGGGGTTGCTGCATATAACCATGCATGAGCGCAAATCCGCTCGAGCGTTAGTGTGACCCGTGTGCGAACCGACGGTCAGAAAACAGGAGTCCGGTCACGAATCCGAACCGGTGGACGCGCCTTCGCTTTTAGCGGGTTTGACTGAATCTGTTTGGCTGGGCTCTGTCTTTGAAGGCTTGGACGATGGGTTTTTGGATTTATTGGCGTAGTCGGTAACGTACCAGCCTGAGCCTTTGAGATGAAACGAGCTCTGGGAAATGAGCCGGCTCAGTCTTCCAGAGCAGCGCCTGCACTTCGACAGGGGTTTGTCCGAGAATTTCTGAATCGCCTCCTCAATTTCACCGCACTTGCTGCACTGGTATTCGTAGATCGGCATAGAACAAAATCCCCCACCGCAGAGTTGTCTTTAATTCAAGCGCTTGAAATATAGGCATGCGAAGGGGTTTGTCAAGGATGGAAATCAATTTGTTCATAGACCGTGCGCCAATCACTGTAGAACTCGAGGACCGCCGGCAAACCGCTCAAGTTCACGCCGCGCAGAATCGCGTCTGTTTTTTCATGCACCCGTTTCTCCTCCGCCAGGCGCTCCTCGGGCGAGGCGTCGAATCCCTGAAGAAACCGGCTGAAACGCACGATGTGAATCAGTTCGTGGGTGATGATGTAAAGCGAAAACGGCAGCAGTTGAAGCGCGGTTTTTTTTTCCAGCGCGGCGAGAATGGCATGGTCCTGGAGGCAGATTTTGTAGAAATCATACGTGTCCGAACTCAGTGACGCCTCTTTCGGGCGGCCGCGGTAACGGACGATCTGGGCGAAGGGCCCGTCCACGACCTCGCCCGGCTCCAACTCGGCCAGCGTTCGCACATCGTATTTCGGGCGCAGCCACTCGCGGGTCGTCATTTTGTAGTGGTTGCTCACCAGATCCTCAGCCATGACCACGGCATGCGTGACCGCGGAGAGCTGGTCCGGTTGGAAGACGGGTTTGATGTCCATGGATAAAACGTCGTTTCCTCAGAATGAAATTCCATGCCAGCGGGACAATGATGTTTGACCAGACCACCTCGGCATTCAGCATGGGGCCCGAAGGACGCCGGCCGGGCACCCGCCATCCAGCTGCCGGCGCTTCACGCCCGTGACCATACCACACGTGGTGCGCCGATTCCAAGGGCCAAAAAAATGTGGACAACGGCGGCGCGGCTGTGCTAAGCGTAGCTTTCTTCAGATTAGGCCATTGGACAGGCGAGGGGGGGTGAGGGATTGGGCAGTGTCATCAAAAAACGCAGGAAAAAGATGCGCAAGCACAAACACAAGAAACTGCTGGCCAAAACGCGCCATCAGAGAAGGAGCAAATAGTCCGTTAATTTTCAGGGGGATGCGCGAACCAGCACCGGCAGCTTACCGCTGCCGGTGCTTTTTTGGGCTACTTTGAAGGGAACCCCTTGAAGAACCGCATCAGCTCGGAATCCGTCGACAGCACGATGGAGCTGGTCTTGTCGAGCGCGTCGTTGTAAACTTCGAGCGTCTGCAGAAACGAGTAGAATTCCGGGTCGAGCCCATAGGCGGCGGCGTAGATCTGGGTCGCCTCGGCATCGGCCTTGCCCTTGAGCTCCTGGGCGATGCGATAGGCCTCGGAGGTGATCTGCTGCAGCTCCTTGTCCTTCTGGCCGAGAACCTTCTGCGCCTCGCCCTTTCCCTCCGAGCGGAATTTTTCCGCGATCTGCTTGCGCTCGGCGATCATCCGGTCGTAGACCGATTTCCGCACCTCTTCCACGTAGTTGATGCCCTTGATCTTGACGTCCACCAGCTCGATCCCGAACTGGTCCAGTTTCGGCTGCGCCTGCTCGAGGATCCCCTGGGTGATCTTCTCCCGGCCGATGGTGATGGTGTAGTGGCTTTGGGGCTTCTTCTCCAGGTCCTCCAGGCCGACCTCCGCGGTGTCGAGCTCCCGGTTGGACTTTCGCACCGCATCGATCAGCTTGTGCGAGGTGATGAAGTTGCGCACGGCCGGGTCGATGATGTCGTTCAGCCGGCTGACGGCGTTCAAGCGGTTGTTGACGGTCTGGAAGAACTTGATCGGGTCGGAGATCCGCCAGCGGGCGAAGGCGTCCACCCAGATGAAGGTCTTGTCGAGGGTCGGGATCTGCCCCGGCTCCCCGTCCCATTCCAGGATGTTCT
>CAZLSV010000155.1:0-6056 GCA_964562235.1 uncultured Desulfatibacillum sp.
GCGGCATCATCCGCGTCGCGCTGGTCGCCGTTGATTTCAATCGGGGGCTTCTGGAATTTTTCACGCAGGCTTTTGATCGCGAACAGCGCCTGGTAAATGTTGCCGGCCTGGCGGCGCAACGCCTGGCCTTCCGGCCGCTGCATAAACGCGGCCACCTTGCCGACCACCTCCTGCAGTGTTTCCGCGGAGAGGTCGTTGACGGCGGCGAGCAGGGTCAGGTTCGGGTCGGGCAGGCTGCGCTCGTCGTTGACCGGCCGCAGCTGGATCGAATTCCCGGCGCGGACGAAGGTGATGGGGGCTGATTTCTCAGCGGCCTGCCGGTAGCAGGAGAGCACGCGGATCCCCACTTTCAATGTTTCCAGAGACTCCGGCGAGTCCTCCGGCAGGCGCAGCAGAATCGAGTCGATCCCCTCGGCGGCCAGGGTTTCAGAGGCCTTCTGGACGCGACCCTCCAGGTGCTTGTAACGGATGCCGGCGCGTTTGATGACGGCGGACACGATGGAGGTGTCGATGCTGAGGGCCCCCAGCCGGATGAGATAGTCCGGCTTGTCGCTGCCCTTGCCGAGTGTCGACCCCCGGCGGCGAATGCGGACGACCCCGTCGTGGCCCGGCAGGTGGGAAAGCTGAAGCAGAACGGCCGCGAACTGCTTGAAAGTGTCCTTTTCGGACCGGACCCCCTCCCAGTACTGGACGTCCCGGAAGCAGGCGTTCAGCAGATAGACCATCTCGACAAGCAGGATCCGCTGCTGATCGAGCTCTTCCGGCTGGAAGGCGCCGGCCGCGGGCGCGGCCGGCGTTTCGGCCTTCAGAGCGTCGTTGCCGAGATCCTGGAGAAGTTTTGCGACGATTTCGTCCATTTCCAAATTCTACCGGGTTAAGGCGTCGAAGTCAACGCGGGCGGATGGCAAAACAGTAAAAAAATAAGCAAATACAAAATGTTAATATCAGTTTGGGGTGCCTTCGGAAAGGCTGGCTTGTTTGGAAGCGCCACACCACGCGGGGGGGGGGTATCCGAAAGTAACTTCAGTTTTGTGGGAGCGGCGTCCCCGCCGCGATCATCTCGCGGCAAGATGCCGCTCCCACGGAAAAATTCAACTTATTTGAAAGGCAGACAGGGTTCGGGGCTCAGGAACGAAGCAGCGGCAGGCAGCTGATCGCCGACGGCCCCGATCGGCCGTTCGACTTAGTGGTCTTTTTCATAAATACCATCACGAATTACGCCACACCGCCACCCTCTCCCTGCCCTCCCCTGAGGGGGAGAGTTCGGGTGGGGGTAGCGCGACGCATGTGGCTGTATTTATGCAACGATTTACTTGGTCGGTCGTTCGACAAGGATGGCGGGAGGCCTGGAACCGGGCGAATCGGCGCTCCCGGACTCCGGTCCCCGGACCCTGACGCCAGGCGGGCTACGACCCTTTCAGCACGTCGATCATGGTGAACATGCGGCCGCGTTCGCCGGCGGCCAGGCGGTCGTGCAGGTAAATCAGCGCATCTATGGTGCCGAGCGCGTAGATCTCGCGGCCGTTGACATTGTGGGTGAACTCGAAGCGCACGGTGCCGTCGGCGGAGACCAGGGAGTAGGTGTGCCACCCGTGGCCGGTCAGATGCTCTTCCGGGATTCCCCAGCGGGTTTTTTGCGCCTGGGGGTCGCGCTCCATGACGATCTGGTCTTCGGTGAACGGCATGCCGAGCTGGTTGAAATAGCGCACCATGGCCTTGGCGGTGCCGCTGGTGTCGGCCTTGCCCCGCTGGTGGCTCTCCCGGACGGAGAGGCGGTAGCCTTTGAAAAGCCCCGGGAAGGTCTGCGCGGCGTATTCCATCATGGCCTGGAGGCCGACGATCTGCTTGGCCATGTTGGGCGCCACGACGGCGGCGATGGCCGAGGCGCGGACCGCGTCCTCCAGCCGCTGACGGTCGCCGCCGGTCGTGCCCATGACGAACGGCAGTCCGTGGCGGCAGTAGAACTCGGCATTGGCGTTGACGGCGTCGGGGTGGGTGTAGTCGGCGCTCAGAAAGGCGCCGTGCGTTTCACTGATTTCCCCCACGGCGGCCTCGCGCGCCTCGGGCCGGATGAGCCGGATCGCCGCTCCCTCTAACGGGTGCGTGGCTTGCTGGATCTCCGGGCCGGTGAAGGAGCAGGGGATAAGCCGGAAGCGCCGGTCGGCCTGAACGTGCCGGGCCACCGTGCAGGCGACGTTGCCGGGGATGCCGTTGACCATGACGGTAATGGGCTGCATATCAGATCTCCTTTTCGAGACGATTAAGATGCCTTGATTCCGAGTTTTTCATGCGCCGCCAGGACGATCCGTTGCAGTTTCGGAAACCCTCCGGGCGTCGCCTTCGCCAACCGGCCCTCAAGGCCGCGCAGCGCGGCGGGGATGTAGCGGGCGAACTGTTTCTTCCCCTTGACGGTGCTCAGGAACCCGAACGCGCCCAGCATCTGCAGGTTGCGGGCGAGCGCGCAGAAAGCGAAGCCGCGGCGGAAGCCGGCGGCGTCGACCGGCCGCCGGGCGGCCAATTGCCCCAGGGCGTAGTCCAGCAGATGGTCCTGCTCTTCCGGCCGGAGGCCGACGTAGGGGTCGATCAGCAAGGAGGCCAGGTCGTACTGGAGCGGGCCGCGTCGTCCGCCCTGGAAGTCGATGAAATAGCAGCGATCGTCCTTGAGCATGATGTTGCGCGACTGCATGTCGCGGTGCATGAAACCCTGAAAGGCGTCGGCCAGGGCCTGGTCCGCGATGCGGGCGAACTCATCCCGGAAATCGTCGAAGCCCGCCTCCAGGCCGGCAACCCCCCGGAGGAACGCATCGCAAAAATAGCGGCACTCGCGCTCCAGGACGACATCCCGGTCGTAGGCGGGGCTCTGGTAGGTCCAGGCCGGGTCAAACCCCTCGGCGCCCTCCACGGAAAGGGCGATGACCCGGTCCACGACCCGGCGGTAGCGCGCCATCGTCTTCTGCCGGTCCGGCTCCGCCAGGACGGCGGTTTGGAGGTTCATCTCGCCCAGGTCCTCCAGAAACACCAGCCCGGCGAAGGCGTCGGCGAAATGGATCTCCGGCACGGGCACCCCCCGGCGCTTCAGGTGCCGGCCGATGTGAATGAACGCGTCGACTTCGGCGACGGCGGCCGTCGTCCGCAGGCCATGGTCCGCGAGCACCATCGAGCCGCTGGCGGCCCTCACGCGGCACCAATGCCGGTCGGAGCCGTCGCCCTCCAGGGGTTCCCAGCGGAATTCGGCCGGCGGCGGGTCCGAAAAGGCCTGACGCCAGGCCTCCCGGGCCGAGGCTTCGCGTGCGGCCCGGCGATACCGTTCCGGGGAGCCCAGGTCCATCCAGCCCGCGTGGGCCTCGATGAAACCGCGCACGTCCCGGTCGTCGGCGATCATGGCCCGAAAAGCATCGATGCTGTGGGAGGCGCCTTCGGCCGGGATGTACGCGAGGACGGCCGGGTCCAGCACCTGGATGCCGGTGAAGGTCAGGGCGCCCGGGGGCGCGGCCGCGGGGGAGGGGGCAAACCCGCGGATGCGTCCGCCCGGGTCCACCGCGACGCTGTTGAACTCCGCATCGTCGGTCAGCACCAGGGTTGCCGCGGGGGCCTCGCGGAGGTGGAATGCGTAGACCTCGCGCAGGTCAATGGCGGAAAAAATGTCTGCGTTTACAACGAAAAAAGGGCGCTCGTCCCAGAAATCCCGCAGGTTGCGGATCGCCCCGCCGGTGCCGAGGATCTCGGGCTCCCGCCGGGTGCCGACCGGTATGCCCCAGCGGCCGGCGGCGACCATGGCTTCGATCTGCTCGGGCAGGTGGTGGGTATTGACGATGACGGCCTCGCAGCCGGCCTCCCGCAGCTGGACGATGTGGCGCTCGATCAGCGGTCGGCCGGCCAGCGGAAAAAGGGGCTTGGGCTTGATCCGGGTATAGGGCAGCAGCCGCGTGCCCAGCCCCGCCGCCAGAATGAGAGGGTTTCAGACAGCGCAGCGCGCGCTCGATCGCCGCCGCGAAGGTGCCGATGGCCTCGCGATCCTCAGCGCCCTGGACCCCCCGGCTCGTGAAGAATTCAACAGCATTGTCATAGGTCACCTTGGAGAGCGCTTCGCGGTGCTCGATCTCCTTGGTTTTGTGCATGCGGTTGCCGATAGCGGCGATTTTACGAATGCGGTCCTTGCCGTCGCCGGCCTCCCGGGGGGTGTTTCGGAAATAGGTGAGGACCACCCAATAGGATTCCAGGAACGTCTTCAGAAACATCGCAAACAGCTTGAGCTTGCGGAAGCCGGCCGATGTGACGTTGAAGGTGTCCGCCAGGCTGGGGTGGGGGACCAGCATGGCGTCCTCGAAAAACCGGTCGAGGGATTCGCGCCACATTCGCTCCGGCGGCGCATCGCCGTCGTAGACGAATTCAAACTGGAACAGCTCCCGCAGGAATTCGACGTCGGTGTGCAGGTCGGTCGCTGAAAACTGAAAGGCGTCTTTTTGAAGGATGGCCAGCGCCGTGAAGGCGGCCGGGACGAAAAAGGCCACGCACGTGTTCTTGTAGTACTCCAGAAGCGGTCGTTTGGCGTCCCGCAGGATGAAACCGACCGGGCCGTCCGCCCCCGCGGGTTCGCTCGCCGGGGATTCAAGGATTTTGCGCTGGACGTAGGACTGAAGGGCATGGGCGATCGCCAGGCGATGATCGAGGATGAGCGTGTCGGCCTGCTGGGCCCCCACCGCATCCAGGTGGTTCGCGTATACGTCGATCACCGCCATCAACTCTTCCAGGTCGAATCGGTCGCGGCTGCCGTTCAGGATGGCGGCGGCCGCGAGGGCCTGGGGGGTGACGACGCTCACCCGGTTGATGGCGTGGGCGATCCGGTGGCCCAGGCTGCGGCAGAACCCGTTGAACTCCTTGGGCGGCATGGCGCTCAGCGGGGCACCGCCGCGCTCGGCCAGATCGTTGACGGAAAGCGGCGCGCTGAACTGAAGATAGACTTTGCCGTAGCGGCGTTTGAGAAATTTTCGGGCGCTGACGACCTGCCAGACGTTTTCCGGCTGCTTCTGCCCGCCCTCGATTTCCTGGAGATAGGATTTCTCCTCGGGGACCCGGTCGTAGCCGATGGAGACCGGAACGAAGATCAGGTCCTTGCAGGCGCCGTTTTTCTGAGCGTTCAGCAGGATGGAGAGCAGCCCCAGCTTGGGGATGAGCAGTTTGCCCGTCCGGCTGCGTCCCCCTTCGATGAACTGCTCGACGGAGTAGCCCTCTTCGAGCACCGTGTGCAGGTATTCGGCGAACACTCGTGAGTAGAGCACCGCGCCGCGAAAGCTCCGCCGGATGAAAAAGGCGCCTCCGCGGCGGAAAAGCGGCCCTATCGGCCAGAAAGAGAGGTTCTTGCCGGCGGCGACGAGGGGGCACGGCAGGTCGTGGTTGTAGAGCATGTAGGAGAGAATCAGGTAGTCGACGTGGCTTTTGTGACAGGGAACATAAACCACCGGACCCCGCAGGGCCATGCGCTTGAAGGCGGCGAGACCTTCCAGGTTCATGGTCACGCCGTCAAAGAGGGTTCGCAGGATCCATCCGATGATGGCCGAGTAAAACCGGAGCCAGTTGGGGCTCAGGTCCGCGGAGATCTCATCGATGCATTTGGCTGCCGCGGCCCGCACCTCCGGCAGCGACATCCGGTGGGCATCGGCGTGGGACTGCATGAAATCCTGGAACCGCTCGCCGTCGAGGATGCGCTGCTTCAATTCGAAGCGGGGCTTGAGCACGGGGCCGGTGATGCTCTGGTGGTGCCGCCCGATCTGGGCCAGGGCCTCGCTGCGCAGAATGGCCGCCTGATAGGCGATGCTGTGCTCTTCCATGTCCGGCCGTGCGAGAAAGCGGCGCAGGTCGATGGGCGCGGAGATTTCGACGAAGACCTTGCCCGGGTTCCTGAAGAGGGCGGCCAGCAGGCGCAGCCGGCCGGGTTCGTCCTCGGGCCCGAAGAGCATGTCGACCAGGCTCGGCTGCGCCCTGCGCGGTTTTTTGCTGAAGAAGGTGAGCTGCGGCACGACCAGAACCGGCCGGTCGGTGGACTTTTGCAGGGCGAG
>CAZLSV010000156.1:0-5700 GCA_964562235.1 uncultured Desulfatibacillum sp.
GCCAGCTCCAAGGGCCACGAGTATTTCCTGAAACACCTGCTCGGGGTGGACAGCTCGGTCTTGAACACCGAAAGCCCCACCCGGCCGCAGGAGGTCGTCTGGCGCGAGCGCGCCCCGGAAGGCAAGCTCGACCTGCTGGTCACCCTCGAGATCCGCATGTCCACGAGCGCCATGTACGCCGACGTGGCCCTGCCCGCGGCCGGCTGGTACGAGATGCACGACCTCAATACCACCGACATGCACCCGTTCATCCACCCCTTCAACCCGGCCGTGGACCCGCCCTGGGAGGCGCGCACCAACTGGGACCAGTTCAAGACCATTGCCGCCAAGTTCTCCGAGCTGGCCGCCGTTCACCTCAAGGAGGCGCGCGACCTGGTGGCCGGCCCGCTGCTGCACGACAGCCCGGGCGAGATCGCCCAGGCCGAGGTCAAGGACTGGCGCAAGGGCGAGTGCGAGCCGGTGCCCGGCAAGACCATGCCCAACCTGGCGGTGGTTTCCCGGGACTACGCCAACGCCTTTCGCATGATGACGGCGCTTGGGCCTTTGGCCGCCAAGCCGGGGGTGGGCTCCAAGGGGATCATGTGGACGGCGGAGGAGGAGTACGCCGAGCTCAAGGAGAAGCTCGGCACGGTGAGCGCCCCCGGGGTGAGCCAGGGGATGCCCTCGCTTGAAACCGGCCGGCAGGTGGCCGAGACGATCCTCATGCTCGCGCCCGAAACCAACGGCGCCACAGCGATGAAGTCCTGGGTGCCGCTCGAAAAGCGCACCGGGCTTTCCCTGAGCCACCTGAGTGTCGCCCGCAAGAGCGACAAGTACAGCTTCGAGGACCTGACCGCCCAGCCCCGCAAGATCATCACCACCCCGGTGTGGAGCGGCATCGAGTCCGAGCAGCGGCGCTACTCGCCCTTCGTGATCAACATCGAGGAGAAGGTCCCTTTCCGGACGCTGACCGGCCGGGCCCACTTCTACCTGGATCACCCGTGGATGCGGCACTTCGGCGAGGGGCTCCCGGTGTTCCGGCCGCCCGTGGACATGTCGGCCCTCGGGTCGATCGAGGTCAAGCGCAATGCCGGCAAGGAGCTGGTGCTGAACTATCTCACCCCGCACTCCAAGTGGTCCATTCACAGCACCTACTCCGACACCCTCACCATGCTGACGCTCTTCCGGGGCGGGGAGGCGATCTGGCTCAACAACGATGACGCCGCCGCGATCGACGTCAAGGACAGCGACTGGCTGGAGTGCTTCAACGTCAACGGGGTGGTGATGGCCAAGGCCGTGGTCAGCCACCGTATCCCGCCGGGCAAGGCCTTCATGTACCACGCCCAGGAGCGGCTGATCAACACGCCGGGCGCGCCCCTTTCCGGAAAGCGCGGCGGCACCCACAACAGCGTCACGCGCATCATGGTCAAGCCCACCCACATGATCGGCGGCTACGCCCAGCTCAGCTACGGCTTCAACTACTACGGCCCCGTCGGCTCCCAGCGCGACGAGGTGATCGTGGTGCGCAAGGCCGGGGAGGTCGAGTGGTATGAAGATTAAAGCCCAGTTCGCGATGGTGTTGAACCTGGACAAGTGCATCGGCTGCCACACCTGCAGCATCCCCTGCAAGAACGTCTGGACCAACCGCAAGGGCGCCGAGTACATGTGGTTCAACAACGTGGAGACCAAGCCCGGCATCGGCTACCCCAAGAAGTGGGAGAACCAGGAGATCCACAAGGGCGGCTGGGTGCTGAAAGGCCGGCAGCTCTCCCTGCGCGCCGGCAACAAGGCCCGGCGGCTGGCCGGCATCTTCCACAATCCTGATCTGCCCACCATCGACGAGTACTACGAGCCCTGGACCTACGACTACGGGAAGCTCGTCGACGGGCCGGGGAAGAAGCACCAGCCGTCGCTGCGGCCGCGCTCCCAGCTGAATGATGCCGCCATGGAGATCAACTGGGGGCCCAACTGGGAGGACGATCTCGCGGGGGTCAGCGAGACCGGCGGCGGGGACGTGAACTTCAAGGGGCTGGACTATTCCATCTACCTGCAGTTCAAGAAAGTGTTTTTTCTCTACCTGCCGCGGCTCTGCGAGCACTGCCTCAACCCGGCCTGCGTCGCCTCCTGCCCCTCCGGCGCGCTCTACAAGCGCGACGAGGACGGCATCGTGCTCGTGGACCAGGAGCGCTGCCGGGGCTGGCGCTTCTGCGTCTCCGGCTGCCCCTACAAGAAGACCTACTTCAACTGGAAGACCGGCCGGGCCGAGAAGTGCCTCTTCTGCTACCCCCGCACGGAGGCCGGGCTGCCGACGCTCTGCGCCCACAGCTGCGTCGGCCGCATCCGCTACCTCGGCGTCCTGCTCTACGACGCCGAGCGCATCCGCGAGGCGGCGGCCGCTCCCGACGCCGCCTCCGTCTACCCGGAGCACCTCGAGATTCTGCTCGACCCGCACGACCCCGAAGTCGCCGCCGCAGCCGCGCGCCAGGGGATTGCCGAAAATTATCTCGCGGCCGCGCGGCGCTCGCCGGTGTATCGCCTGATCAAGGAGTGGCGCCTGGCGCTGCCGCTGCACCCGGAATTCCGCACCCTGCCCATGGTCTGGTACGTGCCGCCCCTGAGCCCCGCCAACCCCGCCATCGATGCGGCCGGCCCGCTGGACGGCATCGACTCCCTGCGGATCCCGGTGAGGTATCTGGCCAATCTGCTCACGGCGGGCGACGAGGGGCCGGTGCGCCTGGCGCTCAAACGCCTGGCGGCCCTGCGGGCCTACATGCGCTCGACCCGAGTGGGCCGGACGGCGGACACGGCCGCGCTCGACGCCGTCGGACTGGACGCTCGGGCGGCCGAGGAGATGTACCGGCTGCTGGCCCTGGCCTATCTCAGCGAACGGTTCGTGCTGCCCACCGTCGGCAACCGGGATGAGACATCCCCCTACATCGAACAGGGCAGTTGCGGGTACCCACGATGACGAACGAAAAGAAAAACATCCTCAAGCTGTTGAGCCTGTGTTTGGCCTACCCGGATGCCGCGGCCCTGCCCGAGATGGAAGCCGCGGCGGCAGGGTTGGCCGACCCGGTCGCGGCCGAACGCTTGTCCCATTTCATGGCCCTGGTGAAAGCGCGGCCCCTGTTGGAACTTCAGGAGCATTACACGGCGGTTTTCGACATGAACCCTTCCGCCAGCCTGAACCTCACCTACCACCTCATGGGCGACCGCGAGGACCGCGGCCGGGCGCTGGCGGGACTCTTGGAGGTCTACCTGCGGGCCGGGTTCGAGCCGGCCGTCAACGAGCTGCCGGATTTTCTGCCGCTCATGCTCGAATTCATGGCGGCATCACCGCCGGCGGAGCCGCACGCGCTGATCCGGCGGTGTCTGGCGGCCGTGCCCGCCGTGGCCGGCCGCTTGAAGGAATCCGGCTCGCCGTATGCCGTTCCGCTGGAGCTGCTGTGCGAGGTCTTCCCCGAAACAGCGGATCTTCCCCTAACACCGGCCGGTCTCGCCCCGGCCGGGGCGTCAGGAGCGTGACATGAGCACTTTCGATCTGCTCGCTTATGTGACTTTTCCGTACCTGTGTCTGGCCGTTTTCGCCGTCGGCCACGCTTATCGCTACATCACCGACCGCTACGCCTGGAACTCCCACGGCAGCGAGCTCATCGAGAAGAAAACGCTTTTCTTCGGCTCCTATTTTTTCCATTTCGGGATCCTGGGCACGCTGGGCGGACACGCCGTGGGCCTGCTGGTCCCCCAGACCATTTACGACATGGTCGGGATCGACACGGCCGCCCACACGGCGCTCGCGCACTACGCCGGAAGAGTGGTGGGCTCGGCCGCCTTCGCCGGCGTGCTGATCCTGCTGGCGCGGCGGCTCTTCATCCGGCGCATCCGCCTGATGACGACCGCCACCGATTTCATGGTCCTCGTCGGGCTCGCTTTCGTGACCGGCATCGGCACCTTCAACGTGTTCTTCGGGGGCTTCCACGTGCTCGACACCATTGCGCCCTGGATCCGCGGCATCCTCATCCTCCAGCCCGACCCGGGCCTGATGGCCGAAGTACCGCTCCAGTACAAGCTCCACATCCTGGCCGCCTTCGCGCTGCTGGCGGTCTCCCCGTTCACGCGCCTGGTCCACATCTGGAGCGTGCCGCTCTTCTACATTTTCCGGCGGCCGCTCTTGTTCCGGCGCCGAGTGGTGGCATGATCGAGATTAAATTCGAAATCCGAGGCACGAAACTCGAAACAAATTCAAATGTTCAAAATACAACGATTCAAACCGGCCGGACCGAGAGCTGTGATGGTTTTTTGAGTTTCGGTCATTCCGTTATTCGGATTTGTTTCGGATTTGGTGCTTCGGATTTATAATACCATGTGCCGATCGCGGCTGGAAAGCCGCTCCCACAGGGCTATCGGAAGGCGGTCGAGGAGACATCGAATGACTGAAGAAGAGAATGTCTGCTACGCGGTTTCAAACCCGCGCTCGGCGCTGACGTGGACGACGCTGGCGTTCTTTGCCGGTTTCGCCGGCGTTTCCGCGTTCGGGCCGATCGTGCCCAAGCTCAAGCAGGCCATGGACGTCGGGCCCTTCCTCATGGGCATCCTGGCGGCCTCCCCCGCCCTCACCGGCTCGCTGCTGCGAATTCCCTTCGGGGCCATGGTCGACCGCATGGGCGGCAAGAAACCGATCCTGATCCTGCTTGTCCTGGCGGCCGCGGGAGTGGCCGGCATCACCGTCATGTTCAGCCTGGGCGGAACGCCCCGGGCCGAGCATTACCCGTTCTTTCTCATCTTCGGCATGCTTTGCGGCTGCGGCATCGCCGTGTTCTCGGTCGGGGTCCCGGCGGTCTCCTACTGGTACCCGCAGCGCAAGCAGGGCACGGCGCTGGCCGTCTACGGCGGGCTGGGGAACCTGGCGCCCGGGGTATTCGCCCTGCTGCTGCCCTTCCTGGTGATCAGCCTCGGGTTCACCTGGTCTTACGTCCTGTGGCTGATCGCGCTGCTGGCGATGACCTTCATGGTCTTCGCGCGCATGCAGGACGCCCCCTATTTCCAGTACAAGGAAATGGGCATGGACATCGACCCGGATGCGCTCCTGCTCGCCTGCGGCGAGGAACTCGTTCCGACCGGCAAGGCCATGGACTCCATCCGCAAGGCCGGCGCCGACTGGCGCACCTGGGTGCTGACCTATTTTTACTTCATCACCTTCGGCGGCTTCATCGCCCTCACGGTGTGGCTGCCCACTTTCTGGGCCGACGGATTCAAGATCAGCCTCGTGCAGGCCGGCCTGTTCACGGCCGCCTTCTCCCTCTCGGCGAGCCTGCTGCGGGTGGGCGGCGGCATCGCCTCGGACAAGCTGGGCGGGCTGCTGGTGGCGCGGTTTTCCTTCGTGGTGGTGGCGGCCGGCTCCCTGGTGCTCATCTTCGGGGGGCGCTCCATTGCCGCCGCTTTTGTGGGCCAGATGCTGCTGGCGCTCGGCATGGGGGTGGCCAACGCGGCGGTTTTCAAGCTCGTGCCCAAATTCACGCCCAAGGCCGTGGGCGGTGCTGCCGGGATCATCGGCGGCTTGGGCGCTTTCGGCGGGTTCGTCCTGCCGCCGGCCCTGGGGCTTTTTGTCCGAGTGTACGGGGAGCCCGGCTACGCCCAGGGTTTTTATCTTTTCCTGGGGCTGGCGCTCTCGGCGCTCGTTTTGTTCACGGTCCTCAGACGCTCAACGGCTTCGGTCCTGCC
>CAZLSV010000157.1:0-3329 GCA_964562235.1 uncultured Desulfatibacillum sp.
CACGGCGTTGTCGCCCGCGAGCACCAGGTCGATGAGAACGATGCTTCCCACCGCCAGGAAAAACTTCCACGAAAATTCGATGTAGCCGAGCCAGCCCAGGTCGATCATTGCCCCTCTCCTCCTTGAGAATGGATTGTGTTTGGTGCTGATTCACTAAAGAGGTGGTTCTTCAAATGATGGTGCCCAATGCACCTGTTATCAAAAGCCGTGCCAATATCCCACTCGGAATATCCGCCTGCGGGCTCCGGGTGTTGACAGGATGTTGAAACACCGCGCCCGAGGTCGTGGTCCGGAGTTGTACGGCTTTTGCAGATGCCCACATGCCGCTGAATATGCAACGCTTTCCAAACCGCCGCTATCGGGGCTGGCGGCCAGTTGCCTGGTTTTCAAAACCCGGTCAAGGGTTCTTTGCCGTTGGGAAGACAACCAAACATAGCCCCCGGCGCGGCCTAAGCGGTGGACAGGCCCCGGAGGGGTGTAACCTCCAGGGCGACATGGAGGGATGGGCTGAAATATCTGGTAGACATGCAGCCGGTGAACCAATTTCATTTCTGTGGCAATTAAATATGGCAAAGACCGGAATCCACCCACCGGCGGAGCGGGGTGCCCGCCGGCGCCGTATCAGGCGTTGTCATATTTTGTTGCCGGTCTAGTAAAAGCCAAATTATACCGGCAGCCGCCTCCTATTCGCGGATGGCGAGAGGCTTCTTCCGGTGGGCAACCAGCCCTATCAGCGCCAGCAGGGCGAAGGCCGCCCCGGCCAGAAACGTTGCCGATGAACCGAAGGTGCTCCACAGGGTGCCCGCAGTGACGCTCGCCAGCAAAAGCGCGCAGCCGCCGGCAACGTTGAAGAAGCCGAAGGCGGTGCCGCGCAGTTCGGCCGGAGCCGTGTCAACCACAAGCTTGGCGAAGAGCCCCTGCGTGAGTCCCATGTGAAGCCCCCAGAGGGCCGCGCCGATAAACACCCCCGCGGGCGATGCCGCCGCGGCCAAAACGATGTCGGCGGCCACCAGCGTCGCAAGCCCCACGGCAAGCAACGCCCGCGGGCTGAACCCGTCGGCGGCGACCCCCGCCGGGTAGGCGGCCGCCGCATACACGACGTTCATGGCGATCAGCACCATCGGCAGGTACCCCAGGGGCAGCCCGAGCTCCTGGGCGCGGAGCACCAGAAAGGCCTCGCTGAAGCGCGCCAAGGTGAAGAGAGCGCCGAGCACTACGACAAACCAATACCGAAGCGGCAGCCGCTTGGCGTCGGCCAGGACGAGGGGACGGCGCGCGGCGCCGCGGGCTCCCGCGCGCTCAGGCTCACGCACGCCGAGAATAAGCAGCACTACGGCGAGGGCCGCCGGGACCACCGCAACCCACAGCACGGATCGGATGTCGTTTGCGAACCAGGCCATGAAGGCCACGGCCAGCAGCGGGCCTGAGAAGGCGCCGACGGAATCCAACGACTGGCGCAGCCCGAAGGCCGCCCCGCGCATCTCGGGCGGCGCGATGTCCGCCACCAGCGCATCCCGCGGCGCGCCGCGAATGCCCTTGCCGACCCGGTCGATGAAGCGCGCGGCAAACACCCACCCGATGGTGGCCGCCAGCGGGAAGACCGGCTTCGTGACCGCCCCGAGGCCGTAGCCGATCACGGCGAGCAGTTTGCGCTTCCCCAAGTGGTCGCTGATCGCCCCTGAAAACACTTTCGTGACGGCGGCGATGCCTTCGGCCGCGCCCTCCAGGAGTCCGATGGTGACCATGGAGGCCCCAAGGGATGTGGCCATGAACACGGGCAGCAGGCTGTGGATCAGCTCGGAGGAGACGTCCATGAGCAACGAGACGAACCCCAGCGCCCAGATGCCCGCCGGCAGTGGCCGCGATGATCGCAGCGTGCGGAGAAAAGACGGAGGCTTGTTCAAAATGGCTAAGAGGTTTCCTTTACATTAACATCCGGCCGCTGAACCTGTTCAACTCCCACATCTCCCGCAAAGGCGAAGTAAAGGAATGAAATTCCCGCAGGCCTTCTTGGGTCTGCGGGAATTTCATTTCGCCGGCATTTCCAGACCGATTTCCTGGAAAGCGTCCTCCAGGCGTATCATCCCGACGGCACGCCGGTTCCGGACGACGGCGATGCGGTTCAGATTGTGGCTGACCATCAGCTCGATGGCGCGGGTGATCTTTTCGCCGATGCCCACGCTGGGTTCAAGCGGCAGGTCCTCGCAGCAGGGCCGGATGATGGAATCGATGTTGCGTGCAGTCATCGTCGCGTCTCTCCTCGCGGTTCCAGCTCCGGCCTGACGCACGCCGCAAAAAAGACCGGTTCGGTCGGACGTGCGCTTCTCAGACGGGTATTGAGCAAAGGACATGCCAGGAAGCCCGATGGTTGCCAACGCCGACGCCCCGGACGACGCAAACCGCCGGCCCGCCTGATTCGACGCCCCCCCCCTGCTTCCGTGACTGTCCCTCGGGCGCTTCTCCGCACGGCAGCCGCGCCCTCGCCCATGTCTCCCAACGATTTCATCGGAAAATAAACCTGTCGCTTGCGTGGTTACACTCGCGGCGCCGATGAGAATCCTTCACGGCTTGCCGCATGCTTCGCCATCACATTTATTTCTCATGAATTTAGTGCGTTAAACATAATTATCGGATCCACTCCAGCGACTCCGATTATTTGGCATGCATCTTGATCTACATCATGCGCGACAGTGATCGGCAAGAAGTGCGGGCGGTGGGCCCGCCCGCTGATTTAAACCCGAATGAAACGGATGGGAAGGAGGGTTTGGTATGGCAGAAGAACAAGTCAGAAAAACAGGTTTTGAAGTCGCGCAAAAGCTCGACCAGGAAAAGACCGCGTGGGAGCGGCTGATGCCTGAAAAGAGCCAGATCATGGCGGCGCTCTACGGCATGGCCGCACTGTTCGTCGTGTTCCTGATCGGCTGCTGGCTGGCCGGCAATCCGTTTGAATTCACCAAGCGCATCGCCTCCACCTTCGTCAAAGACATGGGCTGGGTGGGCACCAACGAGTGGGCCATCATCTGGAGTGTGGTCTGGATCGCCATGTTCTTCGAGTTCATGGATGCCACCGCCGGCATGGGCTTCGGCACCGCCATCACCCCGCTCTTGATGCTCATGGGCTTCGACCCCAAGCAGATCGTGCCGGTGGTCATGATCCAGCAGGGCGTGGCCGGCCTGATCGGCACCTTCCTGCACGCCGAGTATCAGAACGTCGAGTGGAAGTTTAAACCGATGTCGGAAACCATCAAGCTCTGGCTCTACATCGCCGTTCCCGGCATCCTGGCCGTCACGATCTCGGTGACCTCGGTCTACGCCATCTTCAAGGTGGC
>CAZLSV010000157.1:3339-5688 GCA_964562235.1 uncultured Desulfatibacillum sp.
GCCAAGGTGTGGATCAACCTCTACGTCTGCGCCCTGCTGCTCGGCATGGGCTTGATTTCCCTCTACCAGGGTGTTTCCACCCGGGAACGCCGGTACCGTCCCAAGATGATGGCCTTCTGGGCCTTCCTGGCGGGCTTCAACAAGGGTGTCGGCGGCGGCGGCTACGGCCCGGTCGTGACCATCGGCGGCCTGATGTCCGGCGTGCCGGCCAAGAGCATGATGGCGGTCACCGCGATCTCCGAGGGCACCGTCAGCACCTACTCGATCATCATCTGGCTACTGATGCTCTCCGGCGGCGTGGTGGTCGACTACCTGCTGCTGCCCTCGATGATGATCGCCACCATCCTCTCCGCGGTCGCAGCCCCCTGGGCGACGCGGGTGTTCCCGGAGAAAATCTGGCAGTTCGTGGTGCCGGCCTACAGCCTGATCCTGGCCTTCTACAGCACCTACAAGGCCTGGCCGGACATTAAAAAGGCCCTCGGGGTCTGATGAACCAAGACTTCACAAGGAGGAGCCCCCGTTCGCTCTGCCTGCTCTCCTCCTTGCGAAAGGGACCCCGGAAACGGGGTCCCTACTCCCAAACCGGATGACGAAGAAGAAAAAAAAGGACCCACCGATGAATCAGACGCAAAGAACCAGCTATGCCCAGCGATGGAAAGTCGGTTTCGGGCTGAACATGATCGTGATGGCCGTGTCCTTCGCCCTTTACTATCTGGGCTTTTTCGGCCGCGTGGAAGGGCCTCTTTCCATGGCGAACATCGGCCGGGCGTTGGCCGGCATGGGGTTTACGGTCGGCAGCTTCCAGGCGATGCTCGTGATGCTCTTCATCGTGGCGCTGACCTGGAACTGGGTCCTCAATTTGATCGCTCACCTGACCGGGCAGAGGCTGACCTGCACCAAGGGCAGCCCGCAGCAGGGCTTCTGCGGCGAACTGGTGCAGCGCCGCAGGGAGGACTCCGGCAAGGAGTGGGCTTACACCTGCCCCCGCGGCCATTGCCGGAGCGAGGCGCATTTCCACCCGATCCGCAAGGGCAAGCTGGCCAACTCGCTCTTGATGGCGAGCCTGGCCGCCGCCCTCATGTTCCACTTTTCCTGACGGCGGACGGCGTCCACTGAACAACTCCTCCGAAGGCCTTCCTTCGGGTTTGCGTCCACCCCGGCCTCATGGTAACTTCACCACGGCCGGGGTTTTTATTTCGCACCTGCCGAAGGTGCAATGGACTTGTACAGAGCCATCACAACCGATGGCTTTGTAAAAAGCCCAAGTTCAAGGCGCGCGAATCCCGCGGAGTGAGGCGTACGTGCAGTACGCCGCAGCGACGGCGGGATGAAGCGCAACGCCGAAATTGGGTTTTTTACGAAGCCATCGAAGCTGGAGGCGCCATGGGCAACCCCATCCGCGTTCTGCTGGTCGACGACGAGGCGCGCTTCGTTCTGAACCTGGCCAAGCTCCTGCGCGGCCGCGGCTTCGAGGTGTCGACCGCCTTCGACGGGGCCGCCGGGGTGGCCGCGGTCGAGAGAAGCGAAGGGCTGGACGTCGTGCTGCTGGACGTCAAGATGCCGGGCATGGACGGCATCGAGACCCTGCGGAGGATCAAGGAGATCTCCCCCGATATCGAGGTGGTGATGCTCACCGGCCACGCCAACGTCGAGACCGGCATTGCCGCCATGCGCGAGGGCGCGCTCGATTACCTCATGAAGCCCTGCGACATCGAGGACCTGGTCGCCAAAATCACCGAAGCCCACGAGGTCGAGGACATCCGGCGCCGCCCCGTGCTCTGGCCCCGCCAGCTGGTGAAGGAGATCACCTGGCCCTCCTTCGTTCGGTTGGAAACCGAAGACCCCCTGGAAAAAGCCCTCGCTGTTTTCATGCGCGAGCCGGGCATGAGCGTCCGGGACGAGCTCTACGTCCTGGACGCGGAAAACCGGTTCCAGGGAGTGGTCGCGCGCCGCGATTTGCTGGCGGCCGCTCGCCAAAATCGCCCCGAGCGCCCGATCGAGTGGACCGATCTGATCCGCCAGCCGGAACTGCTCCCCGGAGCCCCCCTGCGCAGCATCATGCGCCCGGGGCATCCGGTGGCCACCGATCCCGAGGCCAACCTGGCGGAGGTCGCCCGCAGCATGCTGGACCAGAACGTGCGCTGCATGCCGGTCATCGAAGAGGGCCGGGTCGCCGGCATTGTCCGGCTCAACGATGTGCTGCAGCACCTGGCGCGTTGAACGGGGTATTTGGGTATTGGGGTATTTGGTTCGTCGGGCAGACACCCGACACCGCAACACCCAAACACCCAAATGCCTTTCAAGTAAGTTGAATTTTTCCGTGGGAGCGGCATCTTGCCGCGAAATGAT
>CAZLSV010000158.1:0-4317 GCA_964562235.1 uncultured Desulfatibacillum sp.
TCTGAATATTCGGCGGCTCTTCCAGTTCGAGCGGCGTCGAGAGCATGGTCTGAAAAACGCCCTTGACCGCATTGGTGACGAACCCCTTCAAGTCAACGGCTTGAATCCCAGTCATCTCCTTCATCCCTTTCCTACGTCAGAATGAAAACTGCAGCACAAACGCCGTCTCAATTAGGGTTTCTTTCGGCATCTACCATGGAAACTTGAAACAAAAAGAATGGCTTTCCCGTATTTTCGCTCAGGTTTTCAAACTGAATGTATAGCAGTTCGGCAACCCGAAGAGTCAATTAATTGACTCCGGATTCGAAGTGCATCGCCAAATCCACACCCCCCTTCTGGCACCGATTTGTCCGGTAATCGCAAAATTCCTACCATAATGATCGGTTTTAATATGCGATTCGTATTGTTTTGTCAGTGCGGCCATAATTGGAACAGCTTTTGCTTTTGACAACCCACCAGATTTCCCGAACCCAAGAGGAGGCCATACGTCAGTGCAGATCCAGGAAAAAGGTGCAACCATCACCTTGGAAGGGCCGTTGGCCTTCGGTATCGCGAAGCAGCTGCGCCCTCCGATTCTATGACGTTCCGCATCGTTTGGCTGGGTTTTTCTGCGATGCAATTTCGGCTCTTGCTTTTCTGAATCGTGCCGATTCTGGAAAAAGTTGGAACTCAGGTTCTTGATAATGCCGGTTCTTAGGCCCTTGTTGCCCTGTTTAAGCGGTCCGAAGTCCAAAGGGAGCGGAAAGGTAACAGATTAGAGAGTCGGAGGTATGCCGCCCATGTCAAAGTCGATTTTTTTCCCCCTTATGTGTTTGATTGCAATCGGCCTGATTGCATCGGCCATTCATGTTGGAGCCGAGGAGCGCAAGGCCGTCTACGTGGGCTCGGAAACCTGCCAGGGCTGCCATGATGCCCAGTACGACAGTTTCATGGCCAGCTCCAAGAAGGCCAAGTCCTACGGCAGCATCCAAAAGATGCAGAAAAAGCTGACCCCGGTCGAGTTCAAGGAATGCTTCAAATGCCACACGACCGGCTACGGGGAACCCGGCGGGTTCACGTCCACCGAGGCGACCCCCGGGCTGAAAAACCCGGGCTGTGAGGTCTGTCACGGTCCCGGCAGTCTCCACGCCGAGAGCGGGGACCCGGTCGATCTGGCGATCAAAGTCTCGCTGCAGGTGTGCCGCAAGTGCCACAACTCCGATCGCGTAGCCGCCTTCGGCTTCAAACCCATCTTATACGCCGGCGCCCACTGATCAACGGGAAAATGAAAAAGAACCAAAGGACTCGTTCATGAAAGTCAATCCGATCCCCCTTTTCCGCGAAAGATTGTGGATACAGGTTGTCAGCATTTTGACCCTGGTCCTCATTGCCGTCATCGGCGCCACGATCGGCTTTAACATTCGTGCCCAAAATTTGTCTCTCCATGAGCAGAGCAGGCTCAGCAGCCAGATGCTGACCGCCTCCATCGAGGGCGCCACCTTCGACGCTCTGGGTGCGGGCCGCAATGCTGACGTCGTTCACCAGCTACGCCAGCTCAAGGAAAAGGTGCCGTCACTGGACGCCTCCATATTTGATTTCAACCGCAGCATCACCTTCACCACGATGCCAGGGGCCGTCGGGAAGGAACTGGACGCGTTCCTCACCAACCCGACTGCTGCCGCGGCCGTGAACCGGATGCTCGCGGATGGCGAGGACACCGGAGAGCTATTCGATGAACAGGTCAACGAGGCGGCCTACATCAGCATCTTCAAGCCGATTGTGAACGAGGCCAGCTGCCACCACTGCCACGGCAGCTCTCGCAAGGTGCTCGGCGGCCTGCATGTGCGCACTTCGATCGAAGAAGCGGTCCAGACGGCGCGGTCGGCGCGCAACCAGAGCATTCTGATTGGATCGGTCGGCAGCTTGGCCCTGGTTCTCGCCATTTATTTCCTCTTTCAACGCATGGTCAACCGGCCGGTACAGCGGCTGTTGGACCTGGCAGGAAAAATGCGCGGCGGCGACCTGAGCCATTCGCTCGAAGTTTGCGGCCGCAATGAGATCAGCCACATGACCGGGCGCATGAATCTGGTGAACCAGAGCCTGCGCGAGATGATCAGCGAAATTGCCGCCGCCGCGGACAACCTGTCCTCGTCGGCAAGCGAGCAGGCGTCTTCCCTGGAGGAGACCAGTGCATCCCTTGAGGAGATGGCGGCCATGACGCAGCGCAACGCGCAAGACGCCCAGGCGGCTGACCAACTCATGAACAAGTCAAAACAGGTGGCGTCCCGGGCGAGCCAGTCGATGTCCCAGCTGAACGAATCCATGGAGAAAATATCCAAAGCCAGCGAGGAAACTTCGAAAATCATTAAAACCATCGACGAGATCGCCTTCCAGACCAACTTGCTCGCACTGAATGCGGCAGTAGAAGCCGCGCGGGCCGGCAGTGCGGGGGCAGGTTTTGCGGTTGTGGCGAACGAAGTCCGGTCGCTGGCCATGCGCGCTGCCGAGGCGGCCCGGAACACCTCCGACCTTATTTCCGGTACTGCGAAAAACGTGATTGAAGGCGCCAGCCTCGTCTCAACGACCGGTAAAGCATTTTCTGAGGTGGGGAGCACGATGGATAAAACCGCAGAGTTGGTGGCGGCTATCGCGGCGGCATCAAAAGAACAAGCCGTTGGCATCGAACAGATAAACAGGGCCGTAGCCGAAATGGACAAGGCCACCCAGAATTACGCTGCCACTGCCGAGGAAATGGCGGCCTCAGCCGGCCAGTTCAAGGTGGGATCCAATTCACTGCCCGAGTCTGGCGGCAGGCCCGGAAGGAATGCATTCAAGCCTGACGCATCATCGAACGAATGTGCAACGCCACTTAATTTTTAGTTCAAGGAAGGAGACGCGATGGGACATGCAGAAAGAGTCATGAGTGATGCCGTCACGCATGCAGCCGACCGGGAGGGCAAGTACCTGACTTTCTCGCTGGCCGGCGAGGAGTACGGCATCGGGATTTTGAAGATCCGGGAGATCATCGGCATGCTGCCGATCACCTCGGTCCCGGAGACGCCGGCCTTTGTCAAAGGGGTGATCAACCTGCGAGGCAAAGTGATCCCGGTGGTGGACCTGCGGCGGCGCTTCGGCATGCCGACGATGGACTACACCGAGCGCACCTGTATCATCGTGGTGGAGATCGCAGGACCTGCCGGCACCGTCTCGATGGGGGTCGTGGTGGACTCCGTGTCTGAGGTGTTGAATATCAAAGGGGCGGACATCGAAGACACCCCTTCGTTCGGAACCCAGCTCAACACCGAATACATCCTCGGGATGGCCAAAGTGGGCAAAGGGCTGAGGATTCTTCTCGACATCGAAAAGGCATTGACGACCACTGAAATGGAATCTTTGTCGCGCGCGGCGGCTTAACGCCGACGGCTGCCTGAACGAATCCGTTTTATGTATTAAAAATTAAAAGAAGTGCGGAGGATTCTATGAAGCTCAATACCAAGATCATCGTTCTCATCACCACGGCCCTGGTCCTGACATCGACCTCGATTGGCCTAATTTCAACCTGGAAAACTTACTACACGGGGAACGACACCGTCGCCCAGATCGAACGGATGGGCCGGGACAATCTCCAGCGGATCAAGGCGGACGGTGAGCGCGAAGCGGTGGCTTATCGCGAAGAGATGCTGGCGCTGAAAAAGGAATACCTCAAGTCCGAGGTGCAAACCGCCATGAGCATCCTGGAAGCTGTTGAAAAAGAGCCAGGGTTGAGTCCGCAGGATAAGCAGCAAAAAGCCTTCGGCCTTGTCAAGGTTCTCCGCTACGGTACCGAGAACAAGGATTATTTTTGGATCAACGACCTGCATCCCAACATGATCATGCACCCATACAAACCCGAGATGGACGGCAAGGACCTCTCCGACAACAAGGACCCCGACGGTAAAAGACTCTTCGTTGAGTTCGCCCGGGTCGCCAAGGAAAAGGGCGAAGGTTTTGTCGACTATCTGTGGCCCAAATACGGGGCCGACAAGCCCCAGCCCAAGCTCTCATTTGTGGCGCTTTTTAAGGCATGGGGCTGGGTCGTCGGCACCGGCCTTTACATCGACGACATCGATGCCCTGATGAATGCCAAAAAAGCTGAGATGGAAAAGCGACTGCAGGCCGAGGCCAGTCGGTTGAACAAGGAAATCGAGACCACCAAACAGGAGATCCAAAATAGCGTGCGAAGCGTTGTGGTGTGGATTGCTGGGATCACGCTTGCCGTGCTGATGGTCGTATTGATGGTCAGCATCGTCTTCACCCGGCGTAGCATCACCCGGCCCGTCTCTCGCATCATCGAAAGCA
>CAZLSV010000158.1:4327-5614 GCA_964562235.1 uncultured Desulfatibacillum sp.
ACGAAGGCGCCGATCAGGTGGCATCCGCGGCAGGGCAGATCTCTTCCGCCAGCCAGCAACTGGCCGAGGGCTCCAGCGAGCAGGCTGCCTCCATCGAGGAGACCTCCTCGTCGCTCGAAGAGATGTCCTCCATGACCAAGCAGAATGCGGGAAACGCCCAGCAGGCAAACGGCCTGATGGGCGAGGCCAAGCAGGTAGTGGGCACGGCCAACGCGTCCATGATCCAGTTGACCGAGTCCATGGCCGAGATCACCAAGGCAAGCGAGGAGACCTCCAAGATCATCAAGACCATCGACGAGATCGCCTTTCAGACCAATCTGCTGGCCCTCAATGCGGCGGTGGAAGCCGCCAGGGCCGGCGAAGCCGGCGCCGGATTTGCGGTGGTGGCCGACGAGGTCAGAAACCTGGCCATGCGGGCGGCCGACGCCGCCAAGAACACGGCCAACCTGATCGAGGGCACCGTGAAGAAGGTCAAGGAAGGCTCCGAGCTCGTGGGCAAGACCAACGCGGCCTTCCAGCAGGTGGTTGGCAGCTCCGCCAAGGCGGCCGACCTGGTGGCCGAGATCTCCGCGGCCTCCAGCGAGCAGGCCCAGGGCATCGAGCAGATCAACACGGCCGTGACCGAGCTCGACAAAGTGACTCAGCAGAACGCGGCCAACGCCGAGGAGTCGGCATCCGCGGCTGAGGAGATGAGTGCTCAAGCCGAGACCATGAAGGGCATGGTGGATGAACTGCAAAGCATGGTCGGCGGTTCTGCCAAGGCAAAGAGAATAGCCTCCCACAGTGACCGTCCTGCGGCGAAAAGCGCCAAGCCCCACGAGGCGATTTCCTCCGCGATCAGCAAGCTCAAGTCCAAGGCCGGCTCAGCCAAGAAATCAAGGAAACCGATGGCCGAAACGGTGCTCCCGCTTGACGACGACCAGCAGTTCGCGGATTTCTAAGCTGCCATAACCAACAATCCTCCCGGGGCGGGGTTCATCCACGGCCCCGGGAGGCATCATGGTCAATGAAAAAAGCTTTATTTCGAGAGTCCTACGGATAAGATTTTGTAGAGCAGGCTTAGGCCTGCCCACAGCCGGAGAAATTCGCGGCGGTCGGTCACCGATTCGTTGATGAGAGAAACTGGTGATAGGCGGAGATCAACAGATCGGTATAGAAATGGGATGGAGCATATGAGCGGGATTCAAGAGGTTGACCTGCAGGGTTTCGTCACGAGTGCAGTGAAGCGTGTATTTCAGACCATGCTCTCGACGCCGCTCGAACTGGAAGAGCCGCCGAATATTCAGA
>CAZLSV010000159.1:0-5493 GCA_964562235.1 uncultured Desulfatibacillum sp.
AGGCCGGCCTCTCTCCCCCTTTGGAAAAGGGGGCCGGGGGGATTTCGCTTCCCACTCCGGACGCCCCCTCACCCTTCCCTTCCCCGAAACGGGGGAGAGGATTTTACAAGTGGTTTCATCAACCCCGTCTGACGCCCGGGGGCGGCGTTGCCGGCCTCTCGTAAATGCTCACCACCCATGGCGGTTGCTCCGCTTTCCGAATCGGCCGGCGCCTTGCCCGCAGGCGCGATCCAGAGTTTTGAAACCACTTGTAGAGAGATGCGCCGCTCTCCCCCGGTTCCGGGGGAGAGAAAATGAGAGATGCTAAAGTTTTTGAAGCCTGTTCATTAATTTTTTTATACATTGACACCCAACCGGCATTTAAATTATTGTTGCGAAAATTTTCAGTGTGTTCACCGTCCAAGGGTTCAGTGCACGCCGGAGTTCTCCGATCACCGTTTTTCATCTCAAATGAAAGAGGAGGTGTCGCATGAAAAGGGGAAGGTTCTTTTCAGGGTTGCTGATCCTCGCCGCGTTCTGTCTTCTCGCCGCACCGGCTCAGGCCGCGCAGCCCATTGTCCTGGGGTGCCCGCTTTCCATGGCCTTTCTTTACGGGTGGGGCGCCGAGCGCGGCTTCACCCTGGCGGTGGAGGAGATCAACGCCGCCGGAGGGGTCGCCGTCGGCGGTGAGAAGCGGCTCTTCAAGATGGAGGTCATCGACACGCGCGACCTGGAGCCCGGGGTGCCGGTGAGCGAGGCGCTGCTCGCCGTGGAAAAGCTTATTCTGGACAAGAAGGCCGACTTCATCCTCGGCGGCCCGGTCCGCTCGGAGGCGGCCCTGGCGGCCATGCCGCTGCTCTCCAAGTACAAGAAGGTCTCCATCCTCACCAGCGGGGTGCTCACCCCCAAGTATCACGAAACGGTGGCCGAGCAGTACGACAAGTTCAAATACTGCTTCCGCATCCACGGCGAGGCCAAGAACCTGGTGGGCGAAATTTTCGCCAATTTCGCCGAGCTCAAACAGAAGTACGGTTTCAACAACCTTTTCATCATGGCCCAGGACGTCAGCCACGCCCGCGGGGCGGCCGAGCTCGTCAAGAAGATCGCGACCGACAAGGGCTGGAACGTCACGGGGCTGGAAGTCTACCCCACCGGCGCCACGGATTTCTCCATGGGCCTGCTGAAGGCCAAGAATTCCAAAACCGAAATCATCAACATCTGGATGGACATGCCCGAGAGCTCCATCCTGCTCAAGCAGTGGTTCGACATGAAGGTCCCCGCCCTGCCCTTCGGCTCGACTCTCGCCGCGGCCGAACAGCCCGGCTTCTGGAAGGCCACGGAGGGCAAGGGCGAGTTCACGCTCTGCAACGTGGTCAACGCCGGCAACGCCCCGTCCAACGCCACGCCCTGGACGATGAAGTTCTACGACGCCTACGCCAAGCGCTGGGGGGTGGAGCCCGAGGGGCTGGGAAGCTCCAGCAGCTACATGGCCGTGTACGTGTTGAAGGGCGCCATCGAGCGCGCCGGTTCGCTCGACCCCGACAAGGTGGTGGCCGAGCTGGAGAAAACCGACCTGATGGGGGTTTACGGCCGGCTGCGCTTCGATCCCAAGAGCCACCAGGTCATCCCCGCCGCCGACCCGAAGGAGGGTGCCGTCGGCAGCATCCTGCAGTGGCAGGGCGGCAAGCGCGTGGTCGTCTACCCGAAGAGCATCGCGATGGGAGAGATCAAGCTGCCGCCCTGGATGCAAAAATAAGACGCAAAAATACGTTGCAGAAATACGTTGCAGAAATAATTCACGGGCCCCCTCACCCTTCCCTCTCCCCCGTCCCGGGGGAGAGGGAAGGGTGAGGGGGCCGCTCTCGGTCGATACTGTTTCGAGACGAAACAAATGGAAATCCTCATCTACGGCACCGTCAACAGCGTGGCGCTGGCATTGTACGCCCTGGGTTTCGCCCTGGTCTACGGCATCAGCCGGCTGCCCAACTTCGCCCACGGCGCGCTCTACGTGCTGAGCGGCTTCATCACCTGGAGCGCCCTCAACACGTTGAAACTCCCCTACCTCCTCAGCATCGCTCTCGCCATGGCCGCCACGGCGCTGATCGGGGCGGTCATCTACCGGCTCTTCCTGATCCGGGTCCGCGGCATGGAGATTTCGGAGATCATCGCCTCCTATGCCATCGGCCTGGCCATCCTCGAAGGGCTCAGATGGGGCGGCTTCAAGGGCATGACCTACACCCTGCCGCCTTTCATCGAGGGCAGCGTCTCCATTGCCGGCGTCTCGGTCGATTACCAGCGCATCATGGTGATCTTCATCGGCGCCTGCCGGTTGGGCTTCCGGTTTCTCTTCACCCACCACACCCGCATCGGGCTGGCGCTGCGCGGCATGGCCCAGGACGAGCGCGCCGCGCTGATGCTGGGGATCGATTCGGACATCATGGCGGTGGTGGCCATGGGGCTGGGCTCCATGCTGGTGGCGTTTGCCGCCATTTTGCTGCTGCCCCTGGGCAACATCGTGGTCGAATCCGGGTACAACGTGCTCATCCTGGCCATCGCGGTCTGCATCGTCGGCGGGCTCGGCAGCTGGATCGGCGCGGTCCTGGCGGCTTTTCTGATCGGCTTCGCCCAGATCCTGACCGTCGTTTACCTGGGCGCGCACTTCCAGATGGTGGTGGCCCTGCTGGCCATCATATTGACGCTGATCCTCAAGCCGTCGGGGCTTTTCGGCCAGCAAAAGGAGTTGGAGGAGCGGGTATGAGCACGCAAGAACAGCAGCGGCGGCGGGAACGGATCGATCGCGGGATCAAAGTCCGCACGGGGGGAATCTATGCCCTGATGTCCTGGCGGGAGCTGGCCTACCTGATCTCCCCGCGGGTGCTGCTGATCGCCGGGCTGCTTCTGCTGCCGCTGGTGATGCCCGGCATGTACTGGAAGCGGGTGATCTCCATCGTCTGCATTTACGCCCTGCTGGCCCTGGCGTTCGATTTTCTCGCCCATTTCGTCGGACTGGTTTCGCTGGGGGGCGCCTTTTTCGTCGGGGTCGGCGGGTACCTCTCCGCCCTTCTCAACACCAAGATGGGGCTCTCCCCCCTGATCTGCGTGCCGGGCGCCGCGTTGGCGGGCGGGGTGGTCTGCACGCTCCTGCTGCTGCCCTGCCTCCCGCTCCGGGGGGTCTACTTCGCCATCGTGACCCTGATGTACCCGCTTTTCCTGGCGCGCGTGATCGAGGCCCTGGACATCCTCGGCGGCACCGACGGCATCTTGGGCATCGACAGCTTCCCGAGCCCTTGGCTCGAGCAGTATTTCGTGATCGTCGTCGTGCTGGTCTTTCTCTTCGGGCTTCGCCGGCTGGTCAACACCGACCTCGGGCTGGTCCTGCGCGCCGTCAAGGACAACGACCAGGCGGTGAAAGCCTCCGCCATGAACATCACCCGCTACAAGGCCATGGCCGTCTTCATCGCCTCCTCCATCGGCTGCCTTGCCGGCGCCTGCATCGTCCACATCTACATGTGGGCCGGGATCTCGACCTTCGCGCTCGATTTTTCGGTGCTGCCGATCGCCGCCACGGTCATCGGCGGCAGCGGCACGCTGGTCGGGCCGCTGATCGGGTGCCTCATCCTGGTGCCGGTCTCCGAGCTTTTGCGGGACTTCGGCACCCTGCGCATCGTCTTCTATTCCCTGATCCTGCTGGCCTTCATCGTCTTTCGCAGCGAGGGGTTGATGATCTACGGCCAGCGCAAATACCACCAGCTGGAGAGATGGAAAGCCATATGAAGGCCGAACCGATCCTGCAGGTGCGCGAGGTGACCAAGACCTTCGGGGGAATCATCGCGCTGAACCGAATGAGCTTCGATGTCTTCGAGGGCGAAATCCTGGGCATCATCGGCCCCAACGGCTCCGGGAAGACCACGGTGGTCAACTGCATCACCGGCTTCATCAAGCCGACCTCCGGCCGGGTCCTTTTTCGCGGAAACGACATCACCGCCCGGCCGCCCCACAAGATCGCCGACCTGGGCGTCACGCGCACCTTCCAGATCATGCGCCCCTACTACAGCCTGCCCGCCTACAAGAACCTGGTGATCCCGCTTTTCTCCCCCCGGGCGCGCCGCACCGGGGGGTGGCGCGGCGGCGGCCGGATGGGCGACCGCAACACCGTGGGCATCGACATCCTGGAGGAGATCGGCTTCGAGCGCGACTCCTACGTGCCCTACAAGACGACCTCGACCCTGCCCACGGGCTATCTCAAGCGCCTGGAGCTGGCGCGCTGCCTGGCCCTGAAACCGGAGCTGATCATCTGCGACGAGGTCTTCTCCGGGCTGAGCATGAGCGAGATCGCCAGCATGGTGCCGCTGATCGAGCGTCTCCAGATGGACGGGATCACGCTCATCATGATCGAGCACCGGCTGCGCGAGCTCTTCCAGGTCGCCAACCGGGTCATGGTGCTCAACTTCGGGGAGAAGCTCGTCGAGGGCAGCGCGGAGGAGGTCATGGCCGACGCCCGCGTCCGGGAGGCCTATTTCGGCTCCGAGGAGGTCGAGGAGGTGATGACCCATGCTTGAGGCGAGCGGCCTGATGGTCTTCTACGAGAACATGCTGGCGCTCAACAACGTCGGCATCCGCTGCGAAGCAAACCAGATCGTCGGCGTGTTCGGCGCCAACAGCGCCGGGAAATCCACGCTGATGTACGCGCTCTCCGGGATCATCCTCGACATCCGCAAGAAAGAGGAGATGGCCGGAGGGGAGCGCGTCACCCTGGCCGGCAGCATCCGCTGGGAGGGCAAGGAGATCGCCGACGTGAAGCCCAGCCAACGGGCGCGCATGGGCATCGTGCTCTGCCCCGAGCGGCGCCGGATCTTCGGCGAGAGCACCGTGCTCGAAAACCTGAAGATCGGCGCCTATCTGGCCGGGGCGGCCCAGGCCAGCGAAACCCTGGAGTTCGTCTTTCGCGTCTTCCCGGCGCTGAAAAAGCTGAAGAACAGGGTCGGCGGGTTTTTGAGCGGCGGCGAGCAGCAGATGCTCGCCATCGGCCGGGCGCTGATGGCGCAGCCGAAGATCCTGCTGCTCGACGAGCCCCTGCTGGGTCTGAGCCCGCTCATGCAGGCCATGCTCATGCGTGCCACGCGCGAGATCCGGGAGGAGCGCAAGATCGCCATCGTCATCACCGAGCAGTACGCGCGGCCCGTGATCCCGATCGTCGATTACGCCTTCATCCTGGAAAACGGCTCGGCCGTCATGTCGGGCACGCGCCAGGAGCTGATGGACAACCCGGATGTCCGCTCGGCCTATTTCGGGATCTGAGTGGAACTCTCTGGCCGTCCTGCCCGGACACTGTTTATTAAACCGGCTATTAGACAGGCCAAACTGCAGAATTTCACGCAGAGGCGGAGGGGGGGACACCTTACTATTTTTATTAGCGGGCGATGGCGCTTGACGCCGTCTTATCAGCCAGCGAGCTTGTTCTTTGTGGGAGCGGCGTCCCCGCCGCGATCATTTCGCGGCAAGATGCCGCTCCCA
>CAZLSV010000160.1:0-321 GCA_964562235.1 uncultured Desulfatibacillum sp.
ATTCGGTTCTACGAGGACCGGGTGCGGCGCGCCGTGAACACGCCCGACAAAAACGGCCGCTTCGCGCTCTGGCAGGGCGGCATGGAGCCTAACATCCCGGTCGGCTCGGACAAGGGCGTCGCCGACGGGATGACGCGCGCGGTCGCCGGCGGCGAGCGCGAGCAGAAGGCGGGCGCCAGCGGAAAATGGGTGGCGCACTGGAAGATGGTCCACATCGTCCGGCCGATCTGGGAGAAGGCCGGGGCCGCCAATCAGATGGGCCGCGCCTTCCCGCCCCTCACCTACGAACCGCAGGACGCCGAGGACCTGATGCGGCTCGAA
>CAZLSV010000160.1:331-5322 GCA_964562235.1 uncultured Desulfatibacillum sp.
CCGCGCCGCGCCCCGTGCGCGGGGCGCGCGACCTGCTCTCGGTGGCGCTGCAGTACGGCAACGCCTTCGGCCGCGGCTTCCAGGCGGCGGCGCTCAAGCCGGCGGACTTCTTCGGCAACGACGACGTGCTCTACCTGATGGAGGACATGGCCACCGGCGAGATCCGCCTGAGCATCCTCTGGGAGTGGCTGCACAAGCAGGCCCGCTTCACCGCGGACGATCCGGCCAGCGGCGTGAAGGTCGGCGACCCCTTCACGCCCGCCTTTTTCGACCGGCTGATGCAAGAGGAATACGAGAAGCTTCTCAAGGCGGGAAACAGGGACGTCCACGACGACTCGAAGGCCACCACGCTGCCGATCGCCCGCGCGATCGTCGAGCGCTACGTCAAGCACCCGGGCAAGGCGCCCTGGTGCATCGACCTGCTCAACCTCAACCTCGACAATCACGACCTCGAGCGCGCACGCAAACGCATCGAGGAGTACTACGCCGCCTTCGGCAACAACGGCGCACGCCTGACCGAAAACTCGGATTTCGCCGCCTCTTAAAAGGCTCAGGCACGAGCGGGTAAAAACGCTCACCGCCCGCTGCGCTCAAGGCGCAAAGGACGCCGAGAAGGACACCTTTTTGAACCGCCGTGAGAGGCGGCGGTTCAAAAAACAGCTCGCCCTCTTGGCCACCTCAAAACGCTGCAGGCCATCGGCGCCGGCTTTTCCGTTGCCGGCCTCTCACCGGCGACGGAAAAAATCTCATCCCTCTGCGCCCTCAGCGTCTCTGCGGTGAGACTCTTCGCCGGTAAACGCCGCTCATACGTCTAATCAAATATGACCGTATTCGTCATTGCCGGAGAAATGACCGGGGATCCGTTCGGCCCGTCCGACCTTGCCGTCGCACCATCCCGCCACCGAGAGCACCCGCCCGTCGGCGGTTTGCGGACCCGTGATTTGAAGGCCGAGGGGCAGGCCGTTCGGCCCGGACCCCGTCGGGATGACGACCGCCGGGGCTCCGCACAGCGACCAGATGGTGCAGAAGGTCGGATCGCCGGTCCAGCTCAGGTCCGCCGGCGCTTCGCCGGTCGTGGGGAGGCTGAGGACTCCGTCCAGCCCGGCCGTGAACTCATCCAGTTCGCGCACGAGCTCGTTTCTTTTTTCCAGGGCCCGGGCCAGAGCCGCCTCCGGGAGGCTCAACCCCTCGTCGATCAGCCGGTTGAGCGGCGGGCTCAGCCGCTCGCGGTGGCGTTGCTGCACTCCCTCGAACACCTTGGCCGCTTCGATGTGCATGATGGTCCGGAGCGCGGCGTGGGCGCCTTCGAACGCAGGCGGCAGCTCCCGTTCCACGACCTCCGCCCCGGCCGTCCGCAGCCGTTTCACGATCTCGACAAAATGTTCCCGGGCGTACGCCTCGGCCAGGCCCCAGACCGGGGAGCGCACCGCCGCCAGCCGCGGGGGGCGGAGCATGGCGGCCACCTCGCCGGGGATGAGGACGTTTTCAGGTCCCGTCGCCGGCCCGCCGCCGGGGGCCGCAGACAAGGCCGCCGCGAGCAGGGCGACATCGGGCACGCTCCGGCCGAACACGCCCACCTGGTCGAGGCTGGCGCTGAAGGGGTGGATGCCGGATCGGGGAATGCGGCCCGCGGTCGGCTTGTACCCCACGATCCCGCAAAAGGCCGCGGGCCGGATCACCGATCCGTTGGTCTGGGTCCCGATCGCCGCGGGAACGAACCCGGCGGCCACCGCCGCGGCCGACCCGCTCGAGGAACCGCCGGGCGTGTGAGCCGGGTTCCACGGGTTGCGGGTCTTTCCGGGGGTGAAGAAGGCGAACTCGGAGGTGACGGTCTTGCCCAGCACGAAGGCGCCGGCCGCCTCGAGCCGCTCGACCACCGCCGCCGAGCTCTCAGGCACCCGGCCGTCGCAAATGGGCGATCCCAAGGTGGTCGGGATGCCTGCGGTGTCGATGATGTCCTTGACCCCGAGCGGGATGCCGTGCAGGGGCCCCACGGCTTCGCCGGAGCGCAGCCGCCGGTCGGCTCGGCGGCCGAGCTCCAGCGCCCTTTCCGGGTCGATCCACTGGAAGGCCATCACGGCATCGTCATGTTTCGCAATGCGCTCGAGCAACGCACGGGTCAGCTCCTCGCAGGTGAGATCATCCTTGCGGACGGCCTGCGCGGCCTCGTACAGCCCCAGCCGGTAAAGCGCTCTCGGGCCCATAACATCACTCCGGTAGATGAGGAGTAAATTATCCCTCCCCTTAATTATAAAAGCCGGGATGGAAGTTGTAGAAGGGGCTTTCTATAGAGGGATTCCGGTGGATGTGAGCATGAACGTCCCCGGAGGTCCCCCCCGGCTTTTATGGATTGAGGAGATTGGGCGGTTGGCCGGTGGTCAACGCCGCCACCAGGTTCTGGGCGGCCAGCATCGCCATGGCGTGACGCGTGGCCTCCGAGGAGCTGGCGATGTGCGGGGTCAGGACCACGTTCGGCATGGCGAGAAAGGCCGGGTTCAGGGCCGGTTCGTTCTCGAAGACGTCCAGTCCGGCGCCGCCCAGCCGGCCGCTTTTCAAGGCCGCCACCAGGGCCGCGTCATCCACCACGCCGCCGCGCGAGGCGTGGATAAGAATGGCCCCGGGCTTCATCTTGGCCAGCTCCGGGCCGCCCACCAGGTGGTGGGTCGCCGGGGCGTAAGGGATATGGATGGTGAGGATGTCGGCGCGGGCCAGAAGCTCGTCCATGCTGACAAAGGCGGCATTGCAGGAACGCTCGGTCGCGGCATCCGCCGACTGGGTGTCGTGGTAGAGGACCGTCATGTCGAAACCGAGCGCCCTCCGGGCCACCCGCCTTCCGATCCGGCCGAAGCCCAGGATGCCGAGCGTGGCGTGGTGCACGTCCGCGCCCAGGAACTGCTTCAGGTACCAGCCCTTCCACCCCCCGGCCCGCACGTGCGCGTCTGACTCCACCACCCGGCGGGCCGTGGACAGAATCAGCGCCCAGGTGAAGTCCGCGGTGCTGTCGTCCAGGACCCCGGGCGTGTTGGTGGCCATGACCCCGGCCGCGGAGCAGGCCGCCAGGTCGATGTTGTTGAAGCCCACGGCGATGTTGCACACCGCCTTGAGCTTGGGGCAGGCGGAGAGCAGCTTCGCGTCGACCCGGTCCACCAGCGTGGTCATGGCGCCGCTCTTGTCGGCGAGGTTTTTGGCCAGCGTCTTGGCATCCATGGGCGTGTCCGACTGGTTGTCGGTCACCTCGAAATGTTGCTTCAGATAATCCAGGACATCGTCGAAGATCTCGCGGGTCACCAGTATTTTCGGTTTCATCGTCTTATTCATCCTGTTGATATTATATATGTTCTCGTGAAACGGTCATGTACTTCAATGGGTGTCACGAGGCATGGCAGTTGCCCCTTCCCTGGCCCCTCCCGCAAGGGGAGGGAACCCGAATGGCCAACTCATCCCCCTTGATGGATGCAACCTTTCGACCCAGCCTCCCCCTTGGCGGGTGAGGCTGGGTGGGGATTAAGTTGTGCGCGGCCTCGGTCCTCAACGGCCGTAGACCAAACTCGGCAGCCACAAGCCGATCGAAGGGAAAACGTACAGCAAAAATATCGCGAGCACCTGGATCGCCATGAACGGCAACATCCCCAGGAAGATTTGGTTGAGCGTCACGTGCGGCGGCGAGACGCCTTTAAGGTAGAACGCGGCCATCGCCACCGGCGGGGACAGGAACGCCGTTTGCAAGTTGAGCGCCACCAGCAGGCCGAAGAAGAGCGGATCGATGTTGAATTGCGCCAGCAGCGGGAGGAAGATCGGCAGGAAGATGATGATGATCTCGGTCCACTCCAGCGGCCAGCCGAGCAGGAAGATGATCACCTGCGCCAGGATCATGAATTGCACGGGCGACATGTCGAGCGACTGGACCCACGCGTTGATGATCTCCTGGCCGCCAAGGAGCGCGAACGCCGCGGCGAAGATGCCCGACCCGACGAACAGCCAGCACACCATGGCGCTGGTCTTGGCGCAGAGGAAGACCGCCTCCTTGAGCATGGTCCAGTTGAAGCGTCCATAGGCGATCGCCAGCACGAACCCCCCGAACGATCCCATCGCCGCCGCCTCGCTCGGCGTCGCGAGCCCCATGAGGATGGAGCCGAGGACCCCGATGATCAGCAGCGCCAGCGGGAAGAAGGAGGACAGCAGCATCTTGAAGATTTCGAGCCGCACGAAGGTGAAGATCGCATAGAAAATCGCGAGCCCCACCGCGAAGACGCCAAGCGTAATCCACCACCACGTGGGGATGGGTTTGCTCTCACCCGGTGCGACCGCGGCCTCCTCCGTCACCCCCGCCTGTTTTTCAGCACTCACCGACGGCTGGAAAGAATAGGCCGAAGGCTCCTTTGTTTCGGTGGTTTCTTCGTCTTCCTCCGGTTCCAGCAAGTCCGAGACTTGCTCTTCCGACATGACCGCGAGGCCCATCTCCTGCAACTCCGACGGCACCACGTGGTCCGGAGCGGTCACGGCAAGATAGATCGAGCCCATGAGCAGCGCGACCGCCAGGGCCGGCAGCAAAGCAATGCCCAGGTGGTTGATCAGGGTGCGCATCGGGACGTCGGCGTTGCGCTTGCCCTTGATCGCGCCAATCAGGCCCAGCATGACGTTGCTGCTCCCGATCTTGGTAATGACCTCCGCGAATTTGGGCAGCGGCACGTACTGGTCCTCCGTCGAGAGCGGCGGCGCGATGCTGGGCTTTATTTTTGCGTAAACGATGACATAGCCGACGTACAATCCCGCCAGCATGATGCCGGGAAAGAAGGCGCCGGCGTAGAGCTGCATCACCGAGACGCCGGCGGTGGCGCCGTAGAGGATCAGAAGGACCGACGGCGGGATCATGATGCCCAGGGTTCCGCCCGCGGTGACGGCGCCCGCCGAGAGCCTGACGCCGTATCCGGCCTTGAGCATCGCCGGAAAGGCGAGCAGCCCCATCAGCGTCACCACCGCGCCGATGATCC
>CAZLSV010000161.1:0-5255 GCA_964562235.1 uncultured Desulfatibacillum sp.
GTGGCAGGGTCACCTGAAAAATTGGTTGCGGCTCGCCGCGGCGGGCACCCCGCTCCGCCTTCACCCGAACTGGAGTTGCCTTTTACGACAGGCAGTTCGGCAATTCTATAACATCCGTGCCGGCGCGGCAACCGGGATGTTCCGAGATGGCGCGAAAAAGGCGCGGACGAGGCCTGCCGAGCTTGCTTGACTTGCCACAGATTGCGCTTTACAAATTCAAACCATCCGCCTACTATTTCATGCGGTTTCCGAAACGCCGGGTTCCTGAAACGCTTTCAAAAAGGCCGGACCGCCGATGCCCCTGTCCATCCGTGAGGAATTCGAAAAGCGCGAACGCGCGTTCATGTCGCCCTTCGCCTGCCCCAGTTCCCGGTCCATGGGGCGCAAGGTCGCCGAAAAGCCGTGCGCGGTGCGCACCGCCTTTCAGCTCGACCGGGACCGGATCGTCTATTGCAACGCCTTCCGGCGCCTCAAGCACAAGACCCAGGTGTTCCTGGCGCCCATGATCGACGACTACCGCACGCGCCTGACACACACGCTGGAGGTGGCGCAGATGGCCCGCGCCATTGCCCGGGCGCTCTACCTCAATGAAGACCTCACCGAGGCCATCGCGCTCGGGCACGATCTCGGCCACACCCCCTTCGGCCACAGCGGCGAGACCGTGCTCAAGGAGATCTACTCTGCGGAGTTCACCCACAGCGAGCAGAGCATCCGCGTGGTCGAAGTGCTGGAAAACGGCGGGCTCGGCCTGAACCTGACCCACGAGGTGCTCGACGGCATCCTCAAACACTCCAAGGGCCACGGCAAGGTACTGCCCGACGCTCCCGAGGAACTGGCCGGCACGAACGAGGGCCGCGTGGTGCGGATCGCCGATTTCATGGCCTACCTGAACCACGACCTGGACGATGCCGTCCGCAGCGGGGTCATCCGGGAGGAGCAGGTGCCGGAGTCCTGCCGCCGCCTGCTGGGCGAGACCCACTCCGCGCGCGCCGCCACCATGATCAAGGACGTCATCTCCTCTTCCGCGGCGGAAGAGGGCGTGTTCCGCCTCAGGCCCAGCGGCGAAGTCAGCGCCGCCATGCTCGAACTGCGCCACTTCATGTACGAAAACGTCTACCGCTCGCCCCGGGTCCAGCAGGATTTTGAAAAATCGAAGAAAATCCTCTCCGAGCTCTACGCCCACTTTCTCGCCGACGAGACCATGCTCCTTAACGGGCTGGCCGACCTGCAGATGGGCGGCGCCGGCCGCGATGGAGAGCCGCGGGAGCGCCGGGTGTGCGACTTCATCGCCAGCATGACCGATCGCTACGCGATGAATCTGTACGCCAACCTTTTTTTCCCCTCGCCGTTTACGCAAAAGGTCAACTGATGGATCCCCGGCTGCCGGCCGTGCTGCGGGAGCGCCTGCAACGCGTGTGGGACGACATGGATGCGGCTTACGGGCAGGCGGCCGCCGCCCACGGGTTTGTCTGCTCGGGTTGTGAGGAGAGCTGCTGCCGGACGCGCTTTCACCACCACACGCTGCTCGAGTTCCTTTATCTGCGGGAGGGTTTCAGCCGGCTGACGGCCGCGCTGCGGGAGCGCATCCGGGCGGATGCCGTTGCCGCGGCCGTCCGGCACGAACCGGGGGTGCTGCCGGGAGCGGACCCCCGGCCCTTTTGCCCGCTCAACGCCGAGGGGCGCTGTGCGCTTTACGCCCACCGGCCGATGATCTGTCGCCTGCACGGGATCCCGCACGAGTTGCACCCCCCCGGCCGGCCGGCGCAGCAAAGCCCGGGCTGCGAGGAGTTCCACCGGCGCTGCGGCCGGCCGCAGCGGGACCTGCTCGACCGCACGCCGCTCTACACCGAGCTCGCGCGGCTCGAGGCCGAGTGCCGCCAGACCCTGGGGCTGCGGCGAAAAATACGGATGACCGTCGCCGAGATCCTGATTTACGACGGAGGTCTTTCGTGAAACAACTGGATGCCGCCGACCTCGACCGGCTGCCGGGCATCCGCATCCGGACGGGCGAGCGCTTCGGGTTCCGCTGCCACCCCGGTGTCGGCTGCTTCAACCGCTGCTGCCGCAACCTCAATCTGTACCTCTACCCGTACGACGTGATCCGTCTCAGGGACCGGCTGGGGCTCACCTCGGATGAATTCCTCGACCGCCACACGGACGCGGTGCTGCGCCCCGGCAGCCACTTCCCGGAGGTCCTGCTGCGCATGGCGGAAAACGAGGAGCGGACCTGCCCGTTTCTCACCCCCGAGGGCTGCGCCGTCTACCCCGACCGCCCCGACACCTGCCGCACCTTTCCCCTGGAGCAGGGGCTGCGGCATGATGCCGAAACCGGCGCGGACGAACCGCTCTTCTTCTTCCGGCCACCCGATTTCTGCCTGGGGCGGCAGGAGGCAAAGCAGTGGACGGTCCTGGAGTGGGTGCAGGACCAGGAGGCCGAGGCCTACCACCGCATGACCATCCGCTGGGCCCAGCTGCGGCGGCTGTTCCGGAACGATCCCTGGGGCGCGGAGGGCCCGACGGGAACGCGCGGCAAAATGGCCTTCATGGCCGCCTACAACATCGACCGTTTCCGCGAGTTCGTCTTCGGCAGCAGCTTTCTCAAGCGCTTCAAGGTCAAGCCGGAGCTGCTCGGCCGGCTGAAAATGGACGACGCGCAGCTTTTGCTGTTCGGGTTCGACTGGATCCAGCTTTTTCTTTGGGGCCGGCCGAGCCGGAGACTGAAGCCCCGGGGGCGCTAGCCCGGTGGATGATGCGGAATCTGCCATTATTTTGACGCACAACGGATCAAGCGGCCATCCGAATTCGATGGCCCGGCTCCAGAAATTGGCATCCCTTCACGACTTCGAAAAAAAAGCCGCTTTTTTCGCACGCCCCCTCATGGTTGCGGCGGCCCTCGGTGACCCCTCTTGCCGACGGGCGATTCGCCTTCCTTGAATTCGGCGGTTTCTAAAGGTCATCCGGAAAACGACCTGTCAGACGGCCGCCAAAAATAAAAACGGGCCTTCCACAGAACCCTGGCACGCAATCTGCAAATTTTTTGGGAGTTTTTTTCAAGGGTTTCTCATAACAACTACCAATCGAATAAAACGGAGGAAGGCATGTTGAATCGGAGCGGGTGGTCGCGGTTTTTGATTCTAATTTTTCTGGCGCTTCCATTGGTCTTGACCGGGTGTCCCGGCGGGGGAGGGGGCGGCGGCTCGGGTGCTGGAGACGCCGGCGGCGGCGCAGCGCCGCAAACGACGGGTACGGTCCAGGGCGTCGTGCTGGACGCCGCCAGCGGGCTTGCCGTTGCCGGCGCAACGGTTACCGTGCTCGACGGTGCCACCGTGCTCGGGGTGACCTTTACCGACGCCAACGGCAACTACTCGATTGAAGTTCCGGCGGGCAGCGGCTACACGGTTCGAGTGACGTCGGCCGGGTACGACACGCGCGATCAGAACGGGGTCGGTGTGACGGTGAATGCGGCCACGCCGCTCGACCTGGAAATCGATGCCCAGCCCGGCCCTGCCGCAACCGGTACGATTCAAGGGGTCGTCCGCAACTTCGATACGAACGCCGGGATTGTTGGAGCGACCATCAGCGTCTATGACGGCGCGACCCTGCTCGACACCACGACGACCGACGCCAACGGCAATTTTTCCCTTCTGGTGGCCGCCGGGCTCGACTATGTCGTGGAGGTGAGCGCGCCCGGTTTCATTACCGCCAGTTACAACGGTGTGGACGTCCTTCAGGACGAGACGACCATTCTGGAGTCGGTCCTGGCCATAGCGGATACTTATTCCGGAAACGGGACCGTCGCCGGCACCGTCACCGATTCTTTGACCGGAACCGGCCTGGCCGGGGTAACGGTGAACCTGAGAGCGGGGCTGAACAGCCAGACCGGGGCCGTCGTGACCACGGGCACCACCAACGGCGCCGGCCTGTACACCATTGCCGGCGTGCCCACCGGCTATTACACGGCCGAACTGAGCGCCGCCGGCTACATCACGGCCTTCATTTCCGTCTACAGCCGGGGCGGTCAGACTACCGGCAACCAGAACGCGTCGATTTCCCCCGTCCTGGCGGCCGGCGAAACGCGGGTCGTCCTGACCTGGGGCGCAACACCCTCAGATCTCGACACCCATTTCACAGGGCCGACCACATCGGGTCCACGATTCCACATTGCTTACTACAATCAAAATATAAACGACGGCACCGTGGCGTCGCTCGACACCGACGACACTTCCTCCTACGGGCCCGAAACCATCACCCTGACCACCCAGATCAGCGGGACCTACCGGTATTACGTTCATGACTATACGCACGACGGCGACAACCCCTCCCTGGCGCTTTCGAATTCCGGGGCCCAGGTCAAGGTTTACAATTCGACCGGCCTGGTGGCCACCTTCAACGTGCCGGCCAACCAGGGGGGGACGGTCTGGGAGGTGTTCGAGCTGAGCGGCAGCACGATAACGCCCATCAACCTGTTCAGCTACGACGATTCGACAACACTGCCATAGCTCGGAGAGGCCAGCCCGTCAGCCGGTCGGCCCGTCGCCCGTCAGCCCCGGAGAAATCTTCCCGGGAAGGGCGACGGCCAGACCGGACCGACGGGACCGACCGGACAGACGGGCCGACCGAAAGCGCCTGCGCCCTACACCACTCCCTCGGGCATCGGAGGCACCCTTTCCCCTCCCAGCAGGTAGCCACCGTCCAGGCGGAGCACGCTGCCGGTCATGAAGGGGGCCTCGCGCAGGATGAACATCACGGCTTTGACCACATCCTCTATGCGGCCGGTGCGGCCGAGCAGGGTGTGGTCAAGGATGGCTTTTTTCTGGTCCTCGCTCAGAAGGCCCCAGCCGCGGGTCCCGGGGCCGTGGCGGGTTTCGACGAAGCCGAGCATGATCTCGTTCACGCGCACCTCGGGGGCGGCCTCGTGCGCCCAGGACTCGGTGAGCAGGCGGACCGCTCGGCTGGCGGCGGCGTAGCCGTCGTTGAACACCGGCGCGGCCGGCCCTGCGCGGCCAACCCGGCCGGCGATCGAGGAGAAGTTGATCACGGCCCCGTCGCCCGCGGCTTTCAGGTGGGGCAGGGCGGCGGCAAACACCCAGCGCTTGGCGCGCAGAGTGGTCTCCATCTCGAGGTCCCACTGCTCGCGGACATAAGGCCCGTGGACGACGGGCCAGCCCCCCCGCTCGATGTTGTTGATCAGAATGTCGAGGCGCCCGAGGCGTTCGACCGCGGATGATAGAATCCGTGGGATGGCATCCGTTTCC
>CAZLSV010000162.1:0-1988 GCA_964562235.1 uncultured Desulfatibacillum sp.
GTCCCCGAAACCCAGGTCCTGGTGGCCTCGACGGGGGTCATCGGCGAACCCCTGCCGGTCGAACGCATCGAGCAGGCCCTGCCGGAGCTCCTGGCCGCCTTGAGGGCCGAGGGGGTGGCGGATTTTGCCGAGGCGATCATGACCACGGACCGCGTGCCGAAGGGCGTCTCGCGCCAGGGGCGGATCGACGGTCGAAGCTTCACGGTGACCGGTGTGGCCAAGGGGGCGGGCATGATCCGGCCGGACGTGCAGGCGGACCCGGCCGTTTTGCGGGAAACCCTCGCGGCCGGGGCGGAGCGCTCCTTCAACCGCATTACGGTGGACGGCGACACCAGCACCAACGACACCATCCTGCTGATGGCCAGCGGCGTTTCCGGTGCCGGCCTCGAGGCGCCGGCGGCGCGCGCCGCGTTTCAGGCCGTCCTGGACGAGGTGATGCTGAGCCTGGCCAAGTGGGTGGTCAAGGACGCCGAAGGCTCGAACAAGCTGGTGGAGATCCGCGTGCGCGGGGCGATTTGCGATTCGGACGCCCGCAAAATCGCCGAGACGATCGCCCACTCCCCCCTGGTCAAGACCGCGCTCTTCGGTGAGGATGCCAACTGGGGGCGGATACTGGCGGCGGCCGGCCGGGCCGGCGTCCCGCTGGACCCTGACCGGGTGGACATCTTCATCGGCCCGGTCCAGATGGTCTCCGCCGGCTCCGGCTGCGGCAAGCAAGCCGAGGCCGAGGCCACGCGTGTCTTGAAAGGCGAGGAGTTCACCATCGGGGTCGACCTGCACCTGGGAGACGGGGCGTCGTCGATGTACACCTGCGACTTTTCCATCGACTACGTCAAGATCAATGCCGATTACAGGAGCTGATGGCCCTGGAGCGTCTTCAAAAATACCTTGCCGCCGCCGGTGTCTGCTCGCGCCGCCGGGGGGAGGACCTCATCCGCGCCGGGCGCGTGAGCGTCAACGGGCAGGTGGTCGCCGAGCTCGGCGTCAAGGTCGACCCGGATAAAGACCGGATTTCCGTAGACGGTCGACCGGTGACGCCTCAGCAGCGCATGGTCTACATCGCCTTGAACAAGCCCCGGGGATACGTGACCAGCTGCCGGCATGCCGGCAAGAAAATCGTTCTGGAGCTGGTGGATGTGGCCGAACGGGTCTACCCCGTGGGCCGGCTCGACAAGGACTCGACCGGCCTGCTCCTTCTGACCAACGACGGTCGGCTGCACCTGAAGCTTTCCCATCCCTCCTTCGATCACGAAAAGGAATACGAGGTCATCGTGGAGCGCCCCATTTCGGACGGCGACCTGCGGCGCATGGCCGAGGGGATGCCCATTCTGGACATCCGCACGCGGCCGGCCGCCGTGACGCGTCTCGGCGAACGGGCGTTCCGGATCGTTCTCAAAGAGGGTCGCAACCGTCAGATCCGGCGCATGGTCCGGCGGCTCGGCAACGAGGTGGTGGATCTGAAACGAACCCGCGTGGCTTCCGTGCGGCTCGGCCGGCTCACGGAAGGCGCCTGGCGTCACCTCGGACCGGAGGAGGTGGCGGCCCTGTTGGAGCCGGACCGGTCGGCCCGCCACCCTTCACCCGTCGGCCCGTCTGCCGGTCGATGAGGATCCTGGCGACCGGCTGACCGGCTGACCGTCACGCGCGAGCCAGGACGAAGTCGGCGCGCTCGGCGACGGCCATGAGCGGCACCCGAACGATCGCATAGCCCAGATCGGTGTAGGCCTCTTCGATAAAGCGCTCTATTCGCCCTGCCGTCTCGGGGTCCTCGGTTCGAACCGAATCCTTCGTGAACACCATGCGCTCGAACAGGAACACGCGACGGTACCGCACCCTGAGGCTGTGCCGCCGCGGTTCTGCCGGGTCCAGGCCTTCCAGGCGGTAATAGGCGATGCTGTCGGGCAGGGCGCGGTCGAAAAACAGTCGTTCCCGGGCCGGAAGGCGGGATTCGATGGCAAGCTTGGCGCGGAAGATGTGCCCCTCAAACC
>CAZLSV010000162.1:1998-5203 GCA_964562235.1 uncultured Desulfatibacillum sp.
GGACTTGATTTCGTCGAGGCGGCGGCCCTTTTTCATTTCGGCGTCGATGTAAGCCCGCGCCGCCTCGGGCACCGCGCGGAAGCCCCGCCGGGCGATTTCGCTGACGACGGTGGTCTTGCCGGAACACGGGGCGCCGGTGATCACGCACCACTCGGTTGAGCGCGGCAGGCAGGAGGGGGGGCGGCCGGGCATGAATCGGGCTCCGAACCAGTTCGTGGGAAAACCATACCAAGCTGAAGGGCGCCTCGGCGCCCTTCAGTTTTCAACGGTCAATTTTTGCCCGGGTTTCAGCTTGGACTTGGAATTCAATTGATTCAACGCCAGCAGGCGCTCCACTGTCATTTTGTGTTTCTGGGCGATGGAAAAGACGGTGTCGCCGGCGCGCACGGCGTAAACGTTCCGGCTGGGTCTGGGCGGTTCGGCCTTGGCCGGAGGGGGGGCCGGAACGATTTTCAACACCTGTCCCACGCTCAGGGCGGTCCCTGAGATTTTGTTCAGGCGCTGGATCTCCTCCGTTGTGGTCCCGTAACGTCTGGCGATGTTGAAAAGGGAATCCCCTTGCCGGACGAGATGCTCGGTGGGTTCGCGTTTGGGGGCCGGGTCCCTGGCCGTTGCGGGGGCGGCCGGGCGTTCCGGCGGACAATCGAGCGGAACGCGCAGGGATGTCCCGACAGGCACGGGAGCGGGCCGGCGCATGTCGTTGGCCAGCATGATGGTCTTGGTGTCGGTGCGGTATTTTTTGGCGATGGTTTCCAGCGTTTCCCCCTTTCGCACCTTGTGCGAGACGACCGTTATCGCCGGCCGCGGCCGATAGAGGGGGATTTCGTCGCTTTTTTCCGCCACCAGCGCACCCTCGCCCGGGGGCAGCCGCAGGTCGTAGCCGTTTTCCGGCAGGATGCCCTGGCGCAGTTCGGCGTTCAGCTCCCGCAGGACGTTCTCGCTGATCCCGGTGGTCAGGGAAATGCCCTTAAGGCTGGCCTGCTTGGGGATGGTGACGGTTTCATACGAAAGCGGCGGCTCGGTCGCCACTTCGCTCATGCCGTATTTCTGGAGGTTTTGGACGATGTGCAATGTGGCCAGGAACCGGGGAACGTAGCGCGCGGTTTCGCGGGGCAGACGCTCGTAAAGGTCCCAGAAGTGGTCGAGGTAGTTGATGTTCTGGCTCTGGATGGTGCGCAGCACGCGGTTTTCCCCGCAGTTGTAGGCGGCCAGCACGGTCATCCAGTCTCCGAACATGCCGTGCAGTTCCTGCAGATACTCGATCGCGGCGCGGGTGGCTTTCTCCGGGTCCATGCGCTCGTCGACGTACGTGTCGCGGTTGAGGTTGTAGCGGTAGCCGGTGGACGGGATGAACTGCCACAGGCCCAGCGCGCGCGCCGTAGAGAGGGCGTTGACCTTGAACCCGCTCTCGATGAGCGGCAGCCAGACCAGCTCGGCCGGCAGGCCGGCCTCTTTGAGGGCGGCTTCGATTTTTGCCCGGTACTTGCCGGAGCGGCGCAGGGAATCCACGAAAAAATCCCTTTCGCGGCCGATGGTGAAGGAGTCGATCTCATCCTGGACATGCTTGTTGATGGTGAGCGGGATCTCGTTGCGGCTGCCGTTCACCGCCACGCGGCGCGAGGAATAGATCTCCAGGATGCGTTTGGAAATGGTAAGGCGCAGGTCCTCTTTTTCCTGCAGCAGCGTGGGGTCGCTACCGGGGTCCACGCTCAAAACCATTGCATACGCCCGGTCCAACGTGTCGATGGCGTTTTCCAGCTCCCCGCGTTTCCAATAAGTCTGCGCGGTCCGGCAAAGGATCAGTGCGCGGTTGAGGGCCGGTTCCTTGCCCTTGGGGGGCTGGGCCTTGGCTTCAAGCTCGTCGTCCTCGATCAGGCACTCCTCGTCGGTGCCGTTCGTCGGGATACCGGCCGGCTTCGCTGCCGGGTCGGGGGTGCGCTTGGAGACGGCTGCGGCGTTGGGAGGCAGTGTTGCCGCCGGGGAGCCCGACGCCGTTGCCGATGGGGCGGGCGGCGGCGATGCCTTCGGCCGGGCAGCGCTCGGGGCGGCCGCTTCGGGCGCCGGTCGACCGCTGCCGGTCATCGAGCATCCGACCATCGCGAGAAAAAAGAGCGCCAACGGCACTCCAAACCAACGGTGCATCATATTTCAACAACTCCCGGGAAAAGCGTTTGTCGAACCGGCCGGCGGGGTTACAACTCCTACCGGCCGGGTATCGAATGCCGCCCCATAAAACAGAGACACTCGGCTTTGTCAAGGTTAAACGGCCCGGCGGTCCCGGTCCGCATCCCTTTGCCGGAGCGCCGACGGCACTGATTCGCGGCCAGTCTTTCGCGGGCCATGGCGCCAGGCGCCGCCTTGTCGGCCGGCAAGCTTGTTCTTTGTGGGCTTTCAGCCTCGATCCTCGCGGCCGGAAAGCCGCTCCCACCGCAAAAAGCGTCGCCTTGCGTTGGAAGGTCGGAAATCAAATATGGCAACGCCTGATACGGCGCCGCCGGTTGATTTGAATTTTGGAATATGCCATATCTGGTTGCCGCATCCGTCAAGGATACCCCACATTCCTTGAAAAAGGCAGCCCTTATCAAAAAAAAACTTGCATTTTTTTGTACATGACCTATGATTCGCACAAAAATTAGCTTGACATTGTTGGCAAAACCCCATAGAAAAGCTCGTTTTGAAAGAGCCTGGTGGATTTTTTTTGCGTTTCAGGCGGCTGCTGCGGGCTGAAACGCCGGGATGCTGCCAGCGTAGCTCAGCTGGTAGAGCTACTGATTTGTAATCAGTGGGTCGGGGGTTCGAATCCCTCCGCTGGCTCCAGACATAGAACAGCAACGAGCGGGTTCACCCTGTCGGGAATCCAACCGGCACATGATCCAGGCACCGTTCGTGAATGATTCGGTTGCGGTGGGGTTCCCGAGCGGCCAAAGGGAACAGACTGTAAATCTGTCGGCGAACGCCTACGGAGGTTCGAATCCTCCCCCCACCACCATCCTGAGATGAGTCTTGTGTAGGAGATTTCGGCGGCTTGTCCGAGATCGATAGTCACTACAGGACTTCCTGCATGAGTCTTGGTGTCCCCCCTCGGGATCGGGATGCCCCGGTGGCTGCTGGGGCGAACCTGACGACCGCCGTGCGTGTGCGGGTGTAGCTCAGCTGGTAGAGCTCCAGCCTTCCAAGCTGGATGTCGCGAGTTCAAATCTCGTCG
>CAZLSV010000163.1:0-4892 GCA_964562235.1 uncultured Desulfatibacillum sp.
GGAAGCCTACTCCGCCGAAGCAAACCTGGCCGCGAAGGCCGGGAGCCGCTCCCACAGGGAAAAAGTCCAACTTGAAAGACGGAGCCATAACTTAGCGGACAAGGAGGTCCCCATGTACACCGGCCTGGCCATCGTTTTGCTGGCGGTCTTTTTTCTGACGGCCGCGTTGAAGGTTCTCAATGAATACGAGCGCGGGGTCATCTTCCGCCTCGGCCGGATCATCGCCGCCAAGGGACCCGGGCTGATCATTCTGATCCCCGTCATCGACCGCATCGTCAAGGTGAGCCTGCGGCTGGTGGCGCTGGACGTGGACCCCCAGGACGTGATCACGCGCGACAACGTGTCGGTCAAGGTCAACGCGGTGCTCTACTTCCGCGTCATTGACCCGGTGAAGGCGATCGTGCAGGTCGAGAACTACGCCTACGCCATGAGCCAGCTGGCCCAGACCACCCTGCGCAGCGTCTGCGGCCAGGCCGAGCTCGACGACCTTCTGTCCGAGCGCGAAAAGATCAATGCCAAGCTCCAGGAGATCCTCGACACGCACACGGACCCCTGGGGCATCAAGGTCACCACGGTCGAGCTCAAGCAGATCGATCTGCCCCAGGAGATGCAGCGGGCGATCGCGAGGCAGGCCGAAGCCGAGCGCGAGCGACGGGCCAAGGTCATCAACGCCGAGGGCGAGTTCCAGGCGGCCGCCCGGCTCTCGGAGGCCTCCCGGATCATCGAGAACCACCCGGTCGCCCTGCAGCTGCGCTACCTGCAGACCATGAAAGAGATGGCGGCCGAGAGCAACTCGACCACCTTTTTTCCCATCCCCATCGACCTGTTCAAGCCTTTCTTTCAGAAGCCTGAGGGTCAGGAGGGGCCGGCGAAGGGTTAGCCTTGACATTGGAAAAAGAAATAGTTTATGAAACGGAGCGTTTGAAGCGGCACCCTCATCGTTGCGGCAGGTGGTGGGGCCGCGGCGGCAGCCATCGACGGGCGGGGGCTTTTCAGCCTCCGTCTGCGCTTTCCGCCGCCGGCTGGCGCAACGGCCGGCAGAGCGGTTAGCAGAACGGCCAGTCGAAAGGCCAGCAGAAAGGCCAGCAGAAAGGATAGACCCATGAGCGAGAGGGAAATCGAGATCTGGGGACGGCCTTTGGAAAAAATGACCGCCCCGGAGCTGCGGGAAATCGCCAAGGAGATCGAGGGCGTGACCGGCGTTCACGGGATGAAGAAAGGGGCGCTGATCGAGGTCCTGCGCGCCTCGAAGGGCATCGTCGTCGAGGCCGTGAAAAAGGCCGAAACCTCGGTGCGCTCCCTCAAGCGGCAGATCCGTTCGATGCGGGCCGAGCGCAGCGCTGCGATCGAGGCCAAGGACCGCAAGCGGGCGGCCATATTCCGGCGCAAGATCTCCCGGCTCAAGAAAAAGACGCGCCAGGCCGCGGCCTGATCGCCGCCATGCCCCCCAGCGGTCTGCCGAACACGATTCCGGTGCCGGCCGGAACGATCGCGCCGGAGTCCATCGCCTTTGACATCGACGGGGTCATCGCGGACACCATGACCCTGTTTCTCGAGATCGCGCGCGACGAGTTCGATGTCCACGGCATCCGCTACGAGGATATCACCTGCTACAATCTGGCGGATTGCATCGATATGGCCCCCGAGGCGATCGACGGCGCCCTCGTCCGCCTGCTGGATGGCGGATACCGCGGCCGGCTGGAGCCCGTGCCCGGCGCCCCCGAGGTGCTCCAACGAATCGCCCGACACGCCGGCGGGGTGCTTTTTGTCACCGCGCGGCCGCACCTCGGCCCGATCGGCGACTTCATTCGCAGCATCCTGCCGGGCGACCCCGCGTCGTTCGACATCGTTGCGACCGGCTCCTTTGACGGCAAGACCGAAGTGCTGCAGCGCCGGCGCATCACCCATTTCGTCGAAGACCGGCTGGAGACCTGCTTTACCCTGAACAGCGCCGGCATCACGCCGGTTCTGTTCGCGCAGCCGTGGAACCGTGCGCCGCACCCATTTGCCGAAGTATCGTCCTGGCGGGAGATCGAGGAGTTGATCCGCTGGTGAAAGGTAAGGACCGTCATGACGCCGTCTCCCTTGGCTGAAGCCGCGCGCGCCTTCCTCGAAGCGCTGCCCGCCGAAAAAGGCTATTCCGTTCACACCTGCCGGGCCTACAGCCGGGATCTGGAGGAGTTCGCCGCCTACCTGACCGAGAACGGGCGCCCTTCCGCGGGGGCCTCCGAGCCGGAGGGATCGCTCGGCCCCCAGGATGTGACCGCCGTCGACATCCGGGGCTACCTGGGGATGCTGCACCAGAAAAATCAGAAGTCCAGCATCGCCCGGAAGCTCTCCACGCTGCGCAGCTTTTTCAAATTTCTGGTCAAGAAAGGGGTCGTCGACGCCAACCCGGTGGAGGGCATCCTCACCCCCAAGCGGGAAAAGAATCTCCCGGGCTATCTGTCGATCGACGCCGTCTTTCACCTGCTGGACTCGATCGAGCCCGATTCGGTGCTGGCGGCCCGCAACCGGGCCATTTTCGAGACGCTTTACTCCTGCGGCATCCGGGTTTCGGAGCTGGCCGGACTGAACGTGCACGACATCGACCCCGACGGCGGCACATTAAAGGTGTTCGGCAAGGGCGCCAAGGAGCGCGTCGTCCCGGTGGGGCGCAAGGCGCTCGCGGCCATCGCCCGCTACCGGGAGGCGCTGCCGGCGGATAAAGGGAGCGGCGCCGGGGCCGCCCGGCCGCTGTTTCTCAATCATCAGGGGCAGCGGCTGAGCCCGCGGTCCGTCGCCCGCATCCTCAAGAAACTGGTGACGGCCTGCGGGATCCTGACCCCGGTCTCGCCGCACACGCTGCGGCACACGTTTGCCACCCACATGCTCGACGCCGGGACCGACCTGCGCAGCGTGCAGGAACTGCTGGGGCACAAAAACCTCTCAACGACCCAGAAATACACCCACGTGAGCATCGACCGGCTGATGGAGACCTATGACCGAGCGCATCCGCGAAAATGACGGGCTCGTAACGCTTGATCCAACCGCCGCCATGGCAGGGGACAGGAGATGACTTATCACGGCACCACCATTCTCGCCATTCGCCACCGGGACCGAACCGCCGTGGCCGGCGACGGCCAGGTCACGCTGAACGCCAGCGTGGTCAAGCACCGTGCCCGCAAGGTGCGCCGGATTTTCAACGAGTCCATCGTCGTGGGCTTCGCCGGTGCGACGGCCGACGCTCTGAGCCTCTCCGAGCGGCTGCAGGAGAAGCTCGAGCGCTATAACGGCAATCTCACGCGCGCGGCCGCCGAGCTGGCGCGCGACTGGCGTACCGACAAGCTCCTGCGGCGGCTGGAGGCGGTAATGGTGGCCGTGGATGCGCAGCACCTGTATCTCATCTCCGGCAACGGCGACGTCATCGAGCCGGACGACGGGGTGATCGGGATCGGCTCCGGCGGCACTGTCGCCCAGGCGGCGGCCATCGCCCTGATGCGGCACACGGAGCTGGACGCACGCCGCATTGCCGAGGAGGCGCTGCGGATCGCCGCCTCCATCTGCGTGTACACGAACGATGTCATCACGGTGGAAGAGCTGAAATAACACTATGCCGGCCCGCCGGGTCGTGCTGGAACCGGGCCTGGTTGATGGCCGGAGCTGCTATCGCATGAAAACCCTCAAACCTTTCGAAATCGTGGCCGCGCTGGACACCTACGTCGTCGGCCAGCGCAACGCCAAGCGCGCGGTGGCGGTGGCGCTGCGCAACCGCTGGCGCCGCCAGCAGGTTCCGGCCGAGCTACGCGACGAAATCGCGCCGAAGAACATCATTCTCATCGGGCCCACCGGGGTGGGCAAGACCGAAATCGCGCGACGGCTGTCGATGCTCACCGACTCGCCGTTTCACAAAGTCGAAGCCTCCAAGTTCACTGAGGTGGGCTACGTCGGCCGCGATGTCGAATCCATGGTGCGCGAGCTGCTCGAGCAGACCATCACGCTCGACAAGGCGCGCGAGCAGGAGGCCGTCCAGGACAAGGCCCGCCAGTTGGCCGAAGAGCGCATGCTGGACCTGCTGCTGCCGAAGGCCGGTCCGGCGCCGGCCGCCCGGCCGGCCGAACCCGGCGAGCCGCAGATCGAACTCGTCTCCTCGGGCGCGGCCGAGGGGCCTTCCACGCGCGAGAAGCTGCGCGGGCTGCTGCGGCAGGGAAAACTCGACAACCGCTACGTCGATGTCGAGACCGTCGACCGCAATGTCCCCATGGTGGAGGTGTTCTCCAACGCGGGCCTGGAGGAGCTGGGGATCAACTTCAAGGACATGCTCGGCGGGCTTTTTCCCAAGAACGTGAAGCGGCGGCGGCTGAAAGTGCCCGAGGCCATGAGCGCCCTGGCCCAGGAAGAGGCCCGGCAGCTCGTGGATTCGGACAAGATCGTCAAGCAGGCGATCGAAAAGGTCGAGCAGGCCGGGATCATCTTCATCGACGAAATCGACAAGATCGTGGCCAAGGGGAGCGCCCACGGCCCGGACGTCTCGCGCGAGGGCGTGCAGCGGGATCTGCTGCCGGTCGTCGAGGGCTGCACGGTGACCACCAAGCACGGACCCGTCCGGACCGACCACATCCTTTTCATCGCCTCGGGGGCCTTCCACACCGTGAAGCCCTCGGATCTGATCCCCGAGCTGCAGGGGCGCTTCCCGATCCGGGTGGAGCTCAGCGCGCTGGGGAGAGACGAGTTTCTGCGCATCCTGACCGAGCCGAAAAACGCGCTGCTGCTGCAGTACACCGAGCTTCTCAAGACCGAGGGGGTCGAGCTTGTCTTCCAGCCGGAAGCGGTGCGGGAGGTGGCGCGGCTGGCGGAGGAGGTCAACGCCCGCACCGAGAACATCGGCGCCCGGCGGCTGCACACGCTGATGG
>CAZLSV010000164.1:0-4790 GCA_964562235.1 uncultured Desulfatibacillum sp.
GCATGGGCTCCACCCCGGGGGTGGTGATCGGCGCCGTCATGGTGGACTGGGCCCGGGAGCATATCAGCCCGGGGGTCGAGGCCGACGTCATCGTGGAAACCCGTCGCTGCCTCCCGGACGCGGTGCAGCTCTTCACCCCGTGTACGCTGGGAAACGGCTGGATGCAGGTGCTCGACTGGGACCGTTTCGCCCTCACGCTCTACGACCGCGCCACCCGCCGCGGGTGCAGGGTCTGGCTGGATGCAGGCAAGACGGCCGCGCACCCCGCCATTCACGACTGGTTCCTGAAGCGGGTTCCCAAGGAGGCCCTGCCGCTGGAGACCCTTCTGGGAGTCATCCTGGAAGCCCGCCGCGCGGTGCTCTCCTGCCGGTCCGTCCTCGTGACCGATTTTCTCAGGCGCCCCAAAAAAGAAAAAATCGGAATTTGCCCGGGGTGTGGAGAGGCCTTCGACCCGCGCGCGGGGGACTGCTGCAAGGGATGCCTGCACGGGGGGTATTTCAAGCTGGATAGCGCCTGATTATTTCTAAGGTTCAAGCCGGTAGCGGAAATCGCAGAAAGCCGCCCCTTCCATGAGGGTCTGCGTACGGACCAACCGGATCCGCGGGTTAAAGCCTTCGACCAGGGCAAAATCCCTGGCGCAGGAGAGAACCGGCCCCAGCCGGAGCGCTCCCAGGCCGCGGTACATCTCGGCATAGCGGCAGCGGGTGACATTGTAGGCGAAGACCCTTTCCCCCTCCTCGACCACCTCGATCTCAAGCGCCTTGCCCTTGATCCAGTGGACGAGAGACTCCCGGAACTTGGCCAGTGAGTCGCCGCCCATGGCCCGCGCCAGTTCGGCACCCTGGCCGCGCGCAATCGAAACGATCGTCTCGCGGATCACGCGCAGCACCCGCTCCTCGCCGAATTCCCTGCCCAGGGCCGCCACGAGGGGCGCGAGCAGCCGTACCTCGACTTCGCGCCGGGTCAATACACCGATCAGTTGGTTGAGATGATCCGGGGGAAGCTCCGGAAGGCCGGTGTTTCGGGTGGGGGTCATGGGTACCGCCTGCCTGCTACCGGGTGGGTATCAACACGGTGGGCCTCCAGCTCATTGCGCTCTCGGCGAAGGTGAATGCTTCGGGTGGGGAGTCCCGCCGCGAAGAAACCATCGATGGAAGGTCCGTTCAGGAAACCGGCTTGGGGCTCTCTTCCTCGACCGGAGGCTCGAACTCTTCCGAAGTCGATTCCGGCAGAGGGTTTTTCTTGTCGAGCTTGCGCTGCCGTTTCTCTTCCTGCTTCTTCTTGCGCTCCAGTTCCTTCTGCCGTTTGGTGAATGAAAAATTAGTCCTCGCCAACGGGCCACCTCCACAGCTCTTAAGGGTTGTTTATAGCGGTATAAACCAAAAGGGCATTCCCTCTTCGTGAGAAAGAATGCCCCGTTTGGATCTTAAAGATTTGCTACTTCAGCGTGACGTTCACAGCCGAAGGGCCTTTGGGGCCCTGCTGAATGTCGAAGGTCACTTTGTCGCCTTCGTTCAGGCTTTTGTAACCCGATGCGTTGATCCCTGAGTGATGAACAAAAACATCCGGGCCGTTTTCCTGGGCGATAAACCCGTAGCCTTTGCTGCTGTTGAACCACTTAACAGTTCCATCCGCCATGGTGACATCCTCCTTTCTCAAATGTTCTCAGGGTCTCAACCTGGAGGCTGTCGATCAGACGAACGAACTTCACCTTCAGAGCGAAACCGGCCCGCCAATGAAGGACGGACCTTTAGCGATTAGAATAACCATAGCCTTAATTTTAAGTGGAATCAAGTGAATTGTTGAGGAGCGTCCCAAAGAGGGATTGAATGCCCCTGGCCGGTGTACTATGAAGACATTACATCGGCCTGAAACGGTCTGGGCGCCACGGTGATGCAACGCGTCCACGAGCGGTTCCGGACCCCGCCGGCGACCCCGGCGTTTTACCGCCAGGCACGGCGCCGTCCGGGTTTCTGCTGCACCGGTCCGGGAAATCGGTGCCGTCCGTCTCCGTTGCCAGGGACTTGATCTTACAGCACCCGGGCCGTATAATTCCAATCATTTACCGGTGCCCCGGCCCACGGCTGAATTCTCATCCGCCGCCGGGTCCGAAAATTGTTCTGAGCCGATCAGCCGGCATGCCTCAACCCGTTGACAAGGTTTCTATCCGATGACCGATCCTTTCAAAACATGCCCGCTGTGCGCCAAAGTCTGGTCCTCGCGCAGGGAATTGCTGACCGACCGGGATATCGAACTCGTCGGCTACCAGGTCGACTTCGAGGAGCTGGCGCTGGGACTTTTTCTGTTCAACCACAACACGTGCCAGACCACCCTCTCGGTCAAGGCCGGCCGGCTGAAGGATCTCTATCTGGGTCCGGTGTTCAAGGAGCGCAAGACCGGGCAGGAGGAGTGCCCGGGATATTGTTTGAGGCGCTCGGCCCTGGGGCTTTGCCCGGCCGAATGCGAATGCGCCTGGGTGCGGGGCCTCCTGCAGATCATTCGCAGCTGGCCCAAATCCGAAAAGGCGCCCCGGGTGGCGGACGGCGCAAGCCCCAAAACAATCGACGACGATTCGTGCAGAAAGGCGGATGGCGCATGCTGATCGAAGGGTTCATGTCGCTTCACCCGATCTATCAGGCGCTGTGCGGCACGCTCTTCACGTGGTTTCTAACGGCGCTGGGAGCGGGGCTGGTGTTCTTCTTCAAAAGCATCAACCTTCGAGTCTTGAACGGCATGCTCGGCTTTGCCTCGGGGGTCATGATCGCGGCCAGCTACTGGTCGCTGCTCGCGCCCGCCATCGAGATGGCGGAGGAATCCGGCGGACCGTCCTGGGTTCCCGCGACGGTCGGGTTTCTGGCGGGCGGGTTTTTCATCTGGCTGGTGGACCGGCTCCTGCCCCATCTGCACACCGGGCTGCCCCGGGAAGACGCCGAGGGCGTCAGCACGAACTGGCGCCGCAGCATCCTGCTGGTGCTCGCCATCACCATTCACAACATCCCGGAGGGGCTCGCCGTGGGGGTGGCCTTCGGGGCCCTGGCCGCCGACATCCCTTCGGCATCCCTGGCCGGGGCCATGGCCCTGGCGCTCGGCATCGGGATTCAGAACTTCCCGGAAGGGGCGGCGGTCTCCGTCCCGCTGCGGCGCGAGGGGCTGTCCCGCCGCAAGAGTTTCTGGTACGGCCAGCTCTCGGGCATGGTGGAGCCGGTTGCCGGCGTCGCGGGCGCCGCGGCGGTGGTGCTGATGAAACCCCTCCTGCCCTATGCCCTGGCCTTTGCCGCCGGCGCCATGATCTACGTGGTGGTCGAGGAGTTGATCCCCGCCGCGCAACAGGAGAAGCACAGCGATTTCGCAACCGTGGGCGCGATGCTGGGATTTGCGGTCATGATGACCCTCGACGTGGCCCTGGGATAGAAACTAGCCAAGCAAGCTTTTCTTTGTGGGAGAAGGCTTTCAGCCTCGATTTTCGCGGCTGGAAACCCGCTCCCGCAGGAAAAAATGCCGGCTTGCATGAAAGGCACTTTGGGCACTTTCCGTCATGGATGTTGCGTTCCTGGATGCATTGAGCAAGGGCACCGTGCTGGGTTTGGCGGCGGGGTTTTCGCCGGGGCCGCTCACGGTCCTGGTGATTTCCGAAACCCTGCGTCACGGCCTGCGGGCCGGCATGAAAGTCTCCTTGGCCCCCATCCTGACCGACCTGCCGATCATCGCCCTGGCGGTGTTGCTTCTGGAGCGGCTCTCCTCCCACCCGGCGGCCTTCGGGGTGATCGCACTTTTCGGCGGAGGGTTCCTACTTCACCTGGGCCTGAGCAGCCTGAGGCCTCCCGCCGTCACGATCCAAGCCGGCCAGCCCGCCCCGCGCTCGCTGCTTAAGGGCATCACCGCCAACTTCCTGAACCCCAACCCCTATGTCTTCTGGATCGGCGTTGGCACCCCGATCCTTCTCACCGCCTTTGAGCGGTCATGGATCCATGCCGCGGCTTTCGCCGCAGCCTTTTTTTTCTTCATCGTCGGCTCCAAGCTGCTCCTGGCGCGCCTGGTCGACGGATCGCGCGCGTTTCTGAACGGCGGCGCCTATCGCTGGATCCTGCGCACTTTAGGCCTGCTGTTGATCATCTATGCGTTCATGTTTTTCAGGGACGGGCTGTCGAGAATCGGGTTTTAAACAAGCGTTTCTAAAAACCTCTCATGGTGCAGAAGTAGGATGAACCGGGTCGACGTCGAAGTTTGATTTGACAAATTTACGATCGTATCGTAAGTTAGCATAATGATAAGGCGACTCCTCGAAACCTACCTGCTCCGGGATGCCCGGCACTATCCAGTCCTGACGCTTACCGGACCGAGACAGTCCGGCAAGACGACCCTGGCCAAGGTGGCCTTCGCCTCCCATCGGTACGTGTCGCTCGAACAGGTAGACCGGAGGCGCTTCGCCCGCGAAGATCCCCTGGGGTTTCTATCCCAGTTCCAAGGTCCTGTGATCATCGACGAGGCCCAGCATGCCCCGGACCTTTTTTCCTACATTCAAGGGGCGGTTGACCAGGACCCCTCGCCCGGCCGGTTCATTCTCACGGGATCTCATAATTTCCTGCTGATGAACCGTGTGACGCAGACGCTGGCCGGCAGGTGCGGCATCCTCAACCTGATGCCTTTGTCCCGGGCGGAACTGGAGGGCCAAGAGCAGGCAGAACCCAAAACGCCCAAGGTCCTCTTCGACAATCGAACGACCCGCCTCCAACTGTGGCAGGCACTTTTCAGCGGCTTTTATCCCAGAATCCATGACCGCCGAATCCCT
>CAZLSV010000165.1:0-4608 GCA_964562235.1 uncultured Desulfatibacillum sp.
TGGCTCCGCTGGGGTACACGCTGGTCAGGCGCTTCCCCCGAGCGGTTCCGGCACCCGCTCGCGCGCGATGGCTGCCGCGCCTTCTTGAGTGGCATGTCTACGCCACGCTCGCTGGCACCGCGCTCGCCATTCTTCACTCCGGGCATCGCTTCGAGAGCGCGCTCGGCATCGCCCTGATGAGCGCCATGCTGGTCGCGGTGGCGAGCGGCTTCCTGGGCCGGCACTTCCTGCGCTTTGTGTCCGACGAAATGCGTTTGCAGCAGACCATGCTCGACAGGCTGCGGGCGGAATTTGACCGCCTGGTCTCGACCGGTGTCGCGGCGCCAGAGCTTGGCGCGGCCGTCGCCGATGTCGAATACGCGATCGCCGCGGAGCAGGCGATCAAGCGCCAGCTTTCCATCTGGCTGGCGGTGCACATCGTGTCTTCGTCCGCTTTCTACGTGCTTCTTGTTCTGCACATCGCCGCGAGCCTGCAGTTCGGGCTGCGCTGGTTGTCATAGCATGCGCGCGGCGATTCTGGTCGCGATTCTATCCCTCGTGGCCGGCGCGGCTTACCTGGTGACGAAGGGAGGATGGGAGACGATTGCGGCCGATACTGCCGGATTGTGGCAGCGCGCGGTCGTGCCAGGAGATCTCTCGGCATCGCATTCCCGCCTGGATCTGCAATGCTCGACGTGCCACAGCCCGCTGACCGGCATTAACCGGGACTCGTGCGTCGGCTGTCACGCGCTCGACAAGGTGCTGCTGCAGCGGCAGCCCACGGCGTTTCATGCCGATGTTCCGCAGTGCACCGGGTGCCACCTCGAGCACCTGGCCGGCGGACGCATGCCGACCGTGATGGACCACGGGGTGTTCGCCGCGCTCGCGGTGCGTGCCCTGCCTGCGGGGCATCCGGCGGGGAACGGCGGCGAACGGGGGCTGGACTGCATGGCCTGCCATGGCGCGAAGGATCGTCACCGGGGGCGCATGGGCGCCGATTGCGTCCAATGCCACGCGCTGTCGAGCTGGACGATCGCCGGATTCCGCCATCCCTCGCCGCGCTCGACGGAGTGCGCCCAGTGCCATAAGGAGCCGCCCAGCCACAACATGGGTCATTTCGCGATGATGTCCGCCCGCATCGCCGGCCAGCCCGGGGATTTCAACGTGACCTTCAAGAAGCCCGGGGAGAAGATCGAGTTCGACGTGCCTTTCCCGCTGCCGCCGGAGATGCGCGTGGACGAGAGCGGCAAGGAGCTCGAGGCCGAAAAGCTCAACGAGCGTTACAAGCAGTACAACGAGGGCCGGGTGGACATCCTGACCTTCGACCCGAAGGGCGAGAAGTTCGGCGCCGTGGTGCTGGCGGCCGGCTGGCGGCCCTACAAGCCCGCGGAGGGCGAATACGCCCACCTGGGGCTCGGCGCCACCCCGGACGTGGTCACCAACGCCCAGTTCGAGGAGATGGCGGCCGCCGGCAAGATCAAGCGGCCCTCCGACGGCAAGGAGGCCAAGTCCGTGGTGTTCGTCCAGAGCCCCGGCCAAGGCGAGGACCAGGACTTCCCCTACGCCGCCTCGGTCACCAGCCTGGTCGCCCTGAAGCAGGCCACGTACGTGCGCGAGGACTACGCCGACGGCAAAGCCTTCATCATCTACCAGCACATGCGCACCCCGGGCATGACCGAGAACTTCTACAAGGCCGTTCAGCAGGACCCGGGGGTCTTCCTCACCAAGGGCCAAGTGACCCAGGTCTCCCAGAACGGCGCGGGGCTCATCGTCGAGGCCGACGACACGCTGCTCGGCCAGGCCATCCAGATCAAGGCCGACCTCGTGGTGCTCGCCACCGGCATGGTGCCGGCCACCAAGGACCGGCCTTCCGCGACAACGCCATCTTCAACGACTACGCCGACTCCAACTACATCTGCTTCCCCTACGAGACCCAGCGCACCGGTATCTACGCGGCCGGCGGCGTGCGGCGCAGCATGACCACCGAGGAGGCGATGGAGGATGCGGCCGGCGCGGCGCTCAAGGCCATCCAGTGCCTGGAGTCGGTCAACCGCGGGGTCTCCGTGCACCCGCGCTCCGGCGACCTGACCTTCCCGGATTTCTTCTTCCAGCGCTGCACCCAGTGCAAGCGCTGCACCCAGGAGTGCCCCTTCGGGGCGCTCGACGACGACGAGCGCGGCACGCCCAAGCCCAACCCCACGCGCTGCCGGCGCTGCGGCACGTGCATGGGGGCCTGCCCCGAGCGCATCATCAACTTCTCCACCTACAGCATTGACAGCGTCAGCTCGATGGTCAAGGCGATCCGGGTGCCCTCGACCGACGATTTCGACGAGCCGCCCCTGCGCATACTGGGGCTGGTCTGCGAGAACGACGCCTATCCGGCCCTGGACATCGCCGCGCTGAATCGCCTGTCATGGAACGCGGACGTGCGCTTCATCCCGGTGCGCTGCCTGGGGTCGGTCAACGTGATCTGGATCAAGGACGCCCTCTCCAAGGGCATGGACGGCGTCTTCCTGATGGGCTGCAAGCACGGGGACGACTACCAGTGCCATTTCGTGAAAGGCAGCGAGCTGGCCGAGATCCGCGTCAAGAAGATCGGCGAGGCCCTCTCCAGCCTGGCGCTCGAGCAGGAGCGGGTGGCGCAGTTCCAGGTGGCCATCGATGAGTACGACAAGATCCCGGAGATGCTCAAGGAGTTCGTCGGGATCATCGAAGGCCTCGGCCCGAACCCGTTCAAGGGATTCTAACGCGGCGATGACGAATCGGGAAGGGGCGGGCGGCCGCCCCTTCCCGCAGTCACACAGGAGGTGTCAGGTATGACCGAACGACTCGTTATTGAACCGGATCTCAATTTCATAAAAGATGTGGGGATTCTCGGCGGGGAGGATCTCAAAAAATGCTACCAGTGCGCCACCTGCTCGGTGGTGTGCCCGATTTCCCCGGACAACAAACCGTTTCCGCGCAAGGAGATGATCGCGGCCTCCTGGGGGCTGAAGGACAAGCTGGTGAAGAGCGCCGACCCCTGGCTGTGCCACAACTGCGGCGACTGCTCGACCCGCTGCCCGCGCAAGGCCAAGCCGGCCGACGTGCTGGCCGCCGTGCGCGCCCAGGCGATCACGGAGTACTCGGCGCCCAAGCCCCTGGCCCAGGCGCTGAACAACCCCATGATGCTGCCGGTCCTGCTGCTCGTGCCGGCGGTCTACATCCTGGTCATGGGCGCTCTCATGGGCAAGATCTTCAACTTCCAGTTTCTCAACTTCAGCCCGGAAGGCACCATCGTCCACGCCAAGATGGTTTCCACCTGGCTGGTGGACGTCGTGATGCTGACGGCCGCGGGCTTTGCCGGCCTGACCTTCTTCATCGGCGTTAAGCGCTTTCTCTGCGACATCCACCAGAACGCCCTGGCCGAGGGCAAGACGACCCAGCAGCGCATCGACGCCGGCGGGTTTATCCAGGCCCTGATCCGGACGATCCCCACCATCCTGCGGCACGCGAAGTTCAACGAGTGCACCGAGAACAAGGAGCGCGGGATCTCCCACATGCTCGTGCTCTTCGCCTTCATCGGGCTTTTCATCGTCACCTCGATTTTTTTCGTGGCGATCTACGGCCTTCAGATTCACGGGCCTTACTCCCAGCTGAACCCGGTCAAGTGGCTCGCCAACGTGAGCGGGGTGGCGCTCATCATCGGCAGCGCGCTGTTGATCAAGACCCGCCTGAACAAGCCCGACCAGAAATCGGCTTACAAGGATTGGTTGCTGCTGGGGCTCGTTTTCGGCCTGGGGGTGACCGGCATGGGCGCTCAGGTTACGCGCCTGGCCGGCTGGGCGGCTCCGTCCTATGGCATCTATTTCATCCACCTGATGCTGGTCTGGTTCACCTTCGCCTACCTGCCGTTTTCGAAGCTGGCGCACCTGGTCTACCGCACGGTGGCCATGACGTACGCGGAGTATTCCGGTCGCAAATAAAATTGGGGCCGTCCGCGGTTGCGGACGGCCCCAATTTTAATCAAACTAAAAAAAAGCGGGGCATTCGCATTGGCGAATGCCCCGCTTTTTTTATTTCTTGGTCTCGCCGGTGGCGGCACTGTGCAGCTTGATCTCGACCTTTTCGTCCAGGCCCTTGTAGTACTCGCGCAGGATGTCGAGGACCTCGTCGCGGCCGAAGTGGTCGGCCACCTTGGTGCCTTCGGAGAGCGCTTTGCGCAGCGCCGTGCCGGAGAGCATCACGCGGTCTTCCTTGGCGTGGGGGCAGGTGCGCAGGGAGGCCATGCCGTCGCACTTGTAGCAATAGAAGGTCCAGTCGATCAGCAGCGGCCGGCAGGCCAGGGCCTTGCCGGGTTCCTTCGGGGTCGGGATCTTGTTGAAGATGGTCTGGGCTTCGAACATGCCGTAGAAGTCGCCCACACCGGCGTGGTCGCGGCCGATGATCATGTGCGAGCAGCCGTAGTTCTGGCGGAAGGTGGCATGCAGCAGGGCCTCGCGCGGGCCGGCGTAGCGCATGTCGAGCGGGTAGCCGCCTTGCAGGACGTTCTTCTCGACGAAGTAGCCCTTCACCAGGGCCTCGATGCACTTGACCCGGACCTTGGCGGGGATGTCGCCCGGCTTCAAGCTGCCGACGAGCGAGTGGATG
>CAZLSV010000166.1:0-4292 GCA_964562235.1 uncultured Desulfatibacillum sp.
GTCCAAGATCAAGAAGCCGACCGTTGGTTTCATCGCCGGTCGTACCGCTCCTCCGTGCCGTCGCATGGGCCATGCCGGCGCGGTGATCTCGGGCGGCAACGACACCGCCGACTTCAAGATCGACGCCATGCGTTCCGCCGGTATCGCTGTCGCCGACAGCCCGGCCACGCTGGGTTCGACCATGCTCAAGGTCCTGAAGGGCTAAGAGGTCAAAACGGCCCGATGCACCCGCCGGAGCATCGGGCCGTATCCTTGTCTTGTTTTTAGCGCCGTGACGGACGGCGCCCGGCGGCGCCGCCCCGTCCCGACTTGGCAGAAAGGGATGCGGTATCCCCCGCGTCAGCCCAATATGACGAACCAGTTCGACGAAACGTCCTTCCTGACCGGCGGCAACGCCGTGTTCATTGCCGAGCTTTACGCCCGCTATGTCGAGGATCCGTCCTCGGTGGACGCCTCGTGGGTGCAGTTCTTCACCGAACTGCGGGACGAAGGCGCGGCCATCGCCCAGGATTTCAAGGGCACGGCGGGTGCCAAGCGTGATCTGAAGATCATCGGTGCCGTCGACCCGGAAGCGGCCGCCGCCGCCGCCGCCGCCGCCAAGAAGGGCGGTAAGGATGCCAAGGCCGCTCCGGCGGTTGACCCGGCGGCAAGCCGCCAGGCGGTGCTCGATTCGATCCGCGCCCTGATGATGATCCGCACCTACCGGGTGCGCGGCCACTTCGAGGGCGACCCCCAGAAATACCGCGACCAGGCCGAGGTGCTGACCTGGCAGGAGAAAAACGATCCGGTGGCACGCTTCGAGCAGTTGCTCATCAAAGACCAGATCCTGACCAAAAAGAAGACAAAGACGGTCTGGGACGAGGTGAAAGCCGAACTGGACGCGGCCATCGAGTTCGCCAGGAACAGCCCGTTTCCGAAACCGGAGGACGCGTTGCAGGACCTCTACGTCAACGCCTGACGGTGCCAAGCGTCCGGCACCCTGAACTTTAAACTTTCAATCGGTCGGATAGATCCCAGCGGCCTGGAGACTTTTAAAGGCCCGGACCGTAACTGCCAGATAGGAGCAAACAATGCCTGATCGCATCATGAGCGCGTCCGCGGCGTTGGCTGAAGCCCTCCATGAGGAGATGACCCGCGACGAGACCGTTTTCATCCTGGGCGAGGACCTGACGGCCCACGCCGGAATTTTCGGGCAGTTCAAGGGGATTCCGGAGAAGTTCCCGGGCCGCATCCTCGACACGCCCATCAGCGAGGCCTGCATCGCGGGCTGCGGCGTGGGCTCGGCCCTGACCGGCATGCGCCCTATCGTGGACTTTCATTTTTCCGACTTCGTCACCTGCGCCATGGACGAATTCTGCAACCAGGCGGCCAAGATCCGCTACATGTTCGGCGGGCAGGTCAAGCTGCCGATGGTGGTATGGTGCCCGGACGGCGCGGGCCTGCGCGCGGCGGCCCAGCACAGCCAATCGCTCGAGGCCTGGTTCGTTCACACCCCCGGGTTGAAGGTGGTGGTGCCCTCCGAGCCCGCGGACGTGAAGGGCCTTATCAAGGCATCCATCCGGGACGACGACCCGGTGATGTTTTTCCAGCACAAGCGTCTTTTCAGCAAAGAGGGGCATGTGCCGGCCGATCCCGAGTTCATCATTCCGTTGGGCCGGGCGGCGGTGAAACGCGAGGGCCGGGACGTCTCCCTGCTGACTTACGGGTCGGGCTTCTTCCTCTGCATGGCGGCCGCGCAGGAGCTGGCCAAGGAGGGGATCGAGGCCGAAGTGGTGGACCTGCGGACCCTGAAGCCGCTCGACATGGAGACCGTGGCCGCTTCCGTCAGGAAAACCTTCCGCGCGGTGATCGTGCACGAAGCCTGCGTGACCGGCGGCTTCGGCGCCGAGCTCGCGGCCCGCATCCAGGCGGAGCTCTTCGACCACCTGGATGCACCGGTCCTGCGGGTGGGGGCCAGGGACGTGCCCATTCCCTTCGCGCCGCCCCTGGAAGACTTCGTGCTGCCCAAGCCGGCCGACGTGATCCAGGCCGTCAAGGCCGTGTGCTATCGCTGATGGCGGCGCCTGAAACCCATCTTCGGCGTGGCGCTTCATCGCGTCGGCCCAGCGGTCCCGCCGCAGGGGGGATATGCCTCGGCCCACGTGATTCGCGTGCCTTGAACCTGGGCTTCGGGCGTTGTCATCGTTTTATCTTTTGGGTTGAGAGAGTGTTTTCTTGAGAAAGGGAAGCGCAAATGGCGATTGAACTTACGGTGCCCAAGCTGGGCCTCACCATGGAGGAGGCCACCCTGGTCTGCTGGAAAGCCGGCGCCGGGGAGATGGTGAAAAAAGAGCAGATCGTGCTGGTGCTGGAGACCGACAAGGTCACCTTCGAGATGCCGTCGCCGGGCGACGGGCTGCTGCACCCGGTGGCACCGCCGGGCAGCCGGATTGAGGTGAGCGAGGTGGTGGGGTATCTCGCCGCCGACACGGATGAGCTTGCCCAACTATCGGCCCAGCGGCCGGCCGCGGAAACAGGCGGCCCGGGGGTCGCCGACGCGGCCTGCCAGCCGACTGCCGCCGCCGCCGGACCGCCGGCCGCACCGCCCGTCGCCGGCGGCCGGGTCAAGGCCTCCCCCGTGGCGCGGGTCATGGCGCAGGCCCACGGGATCGATCTCGGCCTCATTGCCGGAACCGGCCCCGGCGGCCGCATCGTGCGCGCCGACCTCCTCAAGGCGATCGAGAAAGGGGTTGCCGCCAAGGCCGCGCCCGCACCGGCCGCGGCTGCGGGCGGGCTGCTGAGCGCGGCCCAGGAAATCCCCATCGCCGGGGTGCGCAAGGTGATTTTCAAGAACATGCACCTGAGCCTGGCCACCCAGGCCCAGCTCACCCTGCACACCGAGGCATCGGCCGCGGCCATGATGCGGCTGCGCAGCCGGCTGAACAACGGCGGCGCCAAGGTCTCCTACAACGCCATTTTCGTGAAGATCATCGCGCAGGCCCTGAAGCAGCACCCCCTAATCAACGCCGGCGTTGAGGGCGAGGTGATCAAGGTCTGGCGGCAGGTGCACGTGGGGGTGGCCATGGACCTGGGCCGCGGGCTGATCGTGCCCAAGGTGCGCAACGCCGCGGAAAAATCCGTCCGCGAGATTTCCGCCGACATCGACCGGTTGGTCGAGGCGGCCATGGCCGGCCGCCTGGCGCTGGATGACCTGACCCTGGGCACCTTCACGCTCACCAACCTCGGCGCCTGGGACATCGATGATTTCACGCCGATCGTCAACCACCCGGAAAGCGCCATCCTGGGGGTCGGCCGCGTCCTCGAAAAACCGGTGGCCCGAGACGGGCAGGTGGTTATCGAACCGCGCGTGGCGCTGTCGCTCTCCTTCGATCACCGCATCATCGACGGTGCCCCCGGGGCGGCGTTTCTGAAGACGGTCAAGGATTTCGTGGAAGAGCCCGGCTTGATGCTCTAAGAGTTCAAGGGGCCGAGGGTCCAAGGGTTCAAGCGGCTGGAGCCGGGCTCTTCACGCGACCCCTTGAATCCTCGAACCCTTTTGATGCGAAGGTTGCTCAACCCTGGATCAGAAGAGAGGGACCATATGTCGGGTGATTTCGATCTTATCGTCATCGGCGGGGGGCCGGGCGGAGTGGCGGCCGCCATCCGTGGGGCTCAGCTTGGAGCCCGAACGGCCCTGGTGGAGGGCACGCACTGGGGCGGGTTCTGCCTCAACCGGGCCTGTGTGCCCACCAAACTCTTCGCGGCGACGGTGGATCGGCTCAAGACCCTGCGGACCGCGGCCCGGATGGGTTTCTCCAAGGCGGAAGCGGCGGTGGACCCCGCGGCCGTCTTCAAGATGAAAGATGAGCTGGTGGGCTACTTCTCGATGGGGACCGAGGGCCTGGTGAAAGCCAAGGGGGTGACCCCCATCAAGGGCCGGGGCCGCCTGGCAGGCCCCGGCCGGGTGGCGGTCGCGGAAAAAGTGTTCCAGGCCCGGGCGGTCATCGTTGCCGTGGGAGCGCAGTGGGTCCGGCCCTCGTTTCCCGGAGCGGAGCTCGACGGCGTCGTGAACTCGAGCCAATTTCTGGAGCAGGGCCAGGTCCCGGCCCGCAGCCTGATTCTGGGGGCCGGGCCCTGGGCCATGGAGCTCGCCCAGTTCCTGGGCGGCTGCGGCAGCCAGGTAGTGGTCGCCGCCCGCGAGCGCGGCATCCTGCCCGATTTCGACCCGGAAATCGGCCAGCGCCTGCGCGGCGCCCTCAAGAACGACCCGCTGACGATTCTCAACTCCTGCCAGGTGGTATCAATCGCCAAGG
>CAZLSV010000167.1:0-4216 GCA_964562235.1 uncultured Desulfatibacillum sp.
CCATGGCCGCCGGCGCGCCATCGCGCGCAGCTATCGCAGCGCCTTTCACGGCCTGCCGGTCCACCTGCCGCCGGACGACGCCGGGCATATCTATTTCCGGTACGTGATCGACACCGGCGCGGACTGCACCGAGTTCATCCGCCGGGCCGCACACGCCGGTATCGGCTGCGATCGCCCTGTTTTCATCCCCTTGCACCGTCTGCTCAAACGGGGCGGGTTTGCCCGCACGGAGCAGGCCTGGCGCCAGTGCGTTTCTATTCCCATTTACCCATCGCTGACCGATGCCGATGTCGATCGGATCGTCTCCGTGGTTTCCGGTCTGTTGAAAATTCCTGCCGATAGTTGAACCGCAATAGCAAGCGCACGCTTCGCCGCTTGCGGCGGGGTAAGCGAGCGAATCCGATATAGAGCCCATTCCTTACCGTCGAAGAATCTTCGCAGCTTGCTGCGGAGATCTTCAATCCCGCCGTATTGATCAAAACCTGACTCTCAACCCGTCGTAATTGAACAAATATTTGGCAGGGCGGCTTTTCGCGCCGCCCCGACCCTTCACTAAAAAATAATGATTTCAGGCTGATACGATTTCTTCCGGCCATGAAGCGTTTTTTTTGGCATAAATACTGCAGAATTTCGAGAAAATGCCGATAGCACTGTCGAGCCGGGTTGTGCCGGCTTTGCAGAGCGGACTGTATCGACCCCAGGACGGGGCTGGCGCCATGAAATCCTATGTCACGTTAGAGCAGTTGGCAGCGAAGACTGAACTCTTTCAGCGCGCGGGGCCTGCTCGCGATGCGGACGATCACCGCGCCGGCCCGCTGAGGGTGGGGGTCAGCGCGTGGGTGTATCTTCCCGTCTGCCTGCTCACGGTTCTGCTGCTGACCCCGCCGGTGCAGGCTTTTTTCGCCGACGCGGGCCGGCGCTGGCTTTACATCGCTGCGACCGCCTTCGGTCTCTCCTTCAGTCTCACTCCGGTGGCCGGGTTTCTGGCGCGCCGGCTTCGAATTCTCGATTTGCCGGATGCGCGCAAGCTCCATGGCCACGCCACTCCGCTGCTCGGCGGTGCGGCGGTTTTCGCCGGGTTCATCGCGTCGTTGCTGGCCAACACCATCCTCGCCCCGGAACTGATCGCCCTGTTGACCGCCGCCATGATCCTGTTCGTGGCCGGGGTGTTCGACGACTGGCGGGAAGTTTCGGCCGGCCTGAAGCTCCTGATTCAGCTGGTCTGTACCGCGATGGTCATGATCTCCGGCATCGTGTTGCAGGTCCTGCCCGAGGGCTGGGGCACCTGGGGCTGGATCGGCAACCTCCTGCTGACGGGCATCTGGATCATCGGCATCACGAATGCCATGAATTTTTTCGACGGCATGGACGGCCTGGCGGCCGGGTTAGGGGCCATCATCGCCTTTTTTTTGGGAGTGGTGGCCTTTCAGACGAACCAGACGTTCCTGGGTTGGATCTCCCTCGCCGTGCTCGGCAGCTGCCTGGGGTTTTTGCCTTACAACTTCAGGCCGGGTGGATCGGCCGTCATTTTTCTCGGGGACGCCGGCAGCACGGTGATCGGCTTTGTCCTGGCGTGCATCGCAATCTACGGCGATTGGGCAGAGGGGCAGCCGCTCGTTTCCCTGGTGTCACCGGTGCTGATCTTCTGGCTGCTCATTTTCGACATGGCCCACATCACCTGTGATCGCTTTCTCACCGGCAAAGTGCGCAGCTTACGGGAATGGATCGAGTACGTGGGCAAGGATCACCTGCACCACCGCCTGGCCGATGTGCTCGGCAGCCGGCGCAAGGCGGTCCTGTTCATTTATCTGATGAACCTCTGCCTGGGGCTGAGCGCGATCGTTCTCCGAGATGCCGAGGTGTTGGATGCGGTTCTGCTGATTTTTCAGGCCATCATTCTGGTGGTGTTGATCACCGTATTGGAGCGCCGCGGCCGTATCGTCGGTACGGAGCGCCGCGCAGCTGCCACACCTCAGGGCCGGCGGCCGCCGGAAACCTTCGCGGCACCCGAGGCCAGGGAAAGCGGGCGCAAATGTCCCTCTCCCCTGGGGGGGCGGCCCGGTTCCTCCCCATCAGCGAGCGGATGCAGCGGGTGACGCTGTTTCCCCGCGCGAGGTGCAGAGCGGGGCGATGGGCAGTGGTTTTCACATTATTTTGCAAACATCAATATTTTTTACATAGTTGATTAAAGTTTTTTTCAGATCGGCCGAATCAAGCAACTGAACGCACGCATTTGACCCAGTTGCGCGGGTCTGTGAAACAGGAAGGACTTTTTTCGAAGCATTTGACGAGGCAAAGCGAATTCGGGCTGCGCCTGGGAAGGAAGACCCTAAACAGAGATGAAAACCGCCGCGTTGCCAACTGCGATCGCAAAGGTCCACCGGAACCCGGAACACGAGCCGGTGTCGGATTTGAAACTTAGCTTTGCCAAGTTGGCCTCCACTCAGTCGGCGAGGGCTGCGCAATCCTCGCGTCCGGTGGCGGCCCCGGCGGCTGCACGCCAGCAGCAGGAGTCCCGCAGATTGCTCTACCCCAAGGCCTGCGACTACCTGACCCAGGTGTTTCAGATGGTCCGCAGCCGCAAGGCGTTTTCCCTGGAGGCGGGTGCGGCCATCGTCCGGGAAATGGTCGACGGCGCAACCGACTCCGATGAGCTTTTTATCGTCGCGCTGCACCTGGACGACCGCACCCGGTTCGCTATCCGTCACAGCGTCAACGTGGCGGTCTACGCCGTCCACATGGCAAGGGATCTGGGCTTCGACCGGGAACGACAGGTTCAGATCGGATTGGCCGGCCTGCTGCACGATGTCGGAATGGCACTGATCCCGGAGAGCACCATATACAAGCAGGGGGCCCTCAGCGCCGAAGAGGTGAAATCGTTGAGGGAGCGGCCGAACCAAGCGCTCAAGATCTTGCAGGGGCTCGGTCCGGACGCCGCAGCTCTCGCCGAGACGGCCGGCCAGGTCTATGAACGGCTGGACGGGTCCGGCTATCCCCGTGGGCTCGCCTCCGACGAGATCCATGAGTTCGCGAAGATCATCGGTCTGCTGGATCTGTACGAGGCACTGGTGCATTCCCGGCCCAATCGCCGGAGGCTCAGTTTCTTCGAGGCGGTGAAATACATTTGCAAAAGCTGCAAGACCCAGTTTGATCGCGGCTACATGAAATCGCTGCTGCGCGTGTTCACGGTCTTCCCGCGGCACAGCTGCGTGCAGCTGAATTCAGAGGCCATCGGGCGGGTGATCGACATACATCCCGACCAGCCCATGCGCCCCAAGCTGATGATCCTGATGGACTCCCAACGCCGGAAAACCCTGGTAGAGCGCATCGTCGACCTTCCGCAAGAACCGCTGCTCAACATTGTCAGGAGCGTTTCGGAAAAGGAGATAAAGGAAATCATGCAGGGCCAGGGCCAGACGACCGCGCGCGTTGAACCGGAAGCCGGCTGCGACACGGTGAAGGAACCCATAATGTAAAGGGGGCCGCAGGCCTCCCGGGACGATGGTATCGACATGTACTTGGAACACTGGGGACTCCAACAGACACCTTTTGCGAACGTGCCGTCGCGGAACGCGTTTTTCCGGTCGCCGCAGCACGAGGAGGCGCTGCGGCGCCTGCTCTACGTGATCGAGAATCGCAAAGGGGTGGCGATGCTGACGGGCGAGGTCGGCTCCGGCAAGACGACGGTCACCAAGGCCTTGGCCGACTACCTGAACAAGGACCGGGTGCAGTTTAGCATGATTTCAAACCCCGCCCTGCAGCCCGAGGAGCTGCTGAAGGCCATCGTGCTGAAGCTCGGCGGGACGGCTGAAAACGGCTCCAAGACCCTGATGCTGGATCAGCTTCAGAAGATTCTCACAGCCGGCCTTTCAGCCGGGCGCTACACGGTCCTGGCGATCGACGAGGCTCACGTCATCGGCAACCGGGCGACCCTCGACGAGCTGCGGATGCTGCTCAACTTCCAGACCGAAGACGACTTTCTCCTCACCCTGATCCTGCTGGGACAACCGCCGCTGCTGCGGAACATATCCGAGCTTCAGCCGCTCAAGGAGCGGATCGCAGTGAAGTACAACCTGCCGCCGCTCGATTGGCAGAACACCCTGCGCTACGTGCTCTTCCGGCTCAAGAACGCCGGAGCGACCCGCGGTATCTTCACCCGCGAGGCCGTCGGGCTGCTGTATGAGGCTTCCGGAGGCATCCCGCTCCGGATCAACAA
>CAZLSV010000168.1:0-4083 GCA_964562235.1 uncultured Desulfatibacillum sp.
GCCTGATGACGAGAGGACTTGCACCTCCAAGACAGCGCCCATGCTGGGCGCACCACAAATAGAGGCCCGGAGGGGAATTCCCCTCCGGGCCTTTTTGGGGCTACTGGTAAGAAACGGGGTGGGAAAATGGTTTTCACGTAAATTAAAAAGGGCTTAGAAAACCATCTAAGCCCTTTTTAATTTTATTGGCGTCCCCAAGGGGATTCGAACCCCTGTTGCCGACGTGAAAGGCCGGTGTCCTGGACCGGGCTAGACGATGGGGACGTAATTTATCTTTGTTGAGCTGGTGGGCCGTGCTGGACTCGAACCAGCGACTCTCTGCTTAAAAGGCAGATACTCTACCGCCTGAGTTAACGGCCCGGCTTTGAAACGGCTTTTTATATTGACTCTCCCGCATTTTGTCAATGAAAAACATCAGGCGCCCCGCCTAAACGGCCACCATCAGAACCAGCCATCCGCCGCCCGCGGCAAGCGCCGCCCAGTCCCTGCGGCCGGCCCTGAGCTCGAAACCGGTTCGCATCTCGTTGTAGCCGCGCGCCTCCATGGCCAGCGCCAGCCGGTCGGAGGCCTCGAAAACCCTGCGCAGCAGAGGAACGCCGAACCGCACCAGGCGGTAAACGGGGTTGCGGCGGTTCTCCACCGCGCGTGCGCGCTGGGCATCCGTCGTGCGGGCGGCCTCCTCGAAGATCAAAGGAATGAAGCGCACGATCAGGCCCAGCATGGTGGCGGTGCGCTCGGCGGGCACGAAGGGCAGCGGGCCCAGGAACCACTTCACGCCGGCCTTGACCTCGTTGGGCCGGGTCGTTGCGACGAAGATCGCGCCCATCAGAAAGACGAAAAAAAGCCGCAGGCAGACCTGGAACCCGTCGGTCAGGCCTTCACGGCTGGCCGCGACCGGGCCCAGGGCGAGCACGGGGGTGCCTTCGGTTGAAACCGCCCGGGCGATGAACACCAGGGCCAGCAGAAGCCCCAGCCACCGCAGCTCCCGGGAGTGGAGCGCCGGCGCTGCGCGGGATGTCAAAACAGCCGTCAGCAGCGGCAGGCCGAGCAGTACCAGCCCGGCACCGCTCAAGTGCAGGCCGGCCGCCGAGAAGAGCGCCAGCAGCGCCAGCTTCACGCGCACATCCAGCCGGTGCAGCCCGGAGGACCCGGGGCGGTAGTGAAACCCCGTCAGCTCAGCCATGACAACCCCTCCAGGCCGCGTCCGTCCGTGCACGGGCGTTTCACACCGTAGGCTTCGGCTCCGGCCGCCAGTGCCCGGGGATCGCCTTCGCATTCGATCTTCCCGCCGGCCATGAACACGAGCCGGTCGGCGTGGGCCAGCACCTTTTCAAGATCGTGGGTGGTCAGCAGAATGGTGCGGCCCGCGCGCTGCAAGGATAGAATCTGCTCGAGCACCTGCCGGACCCCGGGGTAATCCAGGTTGGAAAAGGGTTCGTCGAAGACGATCACCCGCGGCTGCATGGCCAGGACCCCGGCGATCGTCAGCCGCCGCTTTTCCCCGCCCGAGAGCAGATGGGGGCGCTTCTGCGCCAGGTGCACCAGCCCCGTTGCCGCCAGCGCCTCCTGCACGCGCCGGTCGATCTCGGCGCGGCCGAGCTTGAGGTTCTCCGGCCCGAAGGCCACGTCGTCGTAAACGGTCTCCCCGACGATCTGGCTGTCGGCATCCTGGAACACCATCCCCACCAGGGTGCGGGCCCGCAGCAGGTCATCCGACACCGCAACTCCCCCCACCCGCACGCTGCCGGAGGTCGGGTGCAGCAGGCCGTTGAGGTGCCGCAGGAGCGTGGTCTTGCCCGATCCGTTGGCGCCGGCCAGGAGGACGAAAGCGCCTTCCGCCACCTCCAGCGAGACACCGTCGAGGCCGACGGTGCCGTCGGCGAATCGGTGGACCAGGTTTTCGATTTGAACGATCGCCGGCATGGCCGGTTTCCTCTAAATTAATGCTGCATAATTGTATGGACACCGACGCCCCCTCACCCTGCCCTCTCCCCCAGTTCTGGGAAAGGGCAGGGTGAGGGGGTCGCCTTTCGTCTGAAGTGTTTCGAGACGATTCAATAGGATCCGTTCCGCCGCATGACTGGGCGGACCGATCGGGCGATGAGCGCCGCGGCGGCGATCTTGATTCCATCCCCCGGCAAAAAGGGGAGCATCCCGGCCGCGACGGCTTTTGCGAGCGGCATGCCGGTCACCATCGCGAGCCACGGAACCCCGCAGGCATACAGGACGGCGGCGCCGATCAGCATCGCCGCTACATCCCAGAGCATGCGACCCGGCTTGCGCTCCGCGATCCACCCGACCAGAAAGACCACCGGCAGGTACCCCAGCAGAAAACCGCCCGTCGGACCCGCGATCCGCCCGATCCCGCCCGTGCCGCCCGCGAAAACCGGCAGCCCGCAGACCCCCGCCAGCAGATAGAGGGAAACACTGGCGAGCCCCCAGCGGCGGCCGAGCAACAGCCCGGCCAGGAAGACGAACATGTTCTGCAACACGATCGGCACCGGGCCGATGGGGACGAACAGATAGGCGCCGACAGCGGTCAGGGCCGCGAAGAGCGCGGCGTGGATCATCGGACGCAGCGGCGCCGCCGCCGGCCCCTGGCCTGAGCCCGCGGCCCTTTTCCCATCCACCCGGCCGGTCATTTCCGATCCTCCGCCATAGCCCGTTAATCCTAACCCCTTCGCCATCTTGATGCTTTCATGCCTGAAAGAAACAGTCGCCGTGTAAAACGGTGGTCGTCGTCCCGTCCGGCTGCCGCAGCAGCAGCGCTCCGTTTTCATCCACATCCACGGCGACCCCGCGGGTCTCCGCCTTCGTGGTGATGATGCGCACCGGCCGGTCGAGCGTCACCGAAAACCTTTTCCAGTCGCCGATCACCCGTTCCCAGGGTTCGGCGGCGATGCCCTGCTCCAGGGCGTCCAGGAACCGGGAGAGGATCTCCCGCCGCGGGACTTCGCGGCCCAGCAGGGCCTTGAGGGAGACGGCCGGCGGCTGCACCGCCGGTGGGTCGTTGTTGACGTTGAGCCCGATCCCGATGTTGATGAAGTTGACCTGCTCGCCCTCGCTCTCCATCTCCGAGAGCAGGCCGCAGAGCTTGCGGCCCTCGACCAGGATGTCGTTCGGCCATTTCAGTCCGGCCTCGACGCCATACCCCTGCCGCAGGATGGAGGCCAGCGTGAAGGAGGCCAGAAAATTCACCCGCGAACTCCACAGGACCGGCAGACGCGGCCGCAGCACCACCGTGAAGTAAAGCCCCCCCTCCTCCGAGCTCCAGACCCGACGCAGCCGCCCGCGGCCCTGCGCCTGCCGGCCGGCGACCACGGTGGTGAAGGCCGGGCAGCCCTTGCGCGCCAGCTCTTTGGCCAGGTCCATGGTGGAGGAGACCTCCTCCCGGTAGACCGTGCACCCTTCGCGGGGCCCGAACTCCCAGGGGTGGAGGCTGTCCGGGGATGAGCGCAGCCGGTAGCCCCGGGCGCCGGACTCGATCTCGTATCCCAGCTCCTGGAGTTTCTGGATGTGCTTCCAGACCGCCACGCGCGAGATCCCCAGCTCGAAACAGAGATCCCCACCGGAAACAAAACCTTCAGCGTCGCGCAGCCTTTTTAAAATCTGGGCCTTCATCGGTGAGGGGTCCTTGTTAATCTTGAAAGGGCAAGAGGTTAACGCAACAAACCCATTCTGTCAATCACGGAAACGGCAGGCAAAGGAGGAGTCTTTCTGTGCGAAAAGAGGGGCCATTCGCGATGAAAAAGGCAGAAACCCGGGGCCGGGCCGGATTGAGAAGAGCGCCCAAACCGCCCGAGTCACTCTTCCGGCTTGTGGCGCTTCAACGAAGTGTGCACTTTGCGCGAAATTTCGGAGAGGTTGAAAGGCTTCTGGATGAAACCGCTGCACCCGCGCTTCATGATTTCAGCCGCCTGGCCGTCCAAGGCGTAGCCGCTGGCGAGAACCACCGGCAGATCGGGCCGGATCTGCCGGATCCGGTCGAAGGTCTTGCCGCCGTCCATGCCCGGCATGATCAGATCGAGAATGACGAGATCCACCGGGCGCTCCAGCCGCATCAACTGCTCCACGGCCTGATGG
>CAZLSV010000169.1:0-3199 GCA_964562235.1 uncultured Desulfatibacillum sp.
ATCGAGGCTGAAAGCCTCTCCCACAAAGAACAAGCTTGACGGGCGATAAGGTGGCGCCAGTGCCATGGTCCGCTAAGCACCCAAAAACCAAACACCCAACACGAACCTCCCGCTGCTGATGAAAAGCTGCATCTACGAAGGCTTCATCCGACACCGCCGGTTTTTTCCGGTGCACAACGAATTCCGGTACCGCCTCTTCATGATGTACCTGGACTTATCCGAGCTGCAGCAGGTCTTTGCCCTCCACCCGCGGTGGTCCTGCGACCGGCCCAATGCCGCCTGGTTCCGCCGGAAAGACCACTTCGGCGACCCGGGAATCCCCCTCGAGCAGGCGGTGCGCGACCGGGTGCTGGCCAAGACCGGCCGCCGGCCGGCCGGCCCCATCCGGGTGCTTTGCCACATGCGCTATTTCGGCTACTGCCTCAACCCGGCAAGCTTCTACTATTGCTGGGATGCATCGGACACTCGGGTGGAGACCATCGTCGTTGAGATCCACAACACGCCGTGGGGGGAGGTGCACACCTATGTGCTGGACCCGTCGGAAAATCAGCACCCTCTGCCGGACTGGCGCCGCCACCGGTTCGCCAAGGCCTTCCACGTGTCGCCCTTCATCGACATGGACATCCAGTACGACTGGCGCTTCAGGGAGCCCGGCGAGGCGCTGAACGTTCACATGATCGATTACCAGAACGGGAGAAGGCTCTTCGACGCCAGTTTAGATGTTCGGCGCCGCGGCATCACCCGCAGCAGCCTCACGCGGGTGCTGGTTCAATACCCTTTGATGACGGTCAAGGTGGTCGCCATGATTTATTGGCAGGCCGCCCGGCTGAAGCTGAAGGGGGCTCCTTTTTTCAACCATCCCCCCAAACGCCCCCCCATAGCGGAAAGGCAGCAGCCATGACGGAGCACATCATCCCTTCGGAAGCGCCCCGGCTGGAGGCATTGAAAGCCCGGTCGCTCGACCGCTTTGCGCGCGGGATCCTGTTCAAGGTTCTCGCCGGGCTCGAACGCGGCCGGCTGAACCTCGTGGACGGCAGCGAGCGCTACGCTTTCGGCCGCACCTCGGAGCGGCATCCGCTGGAAGCCACCATCACCGTGCACCACCAGCGGTTTTACGGCGACTGCCTGTTTGGGGGCACCGTCGGATCCGGCGAAGCCTACATGTCGGGGTTCTGGTCCGCGGATGATCTCACCGCCGTGATTCGCATCTTCGCCCTGCACCCCGAGGTGTTCAGCGGCATGGACAAGGGTGTCGCCCGGGTCATGGCCCAGGCCTTGAAAGTCGTGCATGCAATGAACAAGAACACCCGGGAGGGCAGTCGGCGCAACATCGTCGCCCACTATGATCTGGGAAACGAGTTTTACGAGCTCTTCCTGGACGACACCATGACCTACTCCTGCGGCGTCTTCGAGCGGCCGGAGGCAAGCCTGCGGGAGGCCTCCATCGCCAAATACGATCGCATTTGCCGCAAGCTCGACCTTTCGGCCGCCGACCACGTGCTTGAGATCGGAACGGGCTGGGGCGGGTTTGCCATCCACGCCGCGACGAATTACGGCTGCCGGGTGACCACCACGACCATCTCCGACCGGCAGCACGAAATGGCGCAGCAGCGTTTTGCCGCCGCCGGGCTTAGCGACCGCATCACCCTGCTCAAGCAGGATTACCGCGACCTCACCGGGACCTTCGACAAGCTGGTCTCGATCGAGATGATCGAGGCGGTGGGGCATCACTTCCTGGATGAATTTTTCCGGGCCTGCAGCGAACGCCTGAAGCCCGAGGGCATGCTGCTGCTGCAGGCCATCACGATCCGCGACCAGGTCTTCGACTGGCACAAGCACAACGTGGATTTCATCAAACGCTACATTTTCCCCGGCAGCTGCATTCCGTCCATAACCGCCATTTCCGAAGCGGTGGCTCAGGCGACCGATTTGAGAATTTTCCACCTGGAGGACATCACGGCGCACTATGCCAGGACCTTGAGACTGTGGCGGGAAAATTTCTTTCACAACATCGATCGGGTCAGGCATCTCGGCTTCCCGGACGCCTTTATCCGCATGTGGGAATTTTATCTGTGCTACTGCGAGGGAGGCTTCGCGGAACGCTACCTTGGGGACGTGCAGATCCTGATGACGAAGCCCATGTGCCGCAAAGAGCCCATCCTGCCGGCGCTGGCGGCCGCCGCCCCGTGAGACCGCCGCCCGAAATCCGCGGTACCGGCTGCCACCCGGCGCTGAGCCTTCACCGGCGGCGCAAAAGGTAGTGCGACACCAGCCACTCCTGCCCGCGACGGAAGCCCCACAGCTCGGCGCAGGCCATGAAGAAAATGCGCCAGCGCTGGAACCAGCGGGCAGCTGCGCTTTCGCCGTACACCTGCACCATCACCGGCATGATCTCGTCCTTGCGGGTGTCCATGTTGGCCAGCCAGGCTTCCGCGGTTTTCCGGTAGTGTCGGCCATCCACGCGCCAGTGCTTTTCGACCGCCATGTGGTCTTGGCAATACAGGAGCAGGTCGTCGGAAGGCATCATGCCGCCTGAAAAGAAATAGCGGCCCATCCAATTGTCCGCTCCCTGCGTGTCAAAAGGGTAGGCGTAGCGGCGGTGGGTGAAGATGTGGATGAAAAGCCTGCCGTCGGACTTGAGCCAGCCATGGATGCGCTCGAGCAGCAGGGGCCAGTTGCGCATGTGCTCGAACATCTCCACCGAGACCACCCGGTCAAAACGATGCCCGGTGGTAAATTCGTTCATGTCGGCGGTCACGACCTTTACATGGGGCAGGCCGCGGGCCGCCGCGGTCTCGCGGATGAACCGGCCCTGGGGGGCCGAATTGGACACGGCCGTGATGCGGCACTGCGGAAAGCGCGCCGCCATCCAAAGGGTCAGCGACCCCCAACCGCAGCCCAACTCGAGGATCTGCATCCCGTCCGACAGCTCGGCCCGACGCCCGTAAAGGTGCAGCATGGCCTCCTCCGCCGCATCCAGGGTGCCGACGCCGGCCGGCCACAGGCACCCGCTGTACTTGAGGTTTTTCCCCAGCACCTTTTGGAAGAATTCAGGCGGCACCTCGTAGTGCTGGGTGTTCGCCATCTCGGGCACCAGCGCGACGGGGCTCCGGCGCATGCGGGCAAGGAAATCCTGCTTGGCCTGCAGCTCCGTTTCGATGTCCGGCCGGGCTTCCGTTCTCAGCCGAACTCGGTCCAG
>CAZLSV010000169.1:3209-3892 GCA_964562235.1 uncultured Desulfatibacillum sp.
GGTCCAGCATACGGATCCCCAAACGGATCAATGAGTCCGGAAAAATCCCGCGCTCGGCCAGTTCCATCAGCGTGCTCATCGATCTTCCTTCTCCGCGGGTTTCCCCCTTGCCCTTCGGCGGTTTGCATTTCAATTGAGGGTATTATATTGCTCTATCGTCTTTCAACGCAAGACCGTTGAAGGAGGATGAACGCGATGACATTGAAAGACGCTGGAAAAAGTGCTGCCGCCGATCGCGGTCGGCTTGCCGTAAAACGAGGAGTATCCGGCGACAGACGCCCGTGACGAGATGAAATCGAGGGAAGGTATCCAGCAGGTGCTGCGCGAGCTTCTGAGCAACCAGCGGCTCGCCGTGCTTTCGACCCACAACAGCGGCCAGCCCTATGCCAGCCTGGTGGCGTTCGCCTGCTCCGATGACCTGCACCATCTGTATTTCGTCACTCCCCGGACCACACGCAAGTTCGGCAACCTGCAGAACGATGGCCGGATTGCGCTGCTCATCACCAGCAGTGCCAACCGGGAAAGCGATTTTCACGAAGCCATGGCGGTGACGGTTGTGGGTAGCGCCGGGGAAATTTCCGGCCCGGAAAAAGAGACGGCCCTGAACCGCTACCTGGAACGGCACCCGTATCTCGAGGAGTTCGCCCTCTCCCCGACCTGCGCCTTTGTGAAGGTGAATGCTC
>CAZLSV010000170.1:0-3789 GCA_964562235.1 uncultured Desulfatibacillum sp.
GGCTCGCCGCGTGACCTCAATCTTTCGAACCGCCCGGTGCGGACCCGCATGCCGGTTGGTGTGGCAGGGGCGCCGTGAGATCATCACGGCCCCCTATGCCGATTATTTCTCAGCCTTGCCAAGGCTTCTTCCGCGGCGTCTCGGAGCTCGGCGGATATCTCTCCCCGCAGCAGCGAGACCAGTCTGGCGATGAGTGCCGGCTCCCCGATTTCACCGAAGACGTAAAGGATGTCGCCCTTGACGGGGTCGGCCAGCTCCTCAAACCGGCCCCAGAGGGGGTCGATTGCCTGGCGCGCCAGCTCCGGGCGCAGCGCGTAAAGCTCCTCCAGGGTCACCATGGCGCCCAGACGCACCGGCCACTGCTCGCGGCAGAGCAGCTCGACGAGGGCCGGAAAAAACGCGTTGCGTTCGGCCATCAGCTGGGCCAGCCGCCGTGCGGCCCCTTCCTTCAGCATGAGTTCGAGGGAGGCGGGACCGAGCGACAGCGGGTCCCGCGACCGCATGAGCGCCACCACCTCCTCCAGATCAAACAACCCCGTCCAGCGGAAGTGTCCGTCCAGAAGCAGGGTGGGGGCGGCACGGATGCCGTGTTGCTCCGCCAGCTCCGGGAAAAGGGTGCCGTCGATGACGGTGATCCGCACCCGCTCGCCCGCCTCCGCCAGGGGCATGAGCCGGCGGACGGCCGTGGGGCAGTGCGGGCACGCGGAGTTGATATAAAGGTCCAGGGCGGCCGGGACCTCCATCGTCTTCAAGCCCTCGGCCAGCTTGTCGGGCAGGCGCGTTGGGCTCGCGGCCAGGGCCTCGACGAAAGGCTCCAACTCCGTGCCGGCCGGAACCCCCATGTAGCGCATCCCGTTCGGAAGAACCAGAAACGGGGGCCGCCGTTCGGCCGCTTCCTCCTCGAGAACAGACAGCCGGGGCATCCACACGGACAGCTTTCGGCAGAACTCCGAGAGCTCGGCGCTACGGGGGTCGGCGGTGGTCGCCAGCCGCAGCCGGGTGCCGGGGGGCACGCGCAGGCCCAGCGCGCGGAAACGTGTTTCGTCCGGATGCCCCATGAACGTCCTTTCGTCGGGAGGTGAATCTGACGGTCTTCCTCGAAGGTTTGTCAGTTATCGCAGGTGGCGCCCGAATACAAATCAAAAATGACCCGACGGAATCCGTGACGTCTAAAGCGCCTGTGCGGGCGCTTATTTCCGGCCGGCGCCACCGTTGCCGCCGCCGAACGACCGGAAACGGCTCTTGGCAAAAAGGGCTTGTACCCGTCTTGAAGATAGGCTAAATAAAATCGGATTGTCTGCCGGTCCAGCATCCAGGTCGTGTCGCGTCATCTTAATCCCGTAGGAGGTCAAATGGATTTTTCGCTTTCAAAAGAAATGGAAATGCTGCGGAAAGCCGTCAGGGAATTCGCAGAGAAAAAAATCGCGCCCTATGCGGACGAGTGGGATGCCAAGCACCACTTCCCTTACAAGGAAGCCATCAGGCCCATGGGCGAGCTGGGGTTCTTCGGGGCGGTGATCCCTGAAGCGTACGGTGGAGAAGGCATGGGGTTTCTGGCGGCCATGATCATCAGCGAGGAGATCGCACGGGCCTCCAGTTCCCTGCGGGTTCAGATCAACATGCAGTCCCTGGGGTGCGCCTACACCATATACAAATACGGCAGCGAGGCGCTGCGCCAGAAATACATCCCCAAGCTGGTGAGCGCCGAATACCTCGGCGGCTTCGCCATCACCGAACCGGACGCCGGTTCGGACGTCATGGCCATCAGTTCCACGGCCGAGGACAAGGGCGACCACTGGCTGGTGAACGGCTCCAAGACCTGGATTTCCAACGCCCACATTTCCGACGCGCTCATCTACTACGCCTACACCGACCGTTCCAAGGAATCCAAGGGATTGTCCGCCTTCGTGCTCGAGACGAAGAATTTCAACGGCGTCAAGACCTCCCAACTGGACAAAATGGGCTCGCACTCCTCCCCGACGGGCGAGGTCTTTCTTTCCGACTGCCGGATCCCCAAGGAGAACATTCTGGGCGCGCCGGGCGACGGGGCCAAGATCGTCTTCAGCTCACTCAACCAGACGCGGCTGTCGGCCGCGGCCGGCGCCGTGGGACTGGCCCAGGCCTGCCTCGACGCGGCGGTCAAATACGCCAACACCCGCAAGCAGTTCGGCAAGAAGATCGGCGAATTCCAGATGAACCAGGACATGATCGGCCAGATGTCGGCCGAGATCGAGGCCGCGCGCCTGCTGGTCTACAAGGCGGCCTGGGCCAAGGACCAGGGCCGGCATGAGAACGGCCTGGACGTGGCCCAGGCGAAATATTTCGCGGGCGAGGTCGTCACCAAGTGCGCCACCTACGCCATGCGCATCCTGGGCGCTTATGGCTATTCCACGGAGTACCCCGTGGCCCGGTTCTACCGGGACGCTCCGACCTACACCATGGTCGAAGGCTCGGCCAACATCTGCAAGTGGATCATCGCGCTCGATCAGCTCGGCATCCGCAAGGCGAACCGGTAAAACCGTCACCGGTCAGCCGGTCACCGGTCCGCTCGTCGCCAGAGAAAATTATTTCCGGGCGACGGGCGGACGGGCGGACCGGCTGACGTCAATATGAAAGGAGCCATGCATGGACATCGTAGTTCTCGTCAAGCAAGTGCCCGATACCGAATCGATGGTTCAGATCGCCGCCGACGGCGTGTCCATCAAGAAGGACGACATCAAGTGGGTCATGAACCCCTACGATGAACTGGCCGTCGAAGAGGCGCTGCGCATCAAGGAGGCCAAGGGAGGGACCGTCACCATTCTGTCCGTGGGCGGGCCGAAGGCTCAGGAGACCATCCGCACGGCCCTGGCCATGGGCGCCGACAAGGGCCTGCTCGTCAACGACCCCGCCGCGGAGGGTGGCGATGCGCTGGCCACGGCAAAAATCCTGGCCGCTGCGCTGAAAAACCAGCCCCACCAGCTTATCATCGCCGGCCAGCGGGCGGTGGATGAAGACAACTACCAGGTGGGTGCGGCCGTGGCGGAGATGCTGGGAATCCCGCACATCTCCCTGGTGGTGAAAGCCGAGTTGCTGGAAGACAAGATCCGCTGCCACCGGGTCGTCGAGGGCGGCACCGTCGTGGTCGAGGCCCCGCTGCCGGCACTCTTCACCACCCAGCGCGGGCTGAACGACCCGCGATATGCTTCCCTTCCGGGCATCATGAAGGCCAAGAAAAAGCCCCTGGAAGTGAAAACCCTCGCCGACCTGGGGGTCGATCCCGGCGCGGTCGGCGCCGCCGGCCGCAAGGTGGCCCTCAAGGCGCTGCGGCTGCCGCCGCAGCGCAAGGCGGTGCGCATGATCACCGGCGACACGCCGGAAACGTTGGCCGCCGAACTGGTGCGGGTCCTCCACGATGAGGCCAAACTGATCTGAAAAAAAGACCCTAGAAAAGGAGACGCATATGGCACAAGGTGTGATTGCAATCACCGAGCAGCGGGACGGCAAGTTCCGCAAGGTGTCCTACGAGGTCGTGAGCGAGGGCCGGCGCATCGCCGACCGGCTGGGCTGCCCGCTGACGGCCGTTGTCCTCGGATCCGGTGTGGACGGCCTCGCCGCGGAGATCAAAAAGTTCGGTCCGGACAAGATCGTGGCCTTGGACGATCCCGCCCTGGCGGATTATCGGACGGACGCTTACACGAACGCCCTGTCCTCTCTGATCCAGGCCGCGGACCCGGCGGTCATCATCACCGGCGCCTCGGTCCAGGGCAAGGACCTTTCCGCGCGACTGGCGGCGCGGCTCGATGCCGG
>CAZLSV010000171.1:0-3638 GCA_964562235.1 uncultured Desulfatibacillum sp.
AGAACGACCGCGTCGATCCTTCCCTCTCCACGCTGCGGAAGATCGCCGTAGTGTTAGGGGTGCCGGTGTTCTCCCTGATTGCCGAGCCCACGCCCGAAGAGGCCAGCCTGGTCCCCCGCGCCAAGCGGCGCCGCGTGAGCTTCCCGGGGGGCGGTCTCGAATACGAGATCATCCACTGCGAGCTTACGAAAAAAATGGGGGTCATGATCGGCACCCTTCAGCCCGGGGGCATGACCTCGGAGGAGCCGCTGGCGCACGGCGGCGAGGAGTGCCTGGTGATATTAAAGGGAGGCCTGCAGGTCGAATTCCAGCAGAGCCACAGAGAGCTGAAAGCGGGGGACAGCCTCTATTTCGACAGCTCCGCCCCCCACCGGCTGGTCAATAACCATAAGCGGACATGCCGGTTCTATCTGATCATCACGCCGCCGAAATTCTGAACCGAACTCCCCCTGCGCTTTCTCCGCCGAAGGGGGCGGGCAACGGCTAACGGCATTTTATTCGTCTCGAAATAGTATGAATCGAGGGCGACCCCCTCGAGGGCGAGGGGGCCGCCGTGTCCATATAATTACGCTACCCTTAATAATAAACCCGCAGAAAGGACGCTTCCTCCGATGACCCAGAAAGAACGCATCCTCATGGCCATGCGCGGCGAGACCCCGGACATGCTGCCCTACACCCCGCGCTTCGACCTCTGGTATAATTCCAACTCCTACCGGGGCACCCTGCCCAAACGCCACCAGGGCCGCAGCCACGACGAAATCGCGCGGGCCGAGGGCTGGGCGCTGCACAAGGTCATCCCGGAACTGCTGGAGGTGGTCGATCCCCAGGAGAACGTGACCCGGGGCATCGGCCTCTACAGCCTCAAGGAGAACGGCTACAAGATCAGCTTCTCGCCCAACGTCCAGCTGGTGGTCAAAAAGAGCCGCCATGGCGACGAGGAAGCCACCCGGGTGGAGTACCACACCCCCAAAGGCGTGGTCAGCACCAAGGAGGTGATCAACGAGGAGATGCGCAACGCCGGCGTGTCCATCACCTGGGTGCAGGAGCACGCCATCAAACGGCCCGAGGACTACGCGATCTGGGCCTACATTTTCGAGAACATCACCGTCACAGCGGATTACGACCGCTACCGCGCCTGGCAGCAGCGTATCGGAGCGGACGGGGTGGCCGTGATGATGGGCTCCTTTTCCGCCTCGCCCGTTCACCATATCCAGCGCGACTTCCTGGACGCCACCGAGTTCTTCTTCCACTACAACGATCACCAACGGGAAATGCGGCGTCTGGCCGACGCCATCGGCCTGGTGTACGATCAAATCCTCAAGATCACCGCCGAATCGCCGGCCGAGGTGGTTCTCTGGGGGGCCAACTACGACGACATGATCACCAACCCGCCGTATTTCCAGAAGGAGCTGACCCCCTGGCTGCGCAAGGCTTCGGAGTATCTCTCCGCCAGGGGCAAGCTTGTCATCTGCCACTGCGACGGCGAGAACCAGGGTCTGATCGATCTCATCGCCGACTCCGGCATGCATGTGGCCGAGGCGGTGTGCTGCGCGCCCATGACCAAGCTTCCGATCGAGACCTACTACGAGCGCTGGTGCAGACCCGGCAAGCTGACTCTCATGGGAGGGCTGATCCAGTCCATGCTCTCCCCGGCGACCGCCAGCGTGGATGACCTCAACGCCTACCTGAACCATTTCTTCAAGGCCGTGGCTCCGGGCCAGCGCCTCATCCTGAGCGTCGCCGACACCACGCCGCCCAACGCCGACTTCGACCGGCTGGCCATCATCGGGGAGCGCGTCGAGAAGGAAGGCCGGCTGCCGCTTGAGGCCGGCGCAGCGCGGCCGCTGAGCAGCGAGCAATTGAGGACGGCGGCCGAGCGGGTCACCCCGAAGGCGGTCGCCGACGAGGTGTTCCAGGCCGTGTATGCCGATGTGCTGGCCGGCGACGACGCCGGCATCAAGGTCCATGTCCAGGAACTCTTGAATCGGGAAGTGAACGCCAATGACATCCTCCACCGCGGAATGCTCACCGCCATGGAAGTGATCGGCGGGCGCTTCCGGGACGGCACGGTGTTCATCCCCGAGGTGCTGCTCTCCGCCCGGGCCATGAACGAGGCCCTGGCCGTGCTCGAGCCGCACCTGGCAAAGGAGAAGAAGGCGGCGAGCGGCAAAATTCTGCTCGGCACGGTGCGCGGGGACCTTCACGACATCGGCAAGAACATGGTGGCCACCATGCTGCGCGGGGTCGGGTTCGAGGTGGTGGACCTGGGCATCAACATCACGATGGAGGATTTCGTCAAAAACGTCGAAGCGCACCGGCCGGACATCCTGGGGATGTCGGCGCTCTTGACCACCACCATGCCCGAGATGAAAAAAGTCATCGACGCGCTGGCGGCGCGGTCGCTGCGGGAGAAGGTCAAGGTGATGGTCGGCGGGGCGCCGGTCAACGAGAAGTTCGCACGCGACATCGGCGCGGACGGATACGGCGCGGACGCCGGTTCCAGCGTGGATCTGGCCCGGAAACTGCTGAAGGGATGAGCCGTGCGTGTTTTGGCCGGCCCGAGGACGGCCCGTGCGCCGGGGCCGAGTTCCCGCGCCGGAGGCCGGGCGACCTCCTCGCCCGGGGAATGCGCACGGGGTGAAGCGGCTTTGCGCATACCCTTTAAAACAGCCATATCGGGATTATCTTAAACAGTGTCTCCGTATCGAGGGTTGCGGGCCATGCCCGCCACGAAATGCAAAGGAGGGCCATTTTGTCTGTGCGGATACGGTATGGATCGACGCGATCATGCCGGTGACTATCCAGACAGCCGGTGCAGGCCCATCACGGAACCAAAGACGGGGCCTCTATGCGGAAAAAGAAATACACGCTCACTTTGAAAAACGAGCTGTCGGAGCTGAAAAAGCTGAATTCTTTTATCGAGGAGATTCGGCAAAGCCTGCCTATTTCAAAAAAGTGTCTGTTTGAAACCAACCTTGCATTGGAAGAGCTCTTTTCAAACGCGCTATCCTACGCCTTTAACAACCACACCGATCATTTAATTAAAATCACCTTCACCGTCACGCAGCACGACCTTGATATCCGCTTCGAGGATGACGGCAAGCCGTTCAACCCGCTTGAAGCAAAAGCGCCTGAGTTGCGGTATGAGATTGAAAAATGTCCGATCGGTGGCCTCGGCATCCACCTGGTAAAGGCGTTCATGGATGATATCCGGTATTGGCGCCATCAAAACAGAAATGTCCTTACCATGAAAAAGGAGCACTGCTTCTGAGGGTAGAGCGGATTACCAGAAATTCCACGAAAGACAACCCCGGGCCCTTTTCCAGAGACAATGGTCCCGCAAGGACCCAAAAGCATGTGAGAGGGAAAGAACCATGAAAAAGCGCAAGCTCGGCAATTCCGGAATAGAAGTTTACCCGTTGGCGTTCGGCGGGAATGTTTTCGGCTGGACCGTGGACGAACCCATGGCGTTCAGGTTGCTGGATGCGTTCGTCGAAGCCGGCTTCAGCCTGATCGACACGGCGGATGTCTACTCCCGGTGGGTCCCGGGTCACAGCGGCGGCGAATCCGAAACGATCATCGGGAAATGGTTCAAGCGCAGCGGGAAGCGGGAAAAAGTCGTCATCGCCACCAAGGTC
>CAZLSV010000172.1:0-3502 GCA_964562235.1 uncultured Desulfatibacillum sp.
CGTCGCCGACACCGCTCCCGCCGCCGGCCCCTGCCCCCGAACCGGCGCCTGCGCCGCTGCCGCCACCACCACCCGCACCGGCCCCGCCGCCACCCGCACCGCCGCCTCCGCCGCCTTTCGAATACGCGGGTGAAGTCGCCAGTACCAGAGAGATCAGCAGACATCCAATCATCATCAACTTTTTCATGCGCGTGCTCCTTTCTTTAGCTGGATTCAAAACACTCTTCTCAAATTCCCTGCCTCTCGAATTGTAGTGGTTGTCAAAATAACGTTCCGCCGGCCGGGCTTTATTTTGTTACCACCCTTTTGGTTGTCTTAACGCACCGCCGCCCGACAGGTTACAATAAAAAAAATTGCGGCCGGCACCCCTGCCGGCCGCAATCGGCTTCATTCGCCGTAAACGGATTACCGGTTGCCGCCGCCTCCCCCCCCGGAACCTCCGCCGCCGGGACCGCCGGCCCCCCCCGAACCCCCGCCGCTGCCGGCGCCGCCGGGCCCCCCGACCCCACCGGCGCCCCCGGAGCCACTCGCCCCGCTTTGGCCGGGGCTGCCCATGCCGTGGGAGGCCTGCCCCTGCTGCATGCCTTGCGCGAATCCCTGAGCCAGGCTTTGGGCCGAATGGCTCTGGGACTGAGCGAGCAGGGACTGGTGCATGCTCGCAATGTCGCTGGTGCTCAAGCCTTTCGCGATAGCCCCGGAAACGATCTCGGCCGATAAATTCGAGGACACCCCGAGCCGGGACATGTCCCGCACCATGGCCAGGCAGGCGGCTGCGATTTGGTTAAAATGCTCCGGGCCCCCCTTCAGGGAATGCTCCTTCAGCTGCTTCACCGCCCGGGATGCGTCCTGCTCGCTGAAACCGGCCGCGAGACTCTCGGCCAGCATGTTCCCCAGGCGTTCGGCAGGGTCTTTTTCGCGGGCGAGCGATCTTGCCTGGATGTAGGCAAACGCGTAGCGGGATTTCACGGTTTCCATGGCCTGCAAGGTCCTCTCCGGAGGCACTTGCTTGGCCATGCCCTCCAGGGCCTTGTTGATGACCGGCGTCAGCGGAAGGCCCTTTTCCTGGGCCTCCAAAACGATGGCCTGGGCTTTCAAGATCTGTTCCGCTTGAAAATGGCTGGCGTGCATGCCCGCCACCAAGTGAACAGCGTCCTCGGTGGGGACGCCGGCTCGAATCATTTCACGGGCGCGCTCCTGGACCGGAGGGGGCAGCCGGGACAGGCTTTGGCCCACCTCGTCCGCTATGGCCGCGGCGGAGAGGGTGAGGAAAACCCCGGTCAGGAACACGAAGGCGATCCAGAACGATTTTCTGCGGGTCATGACGCTTGCAACCTCGTTAATGGGTTTAAGGTGAAAAGACGCAGTTGTCGGCTCCGAAATCGTCTCTTTCTTTAAAGGGGCACTCCGGCAGGAAGACTTCGCCGTCCACCAGGTAAAAATATTTGAATTCATCGGCCCGGTTCAATGTGACCTTCCAGGTGCCGAACCCGGTCCGGGCGGCCGGGACCTTCTCGAAGGCCTCTCCGGAAACCACGATGGAGACCGACCGGGCCCGGGGCGCCTCCAGGTAGACCTCGACCTGGCCGTTGCGGATCGTGTGGTAGTGGGCGGAGCACCCCCCGACGGTCAGAACGGTCGCCAGAATCGGGATCACCAGGTACTTCACGGTCACAGCTTTACCGTCAGAATTGAGTTCTCGCCGCCGAAGTCGTCGGTTTCGCGGACCGCGATGGTCGGGTCGGCCAGTCTGCGGCTCCCCTCGATGATGTAGCTGAAGCGGTGGTCGCCTTCCGGAAGCTCAAGGGTGACCTCCCAGTAGCCGCTGTTTCCGGCGTTCTTAAGCGGGATCTTTTTCCAGCCCTGGAAACTCCCGGTGAGCTCCACCCGCTGCGCCTCCGGCTGGTAAATCACGAAACGGTAGGGCCGCAGGGGCTGCTCTTGGGCCGGCAAGAAAACAAGGTAAAAGGCTGCCGCGGCGGCCAACCCGGCCGCGGCGGCCGCCAGCGGCCTGAACAGTTTCCGATGCCAGGGGGTGTGATGCTCCCGGATGCTGAACGCCGGAATTTTTTCCACGACCTCGGCCCGGATGAGTTTTTCCTGCCGGAGGAGATCCACGGCGACATCCTTGAACCCCTTGTCCTCATGGACGGCCTCAACGAAATCGATTTTTTCGTCCAGGCTGAGTTCATCGTCGATGTACATGCTGATGAGCGGGTCGTTCATGTTCCACCTGTTTCGAGGAAATTTCTCAATTTTTTGCGTGCACGGTGGATTTTCACCTTGACGTTGGCCTCGCTGATGCCGGTCATTTCTGCAATTTCGCGGTACGAGTGCTCGCTGCTGACCACCAGGGCGAGAAGATCCCTTTCATCGTCCTCCAGGCGTTGCATGGCGGCCATGACCCGGCGGTACTCCTCGCGCACCATGAGCTCGTGGTTCGGGTCGACCATCGGCTGGTTTTTTTCCTCCAAAAGCACCGGGTTGCGTTTTCCCCGGCGCAGGGCATCATAAACCAGGTTGCGACCGATGGTGTACAGCAATTGCGGCGTGAGGTTTTCCGCCGCGTATTTTTCATAAAGCCGGGTAAAACTCTCCTGCATGACGTCGCAGGCCAGCTGATAGTCCCCCGAGCGCCGGACGAGATAGCTGAAAAATTTCCGGCGCTGCCGGCTATAGAAGTCCTTAAACGTGTTCACACGCTGAGCTTAACGCATAACAACCGAAAAGGTTACACAATTCCGTTTGACGCGAATCCGTCGATGGGGTATAAATATATATCAATGGTTAGATTGTGAGGGAATCCCTTCTCGTGTATTCAGTGCGAATTGACCAAGAGACGCGATCCGCGTTGCCTATTTCGGCCCCTTGCCGGTTGCCGGCCCCTCCGCCCTGATCCCAGGGGAATCACGCCACCGCGACAGAACGAAATCGAATTTCCGCCGCGCACCCCGCGGCCGGAGGCTTCCGCCGGCGCCCATGCTGCCACGCGGGATGCGTTCAAAACGAGAGCTGACATGAACCACGTATTCGACAATGAGATCGGCCGGCGCCGCACGTTCGGCATCATCAGCCACCCCGATGCGGGCAAGACCACCTTGACCGAAAAGCTGCTGCTTTTCGGCGGGGCCATCCACATGGCCGGCATGGTCAAGGCCCGCAAGGCCGCCCGGCACGCCACCAGCGACTGGATGGCGATCGAGCGCGAACGGGGCATATCCGTCACCACCTCGGTGATGAAGTTCAACTACCGGGACCTCGAGATCAATCTCCTGGACACCCCCGGCCACCAGGATTTTTCCGAAGACACCTACCGGGTGCTGACCGCGGTGGACAGCGCCCTGATGGTCGTCGACAGCACCAAGGGGGTGGAGGTCCAGACCGAAAAGCTGATGGAGGTCTGCCGCATGCGCAACACCCCCATCATTACCTTCATCAACAAGCTGGACCGGGAGGGGCTGGACCCGATCGGGCTGCTCGATGAAATCGAAAACAAGCTGCAGAT
>CAZLSV010000173.1:0-3438 GCA_964562235.1 uncultured Desulfatibacillum sp.
CCGTTTGACGGCCGCTATTTTTTTCATCCTGGTTTCCGAGGGTTTCTCGAAAAAGCGGTGCTTTTTCTCTTCGGTAAGAATTCCGTCTTTTTCGACTTCTTTCTTAAAACGCTTCAAAACCCCGTCGATCGATTCATTGTCTCTGACTTCAATTTTCAGCATGCAAATCAACTCCTCTTTATTTTGATATGGAATTCACTATTTAATCATCCCGGAGGCCACTTCATCGGGCGCCCGCCCAGAATATGCAGGTGGATATGCGCGACGGCCTGTCCGCCGTTCTCTCGGTCAAGGGCAAGGAGGAGACCCGCCGTTTCGACCGGGCCATCTATTTTGACCGCCAGCCGGCACTCGCGGACCTGGGCCTGGACACGGTCGGGCTGAAGGACCTCGGCGTGGACGAGCACCTGGCGAGCCGGGTGCCCGGGATCTGGGCCGTGGGCGATGCGGTCGGCAAGGAGCCTTTTCTCTCCCATCGCTCTTCGGCCATGGGCATCATTGCGGCCGAAAACGCTCTGGGCGCCCAACGGGTCTTCAACCCCAACACCGTGCCGCGCGTGGCCTACACGAACCCGCAGGCCGCCTCGGTGGGGCTGACCGAGGACCAGGCCGAAGAAGCCGGCTACGAGGTCATCGTCGGCACCGCGGCCATCGCGGCGAGCCCCATGGCGATGATCCAGGGCGTGAGCAGCGGCGTGGTCAAGGTGGTGGGTGAAAAGAGATACGGCGAGTTGCTGGGCGTGCACATCGTGGCGCCGTTTGCCACCGAGATCATCGGCACGGGTGCGCTGGCGATCCAGATGGAGGCCACCCTTGAGGACCTGGCGCGCGCGGCGCTGCCGCACCCCACCATCGCCGAGTCTTTGTCGGATGCGGCGCGGGAGGCGCTCGGCTGGGCGATCTACATCCCCTGAGGATGGCATCGTAGAACACCCGATTTCTGCGTTGCGCTGCACCCCGTTGCCACTGCGGCGTACTGACAGTACGCCTCATGGCACGGGGCTTGCGCGCCTTGAACTCGGGCGTTTTTCGATGCCATCCATCATGTTATTGCCGCTTCACAGGCATGGTTTTGATTCAAAATAGCCCAAGATCAGCCCCGGTGTTCATGAAGAATCCTGCATTGACCCTGATGGTATTGTTTCTCTTAATTGGCGTGAGCGTTTGCGCTCACGCCGATTGGCGGGTGGAGGAGGCCGGCTGGCATGTATCGGCGCACGGGCAGATCATGTGCCTGGACTGCCACGGCGATGTCACCAAAGGGGCGCTGCACCCGGATCCTGCGAGCGTCAACCGTCCTTCCGGCAATTCCTTCCGCGCGGAGCAATGCACCGGCTGCCACGATTCGGCCCTCTCCGAGCTGGAGGCCGGGGGGCATGGCGGCCAGCCGTTGAAGGTCGGCCAGGACTACCAGCGCTGCGGCGACTGCCACGACCCCCACACGCAGCCGCGCCTTTCCAGCCCCGGGTCCTTTGACCGCGCCCGGCCCGCCCAGGGCCAGTGCGGCAGGTGCCACGAACCCCGCGATCGCCTGCCGGCGCTGCCGGCAGCCGACGAGGCCTGCATGGCCTGCCACCGCAGCTGGGATCTGAAGCTGCCCGGTGCGCCGGCCCATTCCAGAACGCTGTGTCTTGCCTGCCACGGGCCGGAGAGCGCTTCCGTCCAGGCCGGCAAGGCCGCGGGCGTTCCCGTTCTCGACATGGGGCCGGAAGGATTCCGGCCGCATCAAGATGTGGCGTGCCTCTCCTGCCACCCTCAAGCGGCCCGCTACGAGCATTCGCGCCAGAAGCCGGGCGACTGCCGCCAGTGCCACGCGCGCCACGGCGAGGCAGTGGCCCACGACGCCCACCTGTTGGTCGCCTGCGGCGCCTGCCATCTCAACCAGGTGCTGCCCCGCAAGGATAAGAATAGCGGCCTCATCGGTTGGGTGCGGCCGGAGGGCGAGCCCAGCCGGTTGCACGACATGCGGCTGAGCGATGACGAGAGCTCCTGCCGGCGCTGCCACTACCGCAAGAACGCGGTGGGCGCCGCGGCGATGGTGCTGCCGGCCAAGAGCGTCCTGTGCATGCCCTGCCACGCCGCCACGTTTTCAGCGGCCGACACGACCACCCTGCTGGCGTTGATCGTGTTCGCCGCCGGTTTGGCGGCAAGCCTCTCCTACTGGTTTTCCGGCGCCCTGCCCGGCGCAGACGGCCTGTTCCAAAAAATAATCTGGATTGTTCGGGAGGTAATCGGGACTGTTTTTTCGGTTAAAATTTTTGGCATCGCAAAAAATTTTATGCGGGAGGGACTGCTGCAGTTGAAATTCTACCGGCGCTCGCCTTCACGCTGGCTGATCCACGGCTTGATGGCGTGGCCGCTGGTTCTGCGCTTCCTCTGGGGCGTTGTGGCACTGCTGGGGTCCCGCTGGGCCCCGGGGAGGGAGTGGCCCTGGGCGTTGCTCGACAAGAACCACCCGGTGCACGGCCTGTTCTTCGATGCGACCGGCCTGATGATCCTCATCGGCGCGGCCGTCGCCATCCTGCGCGCTGCTGCCGGCCCGGCCGCGAAGCTGCCGGTGATGCCGCGGCCGGACCGGCTGGCCCCGGGCCTGCTGGGTGCTATCGTGGGGGTCGGTTTCGTGCTCGAGGGGATGCGCATCGCGATGACGGGGTACCCGCCTGGGTCGGCCTATGCCTTCGTGGGCGACGCCCTCAGCCGGCTCTTTTACGGTGTCAGCGGCCTGGAAGACATCTACGGGTACCTGTGGTACATTCACGCCGGACTGACGGGCGCCTTTGTGGCCTACCTGCCGTTCAGCCGCATGTTCCACATTGTTCTGGCCCCGGTGCTGCTGGCCGTGAACGCGGCGGGCAGCCACCGGACAGGGCGGACAGGCAATAACAATTCCAACGAGATGGTTCGCGACAGGAGGGAGCGTCATGGAGGTTGAAGGCTACCACATGCCCGAAGAGCTTTACTACGAGGAGAACCATTATTGGGTGAAGGAAGACGGGGATTTGCTGGTGATGGGGATGGACGACTTCGCCCAGAAGCTGGCCGGTAACATCGTCTTCGTGCAGCTGCCGGAGCCGGGCAAGGCGCTGGCGGCCGGCAAGCGCTTCGCGAAAGTCGAGTCCGGCAAATGGCTCGGCAAGGTCAACGCGCCGGTCGACGGCGAGCTGGCCGACGTCAACGAGGAGCTGGAAGAAACCCCCGGCCTGATCAACGAGGAGTGCTACGGCAGGGGCTGGATGTATAAAATCAAGCCGGCCGACAAGGCCGACCTGGCCAAGCTGATCCACGGCGCCGAGGCCATCCGCCAGTGGGTCGTCGCGGACATCGCCAAGTTCATAAAGAAATGAATTCACCCGCCGCCGGCGCGGCGGGCGGATTCACACCCGAGACCCAAACCGTTTTTTCCCTGAGGGTAAAAAAAAAGCCCGCAGGGCCTGAAAG
>CAZLSV010000174.1:0-2980 GCA_964562235.1 uncultured Desulfatibacillum sp.
TGCGTCAGGATCTTGCTCAGGAAGAGCTTGGTCCGTTCGCTCTTGGGTTGCGCGAAGAACTCCCCCGGCGGGGCGATTTCGATCAACTCCCCGAAATCCATGAAGGCCACCCGGTGGGCCACCTCGCGCGCGAAGCCCATCTCGTGGGTGACCACGATCATCGTCATCCCCTCCCGCGCCAGGTTGCGCATGACCTCCAGCACCTCGTTGATCATCTCCGGGTCGAGCGCCGAGGTGGGCTCGTCGAAGAGCATGATCTTCGGCCGCATGCACAGCCCGCGCGCGATGGCCACGCGCTGCTGCTGGCCGCCGGAGAGCTGGGCCGGGAACTGGTGCAGCTTGTCGGCCAGGCCGACCTTCTCCAGCACGTAGCGGCCCTGGTCCTCGGCCTCTTTCCGGGCCAGCTTCCGGACCTTGATCGGCGCCAGCGTCACGTTCTGCAGCGCCGTCATGTGGGGGTAGAGGTTGAACTGCTGGAATACAAAACCGATCTCCGCCCGCAGCTTGGTCATGTTGGTCTTCGGCTCGTGGACCTTCATGGCATCGACGATCAGCTCGCCTTTTTGAATGGGCTCCAGCCGGTTGATGCAGCGGATGAGGGTGCTCTTGCCCGAGCCGGACGGACCGCAGACCACCAGGACCTCCGCCGGGTCGACCTTGAGGTGGATGCCCTTCAGCACGTGCAGCTCGCCGAACCACTTGTGGACGTCCCTGAACTCGATCATGGTCTACTCTTTTCCCCGGGTGTAGCCCACCGACATGCGCTTCTCCAGGCGGTTGGACAGTTGGATGAGCGGATAGCAGATCGCAAAATACAAAATAGCCACCAGACCGAACACCAGCAGCCCCTGGGGGATGCGCTGCACCGTGAGCCAGCCCACGCGGGTCACATCCAGCACCCCGATGGCCGAGACCACCGAGGAGTCCTTGATCAGCAGCACATACTGGCCAACCAGCGGCGGCAGGACCACCCGCATCGACTGGGGCAGAATCACGTGGCGCAGCTGCTGGAGCCAGTTCAGCCCCGTGGAGGTCGCCGCCTCCCTCTGCCCCGATGGAACCGCCTGGATGCCCGCGGAGACGATCTCGCAGATGAAGCAGGCGGCCAGGTTCGACAGCGCGATCACGGCCGCCGGGAATGCCTCCAGCTGGATGCCGATTTCAGGGAAAAGAAAAAAAATGATGAAGATCTGCACCAGAAACGGGGTGCCGCGGATCACATCCACCCAGGCCCCGATCAGCAATCCGGCAAACCGCAGCCCGGAGGCCCGAACAATGCCCCAGATGAAACCGACGACGGTGCCGGCCAAAAGGCTCACGCCCGAAACGGCAACGGTCATCCACAGACCTTTCAAAAAGAAAGGCAGGCTGTGGATCAGCTGTTCTATGTAAAAACTCCACATAATAAAACAGGGTCCAAGGGCCCAAGGGTTCGAGGGTTCGAGGGTGCAGTGGTTAACCGCTATCGGTTTTCACTCGACCCCTTGGCCCCTGGAATCCTCGAACCCTTCCTATTGAGCTTGCATGTAGATCAGGCGCTTCTGCGACCAGTGGGTCAGCCATTTGAGAAAATAATAAATCACCAGGTAAAACGCCGCCGAGGTCAGGAACCCCTCGGCCGGCATGAAACGCTCCGAGGTCATGATCTGGCCCGCGCGGGTCAGCTCCGGCAGGGAAATGAGCGACAGCAGCGCCGAGTCCTTCACGAGCACGATCGCCTGCCCCAGCATGGGCGGCAGCGTCACGCCGATCGCCTGGGGCAGGATCACGCAGCGCATGCGCTGGAAGTAGTTCAACCCCGATGAGACCCCCGCCTCCACCTGGCCGTGGGGGATGGACTGGACCCCGGCCCGGATGATCTCCGCCATGTAGGCGCCGCTGTTCAGGGCCAGCGCCAGGATGCCGGTGGCCGCCTCCGACATGCGCAGCCCCAGGGAGGGCAGGCCGAAATAAAAGAAAAAAAGCTGAACCAGCAGCGGGGTCGAGCGGACGCTCTCGATGTAGACGTACGCCAGGCGCGAAAGCAGTTTGAACCGGCCGATGCGCATGCCGCAGGCGAGGATGCCCATGCCGAGCGCGCCTGTCAGGCCGGCCCCCGAGAGCCACAACGTGGCGAAAAAGCAGCTCAGAAAGAGCGGCATGTATTCAAAGATGACTCTGAAATTAAAAGTCTCGAGCACGGCGCATCGCCTTTAAACCATGGGCCGCCCGACAGGCGGCCCATCGTTTAATCATGAAGCCGCGGGCGGCTTCATCAGTGGTCTTTCTTCCAGTCCAGCGTGTTGACCCAGTAGTTCAGGTTCTGCTCCAGCCGGCCGTCGAGCCCGGCATTGAGGAAAAACAGATTCACCAGCTCCAGCAGATCCTGCGAGTCGTAGCGCACCGCGAAGGCCAAGGGCTCCTTGGAGAGCAAGTCCGGCAGGATGCGCATGCTGTTCGGCGGGTAATTCGCCAGCCCGCCCACCACGGCCGAGGAATCGTTCACTCCGAAATCCGCCTGGCCCTGGATCACCGCGTCGAGCAACAGGGGCCCGCCGCCCTTGTAGGATTTGAGCTCCGCCTGGGGGAAGGCCTTCTTGGCCACACCCTCGCCGGTCGAGCCGAGCAGCACGGCTGCCTTCAGCCCCGCTTTCTTGGCATCAGCGACGGTCTTGATCGGGCTGTCGGCCTTCACAAAGACGACACTGCCCGTGTACATGAAGGGCTTGGAGAAGCCGATCTTCATGGCCCGCTTGATCGTGGGGGTCATGTCGGCCGCCAGGATGTCGGCCTTTTTGGACAGCAGCGCCGGAATCAGCCCGTCCCAGTCAAAATCCAGGAAGGTCACCTTGACCCCCATGTCCTTGGCCAGCATCTCGCAAAGCTCGATGGAGCTGCCGGCCCGCTTGCCGTTCTTGTCGATGAAGCTGAAGGGCGGGCCCTGGGTCTGGCAGGCCACCCGCAGCTCGCCCCGCTGCGCGATATCCTCCAGGGTGCCCGC
>CAZLSV010000175.1:0-1108 GCA_964562235.1 uncultured Desulfatibacillum sp.
CACGCTGATCCACTTCACGGGCGATTTCTATGGCTCTTTCGTCAGCCCGCTCCTGCCGGTCTTCGCGGACGTGTTTGCGCTCTCCATGACCCAGGTGGGGCTGCTGGCCGGGGTCAACCGCTTCCTGATGTTCATCGTCCAGCCGATCGCCGGCTACCTGGCCGACCACTACCGCACGCGGCTTTTCATCCTCGGGGGGCCGATCCTGTCGATCGTTTTCATCCCGCTGGCGGGGGTGGCGCCGAGCTTTCTGGTCCTGACCCTTTTCATCGCCATGGGATCCATCGGCCAGTCCCTGTTTCACCCGCCGGTGGCCGGGATGATCTCCACCTACGCCGGACGGCATTTCAGCTTCTGCATGTCCATCTTCAACGCGGGCGGCACACTCGCCTTCGCGGCCGGCCCGATCCTCATCACGACCCTGGTCCACGCCTACGGCCTGAGCGGCACGGTGCTCTCCATGGCCATCGGCCTGCCCCTGATGGTGGTGCTCTTCAAGCTGGTGCCGCGGCCGGAGGGCGAAGGGCTGGCCGGGCACGGGTTCCTGGGGTCGCTCAAGGAGGCTTTGGGCGGGGCCTGGAAATCGGTTGCCATGCTCTGGCTGGTGATGGTGCTGCGCGCGTTCGTCAGCCAGACCTTCATCACCTTCTTCCCCGTCCTCTACTCCCGGGAGGGGTACTCGCTGGTCTCGATCGGGGTCGTCACGGCCCTTTTCACGCTGGCCGGGGCCATCAGCGGCCTGGTCGCCGGCAGTCTGGCGGACCGCGTCCGCTATCGGCCGATCTTCGTCCTGAGCCACTTTTTGACCGCCCCCGCGCTGCTGCTCTCCCTTTACCTGCGCGAGGACTGGGTCTACCCCTGCTCTTTTTTGACCGGCTTCTTCTCGATGGCCACCCTGCCGCTCGGGGTGGTGCTGGGCCAGCAGCTGGCCCCCCGGGGGCGCTCCATGGTGTCGAGCCTCATGATGGGGCTCGCCCTGGGCATCGGCGGGGTGCTGAGCCCCATCATCGGCAAGCTGGCCGACCTCTACTCCATCCAGACCGTCCTCTTCTGGCTGCCGGTCGTTCCGCTGCTGGCCGCGGTGCTCTGCCTGCGCCTTCCTGAAAGA
>CAZLSV010000175.1:1118-2970 GCA_964562235.1 uncultured Desulfatibacillum sp.
CGCCGGCCGGACGCGACAAAGCCTCATCGGACGGCTCCAGGCCCGGGAACGCGGGATCGCCCCCCGGCGGGGTCAAGGAGGATCGCCGCCTGCGCGTGTCAGTCCGCCTGCGCGCGGATGATGAGCAGCGGGCGATCGACCCGGTGCAGGACGCCCGCGGCGACGCTGCCGTAGAACACGCGCGCGGCCCCCGTGCGGCCGTGGCTCGCCATGGCGATCAAATCCACCTTCTCGGCCTCGGCCGTCTCGCAGATGGCTTCGACGATTCCGCTGCTGACCACGCGCGCGGTCGCCTCGATCCCCTTTTTCTTCAGCCGCGCCTTGACGCCGTCGAGGTAAACGCGCGCCTGCTCCAGCTTGGCGGTCAAGGAGTCGTCGCCGGGGATGTAGACCTCCGCGCTGCTCACCGTCACGATCGGCTCCACCACCTGCAGCAGAAGGACCTTCGCGCCGTGCTTGAGCGCCATCTCCGCCGCATGCGCCAGAATTTTCTCGGCCCTGAGGGACCCGTCCAGGGGGACAAGAATGTACTTGTACATGGTTCACCCTCCTTCCCGGCCTAAACCGGCGCCACGGGTTGAGTTCTCTTGCGGAAAATCCCCCCGGCCCCTTTTTTCAAAGGGGGAGGTGTGGGGGGCCCTTTTTTCAAAGGAGGGGCCGTTTCGTGCAACCCGCTCTTTCTTTGCTGAAAGGTGGGCTGTTTCGTGCAGGCCTCTCTGCCATTGTTTAACTGGGGGCTGCTTCGTGCAGCCCGCTCTGCCTTTGCTGAACCGAACGCCGTAACGTGCGACCCTCCCCTGCTTTTGTCAGAGGGGAAACCGCGGCATCCGGCCGCCGGGCTCTTTTCGGCGAAGGGCTTGCCATCGGCCCCTTTGACCAAGTACATCGTTAGATAAACGCAGCCACACACGTCGCGCAACCCCCACCCGAACCCTCCCCCTCAGGGGGAGGGCAGGGAGAGGGTGGCGGTGTGGGAGGCTTTCAACCTCGATCCTCGCGGCTGGAAAGCCGCTCCCACAGGGGAAAATGTCAATCGGCTCGGAATGGACGATCAACGGCCGGCCTTCGGTCGAACCAGGGGCGCTCGGCTTCCAGCTGGGCCGCCAGCCGGAAGAGCGTGGTCTCCTCGCCGATGCGGGCCGTGAAGTGCACGCCGCAGGGCAGGCCCGCGCGGGTCCAGTGCAGGGGCAGGGACATGGCCGGCTGGCCGGTGAAATTGGCCAGCTGGGTGAACGGGGTGCGCGCCAGGTTCTGAAAGGCGATCCGGTCGATGATCCCGCTCGCCCGGAGCAGCCGGCCGAGCCTGAGCCGGTTGACGGCCTTGAGCGCGCCGATCTCATAGGGCTTGCCCTTGAGCTCGCCGATCCGGGCCGGGGGCTGCGCCGTGGTCGGGGTCATGTACAGGTCGTAGGTCCGGTGGAAGCGGCCCATCGCGCGCGCGGCCCGGCCCCACAGCCGGCGCGCCCCGGCCAGCTCGGATGCCGGCTCATAACGGCCGAGCAGGCCGAGCGTCCAGGTCGCGGTTTCCACGTCGCCCGGCCGCGCGGGCCGGCCCAGCAACCGGCCGAGCTCCTCGAGGTCCGCGGCCACCTCGGCGTAGAGCATGGCCAGGTAGCTGTGGGCCAGGGCCGTTCCGTCGAGTTCGGGACAGGCCTCCTCGACCTCGTGGCCCAGGCGCTCGAGCAGCAGCGCCGCCTGGAGGACCGCCTTTTCGTTTTCCGGGTGGACCGGCGCACCGATGGGCGAGCGCGAACAGAACGCGATCCGCAGCCGCCCCGGGGGCCGCCGGGTCTCCTCGAGGAAGGGCCGCTCGGGCGGGGCGGCGATGAACGGGGCGCCGGCATCCGCTCCG
>CAZLSV010000176.1:0-1662 GCA_964562235.1 uncultured Desulfatibacillum sp.
CGGGACTTTAACCCGCAAGATGAACAGCTGTTACTGCGAACGGACGGGTATGAAAATAACACTTTTTATATGTTCCCGGCCGTGATAGCTCTCCACCATGCCACGCAAAGCCCGCATCGACGCCCCCGGCGCACTGCATCACATCATCTGTCGCGGCATCGAACGGCGGAAGATCTTTGTTGACGATGCCGACCGTGACGAGTTCGTCCGTCGCCTGGCCGCCGTCATCAAAGAATCTCAAACTTTCTGCTACGCATGGGCGCTGCTCCCCAACCATTTACACCTGCTGCTGCGAACCGGCGCCACCCCCATCACCACCGTCATGCAGCGCGTCCTGGGCGGTTATGTCGGCGCCTTCAACCGCAGGCATCGGCGCATCGGGCAGCTCTTTCACAACCGCTACAAATCCATCCTCTGCCAGGAGGATGCGTATCTGCTGGAGCTGACGCGTTACATCCACCTGAACCCGCTGCGGGCGAAGCTCGTAAAGACCTTGGAAGAGCTCGACTCCCATCCGTATTCAGGACATGGTGCACTGATGGGGGAACACCCGAACGACTGGCAGGAAGCCGATAAGATTCTGAGCCTTTTCGGCGCTCGCACCTCCAGCGCCCGCAAGGCGTATCGATCGTTCGTGGAGGCCGGGATGGCTGGCGGGCGCAGGCCCGAGCTCACGGGCGGCGGGCTGATTCGCAGCTCGGGCGGCTGGGGCACGGTCAAGGCCCGCCGCAAGAACAGAGATCACCAGAAGGGGGATGAACGCATCCTCGGCGACGGCGAGTTCGTAACCGAGGTGCTGGATGCACAGCGCGAAAAGCTGGAGTGGCGCTATCAGCTTAAGGCGCAGGGGATCGATTTGGCGAGTCTGATAGAACGAGTGGCCGCGGCGGCCGGCATGGATGCCGAGCAGGTCCGTCAGCCTGGCAAGCAGCCTGAACGGGTCCGGGCGCGGAGCGCTGTCTGCTACCTGGCTGTGAGAGAGCTGGGTGCCACTACGGTGGCGCTGTCAAAAGAGCTGGGCATATGCCAACCCGCCGTGAGTAAGGCCGTGGCCCGCGGGAAGCTGCTGGCGGCAGAGCTCGGCCTCAAAATCGATAGAAAGTGATATTTTTATACCCGTCCCCAAAGAGAGGTAAGGTGGATTTCAATCGGATTGCCAGGAAAATAACGACGGTGCTGTTCCTCTCCCAGAGCCTCAGCTCAGCCGGCTTCATCGCGGCCTTCACCGTCAACTCGCTGATCGGAGTTGACTTGACCGGGCAAAGGGCCATGGCCGGGGTTCCCGGCGGACTTTATGTGGCAGGACAAGCTTGCGGCGCGATTGTCTGGGGCTACGGCATGGAGCGAATCGGCCGGAGAAGGAGCATCGCCCTCGGCCAACTCCTCGGGGCGATGGGATCGGTCATCGCCGTGACCGCCGTGGTCGCCCGTTCTTTTCCGCTCTTCCTGCTTGGACTCGTCCTGGTGGGGATGGCCAGATCGGCAGTGGACCTGGGGCGTTTTGTGGCGGCCGAGGTCCACCTGCCGTCGAAGCGCGGTCAGGCGATTTCGAATGTCGTCCTGGGCAGCACGGTGGGCGCGATTTTCGGGCCGCTCCTGGTAGGCCCCATGGGCCGGGTGGCTACGTGCGCCGGCTACCCGGAACTGTCGGGGGCTTACATG
>CAZLSV010000176.1:1672-2640 GCA_964562235.1 uncultured Desulfatibacillum sp.
GACCCTCTTCTACTGGTACGTGCTGGCGGTATTCGTCCTGGTCATGGCGGCGGTTTTGATCTTCGGAGGATTGCGGCCGGAGCCCCGCGATATCGGACGGGAGCTCGCTCGTATCCATCCGGAGCTGATACCCCGGCAGGCAACCCGCCCCCTCTCGGAGATCGTTCGCCGGCCGGGGGTGGTCGTGGCCATGGTCACCATGGCCTTTGCTCAAATGGTGATGGTGGTCCCGATGTCGATCACCTCGGTTCACATGAAAGACCACCAACATGCTCTGACCGCAGTCTCGCTGGTGATTTCCGCCCACACCTTCGGAATGTATGCCTTCTCCGTCATTTCCGGAAGAATAACGGACCGATGGGGTCGAGGCCGGACGATCATCGCGGGCTCCACGGTCCTGATCATTGCCTGTGCCATGGCAGCGCCTTCCGTCGGTCTCATGCCGCTGACGATCGCCCTCTTTATCTTGGGGCTGGGCTGGAACTTTGCGTACGTGGCCGGCTCCACGCTGCTGGCAGACCAGCTTTCGCCCATGGAAAGGACAAAGGCCCAGGGATTCAACGACCTCCTGTTGAACCTGTGTTCGGGTGGCAGCCAGATCGGAAGCGGGATGGTTTATGCGGTTGGCGGCTACGGAATCATGTCGTTGACAGCGGCTCTTATGGCAGTGGTTCCGCTGGGCCTGGCGGTGTGGTGGCAGACACGGGGACGGTTTAACCCTGACATTTCATGAAATGCCCGGGTTAAGGTCGTGTCGATTGCAAGGCATGCCGTTAAAAAGCGACGCAACATGACGGCAAGAGCCGCAAATTGCAGATAGGGCCGCTTTGAAGCGGCCTGCGGCAGGCCCTCATATCGGCATGCGGGAGAGCCGGCGGAGCCCGAAGCGCAGCGGCAGGAGGATGGCAAGAAGGCTCAGGGCGAAGGCGGCGCTGAAGGCGGCCGCGGTCCAGAGCCAGACCCCCGCC
>CAZLSV010000177.1:0-2620 GCA_964562235.1 uncultured Desulfatibacillum sp.
GCTGAAGGGCTAGGGCCGATAAGGTTACCCCTCGCCGGATGGCGATTCGCCCCAAGAAATTGGGTCCCCCGCTCTCGCGGTTTCCGAGATTAGGCTGGGACTATGGCTATCCTACTAAGTGGTAGCTGTCAAGCCTTTTCAAGATAAAAAGCGAAAAAACTATTCCATCCGGTTAATCGCCGATAAGCGCTCTCCGAGACGGGCCGAACCTTTCACCTCTTTCTTTCAGCCGGCAGGATGAGGCACCTGGCCAGGCCGCTGTTGCACGATCCTGCCGTCCTTCAGCTCAATGACCCGCTCGGCGCGGTTGGCAAGCTCGGGGTTGTGGGTGACCAGGACAATGGAAAGCCCTTTGGCGTGAAGGGATTCGAGAAGGGAAAAAATCTTCTCGCTGTTGGCTGTGTCGAGGTTGCCGGTGGGCTCGTCGGCGAAGAGGACCTCCGGGTCGTTCACCATGGCCCTGGCAATGGCCACCCGCTGCATCTCTCCGCCGCTGAGCTGGTTCGGGTGGTGGTCCACCCGGCGGCCCAGGCCGATCATCTCGATCAGCGACATGATCTTCTCCCGGTCGAGGGCGCTGCGGCTGAAGAGCAGGGGCAGCGTGACGTTGTCGAAGACGTTCAGGCCGGGGATCAGATGAAACTGCTGGAACACGAAGCCTATTTTTTTCCGGCGGAGCCTGACGAGCGCCGATTCGGGCAGATCCCCGACCGTCTCCCCATCAATGGTCATCCTGCCGCCCGTCGGCTTGTCGAGACAGCCCAGGATCTGCAGCAGGGTGGTCTTGCCCGAGCCGGAGGGCCCCACGATCGAGACGAAGTCTCCGCCGGAGATGGAAAGGTCGATGCCCGAAAGGGCATGGACCTCTTCCGCCCCTCTCCTGTAATTTTTGGTGATATCTCTAAGTTCAATCATCCTCTGATCGCCTCGATGGGGTTGATGGTCGATGCCTTCCAGGAAGGGTAGCCGCCGGCCGCCATGCCGACCACCAGGGTGAAGACGATGCAGCCCGCGGCCAGCAGCGGCTCAAAGCGGATGATCTCTCCGGACGGCACGTAGGGCATGACCTTTCGCACAAATCCCTCGATCAGGCCGGCCAGCAGCGTCGCCAGCATTATGCCGCTCACCCCACCCGCTCCGGTCAGCAGGATCGTCTCCTTTATGATGATCCTGAAAATGTCCGCCCGGGAAGCGCCGACGGCCCGCATCATTCCGATTTCCTGGGTTCGCTCGAAAATGGCCATGAGGATCGAGTTCATCACCCCCACGGCGCTGATGATCACGGCGATGACCGCGATGGAGAGGTTCATCACCTTGGCGGAATTGGCAAGGCTCGCCAGGCTGCGCATGACCTCGTTCATGGTCACGATCTGGATGCCGGGCACCGTCGCGGCGAGCTCCCCGGTGATCTCATCCAGGCGCTCCGACCGCGAAACCTTGACCCCGACCGCCGTCAGCCCCCCGGTTTTCTCCAGGATCGTCTGGAGGGCCGTGACGGGCATGTAGACAAAGGCGTCGTCCTGGCTGCCGGTCTTTTCGATGATGCCCGAAACCCTGAATTCGCGATCCCCGTAGCGGATCATCTCCCCGACCCGGACAGCGTCATGGGCCGCCACTTCCGAGCCCAGCAGAATCCCGCCCTCACCGTCGGGAATTCCCCCTTCGAGCCGCCAGGCCGTCTTGATCTTCGGGATGTGCGACATGTCGAGCCCGTAGACCATGTCGAGCCGGTTCCGCTCGACGTTGGGAAGCTGGGTGATCAGCATGGGGGAGACCAGTTCGATATCGGCAATGTGCTTAATGCGCTCCACGACGCCGGCATCGATGAATTTCGGGGTCACGGCGCCGTGAAGCACCAGGGAGGCCACCTCGTGCGGGCACCCCGCCGGCACGACCATGAAATGGATGCCGGTCTTGTGGATTTCATCCGCAAGGCCCCGCTCGAAGCCGCGGTTGAACGACAGGATGGAAAACAGCACCGTCACCGAAGCGGCGATCCCCCCCAAAGTGAGGAAGCTTCTGACCTTGTGCCGCATGAGGTTGCACCAGGCGAGCCTGACAAAGTCCATTAGAGCACCTCGCCTCCCGTGGCCAAGATCTGGTATCCTTCCTTGGACCCCTGTACCGTCCCGGTCACCCTCACCTTCTTTCCAATGGCGGCGGGCAGGGAGAGCCCTGCAGGCTTCAGGTTGATGAAGATCCGCCCGGTGTCGTCCTGCATGAAGAACCAGCACTTGTCGGGCGATCCGCACTGGCCGATGATGGTGCCCTCGAGGGTCACCGGACGACTCCGCAGGGACTGGTTGAGATAGACCTCCTTGACGGTGACGACCGGGGCCGTTTTGTCGGTGCCGGTGCCGAATTTTTCGCCGGAACAGGCGACCGTGACCAACAGTAAGGACAAAAGCAGCATCGCACGTTTCATCGCTTGATTTTCCTTTGTTTAAAGTGGAATTAATTTCCGCCTGTTTAGCGGGCCACGGCGCTGGGCGCCCCCTTATCGGCCAGCAAGCTTGTTCTTTGTGGGAGCGGCTTTTCAGCTTCGATCCTCGCGGCTGAAAGCCGACTCCGCCGAAGCAAACCTGGCTGCGAAGGCCGGGAGCCGCTCCCACTGGAAAAA
>CAZLSV010000178.1:0-2605 GCA_964562235.1 uncultured Desulfatibacillum sp.
CATACAGTCTGCCGACGCGGTGATGCGGCGGGACCTTGATTGTTTCCGCGGTCATTATATCACTTCGGCGGTTAATTACGTGTGTCCAACTCCCGCATCTCCCGTAGAGGCGGAGCGGGGTGCCCGCTGCGGCGAGCACCCCGCTCCGCTTGGCGTCATCTCACGTTGGACCTGTTTCATTTGCCGGGGTGATAATGCGGCAAAACTCCAGAAGCCTGCCATCCGGCGCCGGGGCCAGTGCCCGCTCCGCCTCTGCTTGAGATGCTGAACAATAACTGCCGCCGCGACAGGGCGCGCGGCCCGTCGCGTGGGTCAGCGCCGCGGTTTTTTTTGCGATGACAGGGCATTCTGGAGCTTTTCGGCCAGCGCCCCCAGAGATGAGCCGGTGCTCTGAGCGCTGAACTGCTGCCAGTTGCCCTCGTCCCCCTCGCTGGTCGGGGCGAGCGAGATGCGGCGGCGCTGGAGATTGATTTCCTCCACGGCCACGGTGAGGGCGTCGCCCTCTTTTACTTTCTCAATCTCGGCGGCCGCCGATGAACGGCGGATGCTGCTCAGCGGCAGAAGGCCGGTGATGCCGGGCGCCAGGCGCACAAAATAGCCGAACTTTTCCTTTTTCTCGACCACCCCTTCCACGCGCCGTCCCACGGCGAAGCGGTCCAGGACCTCGGCCCAGGGATCGCCTTCGGCGTCCCGCAGGCTGAGGGAGATGCGCTTTTTCTCCAGGTCCATGGCCTTGACGGCCACCGTGACGAGATCTCCGGGGTTGACGATGTCCTCGGTCTTGTGCACCCGCTGGGTGTAGCTCATCTCGCTGATGTGAACCATGCCCTCGATGCCCGGGAAGATCTCGACGAAAGCCCCAAAGGGCATGCAGCGGGTGACCTTGCCGCGGACGACATCCCCTTCCTTGCACTGGTCCTCAACGCTGAGCCAGGGGTCGGCCTCGAGCTGCTTGATGGAGAGGCCGATCCGTGGCTGACCCTTGACGCCTGCCGGCTCGATCCCGAGCACTTTGACCCGCAGGCGGTCGCCGGGCTTCAGGACATCGCCCGGCTGAGCCGTCTTGGACCAGCCGATTTCCGAAACGTGGACCATGCCCTCCACGCCCGGGGTCAATTCCACGAAAGCGCCAAAGGGCATGATGCGGGTGACGGTGCCGTCGATCACATCGCCCGGGTTCAGCGTCGCCAGGTACTGCTTGCGGACGGCTTCAAGCTCCCGGCTGAGGAGAGCGCGCCGCGACACCACGATGTTGCGGCCCCGGTCCTCGAAGCGCGTGACCAGGAACTGGTAGGTTGCGCCCACGTGCACGGAGGGGTCCTCGGTCGGGGACAGGTCGATCTGGCTCTGCGGGCAGAAGGCGCGGCGCTGCATGACTTCGACCGTGAAGCCGCCCTTGCAGACCTCTTTGACCTTGCCCTCCACCGGGGTGGCTTTCTGCTGGGCTTCGCGCAGGATTTCGGCCCCGCCGATTCCGGAGAGGGCCCGTGACAGGCGGATTTCGTTTTCGCCGACGGCGGTTACGTAAAGCTCCAGCTCGTCGCCTTCGGCGCAGGTGAGCTGCTGCTCGGCGTCGAGCAGTTCACTGCGCTCGACGACGGCGTCGATTTTCATCCCGGCGTCGACAAACACCGTGTCCTTTCCAATGGATATGACTTTGCCCTTCACGCGTTCGCCGACGCGGACGTCGGACCGGGCTCCGGGGCTGAAGGCCTCCAGAAGCTGGGCGAAACTTTCCTCGGGTGCGCTGGTCTCGGGTTCATCTGTCATGGATGCGGTTCCTCCTTGGTGATGACAAAGATCGATTTCCATATCAGAAGCGTCAGCCAAACACAAGCACGGCCATGGCCCCCGCCGGAGTCAACGCCGCCGGCGCTTCGAGGAAGAACCCGCCGCCGGGCGCAGATCTCTCGTCGGGTGCGGCACGAATCCGGCATTGACAAGCCCGGCGGCCTGCGGTACCCGGCAGATGACGCCGGCCGGCGGACCGCCCCGAACCGGGCTCCGCGTCGGCGTGGGAGCAAGCCGCCCTGGTCTAAAATTTTTCTCATGGAGCCCAACCGCCGATGAGCGAACGAGACTACCTGATGGAAAGCGAAGAGGAAGCCATTCGCCTCGACGTCAAAACCGACGGCCGCACGGTGGAGGAGCACGCCCGCTGGGCCGGACTTGGGCCCGGAATGCGGGTGGCCGATTTCGGCTGCGGATCCGGCAAGACCACCTTTCACCTGAACCGGGTGGCCCAGCCCGGCGGGCAGAGCCTCGGCGTGGACATCGCCTCCCAGCGCATCGATTTCGCCCGGGCGCACTATCAGGCGCCGGAGCTCGAATTTCGCGTCAAGGACATCCGCGAGCCGCTCGACGAACTCGGCCTTTTTGATTTCATATGGGTCCGGTTCGTCCTGGAATACTATCGCGCTCAGAGCTTCGAGATGATCCGCAACATCAGCGCCGCCCTGAATCCCGGCGGCACGCTGTGCCTCATTGACCTGGACTGCAACTGCTTGCGTTTCCACGGCTTCTCACCGCGGCTGGAACGCGCCGTGCAGGGCATCATGGAACGCCTGGAACGAGTTGCGTGCACCCCAATGCGCGGTCGAAAGCG
>CAZLSV010000179.1:0-2473 GCA_964562235.1 uncultured Desulfatibacillum sp.
GGCGAGGAGGATCAGCAGGAGCCCCATCCAGAAGGAGAAAAACCCGGGCCCCGGACCGAAATCGATCCCGTAGTAGTTGTGGTCCAGGGATTCGCGGACGATGAACGCCCCGAACGCGGCCAGGACCCCCCAGACGATGTAGTTTACGCGGCTCATTTCCGGTAGAGTTCGATGAGCTGTTTCGCCCGGTTGTTCTGGCTGTCGAGGAATTTGCCGAACTCGTCAACGCCCATGAACTTCAGCGTGAGCCCCGCCTGCTCCATCCGCGCGATGTGCTCCGGATCTTCCATCGCCTTCTTGATCGACTGCTCCATGTACTTTACGATCTCCATCGGGGTCCCGGCCGGGAAAACGTACCCGCGCGTCGACGAGGAGATGATGTTGATGCCCCGCTCCTTGAAGGTCGGGACATCCGGCAGGTCGGGGTAGCGCTGGTCCATCATGACCGCGAGGATCCTGGCCAGCCCCGATTTCACCGAAGGCAGAAACCCGCCGATGTTGTCGAAGTTCACATCGGTGTGGCCGCCCAGGACCCTGGTCAGGGCCGTCGGGGTGTCCTGCAGGTGGAGCGTGTTGAATTTGACGTTTGCTACGCGCTCAACGTCCAGCACCGCCAGGTGGTCGTCGCTGCCGATCCCCGTTGTCGAGGCCTTGATCTGCCCCGGCTTTGCCTTCACGTCGGCCAGCAGCTCCTCCAGCGTCTTGTAGGGGCTCTCCTTGCGGACCAGGATAGCGCCCGGGTCCTGCACGTGGTTCGCGACGGGCTGGAAATCCTTCATTGCGAAGAGGGCCTTTCGCGTGGGATCAAAAACGATGGTCTGCAGCTGCGGGATGTTGATCAGCGCCATCGTGTACCCGTCGGGCTTGGCGTTGTTCTTGAAGTCGGTCAGCATCACCTGGCTGCCGGCGCCCGGCTTGTTTTCTGCCAGAACGGGCTGCCCGATCACCTTCTTGAGCGATTCGGCCAGCAGGCGCACACCCACGTCGCTGCTTCCGCCGGCGCCGAAGCCAACCTGGATCGTGATCGGCTTATTGGGATAGTCCTTCGGTTTGTCGGCCGCCCCGGCCTTTGCCAAAAAAAGGGCCAGCGACAGCACCATACACACGGACAAACATTGAACGGCTCTTTTCATCGTGATTTGCCTCCTTGCTGATCGGTCGGTTAAAGAAAAAAACCACCCCGCCGCGGCCCTCGCGGTGTGAACCTTTTGGGCCGTTTCATCCGGCGGGGCGCCCCGCACATCGGTTTATCGTATCATCATCAAATCGAAAACATTGAAAATCTGCCGAAACTCGGCAAATCGTCATGCCGGTGGAAACCGGCATCCAATCTTGCTCCGCTGCTGGTTCCCCGCTTTTTACCGGAACGGGGGCTGAATCCCAGCGTTTCGTAACCGAGCCGGGCCAGCAGAACATCATGCAAACAGCTGTTACGGTTCGCTTTTCTCCTTGCTCTGCCGGTTCATGCATGGTCTATCACATAACAATGGCAATAAAATGTCAAGGAGAAAACGGGAAATTGACAAAAGGGGCAACTCGGACTACTCTTTTTTTCTGCAATAGTGGTGTGGCGGGTTTGGAAAGGCGCCGCTATTATCGGCGGCCGTTGTTTTCTCGAAGCGGGGTAATCTCCATGGGGCACTCTTCAAAGATCGTCTCCTTCCGATCGCTTATGCGCTGGTGGGTCGCTGGCCTGTTGGCCCTGTTGCTGGCGTGCGGCAGCCTGCCCGTTTGGGCGCAGCGCGCTCCGCGCGCCCCCGACCGTGCCGAATCGCTCTCGCTGCCTATTCGAGCCGGCGAAAAGCTTTCCCCCATGAAGCCGCGCCGTGCCGGCGTCTCTCCGGCGTCGGCGTCGATCTCGATCGGTCCGGTCCTGCAGCCGAGGAGGGCCGCCGAAGCGGAGTCCGTCTCCGTTCCGGGCACGCCGCATAAAATCGGCTTCGGCCGGGAGGTCCCGCAACTCGGCAACGCGTCGGGAACAAGCGCCTTCCTGCAGTGGCAGGTCACCCCGCAGGCCGGCAGGATCGCGGCCATCAGCATCACCTCTCCGCAGGCCGCCGGAATCCGCCTGGGCATCCTGGTCCGTCAAATGCCTGCGGAAGCGACGCTGCGCTTCTATGCCCAGGGGGCGGAGGCTGCCTACGAAGTCTCCGGCGGAGAGGTGATGGAATCGATCCGGCGGAACCTGGCGGCGGGCGAAGGCGGCGATGCCGCTTGGACCTACTGGTCGCCGCAGATCGACGGCGAGGAGGTGACGCTGGAGATCGAACTGCCCCCGGGGGTCGACCCGGTGCAGATGGAGATCGCCGTTCCGAGGGTTTCCCATTTTTTTCGCTCCCCCCTGGCCGCACAGGGGGAAAATACAATCAAGAGCATCGGGGATGCGGCGAGCTGTGAAATCGATGCGACCTGTTACAGCGCCTGGAGCGCCGAGGGGAACGCGACGGCGAAAATGTCTTTCGTCGGGGCCGAC
>CAZLSV010000180.1:0-2402 GCA_964562235.1 uncultured Desulfatibacillum sp.
GGGAGCGGCACCTTGCCGCGAAATGATCGCTGCGGGGACGCCGCTCCCACGAAGAACAAGCTTGCTGGCCGATCAGGTGACGCCAAGCGCCATGGCCCGCCAATAAAAGAACCGATTTATGCCTCGGCACCCGTTCCGCCGGCCGTCGGCTGAAACAATACAGTGACGACGGTGCCTCCGGTTTCCCGGCACTCCGCGGGGTCGCGCAAATGTCCGCACGCATCGACATCCCCCGGGCACTCGTCCGAATCGGCGGCCATGAACCGGCAGCGCGTGGAGTTCATGAGGATCTTGAACCCGTAGCGTTCGGCAAACATCTGCATGCGCAGCAGGTCAAACCCCTTGCCGCCCGCCTTGAAGTCATAGGGGCTGCGGGTCGAATACTGCAGCGGATCGGACGCCGTGAAGAAATTCCCGGAAATAAGCTTCTGGTTTTCGGCGCTGATCCCGATGCCGCTGTCCCGGATTTCGAGCTCCGGCCCCGTCTTCCCGGCGCGCACCGCCACCGTGATCTCGCCGCCGTCCGGGGTGTTCTCGACGGCGTTGCGGATCAACCCCTCGATCACCTTGCCCAGCACATCGCCGGGGATGAGGATCGGTGCAGTATCCTCCAAAACGATCTCCAGCGCAAGCCGGCGGTGGGCGAATTTGGGGCGCAGCAGCTTGACGTACTCGTCCGCAAACCGTGCCAGGTTTATCTCTTCGGGCCGCGCCTCCCGTGGCCCGAAGAGCCAGTCGATCCGGCGCCGGAGTCTTTCCGTCAGGGTCTCTTCCCCGAACTCGTTGGCGGCGAGCGCCTCCAGTTCATCGGCGCACTGGTCCAGCAGGACCGAGAGCATCCGGTGCGCGGCCGTGTCTTTCTCCTGAACCAGGTCCTCGATCTTGTACTGCATGTCCAGTAGCCGCAGCAGGTTGCGCTGGGCGCGCTCCAGCGTTTTTTCCCACCGGCCGCCGTCGGTCGAGCCCACGAGCTGCCTGGCCAGCAGGTTCAGGGAGGCGGAGAGCACCGAGAGCGGCGTCTTGAGTTCGTGCGAGAGGTGATGGATCACACGGTCCTTGGCGCGGTTGAGGCTTTTCACCTCCTGCAGCGAGCGTTCCAGCGCCTCATGGATGCCGGCGTTCTCGATGGGCAGCGCCACGAGATTGGCCATGGTGCCCAGCAGCGCCAGGTCGCTCTCGGTGAAAGGGCCGCCCTTCTTGTTCACGGCACACAGCACGCCGATCATGCGCTGCGGGGTCGCCAACGGCACATCGAGCATGCTGCGGGTGCGGTAGCCGGACTCCTCGTCCACCCGGGTGTTGAAAAAGGGGCTTTGCGAGGTGTCGTTGACGATCAGCGGCCGGCCGGTCCGGTAGACCTCCCCGGCCACGCCCCTGCCGATCGGAAAGCGGACCTCCTTCATGCGCTGGCCGGTGTCCAGATTGTCGAAGACGGCCTCGCGGAAGAAAAACTCCTTTTTCGCCTCGTCCAGGAGGATCACCATCGCGCCCTCGACATGCAAAAGCTGCCGGACCTCGCGCGTAATGAACTCCAGGCGGGTGTCGAGAGTCCGGAATTGGAAAAGGGCCTGGGAAATCCGAAAGAGGGCCTGGTTGATGCGCGCGGCACGCTTTTCCCGGGTCACGTCCCGCAGGGTGATGACCTGGCCCGCCGGCCGGTTGTTTTCGTCGTAGAAGATGGCCCCGTCGATGATGATGTCAAGCAGCCGGCCCTCTTTGGTCAGGCGCTGGGTCTCGAAGTTGTGGATGATCTTCTCCCGGTAGAGCCGGCCCAGCCCCTCGCGGGTCTGGGCTTTGCATTCTTCCGGCACGAACGGGATGATTTTCCCCTGCAGCTCGGCCAGGGTCCAGCCGAAGACTTTTTCAAAGGCGGGGTTCAGATAAGAGACCGTGTGGTCCAGGTTGAAAACGAAAACCGGCTCCGGCAGAAAATTGAGAAAGGCGCGGTAGCGTTGCTCCGCCCGCCGGCCGGCCTCCGAGAGCTCCATGGCGCAGGTCCGGGATTCTTTCAGGGCCTGCTCCAGCTGGGCCGCTTCCGGGTTCAGGGCAGCGGCTTCACGGGAGCCGCCCAAGGCCGGCGGCGAGCCGGACTTCGAAAGCTTTTTTCTGGTTTTCCCGGAAGCCATGGGGGCGCCTTGGGGCCTTGTTTCAGGCCGGTATCACTCCGGCCGTCCAATGGGCCAGATCCAAACGTCACACGCACCGGCACCATCTTCGGCCCGAGCGCGAACAGGGGCGGGGTTTTGGAGCGCCGGATCATTGCCGTGGCCGTCGAACAGGGCAAGTTCCGGAATCCAACCGACAGGCGCCGCGGCGGGCACCCCGCTCCGCCTCTGCGCCGCGTCAGGGGGTGCCATATTTGATTGCCGGTCTGTTAATGACTCTCGGTCTCAAGGATTACT
>CAZLSV010000181.1:0-1777 GCA_964562235.1 uncultured Desulfatibacillum sp.
GACATAAACGACGCCCGCCGCGCGGTCGAACAGCGCCGATTCCGGATTCTTGAACCCGCCTGTCTCCCACAGCTTCTTCGCCTCGCGGGGCGCGGCCTCGGACGGGCCGGTTGCAACGGGAAGGATGAGCAGGGCCACAAGAGCAAGGGATGGGCGAAACATGGCAAACCTCGGTCGAAAGGTGGCCGCAAGCGGCGTTCGTCGGAGAGGACCGCCGGACCACACCGCTCGGTGCGTACGACAGGCCGGTGACTGACGGACAGTTAGGGTCTGCGGCGTCCCGACACAAGGCTGAACCGGTCCGAGCGGCTACCTTGCGCAGGCGGGCCGGATCGCTACAGTCGCGCCGCCCGATGACAAGGATGGGCAGGGCGATGCCGAAGATGGATTGGGACAAGCTCAGAATTTTTCACGCCTCGGCCGCGGCGGGCAGCTTCACCCATGCCGGCGAGAGCCTGAGCATGAGCCAGAGCGCCGTCTCCCGCCAGGTCTCGTCGCTGGAACGGGATTTGAAGGTGTCGCTGTTCCACCGCCACGCGCGCGGCCTCGTGCTCACCGAGCAGGGCGAGCTCCTGTTCAGCACCGTCAGCGAGGTGATCAGCAAATTGCAAACCGCCGAGCTCCTGCTCAGCGACACCACGACCAAGCCGTCGGGCGATCTGCGCGTCGCAGCTCCCGTGGGCCTCGGCTCGGTGTGGGTTGCGCAGCGGATCGGCGAATTCATGGATCTCTACCCGGACATCCACATCGATCTCATCCTCGACGACGAGCAGATCGACATCGCCATGCGCGAGGCCGACGTGGCGATCTGGACCCGCGAGCCCGACCAGCCGGAGTTGATTCGCCGTCCCCTCTTCACCGCCCAGGTGCGGGCGATGGCCTCCACCCAGTACATCCGCCGCTTCGGCATGCCCGAGACGCTGGCCGATCTCGACGCTGGCCACCGCATCCTCTCCTACAGCGGCCAGCCCACCCAGCACCTTCCGGCCATCACCTGGCTGGAAACCGTGGGCCGGGAAGGCCTCGAGCCGCGCGTGCCCGCCTTCCGGGTCAACTCGGTCGTGGCCATCAAGTACGCCATCCTGGCCGGCGTCGGGATCGGCATGATCCCCGACTACATGACCGAGAAGGAGACCGACTTGGTCCACGTCCTGACCAAGTCGGAGATCAGCAAGCCCTCGTTGCCGATACTCTTCGTCTACCCCGAAGAACTGAAAACTTCCAAGAAAGTCCAGGTCCTACGCGATTTTCTGGTTTCCAAGGCCCGCCAGCTGCAATATTGAAGGGTTCAGCGCCTTCACGGCGTGATCTGCGCCCGTTTCTGGACGTTTACAGAGCATCCGGTATTGGGGAGACGGTCGGCCAATTGCCACCGCCGCCCATCTCACCAAGTGCGGGTAAGATCGACTTTACAAAGCCGGGCCTCGTGCCCGGCTTATTTTTTAGCCGGCCGCATGGCCGCAAGCGGCCCCGGCGCCCCTTCCCGGGCCGCAGCGCGACTTATCGGCCCGCGCGGCCCCGCTGATTTGCGAATGGACCGCGACAGCGCTATCTAGCCTGCCAGCATCTCGCCTTTTCCGGGAACATCCACACGCTATGGCCCAGCCCCCCCCGAAGACGCTCTATGACAAGATTTTCGATGACCACGTGGTCGACCGGCAGCCGGACGGCACGTGCCTGCTCTATATCGACCGCCATCTCGTCCATGAAGTGACGAGCCCGCAGGCGTTCGAGGCGCTGCGCCTCGCAGGCCGCCGCGTCCGCCGGCCCGAGCTGA
>CAZLSV010000182.1:0-241 GCA_964562235.1 uncultured Desulfatibacillum sp.
CTTTGAACCTGTTGGCTTCGATGAAATTTAACACGAAGGAAAAACTCAACATCTACATCCTGGACGACGGCGGGACGGCGCAGAAGCTCAACGACCCGGACCCGCGGCGCGCCGCGGCCGCCAGCCGGCGGGTCGAGCGCCTGAAGTCCATGGCCTTCCGGCTCGGGCTGAACTACCTCGCCCGCGAGACCAATCAACACGCCAAGGCGGGCAACATCAACGAGGGCTTGCTCGGAAACGC
>CAZLSV010000182.1:251-1667 GCA_964562235.1 uncultured Desulfatibacillum sp.
GATCACGTCCCCACCCAGGACCTGCTCCGGAACATCGTCGGCTTCTTTCTGGAGGACGAAAAACTCTTCCTGGTGCAGACGCCGCATTTCTTCATCAACCCGACCCCGATCGAGAAGAACCTCGACACCCACCGCCGCAGCCCCAACGAGAACGAGATGTTTTACGGCGCGGTGCAGCTCGGCCTGGATTTCTGGAACTCGTCTTTTTTCTGCGGCTCCGCCGCCCTGCTGCGCCGCAGCGCGCTGGTGGAGATCGGGGGGGTCTGCCGGGAGACGGTCACCGAGGACGCGGAGACCTCGCTCGAGCTCCACGGCAAGGGGTACAACAGCGTCTACCTCAACAAACCGATGAGCATGGGTCTGTCGCCGGAGTCCTTCGAGGATTTCATCCTGCAGCGCAGCCGCTGGGCCCAGGGCATGACCCAGATCCTGCTTCTCAAAAACCCCCTCCGGCGCAAGGGATTGCGGCTCACCCAGCGCATCTGCTACTTCAACTCGTGCCTGTTCTGGCTGTTCGGTTTTGCCCGCGTCGTCTTTTTCGTTTCCCCCCTCATGTTCCTGTTTTTCGGCATGCGGGTCTACAACGCCTCCCTGGACCAGATCCTGCTGTATGCCGTGCCCCACGTGATGGCGTCGTATTATGTCGCCAATTACCTCTACGGCCGGATGCGCCACCCGTTTTTCTCGGAGATCTTTGAAACCATTCAGAGTATTTTCCTGGCCCCGGCCGTGCTGTCGGTTTTTCTGAACCCGCGTCGGCCGACCTTCAAGGTCACGCCGAAGACCATCTCGCGGAGCAGGGATTCCCTGACGCCCCTCTCCGCTCCGTTCTACGGGATGTTTCTGCTGGCCGTGGCGGGCTACCTGGCCGGGGCCTGGCGCTGGGTTTCCGATCCGCAGCTCTGGGACACGGTGCTCGTCTGCTCGATATGGAACACGTTCAACTTCCTGTTGACATTGTGCTGTCTGGGGGTGGTGTGGGAACGGCGCCAGCTGCGACGGTCCCACCGCCACGAAACACGTGAACCGATCGCCATCCGCCTGACCGGGGCGGGCACCTGCATGGCCGCCACCGTAACGGATCTTTCCACCACCGGCGCCGGGCTGACAACCGAAGAGATTTTCGATATCCCCGGGGATCGCATCACCCTGGAAGCGGAAGGCTGCGGACGGCACCGGTTCATCCTCCCCGCCCGGGTGATCCGCCGCGACTGCGGCCCGAGCGGGATGATCCTGGGCTGCGAGTTTGAACAGTTAAGCGAGGCCCAGCGCCGGGAAGTCATCGGTTTTGTCTACGGCGACAGCCGCCGGCTGAAGTATTTCCACGAAGTCGCGATCGGCCAGAAACTCAGCTCGTTCAAAGGCTTTATCAACCTGCTTGCCATCGGCGGGAAGGGCTCTCTGCGGAACGCCGCC